>JAAZNU010000344.1 GCA_012798135.1 Veillonellaceae bacterium | reverse complement strand
GTCCTGGGAGTACCGGGGCGCTACCGCCAAGGAGACGCTTCGCCAACTCGCCGCCGCCGGGTACGAGGTTCACATGGACGATATGCAGGTCGGGGACATCCTCGGTCATACCGGCGGGAAGTTCGGCCATATCGCACTGTACGTGGGCGACTACTACGACGACGGGCGGCACCTGGTGGCCGAGAACACGAGCGCCACGCGCGGGTTCCCTGAGAAGCCGGGGACGAAGATCACGCGCCTGGCAACCGTGCTGTCGCTCGGGTACCGCTACCGGGCGTACCGGCTGTTCCCGGAGCAGTAGCACCGCCCGCCGCACACGCCGCAGACCGCAGGGACTACACCACTGGAGGCCGCAATGCAGAAGCCCATCCATACCGGCGACCTACTCACCCGCGGCGCAGGCCCCGACGCCGCCCGCCGCGAGCAACTCCAGGCGCTGAGCCGCCGCAACAGCGCCCTCGGGCAGGATGCCATGACCGCCGCGCTGCAGGTGATTGACGACGACGTGTGGCGCTTCGTGGCCTGGTACCGCACTGTGGAGGCGCGCTGCCACGCCGACCAGGCGGATGCGGGCCTGCACTGCACGGGCAACGGGAGCGGCGACGGGATACCCCTGAGCGCCTGCCAGCGCCTGGAGCACGAGATACCGCTGTTGCTGGCGCAGATCATGGAGAGCCCGGAGGAGATGCTGAAGAGGCTTGACAAGCAGGGCGGCTTGTGCTAACGTCGGGGCGTCACGCAATCATAGCCACTGCAGGTTTGCGTTCCAGGAGCCTCGCCTTCACCGGCGGGGCTCTTTCGCGTTCTGGAGGTTGGCAACCGTGGCCCTGCTCGTGGAGTGCCTGTCCCGCGAGACCCGCGTCCAGGTGGCGCAGACATTCGGCGAGGCCGTGGTACTGTCGGCGCTGCGGGCGGCGCAGGAAGCGGATGCGCGCGACGAACAGGCCCGGCGCAAACGGCTGGACATGCTGGCGGGCCTCCCGGACGCGGAGGACGCGCGCCACGAGCAGCGGATGGCCGGGGTTGACTGGCTCATGCGCCAACGGGCGGAAGGACGGTTGGGGAGCGCGGTATGACCCAGAAGGCGAAGGCGCAACCCACGACGGCGGCGACCATGAAGATCGAGCAGGTGCCGATTGACAGCCTGACGCCGCACCCGCGCAACTACCGTTCTCATGGCAGCCTGCAGCTACAGCATCTTCAGGTGTCCCTCCGGGAATACGGGTGGGCGCGCAACGTCGTCATCAGCCGCGACAGCGTCATCCTCGCCGGGCACGGGATCGTGGAGGCCGCCCGCAAGGAAGGCCATACGACGGTTCCGGTCCTGCGGCTGGACCTGAAAGGCGACGACCCGAAGGCCGAGAAGTTCTTGGTCTTAGAGAACACCGTCAGCAGGCTTGCCGAAGACGACGACGCGCAACTTGCCGCCCTCCTCGCCGACGTGCAGCGGACGGAGGGGCTGGACGGTACGGGATACGCGGACGGCGATCTAGACGCGCTGATAGGGCAACTGACCTTTGATCCGGCGTCGGTGCCGACCCGCGAGTATGACGAGAACATAGACCTGTCTGGCATCAAGAAGGCGACCTGCCCGGAGTGCGGCCATGAGTTCCCGCTGTGACGGTGGATGGCCGCCATTCCCGATGCCGCAGGGGAAGCCTGCAACGGTGCGGGAAGCATGGGCAGGACTGGACGAAGCAGCAAACGACCATGTTCCTAAGTGGCCGCAGCCTGGCAGCAAGCTAGCAGAATGCTGCCGGGGCATGAAGCCAGGGCAGAGGGCCAACGAGTTTTACGGGCGGAACTGGGGCTTCCAACTCAGCCGCCTAGATTGGGACAAGCCAGCACCGACCTTGAGTACGGGAAAGGGGGCATCGGGCGTCGTCCATCCGGCAGAAGCCCGCAAGTGTACGCCGCATGAACTCAAGCTGCTTGCATCTTTCCCTTCGGGGTTCCGGTTTGCCGGTAACTCCAGTGACGCAGAAGACCGGATAGGGAATACCGTCCCTCCCAAGTTCGCACAGGCCATTGCGACCTGCATCAGGGAGCACATCTTGGGCGACCGGGACTTCACCTACATCAGCCTGTTCGCCGGGTGCGGCGGCAGCTCCCTCGGCTACAAGTGGGCAGGGGGTCGGGGTCTGGCGGCGGTCGAGTTCAATGCCAATGCCGCTGAGACGTACCGGCTCAACTTCCCCGAGACGCCCGTCCTGGAGCGGGACATTGCGACGGTGACGGCGGAGGAACTGCTGGCACTGACCGGCCTGCAGGTGGGCGACCTTGACATTCTGGACGGGTCGCCGCCCTGCCAGGGGTTCAGTACTGCAGGCAAGCGCCAACTGGACGACCCGCGCAACACGCTCTTTCGGGAATACGTCCGGCTGGTGGAGGGCCTGCAGCCCCGCGTCTTCGTGATGGAAAACGTCTCGGGGATGGTCAAGGGCAAGATGCGCCTGGTTTTCAAGACCATCATGGAGACCCTGAAGGCGACCGGCTACACGGTACGCTGCCAACTATTGAACGCCATGTACTACGGGGTTCCGCAGTCACGCGAGCGGCTGATCTGGATTGGCGTCAGGCCGGACATCGGCCCGCATGCTGGTTTCCCGCCGCCCGAGGGCAAGCCGAAGACGGTGGGGGAAGCAGTAGACGGCGACGCGCGCCACGAGACGCACCTGACGGGCATGGCGTGGCTGATGCGGCAACGGGCGGAAGGACGGCTGGGGAGCGCGGTATGACCCAGAAGGCGAAGGCACAGGCCACAGAGGGCGCAGGGATGCAGATCGAGCAGGTGCCGATTAGCAGCCTGACGCCGCACGCCCGCAATTTCAGGCATCATCCATCGGCCCAGCTTGAGCACCTTCAACAGTCTCTTCGCGAGTATGGGTGGGCGCGCAACGTCGTGGTCTCCCGCGACAACGTCATCCTCGCCGGGCATGGGATCGTGGAGGCCGCCCGCAAGGAAGGCCACACGACGGTTCCGGTCTACCGCCTAAACCTGAAAGGCGACGACCCGAAAGCCGAGAAGTTCTTGGTCTTAGAGAACACCGTCAGCAGGCTCGCCGAAGACGACGACACGCAACTGGCGGCCCTCCTGGCGGATGTGCAGAGGACGGAGGGCCTGGAGGGTACGGGCTACACGGACGGCGATCTAGACGCGCTGATTGCGGAGATGGCGGCAGAGGGCGCGGACGTGACGCCTAAAGACGCGGGAGTGAGCGCGCAAGCGTGGATGGTGGTCGTGGACTGCGCCGATGAACAGCAACAAGTGCAACTCCTGGAACGGTTTGAGAGTGAGGGCCTCCAGTGCCGCGCATTGATTGGGTAAGGGAATGCGCGCTGTCAACGTCAGTGCGCGCGAAGCAACTGCAGGGCATGTTCGACGTGCCCGCAGAGGTCAAGACGCGGCGCGAGTGGTCCGTGAACATGCCGCTGGACGAACGCGCCTGGAACGTGGGGCTGATAGTGGGCCCAAGCGGCGCAGGGAAGACCTCGCTGCTTGAGACCCTGAGCGGGGTCACGCAGACGCCGATGCAATGGGAAGGCGCGTCCATCCTGGATGACTTCCCGCAGAGCATGGGCATTCGCGACGTGATCGCGCTTCTCTGTTCCGTGGGGTTCAGCAGCCCACCGGCCTGGCTCAAGCCCTTCGGCGCGCTCAGCAATGGGGAGCAGTTCCGAGTAACGCTGGCGCGACGACTGGCGGAAGCGGAGAAGGATACCTGCTACATTGACGAGTTTACCAGCGTCGTAGACCGCACCGTCGCGAAGACCGCGAGCGTGGCACTGGCGAAGAAGGCGCGCGCCGACGGCCTGCGCTGCGTGCTGGCAACCTGTCACTACGACGTGACGGACTGGCTTGCCCCGGACTGGGTTTGCGAGCCGCACACCGGCAGCTTCGCTTGGCGGGATTGCCTTCAACGACCGTCAGTTGACGTCACAGTACAGCGCGTGCATCACTCCGCTTGGCGCGTCTTCGCTCCGTATCACTATCTGAGCGCCGACCTCAACAAGGCCGCGCGCTGCTTCTGCATGTTCTGGGAGGGCGTTCCGGTCGCGTTTACGTCGGTGCTGCCTTGGCTGGGTGTGAAACGATCCGCACGCACCATCTGGCGGGAACATCGGACGGTATGCCTGCCGGACTATCAGGGGATGGGCTTTGGGACGCGCCTGTCAGACGGCATGGGCAGTATCCTCCGGGCGCTCAATGGGCGATGGACGAGCGTTACAAGTCACCCGGCGATGGTCGCCTACCGGCAGCGAAGCCCGCGGTGGGTGACGACGCGGGGCGCAGGGTTCGGCGCTAGTGTCGAGGGCGCTGGTGGGAGCAGAAAGAACCTCAAGCGCGCCTCCGCCTCCGGTCGTCTGACGCAAGCCTTCGAGTATGTAGGCCCGGCGCATCCCGACGCAGAGGAAGCGCGCCGAGTTTGGGATGGAGCCTAATGCCCCGCGCTAAGCCGCCGAAGCCGCCGGAACCCGCGAAGGGCAAGGCCGCCAAGGTGCCCGGGGATGCGGCAACGGGCCGCCAACAAGCTCGGGAGCGCGGTGTAGACCAGCACAGACAACACGGACGCTGCTTCACGCGCCCCGCCTTCACTGGCGGGGCGTTCGCATTTTGGGCCGCCGATAGGTGGCACCAAGCCCGGCGGGCGGTTGCGCAACCGCGACAGTCTCTCCCGCTGTCCTCGCCGCCGGGCTCACTACAACGGGAGATGGGAGACGCTATGAACGGTATCGCAGTAGACCCAGAGTTCGCCGCACTCATCCCGCCGCTCACATTCGACGAACGAACCCAGCTTGAGAACAACGTGCTGGCAGAGGGCATCCGAGAACCGCTTACTGTCTGGCAGGGCATCCTGTTGGACGGCCACAACCGCTATGCGCTGGCGCAGAAGCATGGCCTCCAGTATGCCACCCGTGAGGCCGCAGTAGCGGACCGCAACGCGGCGCGAAAATGGATCATCAATAACCAGTTGGGGCGGCGCAACCTGTCGCCGACGGCGGCAAGCTACCTGCGGGGCAAGCTGTACGAAGCGGAGAAGAAGGCCGAAGGACGCCCCGAAAAACTAGCGCAAAATGACCTAGTTTCGGGGCCCACGGCACAACGCATGGCGACCGCGACAGGGGTTTCCGAGGCAACCATCAAACGTGACGCAGCCTTCGCCGTAGCGGTGGACGCCATTGCCGAGACGGTAGGAGAGGAAGCTCGCAGCGAGATCCTTTCCCGCGACGCCAAGGTCACGAAGCAGGAAGTGGTGGCCCTCGGGAAGACGGCGACGGCGGAACCCGCGAAGGCGCGCGCCGCGTGGGAACAACTCAAGAGCAAGCCCGACGAAGACGACGCCCCGAAGGCGCACGTCGCCAACAACTCCGGGGACAATGAGTGGTACACCCCGCCCGAGTACATCACAGCGGCGCGGCAGGTGATGGGCGGGATCGACCTCGACCCGGCGTCTAGCGAGACGGCAAACGCGACGGTATGCGCTGCCACCTACTACACGGCGGAGGACAACGGGCTCACGAAGCAGTGGGCGGGGTGCGTGTGGATGAACCCGCCGTATGCGCAACCGCTGGTGCAGGAGTTCGCCGAGAAGCTGGTCGCCGACCTGCCGAACATCACGCAGGCCATTGTGCTGGTGAACAACGCCACAGAGACGCGCTGGTTCCAGGCACTCGCCGGGGCCTGCGCGGCTATCTGCTTCCCTGCAGGGCGTGTGCGGTTCTGGGCTCCCGACAAGGTGAGCGCCCCGTTGCAGGGGCAGGCGGTGCTGTACTTTGGGGATGATGCACCTGCGTTCACGCAAGCTTTCGCGGGGTTCGGCGTGGTGGTGATCCGTGCATGACCGCGTTCTGTGAGACTGAGGAGTTCATTCGTGGTAGCAACGGTGAGAAGCTGGTAGCCGCCTACCTGCAGGAACATGGCTACTACGTGATCCCGAGCTACGACTTCACGGGCGACGAAAACAACAAGGCGCCGAAGCTACAAGGCCTGCGCGATGCTCACGTGATCCCGGACTTGGACGTTGCCAAGGATGGACGCCGCAAGTGGTGCGAGGTCAAGACGAAGCGCGAGGCCAGCTTCACCCGCAAAACCGGACGCTACGAGCACGGCATATCAGAGCGACACCTGCGCTCGTACCTGCGCGTGCAAGCTATCACCGGGACGCCCGTGCACCTGGTGGTGTACGAGGAAAGCACCGGCGCACTGCTCATGCAGACGGCGGATTGGATAGCAGCAAACGGGCGACGCAGCAACATGAAGAAGCAGGGCCGGGACGAAGGCGGGATGGTCTACTTCCCGCGTGACGGCATGAAGCAGATTTACACGGTGCCGCAACAGTAGCAGGCCGCACATAGCCCTCCCGACGGAGACCAGCATGGCCACCATGACCCAGAAGGCGCAGGCAGTGCCACCCATGCGGATTGAGCAGGTGCCGATTGGCAGCCTGACGCCGCACAGCAGGAACTTCAGAAGCCATCCGCCGACCCAGCTTGAGCACCTGCAACAGTCCCTCCGCGAATACGGGTGGGCGCGCAACGTCGTGGTCTCCCGCGACAACGTCATCCTCGCCGGGCATGGGATCGTGGAGGCCGCCCGCAAGGAAGGCCACACGACGGTTCCGGTGCTGCGCTTGGCGCTCAAGGGCGACGACCCGAAGGCTGAGAAGTTCCTGGCCCTCGAGAACACGGTGAGCCGCCTCGCCGTAGACGACGACACGCAACTGGCCGCCCTCCTCGCTGACGTGCAGAGGACCGAGGGCCTGGAGGGCACGGGCTACACGGACGCCGACCTGGACGCGCTGATTGCGGAGATGGCGGGAAGCGGATTTGCAGAGGGGTTGGCTGGCTACGGGATGGCCCCGGACAAGCTCCCGAACACGGGGTTCCACTTTGCCCTCACTGGCCCCGATGCCGAACGGTGCGAAGAGGCGCTGCAGAAGGCCGTCGTGGAGTTGGGCTCGGAGGTGGACGGGCTTCTCCCTGTGGACGCCAAGTCGAAGGCTTTCCTACTCATCTGTGAGGCCTACCTGGCATGAAGGCAGCCCTGCAAGTAAGCGGCAACCTGACGGTCTGCCCGACGCCCCTGCGGCTAGATGCCTATGACGGCTGCACGGCGGGGTGCGTCTACTGCTTCGCCCGGATTGCGGCGTTGAGTAGTGTCGGCAAGGGCGGGAAGACGGATACCTTCGGCCAAGTCGAGAATCGTTCGCCGCGTATCGGGCCGCGCTTGGCAGGCATCGGCAAGTCATCCGAAGCCGCCATGCGACGGCTGGGCATACCGGTGCACCTTGGCGGGATGGCCGATCCGCTCCAGCCTTGCGAAGCCGACCGGCGCGTAACGTTGGGGTTCCTCCGGGAAGTTTCCGAAGCGCAAGCGCCGCTGGTCGTCTCGACGAAGTTCACACTGCTGGGGCAGGAACCGTGGCGCACTGCATGGGAAGCCATTCCGCAGAGGCTGCTGCAGGTCTCCCTGATCGCCGCAGACGATGCGCTGCTCAAGGCGGAACCGGGGGCGGCGACTTGGCAGGAGCGGCTGGCCTTCGTCCGGGATATGGCGGGCACTACGCCGACGGTCATACGCGTCCAGCCGTACATCCGGGGCGTCTCTGAGCGCACGCTGAATGTGCTTTGCGAGCAGGCCGCCGAAGCCGGGGCACGGGCCATCATCGTGGAGGGGCTGAAGCTGCCCTCTCGCGCATGGGCGAAGATGGATGGCACTTTGCGTGGTGCCTTCGGGCAAGCCTACCAGACGCCTGCCGCCAAGTCCGGCGCCGACCGTGACTATCCTTGGGCGGAGAAGTTCGCATACCAACTCCTCGCCCGGAAGACAGCGAAGGCTCATGGACTGGGGCACTACGCCGCTGACAATGCCCTCCGGTGGCTGGGGGACAGTGCCAACTGTTGCGCGACTGACCTCATGGCGGGCGAAGTAGGAACGTGGCGGGCCAACTGGGGGCACGTGACGGAAGAGGCCATGCGGGCCGGGGAAGTACGGTTCGAGTGGGTGCTGCACCCCATGATGCAGACAGCCGAAGGGGGTTCCGCGCTGCACAGCGTGAACCTTGGGAATGGAGCCGATAGTAGGCGATGGGCCGAAGTGTATGGTGAGGCCATGCAGCACAGCGACTTGGCCGACCGCGCAAATGGCGGCAATGGGGTAACACGCCGCCGCGTCGCGGCGGCGTATGGGAACGTTGCCGAAATCATGGAGACCAATCCTGGCGGTGTTCAGGTGAACACCGCCAATGGTGTCAAGGCGCGCATCCGCTCTGAGCACTACGGCACCGGCAAACAGACCCTCGCGGCGTGGTATCGCTACGTCTGGAACCAGACGCGGAGCGGGCGCGGACCGCAGGCGATTGTGCCGAACCTGATTGCCACGCACAGGGACGAAAACGGGGATGCCGTGTATCGCTTTGTGTTACCCGAGAACCTGCGCGAAGCCGTGCAGCGGGCGACGGGCGAAGAGATAACGGGCGGTTACATGACCGCAGAGGAAGCCACTCATGCCCCGCGCTAAGCCGCCGAAGCCGCCGGAACCCGCGAAGGGCAAGGCCGCCAAGGTGCCTGCGAGCGCGCCAGAAGGTCCCGCAACGAGTGCAAGAAGCAACCCCCTCCCCGAGTGGGCCATGCAGGCATACACCGCACACGTCGGGCGCGGTCAGCCCATCAATGCCCTCGCCCGCGAGTTCGGCCTGGACTGGAGCACGGTCAAGCGCAACATCGAGAAGGTCCACCTCGCGGTCTGCGCCGCTGAGAACTCCGACACCGTGGACGCCCGCGCCAAGCATGAGGCGCGCCTCCGCGAGGTCCTCAAGTGCCTCTGGCAGGACTACACGCGGGCGGACAATCAGGCAACCCGTGCGCAGCTGCTCAAGTCCATCGCCGACGTTTCCGAGAAGCTGGCGGCCTGTCAGGGCGTCGTGACCCAGCGGGCCGCCCACGAGGTCACGGGCAAGGACGGGGGGCCGGTACAGGTAGACCACGGGAGCGAGGCCATTGAGTCTCTCACTCGCGCAATTGCTAGCATCGCTGCCCGAAGCCAACAGGAACGCGGCAATTCGCAGTCTGACGCCGGCACAGGCGAAGGCGCTTCAGACTGAGTGGCGCTTCTGGGCGCGCCCGGAGCAGCAAGAACCGCCAGGGGACTGGACCATCTGGCTCATCCAGACGGGCCGCGGCTGGGGCAAGACCCGCACCGCTGCCGAGACCGTCCGCAAGTGGGTCCGCGAAGGGCGATACGGGAACCTGCACTTCGTCGGCGCCACTGCGGCGGACGTGCGCGACACCATGATTGAAGGCCCTGCGGGCATCCTCAGCATCAGCACCGACGCGGAGCGCCCCACCTACGAAAGCAGCAAGCGCAAGTTGACGTGGCCCAACGGGGCGACTGCCCTCCTGTTCAGCGCAGAGGAGCCCGACCGCCTCCGAGGCCCTCAGTGCGAAGCCGCGTGGTGCGATGAACTCGCCGCGTGGCGCCGCATGGACGAGACCTGGGACATGCTCATGATGGGCCTGCGCCTGGGCACGAAGCCGCGGGTGATCGTCACCACGACGCCCAAGCCGCGCGCCCTTATCAAACGCATCGCCAGCGATCCGCATACGCATCTCACACGCGGTTCCACTTACGACAACCTGGACAACCTGGCAGAGTCATTCGCGCAGACGGTGATCGCCCGCTACAAGGGCACGCGGCTCGGCAGGCAGGAACTGTCCGGCGAGTACCTGGAGGACGTCGAGGGTGCACTGTGGCAGCGGCAATGGATTGACGCAGCACGCGTCGCAACGGTGCCTGACCTGCAGCGCGTAGTCGTAGCCGTTGACCCGGCGGCGACCTCCAGCGACGAGTCCGACGAGACGGGCATCGTGGTCTGCGCCCTCGGGGTAGACGCCCGCTGGTACGTCCTGGCAGACCGCACCTGCCGCATGAGCCCGGATGGATGGGGGCGCCGCGCCATCAGCGCCTTCGAAGAGTTCCGCGCCGACAGGATCGTGGCGGAGGTCAACAACGGCGGCGAGATGGTGCAGCACGTCCTGCGCACCATCCTGCCCTCGGTGCCAGTCACCGCCGTCCATGCTTCGAGGGGCAAGGTCGTCCGGGCGGAGCCCATTGCGGCGCTGTATGAGCAGGGGCGGGTGTCTCACGTGGGCACGTTCCCCGAACTCGAAGACCAGCTCTGCAGCTACACGGGGGAGCCGGGCGAGACCTCCCCTGACCGCATGGACGCGCTGGTGTGGGGGCTGACTGAGCTGCGCGAGACCAAGCAGGTTGAAGCTTACGTGCTGTAGGGAGACACGCATGAGCATCCTGAGCAAACTCATTGGCAACCTGCGCGCCGCGGCGCACGGGCGTGCCTCCCAACTGGTGAACCTCGGGCTTGAGGGTGAGCGCGCTCCGCAGTTGACGGACGGCACGCACCCGAAGGGCTATGCGCTGTGCGCCTGGGTCTACGTGTGCGTCTCGCGCATCGCCCACGCCGTAGCCGAGGGCGCCGTGGTCGTCGAGAAGCGGCAGGGCACGGAGTGGGTAGAGCAGCCCGGGCACCCGCTGGAGCTGCTGCTGGACTACGTGAACAGCGACGACGACCAGTACCTTCTGCTGGTCGAGACCGTCTCGTGGCTCAAATTGGCAGGGAACGCGTACTGGCTCCTGCTGAAGGGCACCGGCACGCAGCCGGCGGCGCTGCAGGTGCTACCGGCTGATCGTGTGAAGGTCGTTGCAGGCCGGGGCAAGCGCTCGGGCCGCGTGGCGGGCTACACGGTCACCGACGAACAGGGCAAGAAGCAGACGTACAGCGACGAAGAGGTGGTGCACTTCAAGCTGTTCGGAGGCACAGACCAGCTGTACGGGCAGTCGCCGCTCAAGCCGATTGAGGGCGAGATCAACACGTACATGGCGGGCACGGCCTTCAACCGCGACTTCCTGAAGGGCGGCGGGATCCCGGCGCTCATCATCAAGTCCGCGTTCGAGATGACTGACGACCAGCTCAAGCGCCTGCGCGACCGCTTCGACGAGTGGCACGCCACCAGGGGTCGCGGTCGCAAGCCGCTGTTCCTGACGGGCGACCTTGAGGCGATCATCACCGGGCAGAGCATCGACCAGGCTCTCGTTGAGACGCTGCCACGCTACATGCGAGAGACCATCGCTGCCGCGTTCGGCGTGCCGCCGAGCGTCGCCGGCATTTGGGATCAGGCGCACTACGCCAACGCCAAGGAGCAGAAGCGCGACTTCTACTCGGGCACCGTCAAGCAGACGTGGCGGCTGCTGGAGAGCGCGCTGAACGAGCAGCTGGCACCGCTGTTCGGCGACGGCATCCGGGTGCGTTTCAACACGACGCATATCGCAGCGATGCAGCCGGACTTCGTGGAGCTGGCACAGGCCGCTGTGGCACTGACGATGTCCGGCGTTATGCGCATCGACGAGGTACGCGAGCACCTCTTCGGCCTTGGGCCAATCGGCGGAGACTGGGGCCGTGCGCGGTGGGGCAGCTTCACGACCGGGATCATCGCCGACGAGAACGGCAAGGCGGCTGACGCGTATTCCGCGCCGGCTCCCGTGGAGCCTGTCGCAAGCGCACCAGCTGAGGGCGACCAGGGCACTCCCGCAGAGGAGCCTGCGTCTGGCGCACCAGAAGCCGCTCAGGGCGACGAGGGGTCCGTTCCCGACGGTAGCGCCGGCAAGCGCATGAAAGGCGCTGTGCGGCGTTTGAGCGCGTCGCAGCGGGCATCCCTGTTGAAGGCTGTTGACCGGGGCCGCAGGCGCTTCGAGCGGGAGATCAAGCAGGCACAAGCGCCCTGGTATGACAAGCTCGCAGACGAGATGGTGGCGAAGCTCAAGGAGAATGCAGACAAGGGGCTGTTCCGCCCTGGTCGCATCAAGCGCCCATCGGCGATGCAGTTCGCGTTCGATCTGGAGCCGGCGGCTGAGGACCTGCGCGAGACGCTCATGCCGATCCTGAATGAGACGTACAAGCACGCCGGGCAGGCCGCAATCGCGGTCATTGACGCCGGGCTCAACTTCGACATGGACAACCCGAAGGCGCGGGCGTACCTGCTGAGCCGCAAGCGCGAGATGAAGACAGTAACTGCCAACGCGCAGACCAGGGCGCGGCAGTCAATCGAGCAGGGGCTTGCCGAGGGCGAGACCATCGAGGACCTGACCGCTCGTGTGCTGCAGTGGGCAGAGACGGGGCGCGAGGGCTACGCCGAGAACGTCGCGCGCACCGAGACGGGGATCAGCTTCAATCAGGCGTCGCTGGACGGCTACGCGCAGGGCGGGGCGACCCACAAGGAGTGGCTCGCTGGTGGCGGGCCGTCTCCACCGGCGCGTGATTGGCACACCGCCATGGACGGCGTAGTGGTGCCGATTGACGAGGACTTCGAGCTTGAGACCGGCAGCTTCAACGGCCCTGGTGACCCGGAGATGGACGCCGAGGACGTGTGCCAGTGCCGCTGTGCCCTGGCACCTGCGTTCGGCGACAACGAAGGCGACAGCGAGAGCGACTGAGCATGGCGCTGTGCAAAGACTGCAAGTGGTTCATGAGGCCCTCAAAGGGATACGGTGCCGGGTGCACGTGCCTGGAGGCCGGTGCACGCATCGACCACGTGTGGGGGAATGTCATCCGCACGACGTGCTATGCGAACGCGGGCTTCGACTGCCCGCACTTCGCACAGCGGGAGCAGCCGAAGCCGCCGCCGCCGGCGCATGAGGTCAACGTGCTGGACGGCGATCAGCTGAGGCAGGAAGAGCCCGCCGGTTGGAGGCCGTTCGCGAAGCATCGCAAGTGACGCCGCGCCGCACCGCATCGCACAGACCGCAGGGGCCGCTCCCACCAGGGGGCGGCTCTTCTGCTTTGGGGAGAGTGAGCAATCATGCCGACCGCTACCGCACTCGCACCGACCTTGGCCGCACCGACGGAGACCCGGCAGGTGCCGTACAGCTTCGTCAAACTCCAGCATGTGGCGAGCATCAAGGCGACCAGGGGCGAGCCCACGGCCAACGGGCGGCCAACGCTCAACGTGGCCGGGTGGGCCTCGACCGAGGACGTTGACCGCACCAACGAGGTGATTCACAGCACGTTCTTCGCTGAGAGCCTCGACCAGTTCCGCGCGAACCCGCGGATGTTCTGGCAGCACCAGGTGAACATCGGCGTGTGGGATCAGGTGGAGGTGGCGCAGGAGGGCGGCGTGCGCGGGCTCCGCGTGAGCGGGCGCATAATTGACCTGTCTGACGCAGGCGACGGGCTGAGCCCCTACGCGATGGCGCAGGTGGAGGAGGGCATGGTTCGGGCCATGAGCGTCGGCTTCAACATCGCGGCGCCGCGCATGGAGTGCGGCTATCGCGAGGGCGACGTGTGGCACTGGGTGCGTAACGGGCAACTCATGGAGGTGTCGCTGGTAGATATGCCCTGCAACCCGGGCGCGATCATAGACGCGGCAAAGAGCCTGCACCTGTCCCTGCGCTCCCTTGACGAGTTCGACGGCGAGGACGCCGAGGAAGCTCGCGTCCGCGCTGACCTGAAGCGCCTGACGGGCGCCGCCGAGAGCCTTCGTAACATCAGCCGGCATTGGGCCAAGACAGACGGCGGAGCCCTATCCGCCGAGGTCCTTACAGAGGCGCTGAGCCCTATCAGCGTGTTGGCTGAGCTTGCGAAGGCCGGGCGGGTGCTGTCGGGCGCGAACCGGACCGCAGTTGAGGCCGCGCGTGACGCGCTCAACGAGGTCATCGCACGTGACGACGCAAGCCGCGCCTCCACCGAGGACGGCGCAGGCGACGGCAAGCGGCTCCCGCTGGTGCGTTGCACCTGCGGTGAGAAGACCGGCGTACCCGCCGGCGCGAAGCTGCTGCCGATCATCACCCGACACTAAGGAGCAACGACCATGGGAGCTGACACCGACGTGAAGACTGACGAGCGCGCCACCGTTGACGACCTGAAGACCGCTGTGGCGGAGGGCGTCAAGGAGGGCGTCGCTGAGGCCCTCAAGGCCGTCAAGTCGGCAGATGCCGAGAAGCCGGCTGAGACGGTGCAGGGCGCCACGCCCGAGGACGTTGCCAAGGCCATTGACGAGGCCGTCACCAAGGCGAACGCCGACTGGCAGGTCAAGCTGGACCGCGCGATTGCCGAGAACCGCGCTGTCATCGTGCGCGACCGGGGCGCCGACGAGGTCAAGGAGGCCGAGTTCTACGAGCCGTCTGACAAGGGCCTGCGCCTGACGGGTGCCGCTGCCAAGGCCTCTGACTACCTGTACATCGACATGGTCGTCAAGGGCATCGACAACCCGAAGAAGAGCCGCATTCACAGCAACGCGGCCATGATGAAGGCCCTCGACACCGCCACCGACGGGAGCGGCGCCGACTACGTGCCCGAGGGGTTCTCGGGCGAGTTCGTGCGCGACGTGCAGTCCGCGCTCAAGATGGCCGGCGCGTTTCGCCGCGTCCCGATGAGCACCAAGACCCTCAAGCTCCCCGTAGAGGGCAACTACCCCACGGCCTACTACTTCCCGGAGAACGTGACCCGGGCGACCGAGATCACTGAGAGCTCGCCGACCACCGGCGACGTGACCCTGACCGCCAAGAAGCTGGCGATCCGGACCATCGAGAGCTTCGAGTACGAGGATGATGCGTACCCGCTGGCTCTGCAGATCATCCGCAACAAGCTCATCACCGGCGTGGCGCGCGGTATTGAGGACGCCATCGTGAACGGCGACACCGCCGGGTCTCACATGGACGCCGACGTGACCGCCTCCACCGACCGCCGCAAGGCCTTCCTGGGCCTGCGCGCCAAGGCCATTGACAACGCCGGCGCTAACGAGGACATCAGCTCCCTGACCGGCGAGGCGCTCTGCGCGATTGCCGCGGGCATGGGGGAGTACGGCATTGACAACGCGAACCTCGCGTGGGTCGTGGGCACGAGCGGCTACAACAGCCTGCTCAACCTGCGTGACGCGAAGGACAACGCGCTGGTCACGACCGTTGACAAGTATGGCCCGGGCGCGACCATCCTGAGCGGCGAGATCGCGAAGCTGTACGGCAAGCCCGTGCTGTACACGCCGTTTATGCGCGAGACGCTCAACGCGAGCGGCGTCTACGACGGCACGACCGTGACGAAGACCGGGATCATGCTGGTCTGGCTCCCGGCGTGGCTGCTCGGCGACCGCATGAACGTGACGCTGGAGGTGCAGCGGTTCGCTGCCTCGCAGAACAGCGACCTGGTGTGCGTCTGGCGCGGCGACTTCGTGCACGCGCTGGGCTCTGCACTGACGACCGCGATGGGCGTCAACCTGGGGACCCTGTAGGGCTGAAACCTCAACCGCTCACACCCCGGGGCGGGGGCCGTAACTGGCTCCCGCCCCGTGCTTTGACTAGAGGGAGGCTCCATGGCTGAGCGCAGGTTGGAGATCGGCGCAGGCCTCGGCGACACACTCGCTACGCTGCCTGCCGCCTACGCACTCGCCGCCAAGGGCGTGAAGGTCGAAATCGCTGCACTGCAACCCGGCGGGGGCGTCAAGTGGCGCACTGACAGCCTGCCCACGTTGAAGGTGTTCGGCAACGGGCACGTCTCGCCCTACGCCGAGGCATTCGAGTTCTGGTCTCGCACCGATTGGGGCGCTAACCGTCCGATGGTCGACCAGGTAGCGCGCATCGTTGGCACGGAGATCCGCGACACACCGCGCACGGCGCTGCTACGCGCTACGCCCGAGCATGAACGCACTGCCCGCAAGCTGGTGGGGAACAGCCCCTACGTTGTCATCGCGCCAGAGGGCTCATGGCACGGCAGTGGCAACAAGCTCTACTCGCAGGATCAGGTGAGAGCGGTCGTGCGTGCCTGCCACGGGCGTGCTGAAGCCGTGCTGTGTCACTTCGAGCCCCTGCACTACCGGGACACCGGCGCCCTCGACCTGTGCGGCAAGACCTCGCTGGACGAGTTCGTGGCCCTGGTCGCCTGCGCGAAGGCAGTGGTCTCGACGGACACCGGGAGCGCGCACCTGGCAGGTGCCTTCAACAAGCCACTGCTGTGTGCGACGGGCCCGAGCATCAATCCGTACTGCATCGCGCTGGACTACCTGCCGAGCGTGTTCCTCAAGGCGCCGCTGGACGTGAAGAACAACGACCCGGCGCTGCTCCGCCAGTGGACTTCCGCTGTGCTGGACGTGGCTGACGCTCGCGTGTGCATGGTGGCGCCTGACAGGTGGCCCTGTGGCGTTGTGGACGTAGCGCGCCGGCTCTCGGCGGCCCTCGGGTGCGACCTGCGCACGTGGGACGATGACCTGTCCGACGTCGACGCGGTTGTGTGCCAGTATCACCCCGCAGACAGCATCGCGTGGAGCAAGTGGCGGCGCAGGTGGGGCGACGTGCCCCGGGTTTGGGATGTACACAAGCCCGACGAGCTGCCGGCTGACGGCGCCCCCTGCATCGTGCATTGGACGCAGTACGCGGGCAACGTGCCCGGGCACCGGACGCGGTTCATTCCGCTGCCGACCTGGGAGGTGCCGGCCGAGCAGTGGGGGCCGCGACCAGGGGCGACGCCGCGCGTGATCGCGTGGCACGGCATGGTGCGGGAGCACAAGGGGCTTGAGGCCCTGGTGCGGGTGTTTGAGCAGCAGGTGCGCCCTGCTGTTCCCGACGCAGAGCTTCGGCTGTACGGCACCACCGGGCCGCGCATCTGTGACCCGGCGCTGGTCTCGTGGCTCAGAGGCCTGCGCGTTGACGGGTTGACCGTGGATCTGCGCGAGGAGTGGTCGCAGGACGAGCTGCAAGCGGCACTCGCGGAAGCCGACGTGTACGTGTACCTCGACACCCCGGAGAGCGGCCGGGAGCAGTCTGCATGCAGTCCCGCCGTGCTGGGCTTCAAGCGGCCTGTGGTCGTATCCGAGAGCAGCTGCCACCAAGACCTGCAGGACTGGACGCGAACCGCTCACAGGGGCGCTGAGGGCGATGCACTGGTGGAGCTGCTCACAAGCGCGCCGGCGTATGCGCAAGCCTGCCAGTGGGTGGAGTACGGGGCTGAGTTCCGGTCGCCTGAGCTGGTCGCACAACAGTACCGCGGCATGGCACAGCAGGCGATGCTCAATGACATCATCAAACGAGGTGTGTGAGATGCGAGTGGTGCTGAGGAACACCGGCGGGCCGTACCGCAGTATCGACCCCGAGACCGGGGAGCACCTGAAGATTCAGCCGGGCGTAATCGCCGATGTAAGCGCGGGCAAAGCCGCACAGATGCTCGCAGACTACCCCGGGCACTTTGAGGTGCTGGAGAACGCGATCCCGTCCGAGGCCACTAATACCGCCCCGAACGTGCTGGACGGGTCTCTGGTGGAGCCGTACGAGTTGGCACCCGCACCGCGCCGGCGCAAGGGCACCGGGCGCAAGCCGCGCGCTCGCAAGGCGACCACGCCGAAGGAGTAGAGCATCATGGCGCTGTTGACACCGCAAGAGGTGGCGGCATGGGTGCCGCAGGCGACTGAGCGTGAGGGCCTGCTGCTGGACGCCGTGAGCATGGCCGTCGGCCTGGCAGACGAGTTCTGTGGGCGGCATCTTGAGCTCACTGACTACGATGTGGTGATGGACGTAGCACCGGGCCTGGTGTCGCTGCTCATGCCTGAGTACCCGCTGGTCGTGGACGACGACCACGCCCTGACGATCACTGATGATCCGGACGGCGCCGCGACGGTGCTGGACGCATCGTGGTATGTGGCCGTCGCGGGGGCGGGGATGATCAAGCGCGTTGACGGTGGCACGTGGCCTGCAGGCTACCGCTCGCTGAGGGTGCAGTACAGCGCAGGCTACACGTCGCTGACGCTTCCCGCGGGCTTGAGGCGCACGCTGCTGCAACTGGTGGCGTGGGTGCTGGAGAGCGCCGGCAACGTGGGCGCGCAGAGCGAGAGCCACGACGGCTACTCCGTGACCTACGAGCAGACCACCAACGGGCTCCCGCAGAGCATCGCGAACGCACTACGCCCCTACAAGGCAGGCACCCTGGCATGAGCTTCGAGAGCGACTTCAATCAGCTGGTGACCGTACACGTGCGCACGGCGCAAGCCGACACGTGGACGCAGGTGGGCGGGTCGTTCCGGGCGAGCATTGAGCCCCTCACCGAGAGCGGGCGCCGCGCGACGATGATGATGCTTGACCCGTCGGCCACGCACGTCCTGCGGTGCCGACCGCACACCAGCATCAAGGCCGGGCGCCGGGTGCGCACAGCCGCCGGCGAGGAGTACGAGGTGCGCACGGTGCGCGACCACCGGCGCAGGGGGCAGGGGGAGATGGTCGTCAACCTGGCAGCGATGGAGGCGGTCTGACGTGGAGCAGGCGGGCATTCTACTGACGCCGACGCAGGCCGCGCGGTGGGCGAACCGTGCGCCGAAGCTGCTCGACAAGGCGCTTGCGCGAGGGCTAGGCAAAGCCGCGATGGTAGTGCTGAGGATCGCCAAGGAGATCATCTACCAGGGGCACGACGCCGGGCACCTGAACATCGACAAGGGGCACCTGCGCCGCAGTCTCACCTATCGCGTGCATAAGGCCGGGGGCGTCTACGCAGAGGTTGGCACCAACGTCGTCTATGCGGCGATTCACGAGTTCGGCGGCACGATCCGGCCGAAGCGCGCCAAGGCGCTGGCAATACCCGTCGGGGACATGAAGGGGAGCCCGCGCGACCACGCCGGCCTGTGGCTGTTCAAGCGCCCGGGCAGGGCTCCGCTGCTGGTGGACCAGAGCTTCAACGTGCAATACGTGCTGAAGAGCAGCGTGAGGATCCCCGCGCGCCCGTACCTGCGACCGGCTATGGCGCAGGGGCGCGACGAGGCAGCCGGCAAGCTGGTGGCGACCGTTGAGGAGGCACTACGGCCATGAGCATGAGCGACCTGGTTACAGCGTTTACGGCGCTGCTGCGAGCGGAAGACAGCGCGCACACGGTGGAGGCTTACTGGCGCATGGAGCCGCCGGCGGCGCTGACGTACTACGTGCAGCCAAAGGGGGAGGACGCCGAAGAGGGCGTCTCAATGAGCGACTTTGAGCGGGGGAAGCAGCTGACGATCATCGTGGAGACGCCGTGGGCGAACCCGCTGACGGACGGGCCGGCGCTGTGCACCGCAGTGGAGAACGTGCAGGCGGTGTGTGCTGCGAACAGGCAGCTGGTGAGCGGCCTGGTCACGCACTTCGGGGCTGTGCAGTACCAGTTCGTCACCCGTGAGGGCCGCGCGGTGCCGAACTTCATGGCCGACGTGACCGTGCAGTTCCGAGTGCCAAACCACCGAGGAGGCATGTAACCGTGCTACTCATCTGCACCAGGCGCCTTGAGCGCTTTGAGCCGGGCGACGAGATCACTGAGCCTCACGCAACACGGTGGCGGAGCAACTATGGTCGCTACTGCAGAGACATGAGCGACGAAGAGGCGCGTGAGTACAGGCGCAAGCTGGCAGCGGAAGACGCCGAGAACGTGATCCTGCTGGACGAAGACCCACGCGAACCGGCTCCCGGGCGTGGGCGACGGAAGACCAAGACGCCTGAGGAGCGTGAGCAGACATGAGTACCTTTGTTGGCCTGAACCAGTGCGCAGAGTTCGACATCGCCGGCACCGGGCCGTTCGTCGCCTTTGACGAGGTGACCGGGGGCCGCATTGGCAGCCCGGACAATGAGCCCGCTGAGACAGACGGCATTGGCGGGCAGTCGCTCAAGGTGCGGCCGATGGTGGAGCCCGCAGGTAACGCCACGACCGTGGTGCAGAGCATCGGCCTGATTTCCTGCATCAAGCCGGCAGCGGTGGGAAACCTGCCGACGCTCATCAAGAAGATCCAGGGCGGGGGCATCGGCGACGAGCACGCTGCGAACCTGCAGACGGACTGCTACTTGTCCTCGCTCAAGCTGTCCTGCGAGGTCGGTGGGTTGCTCTTGGCTACCTACGAATGGCTTGCGCTGGACGAAGAGTCCGTCGCCATCACCTCGCCCGCCGCCAAGCAGACCAACAGCCCAGTGGCATGGCACACCGGCAGTGTTTTCATTGACGGGGCAGCCTATAAGTGCATCGGGTGGGAGGTCACGGCCACAACGGGCATCGCACAGAAGACTTCGCTTGACGCCAAAACAGCAGGCTCACAACGTATGCCCGAGTGGATGGAGCCGGGGCCGTTTCAGGTGTCCCTGAGTGCTCGGTTCCGCCTTCCGCTCGGGATCGATTTGCGCGCGGATAGGCCGGACGCCATTGGGTTCAAGTTCACCGGGCAGGACGCGGGAGCGACGCCGAAGACGTTCACACTCGACCTCACCGGCGGCGACAAGCTCGACCCTGGCGCAAGCGCGGCTGAGCTGGTCGCCAGTGCCGATGAAGCCGTGTGGTCGCTGACTGCCAAGAGCACGAAGAACGACCTCGCTGTGTGGGCCTGCACGTTCGCCGCATCATAGCCACAGGAGGCAATCAGTGGAACGCACTGACGGAATGCAGGAGCTATCGGAACTGGCCGGGCGCGGGCCGAGGCGTGAGATATTGCGCCTCGCGAGTGGTGACGTGCCCGTCATGCCGTTGACCCTGAATGACCTTATCGAGCAGGCACAGAGTGAGTTCGCAAGCGATCTTCACCAGACTCTTGACACACTCTGGCGGGCGGCGCGGCGCGCGGGGTATACCGGTACGCGCGAGGAGCTTGCAAGCAGCATCGACGCGCTTGACCTTGAGGAGTGCGAGCGGGTGATGATTGCGCTGTTCCCCCCGCCGAAGGCCGACCCAGTGGCGGAGGCGGTGGGGCGGGCAGTTGGAGTCGCTTCGTCTGGCTGATGTTGACGAAGACCTCTATGCAGCTGGACGACGTGATGAGCCTCGATCTGTGGCAGGTGCGGCGGTTGTCGGCAGACATGGAGATTGACGCGAAGGCCGCAGAGCTGGTGGCAAGCGGGCACCCACCCGAAGCCGTCCGGGACCTCATTCGCGCGACACACGAGGAGCTGTCGAACCGTGGCAGGCACCAGTAACCTCAACGTGGCCGTGATCCTGCACGGCATGAACCGCACTGACCCCGCGTTCAAGCGTGCTGAGAGCAACATCGTGGGCGTTGAGCGTGTGTTGGAGCGGGCGCGGAAGAGGCAGGAGGAGTTCAATGCGCGGTGGGAGCGAATGCGAGGCATAGCCAGTGCGGCGGCCACCACAATTGGCGTCGCCGGGGCAGCAGCCGTGGGCGCTGTCGCGGCGCTGGGCGCGGCAGCGATGGGCAGCGCGGCGGCAGTGCAAGACAATGCTGCCAAGATTGGCATGACAGGTGAGCAGTATGCGGCGCTTGGATTTGCGGCCAGCAGATCAGGGCTGGAGATTGACAGCCTGAGCATGGCCATGATGCGTCTGGGGCGAGCGGCGGCGGGCGCAGCATCCGGGAATGAGGCGCAGACGAAGACATGGAGCACCCTCGGCATCCAGGTGATAGACGCGAACGGCAAGCTGAAGAGTCAGCACGAGTTGCTGCTCGAACTTGCCGATGCGATGGCGAGGACAGACAACACGACGCTCAAGCTTGCTGCGGCCAATGCGTTGTTTGGGCGGGGCGGCCAGCGTCTGCTGCCATTCCTCGAACAAGGCCGCGCGGGGATCGAGGCCCTGGAGGGGCAAGCGCGCAGCCTCGGCATCGTGTTATCGAATGAGACCTATGCTGCGCTTGACGAAGCGCAGGAGGGGCTTGAGGCCGCGGGCATGGCCGGCAGATCCGCAGCGACCGCGCTGGGTGCGACATTCATGCCCATTATGGCGCGAATTGCCGTCACAATCGCCAGTGCCCTGGGGCCTCTGACGCGCTTTGCGCAAGAACACCGCACGCTTGTGGGAGGGATGTTGGCCGCAGTGGCCACGAGCGGGACGCTCCTGATTGCGATCGCTGGATTGACGAAGGCGTATCTGTGGTGGACGACAGTCTCAAAGACCGCGACCGCGACGATCCGGGTTTTGCGCTCTGCCAAGATGGCTGACGTCGCTGCCAGCTACGCGGACTTGGCAGCTACATCGGCGCTTGGTGCTGGGCTCGGGCGGCTCGCCGTTGCGGCGCGTTCTGCGTGGGCCGCTCTAACGGGGGGGCCATATGGGGTGATTGCGGCGGCATTGGCAATGATTGGCATTACAATCTATGCTATAGTTGACCGCAACCGCGCCCAAGCTAAGGCGGCGCAGGAAGCGGCTGACGCCTACAAGCAGCAGGCCGATGCTGCTGAGCAGGCCGCGCAGGCCATGGACGACGAGGCCGATGCTGCCGAAGATGCTGCCAAGGCATACACAGATGCGCAGGCGGAGTATGCCGATGCTGTCAAGCAACGGCCCCGTGTAGAGCGCGATGCCATAATCGCTGTGCGTGACGCTCGTGAAGCTGTGACGGATGCTGAGAAGGAAAAGAGCAAGGCAGTCACTGAGGGCGCGCAGGCCGTGGCTGACGCGACTAAGAAGGCCAATGCCGCACGCGACGACGAGCGCAAAGTAGCAGACCGAACCGCACGGGAGATCAGGCGAGCGGAGCGCGATAAAGACGACGCTGTAACGCAGAGCGCAAAGAATATTGCCACTGCTGCCCGCCGCCTCACGGAGGCCCGGAAGGCTGAGCACAAGGCGGAGGAGGATCTGGCGAAGGCCGTTGTGCGTGCGCGTAGGCAAGTAGATGATGCTGAGAAGCGCGGACGCGACCGCGTGGCGTCTGCACAGAAGCGCGTTCAGGATGCCATGAACGCCATAGCCGGCATTGAGGAGACGGACGCGCAACGCAAGGCGCGCGAGTTAGCTGAGGCTCAGCAGGAGCTTTCTGACGCACAGAAGGAATCTGCGCAGGAGATTGCCGATGCGAAGCAGGAAGCTGCGGACACAGTAACCGAGGCGCAAACCAGGCTTGATGAAGCCCGGCAGGCGACGTTGGACGCGCAAAATGCGCTCACGGATGCACAGGTAGAAGGCGCCCGTCGTGTGGCGGACGCGGAAACCGCGCTGAATGACGCGCGCGAGAAGGGCATCGAAGATGCAAAGGCAGCGAGGGACGCAATCATCGAAGCCGACAATGGATTGGTCAAGGCGCGCCAGGACGCTGCGGACCGCATCGCCGCTGCTGATCGGGCAGCCCGCAATGCGCAGGAAGCCCTGACGAAGGCGCTGGAGACCTCGGCGGACCAGGTAGCCGCGGCAATCAAGCAGGTGGCTGACGCCCTATACGCCATGAACAAGGCCGAGAAGGCAGTGCCGAAGGCCACAAACGCCGCCGGCGCTGCCGAGGCCGAGGCTGTGCGGGCACAGCGCGGTTCCCGGGCAAGCGACGACCTCAAGCGGATGAAGGCCGAGAACGAGAAGACGGGCTTTTGGTACCAGCTGACGCACCCGCGCGAAATGCGGGAGAGGCAGCGGGCGTGGGACGAGGCAAGCGCGACGCTCGCGTGGGCGCAGAAGCGCGCAGTGGGCGGGCCTGTGACAGCGGGCGCCCCGTACATCGTGGGCGAGCGTGGTCCCGAGCTGTTCGTGCCGCGGGCTGCGGGGGCAATCATCCCGAACGGCGTCGGCGGGAAGACAGTCGTGGTCAACTTCAACGGCCCCGTGTACGGTGATGATCACCTGCAGCAGGTGGCGCGCAGTGAGGTGGCTCGAGCGGTCGCGGTAGCTACATGGGCGTAGAATGTTCGCCGTGCTTCGTGCGGCAGGCTATAATGCTACCGTCTGACGTGCAAATCGCACAGACGGAGACAGAAGGCATGACGAGTAAACAGCGAAACGCGGCGTTGGCAGTGCTGCGCGTGCTCGTGATCATTGTGGTCGGCGTCGGAGGTGTTATGTGTGCGGTGGGGCCGCGAGCCGCCTGGCGGGAAACGCGGCGACAACTACGCGCCGCAGGTGTCATGAGCGAGCCGTCCGCGCAGAATGCCGCGCTGCACTGGGATGTGTCGAAGGAGGACCTGATGGCCGCAGTCAAGACAGCCACCACGGGCGACGGGTCTGCCCTCACGGGCACCCTCACACTGCTGCACGCCGAGGAGACCTTCGGCGACGAGCGCCACCCGGTCTACGGGATTGCAGTGGCCGGCGGGTACCTGTCCTGCGGTCTGGCGGCGGCGTGGTGGGACACGGATGCCAGCCAATACGTGTATGCGCCGCTGGGGCTCGGCGACATGACCTACGCGCTTCCGGACGCCTACGAGGAGAACAAGCGCATCTACGTCGCCTGGATCATGGAGACGAACTGGGATGGCGTCAGTCCCGAGGAAAAGTACCAGACGTCGGCGATAACGGCGACGGCGAAGCAGTACCGGACGGTGGGAACGGACCCCACGCCCTGGACGGTGACGGCGGACTACAGCCTCGCCATCAGCGGCATGACACTGACGCGCAAGCGCACGCACACGCCCGCGACCGGGCGCGACGGGTCGCCGGTCTACGCCCACGAGACGGCAGCAACGGACGCCTGGGTTCTGACGGAGCCTGCGACCGCCGCTGTGACCTGCGGGGCCGCAACGCGCAGCATCACGCAGGTCTACAACGCGACGCTCGAAGTCTACAACCCGATGCTCGACAAGCTGACTGCGGCGGGCCTGGACTGGTACATGCACGGCGGTACCAGCGGGAGAGACTATGGCTCCGCGTCGCTGAATTGGGCAGGCCATGCCATAGATTTCACGGGCCGAAGCAAGACGCTTGCAAACTGGACGCTGAGCGGATCAGGAGACACGCTGACCCTCAGCTGCACAAACACACACACGGCGGACGCCAGGCATGCAGTCGTGTATGGCAGTCCGCTCATGATCGACTTCTCGCAGTTCTATGTCCGCGACCGCCAGGGCACGCCCGTTGATACGGTACGGATTGACGGGCCGTTCCAGGCGAGTTCGCGCATACCGGCATCGCTGAATTGGTCTACAACGCCCTGAGACGCGCTGAAAGTGCGCCTCGGCAAATATGCCCTGCCGGGCGCTACGGAACGCGCCCAGACGCCCGCTCAGGCCCATGAGCGGGCATTCTCGTTTTGGGAGACGCTCATGGCATCGTCCGGCGACAAGGTCTACCCCACGCCCGCACAATTGCGTGCGGTCGGAGTGTGGGCGCAGGCGGAGGGGCTTATCGCCGGGCTCGACTATGCCGAGGGTTACGACGCCCACGAACTCGTGACTTCGGCGACGCTGTCTTTCGGCGTCACCCCGGAGAGTGCCCGCGAAGCGCACCACGACGCCGACGACTTGAGCATTGAGGTACAGGTGCCCACGGTGGACAGCGAGGACTGCTCCTCGCACTACACGTTCAACGCGCTCAACCTCGCGCACCGCAATCACGTGAGCATCTACGGTCCGCACCCGGCGCTGACGCATGAGTCGTGGTCCGGCAGCGGCGGGGCGAGTGCTCCCACCAGCGGGGGCGGCTTCACGGTCGCTGCGAGCGGCACGCCGAAGTTGGCTTTGAATCTGCCGAACAACTTCGTGCAGATACAGGCCGACGCCCCGGCGGAGAACTTCCCGGCGGGCGGGCCGTCGGTTCCGGAGAGCTATTGGTACCACCGCGCGGACCGCTGGAGCGCCGCATACGGGGCAGAGGGCCCGAAGGGCGGCACCTGGGACGCGACTTGGGAAGCTGTCTACTGCTGGCGCGGCTGGGGCTGGCTGCTCACGCGCCTCACAGTGCCCGATGCGTCGCCGCTACGGCTGACGGTAGCCGGGCGCACGCTGACGCCGGTAGACAATCACTACGTCGGCACAGACACGGAGAGCGAGCTCAACCGCCAGAGCGGCTACGAGCACTCATGGACGACGTGGAACTTTGAAGCAGTCCCGCACATGGTGCGCGAGGGCGTGTTGGTGCAGGTTGATGAGGTGCCTGCTGGTACCGATCAGCACGTGTATTGGCTCATCAAGCTCAAGCCGGACGGGGAGCAGGTTGATCCTGAGGTTGTCGAGACGTTGGAATTGAGCGGCTTCGCCGACGGCACTTGGCAATTGACAGCGCCGCCAACACTGGAACTTGACCCGACCACGGCGGGACACGCGCGCATCAAGACATTCGAGGCCGCAGCGGCAGATGGAGACGAGCACCACAGCGGCAGCGGGTATCGCCACGGTGGTCTGTCTGCCGTTGTGGACTATGCGAGCCAACGGATGTTGTACGCGGGGGACAATTCGAACGCGAACGTGGTGGAGGAGTGCCTGCCGATGTTTGACAGGCAGATTAGCCCAAACTACGAGCTGGACTTTACGAGCGCATTCACGCTCGGGCAGGGTGCGAACATTATCACGTGGTGCAGCGACGCGTGGGAGTGCAGTCTGAACACGAGCGCCGCAGCACAGGCGCTGAAGGACAGCGATGACAACGAACTCGGGTGTTGGCTCTTCGACGTGCGCGAGAGCCAGCTGACGACTGGTTTTGTGCCACTCGAGCAGGACGTGGACGGCGGGGTTGCAACGGCGGCGCTACGGTGCGGCTCGTGGGAGATCGCACTGGGCATCGTTTGCAAGGTGGTGACCGACAAGGTTATCGGCGGGCGCATGCACGGCATCGCGCAGAAGCCGCTCGGGACACTGGCGCGCTCAAGGGCGAAGGCGGCGCAGGTGTGGCGCCGCTACCCTGACAGCGGGGCGTTCGCCAAGGACGGCGCACCGCGCCCGTCGGACGACGCCGGGCACTGGCGCAGTGCCAACCTTGACAGCATCAAGGAGTTCGACGGGGAGACTGAGCACCCGTGGTACTACGCGGCGACCGGGGGCAAGGCGCCGACCGCGTCAGACGGCCTGGCACCGGCGCGCGAGTACCTCGAAGCGAGCGTCACGCCGGCAGCCGAGGGCAGGAGGCACGGCATGTACACCGACCCCACCGGGGGCGTCCCGCACTACTGTTGGATTGACGGGGACGGCAACATCAAGTTCAACCGCATCGTGGCCGGGCTCAACACCCCGGGCACTGCGGTAACGGTCGACGATACCGGCGCATACGACAGTGTGGCATGCACATCCCAGGGCGGCGTGATCTACGTGACAGCGCGCAGCGCCAGCGGTATCGACCTGTTTACGTCCACCGACGACGGCGAGACGTGGACGGGGCCAACGGATGTGAGTTGAGCATGGCATACACCAGGGCAGTGGGTAGACTGACGGTCGACAACCCGCACGCTGATGCGCTGCTCACGGTGGCAGGTTTCGGGCGTGATTGGAACGCAGCCGAAGCGAATGTTCAGCTGAAGGGCTCTACCGCCGACCTGGGCACGTCGCTCGGGTGGGACTTCGGCGGACTGTTTGAGTACCTGAAGGACATCAATGCCATCGGCCCGATTGGCTCGTGGGCGGAGACTGACACTGATGAGAGCGCATGGCAGATGCCGCCCAGCGCCGACACATTGGGTCTATGGAAGCTCAGCCCGAGTAGCGGTGCCCTGCGAGTGAAACACCTGCACTACTACGATGCTGCTCCAAACAGATACAGCGCTGGCCAGTGGGGCAGGATACGAAGCACGAACGCTATCGCACCGAACCTACTGGTGCAGGTATGGCGGTCGCCTACCACGGCGGGCGACTATGACCGGCCGATGTTTGGCCTGCACTTCTATAACGACCGCACCACGGAGTATGCCCTGTGTTTCCCCGGTGCGGGGCCAGCAGACGAGTTTTGGGAAGCACTGACGGGCACCACCGGACAGCACGTGTTGCAACCAACGCTGCTTGGGAAGTGTGCTGGCGACGAGCACTGGACAGTCATCGCGGCGATGGACTGCAGCGCAATCCCGACGTTCCGCGACATCGGCAGCAGGCCTGTCTACCAGACCATTCGCGTAGAGGCCGAGGGCGGCAAGCTGCTGGTGACCGTCAACGGGCTCCCCTTCAGCTGGACGTTCGGCGACAAGTGGCGCAGCACGGAGAGCAAGGCTCAGCACGAGTTCAACCTGGGGAACGGCTACGTGGAGCTGTGGGCGCTCGGCGGGCCTGTGAAGGTGCTGGTGCAACCCGTCACGTACCCGGCTTCCGCTGTCCTGCGTCCCCACGGCTACATCGTAGCGCCGTCATGGTGCAATCAGACGGCGGCGTATCGGGAGCCCGTGGCAGACTTGCCGGCGGGCACCGCTATCACAGTGGAGAGCGAAGCCCTACCGGGCAACGCCAAGGCGACCAGACCGAAGGTGACGTTCACCACCAGCGACACCGGGCGCCGGGCACTGCTGTACTGCGTGCAGGAGTATCGGGCCCCTACCCTGGTGGCCGGCACCAGTGACCCGACCGTGACGGGATCAAGCGCCTCAAGCCAACTGGTGGCGCTCAGTGGGCGCATCGGTGAGCGGTGGCGTGGCAGCATGTGCCACGCGGAGATCGTGAGCAAGACCGGGGCCGCGCTGGAGTGGCCGAAGGCGAACGCGAAGATCATCGGCGAGGTGAGCACTGACGACGGTGCCACGTGGGTCCGGCAGTTCACCGGGCACGTGCCGCCGCCGGAGCTGCAGAGGCCGGAGCGCGTCCTAGCGTCGCGCTACGTGCAGGACGCGCAGGACATCATCGAGAGCCGTCTGGCGCTGAAGGACCTCGGCGTGATGTGCTCGTTTCAAGGCTGGCAGTCTGGCGAGGCGTTTGAGGCCGTCTGCAACTGCGCCGGCATCCCGTCGGCTAAGGTCAACGTGGCAAGCGCCACCAAGGTCCTTACGACCACGACGCCGGGCACCCGCATCCTGTCGTTCCGCGAGGACGCCAAGGTGCCGAGCGTGCTGGACGGCATCGCCAACGCAGTGGGCTATGAGTGGGGGCAGGATCAGAACGGCGTGCTGTTCCTAAGGCCACCGCTGACGCACACGGCGGGGGCGTATGACTACACGCTCGACGACGACAGCACCGACGCCGAGGACCTGGTATCCCGCATCAAGGCGGCGCTCAGCTACGGCGAGTTCGCCAACGTCCTGCGTGTGCAGGTGGGCGAGGGCGGCGGCGCCAAAGCCAAGTCCCTGGCAGACCTCGACAGCGTACTGACGCCGGGCGCCCTGCGGTTCATCGGCGACCTGCGGCAGCGGTACATGAGCTTCCCGGACGGCAGCGACCTCGACGCTATCACGAAGCGCCTGTGGGAGGATATGGGCCGCTGGTGTCTGGTGGTCGAGTGGACGATGCACGACTACCCCGGGCTCATGCCCGACAACTACGTGAGGGTGCAGGTGGCGGGCTTGCGCATGGCGACGGGCACAATCCTGCGCGTGCTCAGCAAGCAGTGGGCGGTTGAGGAGAGCGGGCGCTACACGCAGACGCTTGTGGGCCGCGTCGTGGAGGTGCCGGCATGATGCAGCACGACGCCGGACACAGCTTGCGGGGCGTGATCAGCCGGCTCGCACAGCCCCGGGCGAACACTGGCGCCGACGACCGGGCGCCCCTGGTGAGTTCGGCCGGCTGGCAGTCGCCGCTGACGTGTGCGGAGGGACTTGCAGGCGACCTGCTCATTCTGGCGACCCGCGGCCTGTGGGGTCTCGACGGGCCTGTCCCGACACTGACTGCCCCGGCGACCGCCGGGCTACTGGAGGCGTAGCAGCATGGCAACCCGCTTCGTGACCCGCGAGACGATCCTGCAGAAGGCCGAGGGCACAGCCGCGCGGCTGGTGCTCTACTACGAGGCCGGCACAGCGGAGGAGGCGACCGTGACTGTGAGCAAGGGAGGGGGTGCGTTCGGCGCGACCGCTGGCAGCGCAGTGGCGCAGGTGACCGGCACCTGCTACAAGCTCACCGTGCACGCTGACGACGTTGACACCGTCGGCGAGGTGGCGTTCTGCTTGACGGGGGCGACAGACACCACGTATCTGGTCGGCGTGCGCGTGGTGGAGCATGACCCGTGGGATCTGGTGGCAGCTGTCCTCGGCGCCCTGGTCGCGACGTACAAGGCGACCACGGGGAGCGTGGCCGACCTGCTCAACCGGGTGTATCGGGTGGTCGGCTTCGGGTGCCGCAAGGCCGACACCAGCGACAACACGATCAAGGTCTACGACGGAGACACCGACGCCGCGGCACTGATCGGGACGCAGACGAAGTCCGAGGTCGGTACCGTGACGACGCTGACGCCAAGCTGACGAGAGGACAGGTGACCATGGTAGACATCGCGACCGTTGACTTCGGGGCACTGCAGGCCGGGCTCGAGCTGGAGCAGGGCTTCGCGCGTGAGGTGGCGACCATCGAGCAGTTGGAGCGGGACATCCCGAACATGATCGGCCGGCTCGACGGCTACATTGCCCGGGGCAAAGAGCTTGGTGTGGACACCAGCAAGTACCAGGCGCTTCGCGACGCCGTAGCTGCCGGCATGGGCGCAGCCATTACGCAGCTCAGCGGCGCCCTCGCGACGCCGGCAGGAGGGTAACCAGTGGCAACAACGGCGTGGGGCGGCGGACTGAGCGCCGACGAGGTGCTGGCGTTCTCGGGCAACGTGGAGCTGAGCAGCCATGAGATCGTGAGTGCGGCCCTGCAGGTCGTGCAGAACGCTGCTGTGGTGGACGCCAACACGATCCACCTGTGGCGCTGCAACGAGGGCACCGGGAGCACGCTGGCCGACGCCGGCAGCGCGG
>JAAZNU010000342.1 GCA_012798135.1 Veillonellaceae bacterium | reverse complement strand
GGCGTAGGGATCCTGGAAAATCATCTGGACTTTTTTTCGATATTCCTGAAGCATTTCCTTGTTCAGTACAGTGACGTCTTCACCATTGAAGATGATTTTCCCGCTTGTCGCTTCAATCAGTTTCATCACCAGTTTGCCGGTTGTGGTCTTCCCGGATCCTGATTCGCCGATCAAACCAAAAATCTCTCCCCGCTCGATGTCGAAGCTGATATCATCGACTGCCTTGATCACCTTTTTCTGGCCGCCGCCGGTAATGGACTGGGTAAAGGTCTGGTGCGGTTCAAAATATTTCTTAAGATGCTGTACGCTTAAAATGATGTCGCTCATCTGATGCCTCCCTCAACCCTTGTGGTTCAGCCAGCAGGCTGAAAAATGACCTGGTTCGATTTCAACGAGGGGCGGCTCTTCCTCCCTGCATCGTTCAAAGGCTTTATGACAGCGCGGATTGAAACGGCATCCTTTGGGCGGATGGATCAGGTCGGGCGGTGTCCCCGGAATAAAGTGCAATTTTTCGACTTTCTTGAAAAGCCGGGGTGTCGCTGCCAGCAAGCGCTCAGTATAGGGATGCGCGGGGCCTGATTTGCCGTAAATCTGCTCATTGGCGCCGAGTTCGACAATTTTCCCGGCATACATGACACAGATGCGATCCGCAACTTCGGCTTCCAGCGCCAAATCATGGGTTATGAATATGAATGAAAGGTTGAATTGCGCTTTCAGCTTTTTCAGCAGATTGATGATCTGCGATTGAACGATGACATCGAGGGCAGTTGTCGGTTCGTCCAGAATGACTAGCGAGGGTTTTAGAAACAGGGCTGTCGCGATGACCGCGCGCTGTTTCATGCCGCCTGAAAGTTCGTGCGGATATCTTCCCATGATTTCAGGCGGAAGCCCGACATAGCCCAGGTATTCCTTGATCAGATTTTCAGCATCGCTGCGCGGCATTTCTTTGTGCTCGTTCAGGGTTTCCAGCATTTGCTTGCCAATCGTGTAGACTGGTGTCAGGCAATTCATTGCTCCCTGAAAAACCATCGAAATTTTAGCCCATCGGATATCTTTGCGCACTTCCTTTTCCGGCAAGGGGATAATGTCATTTCCTTCCAGCAGGATTTTCCCGCCGACATAGCGGCCTGGGGGTGTGGGCATCCTGAGAATTGAGGTCCCGAGGCTTGTTTTCCCACAGCCGGATTCACCCACGAGTCCCAGGGTTTCGCCCGGCATGACATCGAAATTGATCGAATCTATGGCCCGCACTGCGCCTTTTGAAGTAAAATAGTGCATCTGCAGGTTTTCTACACGTAACAGACTGTTCATAGCGCCTACCTTGTCTTGAGTTTGGGATGAAGAATCTTGTCCATCGAGAATCCGAGGAAGGCAAAGGTCATTCCCATGATTGCGATGAGCAAGCCGGGCGGCAGAACCCACCACCAGACGCCTTTCAGAATGGCTGCTCCCTGCATGGCGTCATGGAGTATCTGGCCCCAGGTGACAATGGTGGCATCGCCCAATCCCAAAAGACTGACCGAGGACTCGTACACGATTGCGCTTGGCACTGAAAGCGCCATTGAAGCAAAACTGTACGGAATCAGAATCGGCACCATGTGTTTGAATATTATCCTGCTTTTTTTTGCTCCGAGCGCTTTGGCCGCTTCAATGTAGGTTTCTTCCTTGATCTGCAGAGCCATCGAGCGGACTGTCATGACCGACCCTGTCCAGAAGAAGAAAACCATGACGCCGATCAGCATGAAAATGCTCGGCTTGAAAATGGCGGAAATCACGATAAGGACGGGTAGAACCGGCATTGAATTGACTATTTGGTAGAAAAACTGCATGAGAGAGTCGACTTTCCCGCCGAAGTACGCTGAAATAATGCCGTACATGACTCCGATGAGAACCGATATGGCAGACGTGAGGAACCCAATCAGCAGTGCCCATTTCAAGCCTGCGATAAGCCCCGAGAAAAGGTCGCGCTTGGAGTCGTCCGTCCCGAGAATCCCGGAAACCGAACCGGTAACTACGACATAGGGATCTTCAATCTTGAAGTTTTCTGGATCGAGAATCATCGCTTTGGCGATCAGCTTATAGGTTCCTTTGAGCGGTTTGAATTCAGCGGACATACCGGTTCGCGCTTCATTGAAGAGCAGATCGGTCGACCGCAGGCTTTTGCCTGAAAACTGCTCTATGGCTGTTTCGCTTTCAATCTGTTTGATAAAGGCGAACGATGCTTCGCGCCCGTCATTGTCGGCGGAAATTCTGATGTCCTGACCGTTCAAGCCTTGTTCGAAGCGCTGAGCGAGGTCAATCACCTGACCGTCCGGCCG
>JAAZNU010000076.1 GCA_012798135.1 Veillonellaceae bacterium | reverse complement strand
CGCGCCCCGCCCTGAACCATGAACCAGTCCTCGTCTTTCTCGTGCTGCTTCCGCTCGGTCGCGGAGAAGAAATTCCCGTAGAGGGCCGCGGCGCGACTGTCCTCGTTCCGGAAGGCGAGTTCGAGCGCGAGGAGGTCAGATTTCCGGAGGACTTTCGCCGCTCCGCCCGGGCCTGCGCCCTGAACGGTGACGGACGTGTTGTACCATTCCTCCGGCTTCACGCCGGCGTCGGTGAACGCTTGCATGATCGTCTGTGTCCGGCGATCGATTCCCTCCATTTCCTTCCGATAGTTCCGATTCATTTCGTGCCAGAGAAGTTTGACGTTCGTACCGTCTGTTCCGCCATCGAGACGGTTCGCGATTCGGCGCATATTGAGGAATGAATAATCGAGCGTTCGGACTTTGTCCTTGAATCGTTCGAGGAAATCCTTCTCGGGTTCATATCCCGTGGGAGCCTTGTAGCCCGGAGAATGCTCGATCGCGTCGATGATCTCGGCAACCCGGGCCTCGCTCCAGTCTGCCCGGGCGCGGTCTTGTCGGTTCTTCAGGACACGGCCGAGAGTCCGCAGGTCATCGACCTTGCGGGCGGTCTCCTCGAGCTCCTGGAGGGTCATTTCGTTGAGATTCTTCCCTGTGGCTCGGCGGAGCCATTCCTTCGGGATCTCTCGCGAGATCTCGGGATTCTTCTCGAGCTCGGCCCTGAGCTCGTCTACTTGCTCTTGGGTTTTCTCGCTCCTCCAGGCCGGATCGATGAGTTGCTGAATCTCGAGGATTGCTTTCTGCTGCGCGACATACATCCGCTCGTCTGGCGCCCGCATGATCTGGTTAACGAGCGATTTTTGATACTTCCGTATCTTCGCAAAGGCCCGCTTTTCGGCCTCACGAACCTGGTACTTCTCCCGCTCCTTGGCGATGGCTTCAGCCTTTGCGATATATGAGGCGAGGCCGGCGTTGTCCTTCCATCGCTCGCCGGCCGCCTTGAGGCGCGGTTCAAGGGTGCGAAGTTGCTCGCGGAGTTCGGAGCGGAGGCGGAGGAGGGTGAGGGGAGTGGCCTCGCCGCGGGCACGGTACTCCTCGGCTTGGAGTTCCGCGCGAGAAAGACCTTCCTCGAGCCGGCGCTTCTGGCGGTCGAGTTCCTCATAATCGCCGATCCTAGCGAGTTGCGAGCGGAGCGCCTTCGCGCGCTCCTCCTGGGTCTTGAGCTTGGATTCGTAGCCCTTCGGTACCTTCTGGCCCTTCTCGACGAATCGCTCGATCCGTTTCTTTGCCCTGGCGATCTCCTGAGACGTTCGGGCGCTCTCGGCGCGCGAGGCCGCGAGTCTCCGGTCCTGCTCGTCGAGTGTTGCCTCGTCGACTTTGAGCTCCGCGGTCAGGTCCGCAATCTTCTTTTTCGCGGCCTTCTGCGCAGATCGGAGCTTATCCAGATACGTCTTCGCCTTCTCGTCCATCGCCACGCGACCGGTGAGGACATCCGCGGCTAGCTTCTCGTCCCGGATCTGGCTTGCGAGAGCGGCGCGCTGCGAAATGGACATCCGGTTGGTCTTGAGGCGGGGATCTTCGATATCGGCATACTTGGCCTTTTCAGCCTCGGCGCCGAGACGCCCCACCTCCGGCTGGTCCATGACCTGGCCGTAGATACGAGCATACTCCTCGGGGTTCTTGCGTATGGTCCCCATGAGAGAGGCGATGAAGCGCGGATCCAGGTTCCGCTTGCCGCTACCTACACGCTGTGCGCCGGCGACGATGGTCTCGGCAAGTTCGCCCTTTGTCCCGCTGGCTTTTTCAGCGACAGAGAGCTCCTCTGCGCCCTCAAATACACGCATCGAGCCGGGCACGAGGACTTCGTTCCAGATGCCTTCGAGGAAATCGTAGAGGCCGGCGTGATTGTCGGCCTCGAGCCTCTGCACCCAGTCGTCGAGATCAATCGGGTTTACCTGGCGGGCTTGGGTCCAAAGTTCCTTATACCAGCCCTGTCGCTCGATCGTTGACATATCCTGCGGGATAGAGGGGTTCTGCACCTCCATCGTTTCCACAAATGAGGCGAATTCCTCCCAAGTCTCAAACGAGTGGGCAATGTCCTTCAGGTTCGAGAGCCCCGCCTCGTCGCCGTCGCCAGCCTGATAGAGGAGCGACTCGGAGGAGGCAACGTCGCCCTGATAAAGCGGTATTTTTGTTTTTTCATTCCATTCATCGGCCGTTGGGAAATCTGCATGTTGAATCTCTACAATCTGATCGGGACGAATGTCACCTTTATTCAAGAACGAAGAATATGTTCCAAACGTTGCGTTGAATTTGCCATCCCATTGAATGTTTTTTATTTCGTCGATCGGAATACGGAAATGGATTACAGCCATCGTTTCTTTATTTTTTTGTGAAACCATTTTCCCGACAACGTAAGGATACGCTAATCCAAGATCATCAGGATCGGCGAGGAAATAAACGCCAGAGGGTTTCCCATACCATTCCGATCCTTTAAGACCTTCTCTCCTTACGTTATCTTGGTCTTCATTTTTAATGACGTGATATCCATCGAGATAATCAACGCCAGCATCTTCGAGAACCCTTCTAGCCTCGCCTTCAAGGTCTTTGAATTCCCCATCT
>JAAZNU010000005.1 GCA_012798135.1 Veillonellaceae bacterium | reverse complement strand
GGACACGATGCTGTACATCATGGAAGTGCTGTACGAGGGCTTCGGCGATCCGAAGTACCGTCCCTGCCCGCTGCTGCGCAAATATGTGGAAGCCGGCTGGCTGGGCCGCAAGACCGGGCGCGGCTTCTATGACTATTCGAAGTAACAGGAAAGGATGAATCTGCGGGATGAAAACTTTCAAGAATTTGTTGTTTGAAAATCAGGACGGCATCGGCATCCTGACGATGAACCGGCCGGCGGCCCTCAACGCGTTGAACGCCGAAACGGTCGGTGAATTGGGTGAGGCCCTGTGTGAAATCGGCAAGGACACTGCCGTAAAAGTTCTGATTCTCACCGGCGCCGAGCGAGCCTTCGTGGCCGGCGCGGACATCAAGGAAATGCTGCCGATGACGGCGGCCGAGGGACAGGCTTGGTGTCAGATGGCGCAAAGCGTGTTCAACCAGCTGGAAACCATGCCGCAACCGGTCATCGCCGCGATCAACGGATTTGCCCTGGGCGGCGGCTGCGAGTTGTCTATGGCCTGCGATATCCGGATCGCTTCCGAGAAGGCCAAGTTCGGTCAACCGGAGGTTTCGCTCGGCATCATTCCGGGATTCGGCGGGACGCAGCGGTTGGCGCGGCTGGTCGGCAAGGGAATCGCCAAGGAGCTGATCTATACCGGCGACATGATCGACGCTCAGGAAGCCTGGCGCATCGGTCTGGTGAACAAGGTCACTACCGCCGAAGAGCTGTTGCCGACGGCCAGGGCCATGGCGCAAAAGATCATGTCACGAGGCAATTTCGCCGTGCAGATGGCCAAATCGGCCATCCATAACGGCCTGAACACCGATCTGGCGACCGGTTCGAATTACGAAGCGGCGCTGTTCGGCGTGACCTGCGCCACGGAAGACAAAAAGGAAGGCATGACCGCCTTCGTGGAAAAACGCAAACCGGCATTCCCCGGGAAATAAACGTTCTGTGAACCCAAGCCCCTGTATGGCGTCATACGGGGGCTTTTTGTCAGGAGGAGAGTAACGTGTCGAAATACGCACCATTGAAACGCGACGGCTGCGCCCTCGTGGTGATCGATGTTCAGGAAAAACTGTTGCCGGCCATCCATGATTTTGCCGCGGTGTTGGACCGGGCGGTGAAGATGGTGACGGCCGCGCACACGTTGCAGGTGCCGGTGCTGTTCACCCAACATTACACGCCCGGCCTGGGGGCAACTCATGAAGCCTTGCGAAACTTGCAGCCGGAATTTGCCTATATCGAGAAAAATATTTTCAACAGTTTTGAAGTGCCGGAATTTGTCAGTCAACTGACGTCTTTAAAAGTGGAGAATCTGGTGATGCTCGGGACCGAAGCGCATATTTGCCTGATGCAGAGCGCACTCGCTGCGCTGGAACACGGGTACGGGGTCCATGTTGTCGCCGACGCCTCGGGTTCCCGCAAACCCGCCAACAAGGAACTTGGCCTGGCGCGGCTCCGTCAGGCGGGAGCGATCATCAGCGGGAGCGAAATGACGATTTATGAGTGGATAGGCCACTCCGACTCCGAAGAGTTTCGCGCGTTGCGGCCGCTGTTGAAATAAGGGGGAGAATCGATGGAACTGTTGCAGGCCATCAAGGAACGGCGCACGATCCGGCGGTTCAAGCCGGAGCCGGTGCCCCGGGAACTGTTGGAACAATTGATCAAAAATGCGATGTGGGCGCCCTCGGCCATGAACACGCAGCCGTGGAAGTTTTTTGTTTTGACCGGCCAGGCCCGGCAAGAACTCATTTCGATAGCGGAAGGCTGCATCGACCAGTTGGATGAGCGGATGAAAACCCTGTTCAACGAGAAGATGCGGGGCATGGTACGCGGCTACTTCCGTGATTTCGGCGGGGCGCCTGCCATCGTGGCGGTGGTTTCCTCCCTGCCGCCGGAGGAGGTCTATCAAAAAGGCAGTTTGTTTTCCAGCAGCGCCGCCCTGCAGAACTTTCTGCTGCTGGCCCATGAAGCCGGCCTCGGCGCTTGCTGGATGACGGGGCCGCTATGGGTCGAGCAGGCCATTTTATCGTATCTGGGTTGTCCGGACTGGGGGTTGGTCGGCCTCACTCCTGTCGGCTGGCCGGACCAGAGCCCGCCGGTGCCGCCGCGCAAACACTTCGCAATCGAGTGGCGGGACTGAACCGCATCGCTTACGGCAAAAATCACACATGAATGAAAAATAACCCCTTGCAGCAGCTCACGAAGTGTGGAGTCGCTACCAGGGGTTATTTCTTTGTGATCGGCCGCTTCAAGGGAAATGGCAAACTGCGCATCCTGATGCTGGCTCATACCGACACCGTTTTTGAAAAAGGCGAAGCGGCAAAACGACCATTCCGCTTCGATGCACAGACTAAATTCGCTTACGGACCGGGCGCCGGCGATGACAAGGCAATCGTGGCCCAGACCATTACTATGATGAAAGCTTTGAACGAGCTCGATTTCCGCGACTACGGCGAAATCATCCTGTATTATTCCGCCGAAGAAGAAACCGGCTCCGCATTCAATACCAATCTGATTGCCGAGTTGTCCCGGCAGGCGGATGTCTGCTTTGTCATGGACACCGCCAAGCCGGACTGGGGAGTGGTCACCCAGCGCAAAGGCATGGCCAAATATGATCTGAAAGTGACCGGATTGGCTGGGCATGCCGGTACTCCTTACCGCGGCGTCAATGCCGTCACCGAACTGGTTCACCAGTTGGGAGAAATCTATAAACTGGCCAGTCCGCAACCGGAAGACCCGAGAAATCTAACGGCAGCCGCTATTAAAGCCCGCGGCATTATTGACCATGGCCAATTCATCCCGGAAAACACGATCAATGTCGGCATGATCGGGACCACGAACAAGGTGCTGAACAAAGTGCCGGACAATGCCTTCGCGAAACTGGAAGTCCGCTTCTACAAAATGGCGGAAGGCGAACGTCTGGATCGCGAAATCAAGGCATTAGCCGAAAAAACGGCAGTGGTCGGCGCCAAAGTGGAAATCACCGGCGGAATCGAAGTCGGACCGATGGAAAAGACCGCGCAGGTGCAAAAAATCATCAATCTTTACCGTGATCTTGTGAAACGCAATTACAACGCCGATATTGTGGAGTGGTCGGCCGGCGGCCTGACGGATGGCAACTATTCTTCCCTGTTTGTTCCTACCATGGATTCCGTGGGCGTGACCGGCAATAATGTTCATACCGACCGCGAATATGCGGAGTTAGGTACCCTCGGTCCCCGTACTGCGTCTTTAATCGGGCTGATCCAGGAATTGGCGGTGCAAGGGGCTCTGAAGTAAAAACTTACTGAGATACAACATGCTACCCCCTGTCGTTTGGAAAAGCGGCCGGGGGTAGTTTGCGTTCGCGGGAATGAAGGAAATTGAGAACGTTGCAGAGAAAACAAAACCATGGAAATAAGGTTGCGACGCGATATGTGGGGTAAAGGGCGGGTGAGGCGTATGGGCAGAAAGTGGCTGACATCTTTAATACTCGTTCTTTGCCTTGCCTTGACAGCTACGGCGGCGCTGGCAGCCGAGCATTTCACGCTGCAGGCGGGCACCCGCTGGCAAACGGAGGGCTGCATCGCGGATTCGGGAAAACCCGGTCCGACAGCGCTGATCCTCGGCGGCGTCCATGGCAATGAACCGGCCGGGGCACTGGCGGCGGCGCAGGTCTGCACGTTGCAGCCGGTGTCGGGAAAAATTGTGGTGGTGCCCCGTGTCAATATGCCGGGGCTGGCGGTCAAGTTACGCTATGTGCCGGATGGCGGCGGCGACATGAACCGGGTCTATCCGCCCGATAACGGTGAAACGCCGGCGGAGCGGATGGGCGAAGCGATCATCGCCCTGATGGAGGAACATCGGATCAGTCTGTTGGTCGACCTGCATGAAGGCCGCACTTTCCATAAACTCGACCGGACCTCCCTCGGTCAGTCCCTGCTGCCGGCGGACAACCCGGCCAGCGATGCGCTGGCGACGGCGACGATTGAAGCCGTTAACCGCGAAATCGACGAGGAAGTTAAAAAGTTTACCCGGCTCGGCCCGCCCATTCGCCGGAGTGCGGCCTGGTACGCCGGCAAGGCTCTGGGCATCGCCGCGTTCACGGTGGAAACCTCAGGACAGCAGCCGTTGGCGGACCGGGTGGGGCAACACCTGGCGGTGGTCAGGGAATTGCTGATGGCCGGGGGCTGGCTGGCCCGGCCGCCAAAAGAACTTTGACTGCCGAAAGGAATTCCGGCGGCAAGGTCTAATATAGAATTAGGAGTAGAAAGAAAAAGAGTACTCTAAGCTGTGGGGAAAGATGGTGTATAGCGTTGGGGAAAATAATTTACTGTAAGCATATTACCCTGATAATGTTCCTGCTCTGTCTGACGTTTGTTCAGCCGGTATTTGCAGCGGAATCGCTGCTGTCGCCTAAACCGCTTTTGCCGGAAGTCGGTCCTGGCAATGCCTATATCCCGGCGGGGACGGTAATCAATTGCGAGTTGATTACGCCGCTTTCCTCGGCGCAGAATGCGGTTGGACAAGCAGTAATGTTTCGAACCATCGAAAACCTCAATGTGGCGAATGTCCCCATAGTACGATATGGAACGGCGGGAAAGGCGTTTGTAAGTATCGCCCGGAAGGCCGGAAACTTTGGCGTCGGCGGAAAGATCGAGATGCGGCCGGTCAGCTTAAAGACCATTGATGGAATTGAAATTCCGGTGATTTTTGGCGTGAATATCAATCAATATGAGAATTTGAAAGACATCGACACTACAATGAGTCCGCAAGGCCTGCAAAAAGCCGGCGGAGGTAAACACTTCCTTGCAGGGGCTTTTTCAGCCGGCGGCGTTGCCAGTGTCTGGTACGGATTGGGTGCTTCGAATAAAAGTGTAATTTCCAGATATAATAAATATTGGCCCGACTATGTATCCGGCGGACTCCTGCTGATTTTTTCTGCGGCCGCTTTGCAGGGCGAAGATCAGCAAATTCCGCCTTTTACCCGTTTCCAGGTAACGGTTGTCAAAGATGTTGACCTGAAAGTTGCCAAGGAAGATCTTTCGGAAAAAATGAAGCCCTATCTTACGACTACATCTATTGAAACCGGAAACTATTATCGCAAATGAAATATGCATTGATTGAGGGGATGAGAAATTGAAATTTTTCCGCGACAGGACATGTTTGTTGGCGATGTGGATTGCCGTATTCACACTGTGCTTCACTGGATCATTGGCAGGGGCGCAAGCGGTTGAAACTTCTAATGTGATTATCGGCAATGCCTTTATTCCCCAGGGGACGGTGATTCCCGTCCAATTGGTTGGAATGCCGGGCCTGAAGACCTTGTTTGTCGGGAAGGCGTTGTCGTTTAAGACCTTAGAACCGGTTGTTGTAAATGGAACGGTTGTTGTGGAAAAAGGCTATATTGGATATGCTGTAGTAACGCAGGTCAAGAAAGTGACATCACAACGTTCCTCGCAAGGGGGGCCGGAAGTTACTTATGCAAATGTTGAACTGCATCCGCATAGCATTAAAACTTTAAATTGGTTGGAGATTCCCCTGACGATTTCTGTTTGGGCAAACTTGCGCGAAGTGCAAAAAAATCTGGATGACAGTGCGCAGATCCGGGAATTGATTGACGCGCAGTTCCGCAAGGGTGATGACAATAATTGCGGATTGCAATGTGCGGAACAACCGATGTTTTTTGTCGCGGTTGCTGCGGATGTGGATTTGCAAATCAATGCCGCCGCTCTTTCAAGGACGATGCCTGCGAAGCGGATGGAACCTGAAAAATAGTTAGCGAGTGATCACATAAAAAATAGTCTTGTTCAGGGAGGTACATCATGGAAAAACGAAGACTGGGCCGGACCGGCATGGAGGTTACCTGCATCGGCTTCGGCGCACTGCCGATGCAGCGCTGTACAATGGAGGAGGCCGGAGAAGTCCTGCACAAGGCGCTGGACAGCGGCATCAACTTTATCGACACCGCCCGGGCCTACACCGACAGCGAGGAAAAAATCGGCCGCCACATCTCGTCGCGGCGCAGCGAGTACTATCTGGCGACGAAAAGTCTGAAACGGTCCAAAGCGGGCATGGCCGAGGATATCGACACCAGCCTGCGCCTGCTGAAAACGGACTATATCGACCTGTATCAGATTCATAATGTGAAGAAACGCGAGGAGTATGAGCAGGCGATGGGTCCCGGTGGGGCGCTGGAGGCGCTGAAGGAAGCGCAGCAGGCCGGCAAGATCCGGTTCATCGGCATTACCGGCCACGACTACGATCTGTTGGTCGAAGGCATCAAGACCAATGAGTTCGCCACGGTGCAGGCGCCGTTCAACGCCGTCGAGCCGAAACCGCTGGAGAAGCTGTTCCCGCTGGCCAAGGAAATGGACATCGGCCGGATCGTGATGAAACCGCTGGGCGGCGGCCAGATCGAGAACCGGGTGCTGGCGTTGCGCTATATCCTGGGTCAGGATATTACGGTGGCGATTCCGGGGATGGACCATCCGGACCATATCAAGGAAAACCTGGCGGCGGCCAACCCGCTCCGGCCGCTGACGGCGGAGGAAAAAGCGGTGCTGGACGCGGAAGTGGCGCAACTCGGCAAGAACTTCTGCCGCCGCTGCGGCTATTGTCTGCCCTGTCCCCAGGGCATCGACATCCCGGCAACCTTCATCATTCATCTGCAATATTCCCGCTACGGCATGAAAACGGCCGGTGCGGCGAAATACGAAGCGCTGCCGGCCAAGGCTTCGGCCTGCCTCCAATGCGGCGTCTGCGAAACCCGCTGTCCCTACGACCTGCCGATTCGGGAACGGTTGAAAAAAATCGCCCAGGAAATGGGCTGAGGAGGGAAAAACATGGCGGACCAGATTTTTGACGTGGCCATTATCGGCGCAGGGCCGGCGGGCCTGTCGGCGGCGCTGACGGCGCGGGTGCGCAACAAGAGCGTGGCCCTGTTCGAGCACATGGATTTCAGCCCCAAACTGCAGAAAGCCCATGCGATCAATAACTATCCCGGCCTGCCGGCCACGCCCGGCAAAGATTTGATGAAACAGTTCGCCGACCACGCCCTGGCCGCCGGCCCGACCCTGATCAAGGAAAAAGTGACCAATGTGTTCGCCGGCGACACTTTTACGCTGTTGACCCCGAACAACACCTATGAGGCCAAAACTGTCGTTCTGGCCATCGGCGTCAGCAATTCGGCGATGCTCGATGGTGAAAAGGACCTGGTCGGCAAAGGCGTCTGCTATTGCGCGACCTGCGACGGCATGCTCTATCGCGACAAGCCGGTGGCGGTCATCGCCTACACCGAGGAAGGGGAGCATGACGCGGATTTTCTCGGCGAAATCTGCCCGGTCGTGTATTTCATTCCGCAGTATAAGACGGAGTACCAGCCGAAGCAGCCGACGATCGAGGTGCTGAAGGCCCGACCGCAGGCGGTGCTGGGGACCGACGAGGTGACGGGGCTGACGACCGATGCCGGCGAACTGAAGGTGGACGGCATCTTTATCCTGCGCCAGTCCGACCCGGCCGAGACGTTGCTGCCGGAACTGGCGATGGACGGTCCGTTTGTGAAGGTGGACCGCGACCAGGCGACGAACGTGCCCGGCGTGTACGCGGCCGGCGACTGCACCGGCAAACCCTGGCAGATCGCCCGGGCGGTCGGCGAAGGACTGACGGCGGTGCTGAACGCCATCGGCTACATCGACAGCAAGAAATAAACGGCGGCCTCGATCGATACGATCATAACGACGAGCGGCTCCTGTTCCCCATCGGCTGTTTTCCCGCGGGAAGCAGCCGATTTTTCGTATGAGGACGCAGCAAGCGAGGGAGGACGTTTATGGGAAACGGACATGGACTGGCGGCGATGAGTTTAGCTTCTCCGCTGACGTTGCGGGAAGTCATGGGCGGACCGGAATGGTTGCCGGTGGTCCGCTCGTATGAGCAGTATTCGCAGCTCGCCGGATTCGATTCGTATTTCGAGCGGCCGCGGAGCATCCATGGGGTGAAGCATGCCTGGCGGGTGTTGTTTCACACGCTGATGATTTGCGAACTGTGCGCTTTGCCGGCGCCGGACCGGGAGCTGTTGATCTCCGCCGCCCTGTATCACGATATCGGCCGTGACAACGACGGATTGTGCTATGTACACGGGAAACGCAGCGTGGAAAAAATGGCGGCGCTGAATCTGGCGCCAACGGATCCGACGGACTTCGCGGCGTTGAAGTTCATGGTCACCTATCACTGCATCGACGACCACCAGGCGAAGGCGGATCTGGCGAAGGTGGATGCCGGCGCGCGCGAACGGACCTGGCGGCTGTGCAGCGTCCTGAAGGATGCCGATGGTCTGGACCGGGTGCGGATCAACGATCTGGATGTCAAATACCTGCGCAATCCCCAATCGACGCGACTGGCCGGGCTGGCCTGGGAGCTGCTGAAACAGATTTGACTTGTCCGCAGGTTTTGCAAGGACGAAAGAGTTGAGGCGATTGCAATGCTGAAATCTGGATTATACGAGCAGGTTGTCAACCAGGGGGTGGCCGCAGAACTGGAAAATCCGGACCGCCAGTTCCAAAAGGCGGCGATTGACGCGCAGGAAGCGGCCAAGGTGCTGGCCAAATACTTGGCGGAAGTAGTGGAGCCATGCCTGGAAATGGTGAAGGATCAGGGCGGGTCGGTGCAGGGACAGGTGGCGCTGGTGAACAAGCTGCTGGACCTGATTCGACAAGAAATCCGCGACGATCACATCGACGAGTATCTGGTCGATCAGCGGGCGGAACAACTGTTGGCACTGTTGGACCGGCAGAATAATGCCCAGACGTTGACCGGGCCCTCTGTCATTGTCCGCCCGGAGACCTCGCTGGCGGTCAGTTCTCTGTTTACCGGTGCGGTTCGCGAGCCCAGTCTTGTTTCAGAACTGAAGAAGGAGATCACATCCTGCGACCGGATCGATCTGTTGGTATCGTTCATCAAGTGGAGCGGACTAAGGATGATCATGGAGGAGCTGCGCTGGTTTACGCAGCACGGCGGCCAGCTGCGAATCATTACGACTTCCTATATGGGCGCGACGGACGTGAAAGCCGTTGCCGAGCTGCAAGCGTTGCCTAATACCGAAATCAAGATTTCCTATGACACCAAACGCACGCGCTTGCATGCAAAAACTTATGTTTTCTATCGGGAAACGGGTTTTACGACAGCCTATGTTGGGTCCTCCAACCTTTCCAATGCCGCCATCTCCAGCGGACTGGAGTGGAATGTCAAAGTGACGGCCAAAGACCTGCCCGACACCGTCGGCAAGATTGCCAAAACCTTTGCAGTCTACTGGAACTCCGGCGATTTTGAGCCCTATCACGCCGAGCAGGAGGTTCGGTTGGCCCGGGCGCTGCGGGCGGAACGCCAGACGGGTGATATGCAGGCAAGACCGTATCTGTTTGATGTCCAGCCGTATCCCTATCAACAGGAGATTCTCGACAAACTGGTGGCGGAGCGGCAGGTACGCGGCCATTACAAAAACCTGGTTGTTGCGGCCACCGGAACCGGAAAAACGGTGATTTCGGCTTTTGACTACAAACGGTTTTGCAAGGCGCATCCCGGCCAGCCCAACCGATTGCTGTTCGTAGCCCACCGCCAGGAGATTTTGGAGCAAAGCCTGGCTTGCTTCCGAGGCGTGCTCCGGGACGAGAATTTCGGGCAGTTGTTTGTCGGCGGCTATCGACCCGACGAGATCGCGCATCTGTTCCTGTCAGTGCAGACTTTTCATTCGCAGGAGTTTCAGACCAAAACTTCATCGGGATATTACGATTATATTGTCGTGGATGAATTCCATCATGCCGCAGCGCCGACCTATCAGAATCTGTTGACTCATTATCGACCGAAGATTTTGTTGGGCCTGACGGCCACGCCGGAACGGATGGACGGCCGCAGCATCCTGGAGTATTTTGATCAGAGGATCGCGGCGGAAATCCGCCTTCCGGAGGCGATCGACCGTAAACTCCTGTCGCCGTTCCAATATTTTGGGGTGACCGATACTGTTGATCTGCGGGAGTTGCGCTGGGTACGGGGTGGATATGACAAAACGGCGCTCTCCAACCTGTATACTCTCGTGCGGGCGTCGGCCGAGCGCCGGGCCGATCTGATTATCCGGTCCATCCTGAAATATGTCACAGACATCGAGACGGTGAAGGGCCTCGGTTTTTGCGTTTCGGTCGAGCACGCCCGGTTTATGGCGGAGTATTTCAACGCGCATAACATTCCGTCGCTGTTCCTTGCGGGAACGTCGCCCGAGGAAGACCGGAATTCAGCAAAATCCCGTCTGGTGCGGGGCGATGTCCGGTTTATTTTTGTGGTCGACCTCTACAACGAAGGAATAGACATTCCAGAAATCAACACGGTGTTGTTTCTGCGGCCCACCGAGAGTCTGACCGTATTCTTGCAGCAACTGGGCCGGGGGCTGCGGTTGGTGGAAAACAAAGATTGCCTGACCGTTTTGGACTTTATTGGCCAGGCTCACAAAAAATATAACTTCGAAGAGAAGTTCGCTGCCCTGCTCAGCAACACGAACCGTGGCGTGCCGCGGGAGCTTCGGGACGGCTTCATGTCCGTGCCCAAGGGGTGCTTCATCCAGTTGGAGCGTCAGGCCCGCGAGTATGTGCTAAACAACATTCGGAGCGGGTTTGGGACGCAGTCCGGACTCATATCCCGCTTGAAGAGCTTCGAGGAGGACAGCGGGCAGCCGCTGACCTTGGCCCGTTTTTTGGATCATTACCATCTGGATCCTAGGGCGCTATACAAGCGCGGCACTTTTTCACGCCTGTGCGTGCAGGCCGAAGTCCGCGGCTTCTTCACGGAGCCGGCCGAAGCGGTTTTGACGCGGGCTTTTTCCCGTCTCTGCGCCATTCGTTCACCGCACTGGATTAAGTTTCTCCTGGAAGTGCTGCCTCGTATCGGCGGTTTGGATTTGATGCGACTGAACGCATCGCAACGGTTGTTGTTGCAAATGTTCTACGTGACGGTCTGGAACGAGTCGGCCGAACACTTGGACGGTGATGCGGTGCGGAGAAACCTGGCGGACTTGGCGGAGTCCCCCGTGCTGCTGTCGGAGGTGCTGGAGTTGCTGCGGGTTAACTTCGACAAGATCGAGCTGACCGGAGAATCGGTGGATTTGGGATTCGAGTGTCCGCTGGAACTGCATGGCGACTATTCGCTGCGCCAGATTGCCACGGCGATGGAGGATTTTAACTATGACGCGTTGCAGGGTCTGGGCGTGAAACATTACTCAAAAAAGAAAACCGACGTGTTTTTTGTGACGTTGAATAAATCCGATAAAGACTACTCGCCGACGACGATGTACAATGATTATTCCATCAACGAGTGGCTGTTTCACTGGCAGAGTCAGAGCACCACGTCGGCCGAATCGTCGACCGGGCAGCGCTACATCCATCATCGGCAGGAGGGAAGTCGGATTCTGTTGTTCGTGCGGGAAGCGAAACAGGATACGTTTGGCAACACCGAACCTTATACTTTTTTGGGACTTGCCGATTACATTCGCCATGAAGGCAGTTGTCCCATGAACATCACATGGAAGCTGCGGACGCCGATCCCGGCAAAATTCCTGAAAAAGACCAACAAACTGGTGGTGGGATAAATTGCTGATTCAAGTTACGGCGGCGATCATTCGCCGCGAGGGGCAGTATCTGATTTGTCAGCGGGCGCACGACGACGCGCTGCCGCTGCTGTGGGAGTTTCCCGGCGGCAAGCTGGAGGACGGCGAAACGCTGGAGGAGTGCATCGTTCGGGAGTGTCTGGAAGAGCTGGCGGTCGATATCCGGGTGCTGGGCGAATTCGGCCGGACCGGCTATCCCCATGCCGGGAATGAACTGGCCTTCACTTTTTTTGCGGCCGAGATTGTCGGCGGCGAGATCGCCGTGAATGTGCACGAGCAGGTCAAATGGGTTGCGGCCGCAGAGCTGACGGAGTATGTGTTTTGTCCGGCGGATGTCGAAATCGTGGAACGGATCATCACACTGGCGGCGAGGGAGGAGTGAACATGCGCGAAGGGTTTGTCGCAACCCCGAACGGGAAGCTCTGGTATTCGGTGTACGGCGAAGAACAGGCGAAAGCTCCGTTGCTGGCGATTCATGGCGGGCCGGGCTTCCTCAGCATGACGGACGGGATGGAAGATCTGTGGCGGGACCGACCGGTGGTTTTCTATGATCAGCTGGGCTGCGGCCGCAGCGACCGGGCTGCCGACGCCGACTTCTATTCCGTGGCGAACTACGTCGCGGAACTGAAGACGGTGCGGGCGGCGTTGGGTCTGAAGGAAGTTGTGTTGATGGGATTTTCCTGGGGCTGCGCCCTGACCTGCGCCTATTTGCTGGCGGAGCGACCGGCGGGAGTCCGGGGCGTGGCGTTGTGTGCGCCATACCTGTCGACACCGGCCTGGGACGCCGACCAGCGGCAAAATATCACCCGGTTGCCGCCGGCGATCCGGGCGGCGATCGAGCGGGGCGAGGCCGCGGGCGATTACGGGGACGAGTATCAGGCGGCGATGCTGGCCTATTATGAACGGCATATCTGTGCGCTGTCGCCCTGGCCGGATTCGCTGCAGGCGGCAATGGGCCTGATGAACGAAGAAGTGTACCATGCAATGTGGGGGCCAAGCGAGTTCACCATCACCGGCAAGCTGAAAGATTTTGACCTGACGCCGCGGTTGGGCGAGATTACCCAACCGGTGCTGTTGACCTGTGGCGATCGGGATGAAGCGGGAGTAACAACAGTCAAGGCTTTCCAGCTGGCGTTGCCAAACGCCCGGATGGCGGTGATCCCGCAGGCGGCGCATTTGCACCAGGTGGAGCGGCCAGCGATTTTTACGGCGGTGGTGCAGGATTTCCTGCGGGATATCGGCGCATAAAAACCAAATTGATCGGAATGAAATATTCAACCGTAGCAAGAGCAGGGGAGGATGCAAGAGTTGGCGAAGGATCCCGTAAAAACAGCATTATCGGTGGTGGAGCGCAGCGGCAAGACCATCATCGCGTCGGTGGATGAGGCAGGATTTCCGAATCTGAAAGCAATGTTGAAACCGCGTGAACAGGACGGACTCAGGACGTTTTATTTCACGACGAACACTTCGTCGATGCGGGTGCGGCAATACCTGAATAATCCCAAGGCCTCGATCTATTTCTATGATGCGCGTTTTTTCCGCGGCGTGATGCTGAAAGGAACGATGGAGGTTTTGCAGGATCCGGCGAGTAAAGAACGGATCTGGCAGGATGGCGATACGATGTACTATCCGCTGGGAGTGACCGACCCCGACTATTGTGTGCTGCGGTTTACGGCGCAAACCGGTCGGCTTTATGAAAATTTCGGTTCGGTCGATTTTCCGGTGTGAGTATGGTCCGCGAGTGCGGACGGGCCCGGACGAATGCGCGGGCTCTTCTGCAGGATCGGGGACTCTTGTAAGCTGCTTTGACTTTGTGCGAGCGTCCATTATAAAATAGGGGCAATGAGAGTGTCAGGTTGCTCAAATGCCGCGAAATAACGGGAAAGCAGGGCTGTCTGTGCTGAACAATATGGAAAATGGACAGAATAACAAGCAGGGGAACTATCGCTTTACGGACGATTATCTTTCCCTGCTTGTTTTCCTGTTGTGTTTGGCGGTCGGTTTGGCCTACCTTTATCGTTCCTGGTCAGCGAACCGGCAAGTGGCGGGCGACGTAACGGTCGTTTTTAGCATATTGTTGGTGCTGATGGTCATGCTTTGGCGTGTCCGTAAAAATGCGCAGCTGCGGAAACTCAGCGAAGAGCTGGCAGCCAGCACTGACCTGTTTCAGAAGGTTTTTGCGTTGGCGCCGGTGGGAATCGCCTTGCTGGATGCCGATGATAACAATTTCATGGTCAATCCAATGCTCGAGCAGATCCTCGGCCGAACCCGGCAGGAACTGCTGCAAACTCACTGGACGGCCATTACGCATCCCGACGATCAGGCGGAAGACCAGGAGCTGCACCGGCGCTGGCAGGCCGGAACAATCAACCATTTTTACCGTGGAAAACGCTTCCTGCGGCCGGATGGTTCCGCCGTATGGTGCGCGGTGCAGGTTACGCCGCTGCGTTTACGGGCAGGCCAAGTCGCCCAAAAAATGGCCATCGTCGAGGATATCCACGCAAAACGGCTGGCGCTGGAAGCTCTGCGGGAAAGCGAGCGCAGTAAATCGGTGATTCTGGCCAATTTGCCCGGCATGGCCTATCGGTGCCGGTATGACCGGGACTGGACGATGCTGTTTGTGTCCGAGGGTTGCCTTGAACTGACCGGGTACCCGCCGGCCAGTTTTATCAACAATCAGGTCCTGTCCTTCAATCAGGTCATCGCGCCGGAGTATCGGGACCAGTTGTGGCAGGAATGGGAAAATACGGTGCCGGAGGGAGTTCCGTTCCGGTCCGAATATGAGATCGTCACGGCACAGGGCGTCCGGAAATGGGTGCTGGAGATCGGCCGGGCCATCTACAACGCACAGGGGGTGCCGGAGGCTCTCGAAGGGATCATCATCGATATCAACGCGGAAAAAGAAAAGGAAGCGATGCTCCGTTACATCAGCGAACACGACTTTATGACCGGGCTGTATAACCGGACCTGCTTCGAAGAAATGCTGGGCCAGATGGAAAGCAAAGCATATCTGCCCCTGTCCATAATGGCGATGGATATCAACGGAGTCCGGCTGATCAACAATGCCTTCGGCTACGACGCCGGCGACCGGCTGATCGCGGCTACGGCGAAAATCCTGCAGGAATGTTGCCGGCCCCTGGATGTACCGGCGCGAATCGGCGGCGACGAGTTTGCCCTGCTCCTGCCCAATACCGATCCGGAAACTGCGCTGGTGATGCTTTCAACAATCAAGGAGGCCGTGCTCGCCTATAATCGGGATCATTCGGGAAACCCATATGAATTGAGCCTGTCCATCGGGTTTGCCACGAAAGAAACCAACGCCGAGCGGAACTATGACACCCTCAAACAGGCGGATGATTCGCTGCGCAACCGGATGCTGCTCAATCAGCACAGCTCTCACAACGCGATTGTCGCTTCGATTATGACCACGGTCTATGAAAAGAGCCAGGAAACCGAGGAGCATGCGAAGCGACTGGCGGCATTGTCGGCGGCGATCGGCAGAAAACTGAACCTGTCCCACAAAAACTTGGGTGAGCTGGAATTGTTCGCGACGCTGCACGATATCGGCAAGGCGGTCATTGATGACCGGATCTTGAATAAACCTGGCCGGTTGGATGAAGCGGAATGGGAAATCATGCGGAAACATCCCGAAATTGGCCATCGGATCGCCAAATCCACCGATGAACTGGAACCGATCGCGGGATACATCCTAACCCACCATGAGCATTGGGACGGCAGCGGCTATCCCCGCGGCCTCAAAGGCACGGAGATTCCCTTGCTGTCACGGATTTTGGCGGTGGCCGACGCTTTCGACGCGATGACGGAAGACCGCGTGTACCGCAAGGCGTTTTCGGCCGAAACGGCGTTGGCGGAAATCGAGAAATGCGCCGGTACACAGTTCGATCCGGAAATCGTCCGGATTTTCCTGGTAATCATGCGGGGCAAAAGTTGACAGGCTTGTGACGGCCTGTGAAAATCCGATTCAGTAGGGAGGATAAAGGAGGGATCGTTGGTGAAAAAACGGTGGCTTCTTGTTTTGACGCTGGCAGTGTCTTTGTTGGTTCCGTGTTTTACGGTTCAGGCCGAGATGGCCCAAATCGGCAACGGCATCTACATGGCGGGAATCCCGACGGATCAGCTGCAGTATTTCTCCGCGCCGGAAGGCTACGGCCGTCAGCGCAGCGCCAACTGGTGCTGGGCGGCCTGCATTCAGATGGTGTTGAATTTCCACGGGTTGCCGGTCACGCAGGAAGAAATCGTCCAGAAAGTTTACGGGCAGTTGATCGACCAGCCGGCCAACCCGGAGCAGATCGTTTACGCCCTGAACGGCTGGGGCGTTGATATCGCCGGCCGGCCGGCGGTGGTGCAGGCAGTGCCGTACAATATCGACGGGCCATCGATCGTGCGGGACCTGGCGTATCGCTGGCCGCTGATCGTGGGGTTGCGGGGTGAGCCGGTCGGACACGCCTATGTGATGACGGCCGTGACTTATGGCGTGGACCAGATGAACAATCCGCTGTTCCGGTCGGTAGTGCTGCGGGACCCCTGGCCCGGCAACGAAAGCCGGGTCGAGATCAGCTGGCAGGAATTCCTGGAGCGGGCGATGTTCATGACCCGCGTGTATGTGCTGCGGTGATGGTGCAGCGAAGAAGGGAAGGAAAAGAATTACCATGAAAAAGGGCTTGTTGCTGGGATTCCTATTGATTTTGCTTCTGCAATCAGTGGCCTGGGCAGCCGATCCGGAGGTAGAAACGGAACGGGTAAAAGTACCGCTAGACGTGGCCGGGAAATCGTATCTATTGGATGCGATGCTTTATAAACCGGCAGGGGAAGGCCCGTTTCCCGCCATGATCATGACGCACGGAACTTCGCGACTGGTAGCGGAGAGAGCCAAGGTTACGGCCGATACATATTACGTCAGACAAGCCAATATGTTTGCGAAAATGGGTATTGCGGTGTTGTTTGTGGCGCGGCGGGGCTTTGGCGTTTCGGACGGTCCCTATGCCGAGGGATATCAATATCATCCCGACGGAACCCGGGACTATGCCAAAACCGGCCTGGCGGCGGCAACGGATCTGCAGGCGGCGGTCCGGTACATGCAGGGCCAGCCGTTTGTCGACGGAAAGCATATTGTACTGCTTGGACAGTCTACCGGCGGGCATAGCGTAATCGCCACCGGCTCGCTGAATCTGCCGGGAGTGGTCGGGGTTGTCAATTTTGCCGGCGGCAGGGGGTCAACGGCGCCTGATGTGGTGAAAGATGCGGACCGCTTGGTGGAGTCATATCGTGTGTATGGGACAACCTTCAAAGTACCGACGATCTGGCTGTATTCCGAAAATGACCATTATTTCGGACCGGCCTTGGCCAGAAAGTTTTTAGCCGCCTTTGAGGCTGGCGGGGCTGAGGTTGATTTCGTATCGCTGCCGGCGTCCGGGAAGGATGGGCATTCCTCGTTCCTGCGGGCAAAAGATAACTGGTACGAGTCTGTTCTGGAATTTCTGGAGAGGATCGGGATAGTAGAAGAACCGCCACAGGCGTTCGTCCGAAATGCGGCATAGACAGGAATGAAAAAAGCCGGAGCGTGATTGCTCCGGCTTTCGTCGTCCTATGCTCCCAGATGGGCCAGGCGGCGGACTCGTTTGGCCGCCGGCGGATGCGTGCGCTTCAGCCGCTCAAAGAAACCGGCTCGCGCTTCCCGCGGCGCCAGCACCCGTTCCAGAAAACTGCGCAGCCCGTTGCCGCAACCGACCTGGGCGGCGAAGCGGTCGGCGGCGTATTCATTGCGTCGCGAGCCGAACAACCTGCCCAGATAGAACGGCAGTTGCACAAACCAATCGAACAGGAGGAACAGCAGGCGCAACAGCCAAGTCAGCGCTACGACCAGATAGCCCAGCACGGGGATAAAGCGCAAGTGACCAAATGTTTTCAACAGAATGTCGTACAGACGCAGCGCCCAGTTGCCGACTTGACCGGAAACGCAGGTGAGCGTCAGCCAGAAAGTGTGGTTCAGCAGATGATGGCCGAGTTCGTGGGCCAAAACGCCTTCCAGCTCTTCCGGGGTGGCGGTTTGCAGCAGTCCCGTCGTGACGGCGATCGATTTTGCACCCAGCGCCAAGGCGTTAATTTCGTCTTTGGGGCAGACGTACAACCGGAATTGCGCGGGGCTGATCCCGGCCCGGCGGCAGATTTGTGCAAACAGGGGACGTAGATAGACGGCCTCTTCCGGCGTGCAGGCGTCGCAATCGTAGCTGTGGCGGAGCAGCCATTCGGCGATCGGGGTCAGGCCAAGCAGCAGCAATGTGCCCAGGCCCATGGTGGCGATCAGGGCGGCGGCGATCTCCGGCCGCCAGCCATGAAGCGGTTTTCCGTAGGCGAGGAAGCCGATGGCGAGCAAACCATAAAGCAGAAGCCAATTGATCAGGATGGAAAAAATACTGGTGACCATGTGCTGCGTGAATCTCCAATACGGGGTGTTTTTTTAACCGTTTTATTATACTACACTTTGACAACTCCGGGACAAGAACCGCGAGGTCATGACGGCAACGTTGCAGGAACCGGCTTTAAAATCACGAATGTTTGTAGAAAGGGATTTTTCAAAGCCAAGGGAGGCCGCCATGCCGTCAGACAGCCAAGAGTTATTGTTGGAAACCATGCTCCGGCTGCGGGAGTCCGTATATCGGGAAGGACTGGAGCAATTCCACGCCTGGCGGAGTTCGGTCGGGCGCCCGTCTTTTCTGCCAGGTGCGCTGAATCTGGCTTTTTATCTGGCGCTGCGCCGGCATGATTTGCGGCCGCTGCAGCATGCCCTGAAGCCGCTGGGCCTGTCGACGCTGGGACGCAGCGAAGCGGGAGCCATCGCCGGACTGGATGCGGTGATCGCCTCGCTGGCCTGTCTGGCCGGCCGGCAGGATCGGATTGCGGTTCGGCATCCGCGACCGGAACGATTTTACGCCGGCGAGAGAAATCTGGAGCGCCAGGCCCGGCTGTTGTTCGGGTCCCGGCCGGCGACGCGGCAAAGCCGGATCATGGTGACGCTGGACGAAACCTGCGTCGAAGAGTATGGGACGGTGAAATCGCTGCTGGCGGCGGGGATGAATGTGGCCCGGATCAACTGCGCCCATGGCGGTCCGGAAATCTGGACGGCGATGGTCCGCAACGTCCGCCGGGCGGAACGCGAAACCGGCCGTTCCTGTCGGGTGCTGATGGAACTGGCCGGCGCCAAGATCCGGATCAGCCGGGTGATGCTGATGGGATTCCCGGCCCGGGTCGAAGCGGGGGACCGGCTGCTGCTGACCAAGGATGTGTCGCATCCGCCGCAGTTCCGGCCGCGTCAACCGATCACGGCCTTGTTGGAATGCACTTGCCCACAGGAATTGGACTTATTGCGACCGGGCGACCCGGTTCACATCGATGACGGCAAAATCAACGGCGAAGTGGAAGCGGCCTATGCCGGTCAAGCGCTGGTAAAGGTCGAGAACACGGTCAAGCAGAAGCCGGTCCGACTCAAAACCGGCAAGGGACTCAACTTTCCGCTGCGGGCCCCGCTGGGGCCGGCGGTCACGGCGAAGGATCGGCAGGACCTGAACATCATTTTGCCGCTGACGGACTTGCTGGGGTTGTCTTGGGTCAAGACGGCCGACGATATTTCGGCGCTGCAGGCGGAACTGGCGGACAGACTTGGCGAGCGGGCGCGGCGGCTGCCCCTGGTGGCCAAAATCGAAACCGCCGAAGCGGTGTCGCGGCTGCCGGAAATCATCGTCCGCGCCGCTTCCCGTCAACCGCTCGCCCTGATGATCGCCCGGGGGGATTTGGCGCTGGAAGTCGGCTATGAACGTCTGGCAGAGTTGCAGGAGGAAGTGCTGTGGATCAGTGAGGCCGCCCATGTGCCGGTGATCTGGGCGACGCAGGTACTCGAGAATCTGGTGAAATACGGTGCGCCGTCCCGGGCGGAAATCACCGACGCGGCCATGTCGGAACGCGCGGAATGCGTGATGCTGAACAAGGGACCGTATATTGTCGAGGGAGTCAGCCTGCTGGATAAAGTACTGGCCCGCATGGACGAGCACCAGCGCAAGAAAGCGGCGCGGCTGGGAATCATGAATATGACGGGCGATGAACCCACGTCTTGATAAAACAATTCAGACTGCTGGCAAAGGTTCTTATTGGCGCGCTTGCAACAGCGCGTTTTTTTGTTGCGTCCTGCGAAAGTTGTTTTTGTTGACAGATCCATCATTTAGTTATAATATTAAAAACAAATATAAATGTTATTAAAAATAAAAACAAGATCGTTAAGGAGATTACGATGACGCCGACAGAAGTAAAAGAAACAGTCGCTGCGATGGGATTTCCAATCAAGCAGACGACGCTGCAGAATTACCGGCGTTGGGGGCTGATGACGCCGCCGGTGACAAAAACGCTGGGGCGGGGCAAGGGGCGGCTGACGGAATATGACCCGATCGTTCCTGCTGAGATTTATGCCGCGCAGCGGATGATGAAAAGCGATCTCGGCTTTTCCACCGTGCAGATCGCTAAGTTCCGGGCGCGGTTCTGCGCCTTGCCGAACCCGGATGCCCCCTGGCCGCCGGATTTGATCACGCAGGCGGGCGCGCTGCTGTGGGGGTTGTTGCGAAGCCTGGCCAATCATGGGGTGACCGCGGCGGACGAACTGGATTTTCATATTTATCCCGCGGAAGCGTTGCCGGAAGTATGGCAGGTGTTGCGCCGCGAAGAACCCCGGCTGGCGCTGGCGGAAACCCCGGACATCCCCCGGGAGAAGCTGCAGGGACTGATTGTCATTCGCTGCCGCGACGGGGCTCCCGGCCTGATGGCGGCCATGTATCCGGAGAAATATGAAGTTCTGACCGTGCCCAGGCAAACGGAGGCGATGGCCCCGTGATTGCCCGCGATTTTTTGGAGTCGGTTTGCGGCCCGGTTCGCTGGCGGGGCGATGAAGGCAGCGCGCACTGTCCGCTGCCAAGCCACGGCGGGCGGGACAAACATCCTTCCTTTTCGGTGAATTCGGCGCAGGGGACTTTTTATTGCCACAAAGAAAAAATCGGCGGCGGGCTGAAACAGCTCGCCGAGATGACCGGACGGACTCTGCCGGAAGAAAGGCCGGTCTACGCCGCTGACAACCCGCAGCGCCGGATTGTCGCCACATACGATTATACGGACGCCGATGGCCGGCTGCTTTATCAAACGGTGCGATTTTCCCCCAAAGGATTTGCGCAGCGGCGACCGGACCCCGACCGGCCCGGCGGCTGGCTATGGAACCTGGACGGCGTGACGCCGGTCCCTTATCGTCTTCCTGCCCTGTTGGAGGCGTTGGCAGCCTCTACGCAGGTGTATGTCGTCGAAGGCGAAAAAGATGCGGACCGCCTCGCGGCCTGGGGGCTCTGCGCGACAACGAATCATGGCGGGGCCAAAAAGTGGAAGGCGGAACATGCCGCCTGCTTTCCGGCCGGCGCCAAAGTGGCGTTGCTGCCGGACAATGATGGGGTCGGGCGGGCCCACATGCAATTGGTGCGAAACTCGTTGCAACAGCGAAACTGCAAAGCAACGCTGCTTCAGCTGGACGGGTTGCCGGACAAGGGCGATGTTTCGGATTGGATCGATGCCGGGCATACCGTGGCGGATTTGCTGCAACTGGTGGAACCGCCCGTTCCCGACGAACATTACCTGACTGATCTGGGCAACGCCGAACGGCTGGCGGAGCGGCATGGACAAAGTCTGCGTTATTGCGGCGCTTTTGGCAAATGGCTCGACTGGGACGGCCGCCGCTGGCGGCGCGATACCACCGGCGAAGCTTGTCGGCGGGCGGCGGAGACGGTTCGAAACATCCGGGCGCAGGCCGCTCATTGCTCCAATCCCAAACGACGCAAATTGTTGCAGAAATTTGCCGCCCAGAGCGAGTCGGAGCTGCGTCTGCGGGCCATGCTCAAACTCGCGCAGAGTCAGAGCGCGTTTATAGCTTCCCCGGACGATTTCGACCGGGACGGCTGGCTGCTGAATGTGGAAAACGGCACGGTGGATCTGCGCAGCGGCGAACTGCTGCCGCATGCTCCCGCGCGCCTGATCACCAAACTGGCGGTGGCCGCCTATGATCCGGCGGCAGCCTGTCCGACCTGGGAGGCCTTCCTCGAACGCATTTTTGCCGGGCGTCGGGAACTGATCCGTTATGTGCAGAAAGCGGTCGGCTATTCCCTGACCGGCGAATGCGGCGAGCAATGCCTGTTTTTGCTGTACGGCCATGGCGCAAACGGCAAAAGCACTTTCTTGACGACCCTGATGACGCTGCTGAACGATTATGCGCGGCAGTTGTCGATGGAAGCGCTGCTGGCGCGGCAGGACAATGCGATTCCCAACGATATCGCCGCCTTGCGCGGCGCCCGGTTTGTTTCCGCCGTGGAAGCGGATCAGGGACGGCGTCTGAACGAAAGCAAAATCAAGCAGATGACGGGGCAGGACAAGCTGGCGGCGCGGTTCATGCGCGGCGAATGGTTCGAATTCCTGCCGCAGTTCAAGCTGTGGCTGGCGACCAATCACAAGCCCTCGGTCCGGGGCTGCGATGAAGCCATCTGGCGGCGGTTGCGCCTGATCCCGTTCACCGTGACGATTCCGCCGGCGGAACGCGACGCGGCCCTGCCGGAGAAGTTGAAACTGGAGCTGCCCGGAATTTTGCGCTGGGCCGTCGCAGGGTGCCGGCTCTGGCAGGCGGAAAAACTGGTCCCGCCGGCGGAGGTAACGGCGGCGACCGACGAATACCGCGATGAAATGGACCTTATCGGCGAATACATCCGGGCCCGCTGCGTGGCCAATCCGCTGGCGGCGGCAACGGTAGCCGATTCTTACCGGGAGTACGAAGCCTGGTGCGCACAGAATGCGGACAAGCCTGTTGCCAAACGGACCTTCACGGCGCTGATGCGGGAGCATGGCCTGCAGACGCGGCGGGGCAGCCACAACGTGCTCTGCTGGGACGGAATCGGCCTCGACGAATCGGCGGCGAATCAGTAAGAAATCAAAGCAAAATGTAATGCTGAATGGGCAAAACAAAAGGACTGTATTGGGCGACGGTCCTTTTTGTGTTACTGATGTTACCCAGGTGACCGAAAAAAGCCTGGATGCTGTGAAAAATTCACTCCCGGACGCTTTACGCATTATGCCGAAAAGCGGGTAACCTGGATAACCCCGGTAACACAATTCGTTTCTTGTTTTGGGATGCCGGCGGCGGTTGTTGAGATTGCATTTTTAGTTGCATCTGTTGGCAATGAGTGATATGGTGAAAAAGATAATATAAAATGCCCCTGTTGCGGGGCGCGGAGAAGGTGAAACCGGATATGAAATACGCCATTTTGGGAGCCGGCGCGATGGGCAGCATCATCGGCGCGGTTCTGGCCAAGGGCGGCCAGGAAGTCGTTTTAGTCGATCCGTATAAAGAACACCTGGAAAAAGTGGCCCGGGACGGCTTGCAGGTAAAATGGTCCGACCGGACGGAGGTGGTTTACCCGGCAACCTGCGTCAATCCGGCCGAGGCCGGGCCGGTGGATGTCGTCGTCCTGCTGGTGAAAGGTTTTCATTCGGCAGCGGCGGTGCAGGGGGCGCCGGGTCTGTTCAGCGAACATACCTATATCTGCTCGCTGCAGAACGGTCTGGGCAACGATGAAATTCTCGCCGGTCTGTTTCCGCCCGACCGCATTCTGCAGGGAGTGTTGCGGATGACCGGCAGCTTGACGGGACCGGGGCAGGTATTGGCGAACACGCTGGGCGGCATTGCGATCTACATCGGCAGTTTGGCGCGGCAGGGAGCCGCTGACGAAGCGGCGAGGACGATCGTGGCTCATTTGAACGCCGGCGGCGTACCGGCCGAGTTTTCCGCGCATGTCGCGGAACATATCTGGGCCAAGGCGGTGTCGAACGCCTGCGTGAACGGTACCTGCGGGATCGTGCGGCTGCGGGTCGGCGAATTTTTCAACCATCCGACCGGCTTCCAGACGGTTCAGGACATCACGCGGGAAGTGGTGACGGTGGCGGCGGCGAAGGGCGTGAAGCTCGATTATGAGGCCCTGATCGCCGACATGATCGCGTCCGTGCAGCGGGGGGGCGGGCATTATCCGTCCATGGCCCAGGACATGCGGGCCCATCGGCAAACGGAGATCGATTCGCTCAACGGCGCGATTGCCCGCTACGGCCGGGAGTTGGGAATTCCCACGCCGGCTAATGACTATATCGCCCGGTTCGTGAAAATCATCGAAGATCATTACGAAGAGCAATTCTAACTTTATCTGCGCTTTGCATAGTAAAAAGATCCTGGGAAAACTGCGACGGGCCAAGCACTGGCGGCGTGACGCAATTTTCACCCAGGATCTTTTGTGTTTACCGGTTGATTAAGATTTAAATTGTGCTTTCCGGGCCACGCCCCAATACACCCAGGCGGCGTTGAGCAATAGCAGGACGCTGGTGCAGAAAAATACATACTTGAGGCCGAACTGGGAGGCGATCTGGCCACCCATCACTGCCCCGCCGAACGAGCCGACGAACTGGGCAGACTGGTTGTAGCCGTAAATCTGGCCGGTAATTTCGTCCGGCGTGATTTGACGGATCATGGAATTGATGGTTGGGAGCAGACTGGCGGTGGCGATGCCGAGCAGAAACCGCAATGCCATCAACTCCCAGGCGTTTCGGACCAGCGCCTGGGGAATGAACAGAAAGCCGGCGGCCAGCAAGGCAACCACCATGACCCGGGGTGGGCCGATCCGATCCGCCAGGGCGCCCAGACGGGGCGCCGCGATTACGCTGGACAGCCCCGAGGCGGCGAACACCATGCCGGAAAGAAAGGCGATATAGTCGCCATCACCGGACAATTCGGCGATATATACGGTCAGGATCGGCTGAATCGACATCAGCGCCAGTTGTAACATGAAGGTCGTGGCGAACATTGCCACCGTCACTTCCGGGTATGGAATCATCTGGCGAACTTCCCGGAATGTCGGCGCTGTTTTGACCGAGGGAGTGAATTTTTCCGTGACAAACAATAGCGCCGCCAAAAAGGCGACGAGCAACAGGCCGCCGATGACGAAAAAGATGCTGCGGATTCCGAACAAGTCCGCCACTGCTCCGCCGAGCAAAGGTCCCAGCAGCATGCCGGCCACCGCGCCGGTGGATAACGTGCCCAAGGCCCAGCCGGAACGCTCTTTCGGAGTCTGGGTGGCGATGAGGGTAATGGCGGCCGAATAGTAACCGGAGATCGTGCCTTGCAGCAGGCGTAGGCCAACCAGTTGATAGACGTTTTGCACGAAGCCCATGCAGGTCAACACAATGGCCATTCCCATGCTGGCGCGCATTAGCATCGGCTTGCGGCCGTAGCGGTCGGCGGCTTTGCCCCAGATCGGCGAAAATATGGCCATCAGAATGAACGTGATACCATAGGCGAAGCCGGACCATTCTTCGATTTCCGTAACGTTGGTGACGCCGAGCTGTTGGATGAACAACGGTAAAATGGGGATGAGCTGGCTCAGGCCGGCGGAAGTCGCAAACACGCCGAACCAGCAGACATACAGATTCTTTTTCCAGATTTCCATGCTGACACCCCTAGCTCTTTCCGTTATTTTGCGGCCAGCCGTGCCTTCCGTTCCTCGCGGCGGGCGGCGTACTGCGCCAGTAGGTCCGGCGGAACGGGATTTTTCAAAATCCAGTCCGGCGCCAGTTTTCGTACCTCGGCGATGGCCGCCTCGAAATCGTGGACGACTTCCCACTTCGCTTTGCGTTCGGCATCCCCGGTCAGGCGCAGCAGATACGCCGGATGGTAAGTGGCGATGGCGGCGATTTCGTGCCGGGTGCGGAACCATTTGCCCCGGTCGGCGGTAATGCGGGCTTTGGCATGGTAGAGATACTTCAGGGCCACGCTGCCGAGCGCCACGATGACTTTCGGTTTTACCAGAGCGATTTCCGCATCCAGCCAGCGGCTGGCGCAAAACTCGCCTTCTTCGACAGTCGGGGTGCGGTTGCCGGCCGGGCGGCATTTGACGACATTGGTGGTGTAAACACGGTCGCGGGTGATGCCGACGCGGGCGAGGGCTTTGTCGAGCAGTTGACCGGAAGGGCCGACCAGCGGCACGCCGTAGTCGTCCTCCACGCCGCCGGGACCTTCCCCGACCAGCATGAGCGGGCTGTGGGGATCGCCGTTATAGGAAGTCGGCCCGATGGCCGCCGCGTGGAGCGGGCAGGCCTGACAGGCGAACAGGGCCGTTTCCAGTTCCGGCAGCGTGGAATGTTGGAGTTGAGTTTGCGAGTCAGGCGGCATAAAAACATCCTTTCACGGCGGGAAATTCGCCGTCCCCATCAAATTTGACGCTGTTTTGCCCGAAGTGCTACAATATACGCGATATGGCAGACGCAACGACTGCCTGGACGGAACGGAGGAACACACATGCTGGATTTGAAATTTGTTCGGGACAATCTTTCAGTAGTGGAACAGGCGCTGAAAAACCGCAACGCATCGGTGGATCTGTCCGAATTCATCGGTTTGGACAAGAAACGCCGCGAGCTGCTGGTTGAAGTGGAAGGACTGAAAAGTCGCCGCAACGCGGTTTCCCAGGAAGTCAGCCGCCTGAAAAAGGAAAAGCAGGACGCCGAGGCGCTGATCGTCGAGATGCGCGGCGTCGGCGACCGGATCAGCGCGTTGGACGCGGAGGTCAAGGACATCGAAGGCAAACTGTCTTCGATATTGATGTATATTCCCAATGTTCCCCATGCTTCGGTACCGGTCGGCGCGGATGAGTCAGCCAATCCGGAAATCCGCCGCTGGGGCGAACCCCGCAAGTTTGACAAGGAACCGCTGCCCCACTGGGAGATCGGCGAAAAATTGGGGATCCTGGATTTCGAACGGGGCGGCAAGGTTTCGGGAGCGCGCTTTACTTTCTACAAGGGGCTGGGTTCCCGGCTGGAACGTTCCCTGATCAGCTTCATGATCGACCTGCACACCCAGGAACACGGTTATACCGAATTCTTTCCGCCGTTCATCGTCAACAAGGACAGCATGTATGGCACCGGGCAGCTGCCGAAGTTCGCCGAGGACATGTTCAAACTGGAGGGCTATGATTATTATCTGATTCCGACCGCCGAAGTGCCGATCACCAATCTGCATCGGGGCGAGATCCTCGACGGCAAGGACCTGCCTCTCTATTATACCGCCTACAGCGCCTGTTTCCGGGCGGAGGCGGGAGCGGCGGGACGCGATACCCGCGGCCTGATTCGTCAGCATCAGTTCAACAAGGTCGAGATGGTCAAGTTCACCAAACCGGAAGACTCCTATGAGGAACTGGAAAAATTGACCCTTAACGCGGAAAAAGTGCTGCAGCGCCTGGAACTGCCATATCACACCGTATTGCTGTGCACCGGCGACATGGGGTTCTCGTCGGCAAAAACCTATGATCTTGAAGTTTGGTTGCCGAGCGCCAACCGTTATCGGGAGATCTCTTCCTGTTCCAACTTCGAGGACTTCCAGGCCCGCCGGGCGGAAATCAAGTTCCGCCGGGAGCCCAAAGCCAAGCCCGAATACGTGCACACCCTCAATGGTTCCGGCGTCGCCATCGGCCGGACCGTTGCCGCCATCCTGGAAAACTACCAGCAGGAGGACGGCTCGGTGGTCGTACCGGACGCCCTGCGCCCCTATATGGGCGTGGATGTGATCCGGTAAATCGCGGCAGCATTTGCCGCCTGCCGAAGCACTTAACCGCATACCGAAAGGACCGCCGTCTCCAATGGAATTTGGGAGAGCGACGGTCCTTTTTTCATTGGCTATAAAATCTTGAAGTATTTTCGCATCTTGTCAAAGGAACGCTTCTTGTGGTAATACATCAGCTCGCGCATAGCCTGACGGTTTTTCTCCTTGATATAGGAGAGCATTTCAGCATGTTCCTTCGGTGAATCTTCCAGTACTTCCGGAAAAAACTGAAATATCATGCGCATTCGTTTCTCGGATTCCATCATTTCGAAAATCGTGTCGATCAGAATTTGGTTGTTGCTGGTTTCGATGATCAGGCGATGAAAAGCTTTATTCATTTCCCCATACTTGACGATATCTTTTCGGCCTAAAGCCAGCAACGAATCGTTATGATATTGTTCCAGCCGGGCGATGACCGTCGGGTCGGCGTTTGCCACCGCCAGCTCCGCCGCGAACGGTTCGAGGCATTCCCGCATTTCCAGCAAATCCTTGATACTCTTCGGCGAAAAACTGGCGACCCGGGAGCCAACATGGGGAATAGTTTCGACCAGGCCTTCCGCATTCAATTCTTTTAGCGCCTCGCGCACCGGAATATCACTGACGCCATATTCAGTAGAGATTTGTTTGATGATTAGATGCTCACCGGGCTCGAATTCGCCCTCGAGAATTTTGCGCCGCAGCTCTTGATAGACGGAGGCGGATTTGGTCATGGGTGAAATCGGCATATTATACACCTCGAGAACTTCTGTCCGCATGATCTGTTAGTGCGGTATCGCCCCAACGACATGCTAATTATAGAATATATAATATGCCAAACGCAATGTCAACGCGGATTTTCGGTTGCATCGGAACGCATTGGCTGAAAGTTTTTTCGGGGACACTGTTGATTATATATAATATATAATCAACAGTGTCCTGAGTATTTTGACAATTGTTGAAAGAAAGAGGGGGAAACTCATGGGAGAACCGGATCGAGACATAGAAACCGGCCTGGCAAAGTTTGCCGCCCAGCTCCGGTATGACGATTTGCCGGCCAATGTCGTACACGATGCGAAGTTTCGGATTTTGGACTGGATCGGCTGCGCCCTGGCCGGTACACGGACCGAGCCGGTCCGCATTGCGGCGGGTATTGCCCGGGAAATGAGCGGTGCGCCGCAAGCTACGGCGATCCGGCAGGGAGAGAAACTGCCGATGGCGCAGGCAGCTTGGCTCAATGGCCTGGCGGGACATGTGGTGGAATTCGACGACGGGCACCGTTTGGCGGTCGCCCATCCCGGCGCGGTCACCGTGCCGGTGGCGCTCGCTATGGGCGAATATCTGGGCCGGAGCGGCAAAGAGATCATCACGGCGGTGGTTGTCGGCTATGAAATTCTCATTCGTTTGGGCATCGCCGTCAGCCCATCGCATTATAAATACTGGCATACGACCTCGACCTGCGGTGCATTCGCGGCGGAAGGCGTTGCGGCCTCGCTGTTGCAACTGAACTTGCCGGCGGCGCAGATGGCACTGGGTGTCGTCGGGACCTTGGCGTCGGGACTGCAGGAAACATTCGGCACGCATGCCAAGCCGCTCAATATCGGCCATGCCTGCCAGAGCGGCATCCAGGCGGCACTGTTGGCGAAGGCCGGATTCACGGGACCCCATACCATTGTCATGGGCAAAAAGGGTTTCGTGGCCGCGACGTCGACCGATCGCGAGCTGACGCTTCTGGAGCAGATCAACAATAAAGAATTTCTTTCGCACACGGCATTCTATAAAATGTACTCTTCCTGCGGCCATACCCATTCACCGCTGGATGCGACCTTCAGCCTGCTGCAGGAGAATGAAATTTCTGTGCCGGCTATCCGCGACATCCGGATCGATACCTATAAAACGTCCGTGGACTTGACGGGGCAGCTAAAAAACCAAACCGAAGAAGAAGCCAAATTTTCGCTGCCGTATTGCATTGCCTGTGCGCTACTTTACAAGAGCGTCACGCTCGCGGAGTTCACGCCGGCCCGGTTGCAGGATCCGACATTGCTGGCGCTGGCCCGCAAAATCCATATCGTCGAGGACGAGTCGGCAACCAGGGCTTTCCCGGCCCGACACGCCAATGTCCGGATCGAGTTCGCCGATGGCCGGGTATTGGAAAAGAAGGTGGAAGGGGCCAACGACACGCCGCAGTATGCGAGCCTCAAAAACAAGTTCGTTTCATTGGCTGTACCGGCTGTGGATGCGGCGACGGCGCTGCGGATTCAGGAAATGGTTTTGGACCTAGAACAGATGGACAATATCGCGTCGCTGATGCAGAAATTGGCGTAAATCAACGCCATCATATAAAAAACAAAAATAGGGGAGGAAACAACAAATGAAAATTACCAGTGTAGACATTATCGATGTGGCCAATGATCTTCAGTCGTCGACCAGCAAATGGCGCCCGGTGGTTGTGAAAATCAACACGGACGAAGGAATCTGCGGCTATGGTGAAGTCGGGATGGCTTATGGCGTGGGCGCTTCCGCCGGCTATGGCATGGCGAAGGATCTGGCGAAGCTGACGATCGGCATGGATCCGATGCAGAATGAAGCGATCTGGGACAAAATGCAAAAGAAGACTTTCTGGGGACAGGGCGGCGGTACCGTCGTTTCCGCCGGCATGAGCGCCATCGATATCGCCCTCTGGGATATCAAGGGCAAAGCGCTAAACGTTCCGGTCTATCAACTGCTCGGCGGCAAATGCCGGGACAAGGTGCGGACGTATGCCAGTCAGTTGCAGTTTGGCTGGGGCAAGGCCAAAGCCAAATCGATCCTGGTCGAGCCGAAACAATACGCCGATGCGGCGTTGCAGGCCCTCGCCGACGGCTATGATTCGATCAAGGTCGACGTCAACGAAATGGACGAGTTCGGCAATGTGAAGAAACGCAACCTGTGCGGGCCATTGTCTCAAAAAGTGCTGCGGGTCGGTTATGATCGCCTGAAGGCCATGCGGGAGGCCGTCGGTCCGGATGTGGACATCATCGTCGAAGCCCATGCGCTCACCGATACGACTTCGGCGATCAAATTTGGCCAAATGATCGAAGAACTGGGCGTATTCTTCTACGAAGAGCCGGTCATGCCGCTGAACCCGAAACAGATGAAAAAAGTCGCCGACAATGTGAACATCCCGATCGCCGCCGGTGAGCGCGTCTACACCCGCTGGGGCTTCCGGCCGTTCTTCGAAGACGGTTCCCTGTCGGTCATCCAGCCGGATCTGGGCACTTGCGGCGGCATCACCGAGTGCAAGAAGATCTGCGACATGGCCCATGTCTACGACATGACCTGCCAGGTACACGTGTGCGGCGGGCCGATCATGACGGCGGCTTCCCTGCACCTCGAAGCGGCGATCCCGAATTTCGCCATCCATGAGCTGCACCGCTACGCACTGCTGGAAGCGAACACTTCGACCTGCAAATATGACTATCTGCCGAAAAACGGTATGTATGAAATTCCGAACCTCCCCGGTATTGGTCAGGAATTGACCGAGGAATGCATCAAGGCGTCCATTGTGGAAACGGTAAAGTAAGGAGCTGAACCATTTTGGCGAATTATCATATTACTTATGAAGAAGTTTTGGGGTGGATCCGGCAAAGTTGCACCCATGTTTCCGCCGACAGCCTGGAACTTTTGACAAAGGCGCGGGATGCTGAAACCAATCCCGGCGCCGTGGCCATGCTGTCCTCCATGCTGGAGAATGTCCAGCTGGCGGATCAGCAGGACAAACCGGTCTGTCAGTCCCCCGGATTTCCTACCGTGTATATCAGCTTCGGCAGCGAAGAAGGCGTGGACCTCCTGAGCGAATACATTCCGAAAGCGCTGGTGGAAGCGACCGGCAAAGGCTATGCCCGCCCCAGCATCGTGCATTCGCTGACGCGGCACAATCCGGGCAACAATGCCGGCGACGGCGTGCCCAACATCGAGTATAAATACAAACCGGGCCAGAAGTATATTGAAATGATTCTCAGCTTCAAGGGCTGCGGCGCCGAGCTGGGCAATATCTATAAAACCATGACGACCGCCCAGTTGGGCGACAATCTGAAGGGCCTGAAAGACCTCGTCTATGAAACCGTGATCAATGCCGGCGGCATGCCTTGCCCGCCGTCGGCCATTGGCATTGGCATCGGCGGACAAATGGACGTCGCCGCCAAATTGAGCCGGGAAGCGATCAGTACCCGCGACTGGCGGGACAAAAATCCGGACCCCCAGCTGAACCAGTTGGAAGAAGAGTTGCTGGCGAACATTAACCGGCTCGGGATCGGGCCGGCCGGCATCGGTGGCAAGACCACCTGCCTGGCGGTGAAAATCGGCCTGGCGGCAACTCATACGGCGATCTGCCCGGTGGCGATCAACTTCCACTGTTGGGTGGCGAGAAGGATTGGCATCCGGCTTTATCCGGACGGCCGGCGTGAATTTTTGTTTGCAAAGGAGCGTTAGAAATGGCAAACTATGAACTAACTGTGCCGTTGACGGACCAAGATGTCGAGCAGTTGCAAGTCGGCGACACCGTCTATCTTACCGGTGCGGTGTTTACATCTAGGGACATGGGGCATCTGGAAGTGAAGAAGACGTTGCAGGCCGGTGGGAAATTGCCGGTGGATTTCGCCGGCAGCGTGGTGTTCCATGCCGGGCCGGTGCTGCGAAAAAACGGTGAAGGCTGGGATATGGTGGTGGTCGGCCCGACCACCAGTTTCCGGATGGAGCCTTATGCCGAAATGGTGGGTCAACTGGGCGTCAAGGCCATCATCGGCAAAGGCGGCATGCGGGAAGGCAGCGTGAAAGCCTACCAAAAATACAAACAGGTCTACTTGCAGGCGGCGCCGGGGTGTGCGGTGAAGCTGGCCGCCGCCGTCAAATCGGTAGAAGGGGGATACTGGCTGGAAAAAGGCATGCCGGAAGCCCTCTGGATCCTGCACGTGGAAAAGTTCGGACCGTTCGCGGTAACGATGGATTCGCACGGCCGGAGCGTGTATCAGGATATCAAGGATGAAGCGCTTAAAATCATGCAGACATTCTGAGCAATAAATATCCGCTGCAAGGAGGATTACAGATGCTTGGCTTATTCATCGCCACCATTGTTATTGTCTGGGTGGCCTATATGTTATCCAAAAAATACAAACCACAGGGAGTTCTGCTGACCGCGGGCCTGATGCTGCTGTTTTGCACCGTAGCCTTCGGGATCGGTCCGGTTCTGCCGGCCAAACAGTCGACCGGCTTCATCTGGTTCGATATTTTTGATGCGGTCCGTCGCTTGATGAGCGACCGTCTGGCCGGTTTGGGGCTGACCATCATGTCGATCGGCGGCTTCGTACGCTACATGGAACAGTGCGGCGCCAACCGGGCAATGGCCGATTTATCGACTTATCCGTTGAAATTGATTCATTCGCCCATGTTGGTTATGATGGGCGGCTACGTTGTCGGTCATGTGGTGGATCTGTTCATTCCCAGTCATGCGGGCCTAGGCCTGTTGCTCATGCTGACCCTGTATCCCATTCTGATCAAGGCCGGGATCAGCAAACTGACTGCCGTCGCGATCATCGTGACCGCGAAATTCACCGATATCGGCCCGATTTCCTCGAACGCGATTCTGGCCGCCCACACGGCGGGCCTGGACCCTGTCGCCTACTTTGTTACCTGGCAGTTGCCGGCGGTGATTCCGGCCATTATCGTGGTCGGTATCGCCCACTATTTCGTCCAGCCTTGGTGGGATAGAAAAGAGGCATTGAGCGCGCCGGTGGAAGCGGTGAAATCGGCGGAAAAGAAAACCAACGAAGAGCTTCCGCCCCGAATTTACGCGATTCTGCCCACGATACCGTTGATTTTGGTTATTGTGTTTTGCCCTTTCTTCATCAAGTCCATCAAGATGAATGTGATTTCGGCGATGCTGATTTCCACAGTGATCGCGATGGGTTTCGAACTCGTCCGCTATCGCAAAATCCGGCCGGTGCTGGATAATGTCGTTACCTTCTTCGACGGCATGGGCAAACAATTCATGATCGTGGTGTCGCTCATCATCTGCGCTGAAACGTTCGGCATGGGCCTCGTGAAAATCGGCGCCGTCGACAAACTGATCCAGTTGGCGCAATCCGCAGGCTTCGGCCTGAGGTCCACCGTGCTGGTGATCAGCGCCATTATGGTGGTATGTTCGTTCCTCATGGGATCGGGCAATGCCTCGTTCTTCGCCTTTGCCAGCCTGGCGCCGAAGATCGCCGCCAATCTCAAAGTCGAGCCGGTTCTGATTCTGATGCCGATGGAATTGACCTCCGGGTTTGGCCGGTGCCTGTCGCCAATCACCGCGGCGATCGTCGCGATGGCCGGCGTAGCCGAGGTGTCGCCGTTCCAGGTCGCCAAGCGGGTGGCGATCCCGGTCATACTGGGGTTGATTACCCACATCATCACGTTGTTCATACTTTTCCTGTAATCCAAGCGGAAAAGTAAATCGAATTTAGCGCTTTGCGCCGAAATAGCGGGTGGAATAGAGGAGCAGCGGCGCTGCCTCTGTTCCCCCGTTTTCTATTGGCCCAATGTTGGTGAATCGCGAATGTTGTGATAAAAAGGTGGAAAGGAGAAAACAATATGCCTGTTTTACTGGAAGAAGATTTAAAAATGCAACTTCCCCGAATGATAAAAGTGCGCCAAAACTTTGAAAGCAGCCACATTCTTGACGTTCAACGAGCCGTGCTGCAGGAACTTTCACAGAAAAAAATCTGCTCTTTGATCGAACCCGGACAGTCGGTCGCCGTTGCGGTCGGTAGCCGGGGCATCCAAAACATCGATCAAATTGTGAAGACGACCATCGAGTTCCTTAAGCAACTTGGCGCGCATCCTTTTATCGTACCGGCTATGGGCAGCCATGGCGGCGCAACGGCAGAGGGGCAGCGGGAAGTTTTGGCGGGATACGGAATTACGGAAGAAACAATGGGCGTACCGATCAAGTCAGCTATGGAAGTTGCCGTAATCGGTTCTACTGCTTCAGGAATTCCTGTTCATGTTGATAAAAACGTTTTATCAGCCGACAAAGTGGTCCTGATCAACCGTATTAAGCCACATACCGGCTTCCGGGGCCCTATCGAGAGCGGCCTTTGTAAAATGATCGCCATCGGTCTGGGCAAGCATGTCGGGTGCTCGCGTCTGCACCAAGAAGAACGGAGCGTGTTCAGCAATGTGCTCGCGTCGGTGGCGGAGGTTTTCCTGGCGAAGGGGAATTTCGCATTTGGCCTGGCGGTTGTGGAAAACGCGTTCGATCAGACTTATTTGATCGAAACGTTGGTGATGGAAGAACTGCTGGAACGGGAAAAAGAGCTGCTTGTGCAGGCAAAATCATTGTTGCCGGCGCTGCTGCTACCGAAAATTGACGTACTGTTGGTCGAACAAGTGGGGAAAGATATCAGCGGACCTGGCATGGATCCTAACATTATTGGACGGCACTCCGCATTCTCCGAGGTGGTCGGTTACACCGGGCCATCGATCGAGCGGATCATTGTGCTGGATTTGTCGGCAGGAACGCATGGAAACGCGACCGGTATCGGGACCGCCGACTTTATCACCCGGAATGTGCTGAACAAGATTGACTTTACCGCAACCTATGCGAATCAGATCGCCGCGCGTAACCCCGCCGGCGCGCGCATTCCGATTACTATGGATACCGAACGGGAAGCAGTGATTGCGGCCATCAAGTGTTGCCGCCATATTGGCCCGAAGGGCCCCTGTATTGTACGAATCAAGGATACGTTGCATTTGGGTGAAGTATGGGTTTCAGAAAACATGTTGCCAATGTTGGCTGAAAATAAATTACTGGAAATCATTGATTAACGTTTCTAGCCGCTATGGACATAAGAAATACTTTTGGCAGAGCTCGTCCGCTCTGCTTTTTTTGTGCGAAAAAACAAATGCAATTTTTTTTTTTGAGCAGCAGGAATTTAATGTTGAATACAGAAAATTATAACCTGTAACATGTATTACAAGTGCGCGGAGGGGATGCACCCTCCGCTACAGCGTGCATATCAGGTTCGCGAAGGAGAAAATGGATGGAGATCGTTCCAATCGACCGGCGGAACATCAGCCGGCAAGTTTACGACCAAATGCTTGACAATATTTTGAACGGTGTTTGGCCGCCGGGAACCAAGCTGCCCTCGGAAAATGAACTGACCCAGATGTTTGGCGTCAGTCGTGTGCCGATCCGGGAGGCGCTGAAAAAACTGAGCACGATGGGCATCACGCAGACCCGGCAGGGCGAAGGCAGTTTTGTTCAAATGATGACGCCGGGAATGTTCATGAATTCGTTGTTGCCGATGCTGGTGTGGAATCGCAAGAGCATGATGGATATTCTCGAATACCGACGCATCGTCGAGCCGGAAAACGCAGCGCTGGCGGCGGTTAACGCGGACGAAGACGATTTGGCCTGCATTCTGGCTACAATCAGGGACATTGAGCGGATCGGCTCTCCAGTCCTGGAGTTCGCGATCGCCGACATGAAGTTTCATCTGGACATCGCCCGCGCCACCAAAAATTCTTTGCTGTTTAACGTTTCCAATGTCATTCGCGACGTATTGGTCAGCTATTATCGCAAGATCAATGAATTGATGGGAATCGACCGGGCGATCCGGTATCATCGCCTGATTTACGAAGCGATCCGCGAGCGGGACCCGGACCGGGCCCGGCACTGGATGCAGGAGCACATACTGACCACGATCGACGATGTGTCGCTGAAATTTCCGGAGGATTCCGTCACGACTCCAATGGATAAAAAAATGAAAGGGATGAGGTCATGAAAACAATGAAGGCGGTTGTTAAGTACGACAATGTAGCGGGGGCAACCGAAGTTCGGGATGTGCCGGTGCCGTCGATCGGCCCGGATGACGTTCTGGTGGAAACCGCGTATATCGGCATCTGCGGGAGCGATCCCCACATGCACCACAACAAGGTATCCTACAAGGTCAATGTGCCGCTGATCCTGGGCCATGAATTCGCCGGCGTCATTGCCGAAGTCGGCGCCAACGTGACCGGTTGGAAGGTCGGCGACCGGGTGACGTCCGAGACCCACGCCGATTATTGCGGCAAGTGCGTCATGTGCCGGACCAACAACTATCATGTGTGTCGGGAGCGCAAGGGCTACGGTTTCCAGATCGACGGCGCGTTCGCGAAGTATGTCCGGGTGCCGAGCCGTATTCTGCACAAGGTTCCCGACAATGTCAGCCTGAAGGAAGCGGCGCTGACCGAACCGCTGTGTGTGGCGTATAGCTCCCTGGTCAAACACTCTCCGCTAAAACCGGGCGATCTGGTGGTTATCATCGGTCCGGGTCCAATCGGTCTGCTGTGCACGAAAATCGCCTCGATTCTCGGCGCGTCGGATATTGTCGTGGTGGGAACCGACGGCGACGATGCCCGCATGGAAATCGCCAAGAAATTGGGCGCGACGATGACCATCAACAGTTCCCGGCAGGATCCCGTGCCGATCATCATGGGCATGCGCGACGGCTACGGCGCGAACCTGGTGGTCGACGCCGCCGGCTTCTCGCCGACGCTGAAGCTGTCGCTCGACGTGGTCCGGCCTTGCGGCCAGATCAACAAGATCGGCTGGGGCCCCGGTCCGGTCGGCTTTTCGCTGGACCAGCTCATTTCCAAAGCGGTGGCGTTGCAGGGAACTTTCAGCCACACCTGGGATGTCTGGGAGAAATGCCTGGTGCTGATGGGTGAGCGGACCGTCGATCTCGGCGAGGTCATCACCCACGAATTGCCGCTGGATCAATGGCAAAAAGGGTTTGATCTGATGGAAACGAAGGAAGGCCTAAAAATTGTTCTGACGCCGATCGACTGATCGCGCGCGAGAGAATGAAGGGGAGGTTCCAATGATAGCAGCAGATACTATCCGGGCGATCGAGGACAAGGCGTTGTCCTTGCGCGAACTGATCGTGCGCGACCTCATCGGCGAAGGGAAGGTCGGCCACCTTGGCGGATCCTGTTCATTGGCGGAGATCGTGGCGACGCTCTATTTTCACAAGATGAAACATGATCCGGCCAATCCGAAGAATCCGGACCGGGACCGGTTTTTGCTCAGCAAGGGCCATGCCGCGCTGGTGCAATACGCGGCATTGGCGCTGGCCGGATATTTTCCGGTGAGTGAGCTGAAAAAGGTGAAATCGCTGGGTGCGATGCTCCAGGGCCATCCGGACATGACCAAGACGCCGGGGATTGAAGCCAATACCGGTTCGCTCGGCCAGGGCTTGTCCGTGGCCAACGGCATGGCGCTGGGTCTGCGCCTCGACGGCAGTTCCCGCCGCGTCTACGTGATCGTCGGCGACGGCGAGCAGGCGGAAGGGCAGATCTGGGAAGCGGCCATGGCGGCGGCGAACTTCAAAATCGACAACCTGACGGCCATCGTCGACTGCAACCGGCTGCAGGCCACCGGCGCTATCGTCGACCGGTTCAACCTGAACCCGATCCGTGAAAAATGGGAAGCCTTTGGCTGGAACGCCATCGAAGTCGACGGCCATGACGTGGGCGCCCTGCTGGGAGCCTTCGCGGCTGCGGAAGCGAAGAAAGGCCAGCCTACCGTGATCCTGGCGCAGACCGTAAAGGGGAAATGCATCTCGTTCGCGGAAAACAACCCGGCCTTCCATAATGCAATGATGACGGCGGAACAATGCAAAACCGCCCTGTGTGATCTGGAAAATATCCGGAAGGGGAGGGCGTAACATGGCTACGAACAGCTTGCGGACCGCGTACGGCGAAGCATTGGTGGCGCTGGGGCGGGACAACAAAAACATTGTGGTGCTGGAAGCGGATCTGGGGAAATCCACCATGTCCAGTTTGTTCCAGGCGGCCTATCCCGAGCGCTACTTTGAAATGAGCATCGCCGAGGCGAACATGGCCTCAACCGCCGCCGGCCTGGCGTTGACGGGCAAGATTCCCTTCATCAACTCGTTCGCGGTCTTTTCGACCGGGCGTTGCTACGATCAATTGCGGCAGACGATTTCCATCGCCGGCCTCAACGTCAAAATCTGCGGTTCCAGCGCCGGTCTCTCCGATTACGGCGACGGCTCGACCCATCAGTCCATCGAAGACATGGGGCTGATGCGGGGAATTCCCGGCATGACCGTGCTGGTGCCGGTCGATGCGGTGGAAACGACGAAGATGGTGGCGGCGATGGTCAACCATCCCGGTCCCATGTACATCCGGATCAATCGCAACGATCTGCCGATTCTGACGCCGGCCGATACACCGTTTGAAATCGGCAAACTGTATACCATGAAAGAAGGCGGCGATGTCGTCGTGTTCGCCAACGGCGTCATGGTGTCCCGCGCCCTGACGGCGGCGGAAGAACTGGCGGCGGAAGGGATTTCGGTGAAGGTCGTCAATGTCAGCACGATCAAACCACTCGACCGGCAGGGCGTCATCGACGCCGCCAAAGGGATGAAGGCGGTGGTGACCGCCGAAGAACACAGCGTGATCGGTGGGTTGGGCAGCACCATCGCCGAGGCGCTCCGGCGCGACTGCCATGCGCCGCTGGATTTTGTCGGCGTGGAGGATGTTTTCGGCACTTCGGCGTACAACTACGAAGAACTGCTGGTTCATTACGGACTGACGGCGCAGGCCATCGCGGCCAAAGTGCGTGAACTTCTGAAATCAAAATAACCATCAAATACTTAGGAGGGGAAATTTAGATGAAAAAAATTGGTTTTATCGGACTGGGAATCATGGGCAAACCCATGGCCAAAAATTTGCTCAAGGCTGGTTATGAACTCGTTGTATACGACATCAACCAGGATGCGGTGAAGGAAGTGGTGGCAGCCGGGGCCAAATCGGCACCGACTTCCAAAGATGTGGCCGCGCAGTCGGAAGTCGTCATTACCATGCTGCCGAACTCGCCGCATGTGAAAGCGGCGGTCCTCGGCGAGAACGGCGTTCTCGAAGGCGCCAAGTCGGGCCTGGTTCTGATCGATATGAGTTCGATCGCTCCGCTGGCCTCGCAGGAGATTGCGGCGGCAGTGGCGAAAAAAGGTGTCGAGATGCTCGACGCGCCGGTCAGCGGCGGCGAGCCCAAAGCAATCGACGGCAGCCTGTCGATCATGGTTGGCGGTAAACAGGAACTGTTCGACCGTTGCACGGAACTTCTGTCGAAGATGGGCAAATCCGTGGTGTTGTGCGGCGACATCGGCGCCGGCAACACGACTAAACTGGCGAATCAGATCATCGTCGCCCTGAACATCGCCGCCGTATCCGAAGCGTTCGTGCTGGCCACCAAGGCCGGCGTCGATCCCGAACTGGTGTTCAACGCCATTCGCGGCGGTCTGGCCGGCAGCACCGTCATGGAAGCGAAAGCGCCGATGATCATGGCCGGCAACTTCAAGCCCGGCTTCAAGATCGATCTGCACATCAAGGATCTGGCCAACGCGATCGAAACCGGCCACGACGTCGGTGTGCCGCTGCCGCTGACCGCGTCCGTCATGGAGATCCTGCAGGCGCTGAAAGTGGATGGCAAGGGTCAGAACGACCACTCCGGCATCGCCATGTACTACGAAAAACTGGCCAAAGTCGAAGCCCGCAAGAAATAAGACTGCTGAAAGGCAGGTGAGTTGATGAAATCGTTGATTGACAACATTTACAAAGCGTTGGAGACAGTGATCCGGTATATGGTTCTGGTACTGTTGGGGTTGATGGTTGTAATCGTGTTTGCCAATGTCGTCACTCGGTATTACCTGCACTTCTCGCTGGCCTGGTCGGAGGAAGTCACCCGGTTCATGCTGGTGTGGCTGGTTTTTCTGGGATCGTTCCTGGCCTATATCAACGATGAACATCTGGGCCTGGACATTCTGGTGAAAAAATTGCCGCCGCTGGTGCGAAAAATCGTCTTAGTATTTACCAATGCGCTGGTCATTTTTGCTCTGTATGCGGTGCTGGAAGGCGGTTACCTGATGATGATCGCCAACTTTGACTGGCTGTCGCCGGCGGCGGAGATTCCCCAAGGATACGTCTATATCGTGATTCCGATCAGCTGCGCCCTGATGATTTTTCAGACGCTGCTCAAGACTTATTACGCGATCACCGGTTCTTCCCCGTCGCAAGGAGGTACGCCATGCTGACCGCATTCCTGTCCAGTCTGTTCAGTTTTATCTTTCTCAACATTCCCATCGCGTTTAGTCTGATCCTGACGACCATCGTGCTGATGGTGTTTTCCAACGAATTGTCCTCCGCCAATATTGCGTCGAGCATCTATCGCGGTGTGGACAACTTTCCCCTGATGGCGATTCCCTTCTTCATGCTGGCCGGCGAAATCATGAATGTCGGCGGCATGTCGAAACGTATCGTCAACTTCGCCAACGCCCTGGTCGGGCACGTCACCGGCGGCCTGGGTTATGTGGCGGTCGTCGCCAGCATGATCTTCGCCGGCGTCTCCGGGTCGGCGGTGGCCGACACATCGGCGATCGGGTCGATTTTGCTGCCGATCATGAAAAAAGAAGGGTACGATGTGCCGAAGAGCACGGCGCTGATTGCGGCGTCCGGCTGCATCGGCCCGATCATTCCGCCGAGCATTCCGATGATCATCTTCGGCGTCATCGGCGGCGTCTCCATCGTCAAGCTGTTCCTCGGCGGGATCGTTCCCGGCCTGTTGATCGGCCTGGGCTTGATGATCGTCTGGTATTTCCACGCGAAGAAGCATGGTTATCGGGTTGGTGACCGCGTCACCAAGTCCGAATTCGTCAAAGCGCTGAAAGAAGCTTCGTGGGCGCTGATGTTGCCGGTAATCATCCTCGGCGGCATCGTCACCGGGATCTACACCCCGACGGAAGCCGCCGTGGTGGCCGTGGTCTACGCGTTTGTGATCGGGTTGTTCGTTTATCGCGAACTGCGGTTGTCAGAGATGCCGGAGATTTTTCTCCAGGCCGGCAAGGCGACGGCGGTCGTCCTGCTGGTTTGCGGAGCGGCGACGGCGGCCGGCTACATGATTACCACCGCCCAGGTGCCGGAACTGCTGCTCAAAACATTGAACAGCCTGTCCGGCGGAAATGTGATTCTGGCGATGTTTTGGATCAACATCCTGCTGCTGATCGTCGGTTGCGTCATGGACCTGACCCCCGCTCTGTTGATCCTGGGACCGATGCTGCTGCCGGTGGCCGAAGGCTACGGCCTCGATCCCGTGTATTTCGGCGTCGTCATGGTCGTCAACCTGTGCATCGGCCTGATCACGCCGCCGGTCGGCAATGTGCTGTTCGTCGGCTGCGGCCTGTCGAAGATCTCGATGGGTGAAGTGGTCAAACCCTTGCTGCCGTTCATCGCCGTGATGATCGTGGTATTGTTGCTGATTACCTATGTTCCCGGCTTAGTAACCTTCATTCCGAACCTCGTGAACAAGTAACCATGCCTTGAGTGCTGTTTTCCAACTGGGTTATGGCGGTGGAGGCCGCTATGATAAACCAACACAAGAAAAGAGGGGGAAAAAGAGTGAGTAAGAAATGGTTCGTTCTGGCAATGGTCATGGTGATGGCCACCACGCTGCTGACAGGTTGCTTGTCGTCGGACAAGAAACCGGCGGCAAAACCCGACGCCGCAAAAACGCAAACCGCCGGCAAGAAAGTCATCCGCATCAGTATCGGTTTGAATGAAGTCCACCCGGAATTCCTCGGCCTGAAGAAATTCAAGGAAGAAATCGACAAGAAACTGCCTGGCAAATATGATATCCAGCTGTATGCCAACGCCCAGCTCGGCGACGACGTCAAAACGACCGAAGCGGCCCGGATGGGCAACCTCGAGATGACCGGCCCGTCGTCCTCGCCGCTGACCGGCATCGTGAAGGAACTCGGCGTATTCGACCTGCCGTTCCTGTTCCCGAACACGACCGTTGCCTACACCGTCATGGATGGCCCGGCCGGTCAGAAGCTGCTCGACCTGATGGAAGCCAAAGGCCTGAAAGGTCTGGCTTACTGGGAAAACGGCTTCCGTCACCTGACCAACAGCGCGCATGAAGTGAAAACCCCGGAAGACGTCAAGGGTCTGAAGATCCGCGTCATGCAGAACCCGATCCATCTGGCGACCTGGAAAGCGCTCGGCGCCAACCCGACCCCGATGCCGTTCAGCGAACTGTTCACCGCCATGCAGCAAAAGACGGTGGACGGCCAGGAAAACCCGATTCCGACCATCTATCTGTCCAAGTATAACGAAGTTCAGAAGTTCGTCACCCTTACCGGCCATGTCTACACCCCGCACATCCTGATCATCAGCAAGAAGGTCTGGGACGGCATGCCGAAGGAAGACCAGAAGGTATTCCAGGATGCCGCTTACGTGGCTCGCGACTATGTCCGCAAGATCAGCAAGGAAATGAACGATTCGCAGACCGCCAAGCTGAAAGAAGCCGGCATGACCGTGACCGTGCTGACCCCGGAACAACAGAAGGCCTTCCAGGATGCCGTCAAGTCCGTTTACGACGAGTACACCGACAAGATCGGCAAGGATACCGTCAACTCCATCGTCGCCGAAGTGAAGAAAGCCTCGGCGAAAAAATAAGTCCGGTTTTATCTGACCAAGCAAAAGGCTTCCCGGCGATTGAGCCGGAAGCCTTTTGCTTTTTCCTGCCGAATTGAGGGCTTTACTCGTCTACCCGGATTCGCTATACTTACAATGGCGAAGAGGCTGCCGGGGATGCGGCGGCCACGTCTGCAAGCGAAGGATATACTGAAGGGAAGGTCCTTGTTGATACGACGCGTTTTTCTCCTAAGTCTCGTTATATTGATCAGTTGGTCGGGCCTGGCGGCGGCTGCGCCCGCGCTCCCGAATGTGTCGGCGAAGTCGGCCATTTTGATTGAGGCGACCACCGGCAAGATTCTTTATGAAAAAAAAGCGGCGCAAGCCATGTATCCGGCCAGTACCACCAAAATAATGACTTTGATTGCCGCCCTGGAACAAGGAAATCTGGAGGATGTCCTGTCAGTCAGCGCCAATGCCGCCAACACCGAAGGATCCTCGATTTATCTGGAACCCGGCGAGCATCTGAAACTTTCGGAAGTCCTGTACGGGGTCATGCTGCATTCCGGCAATGACGCTACGGTGGCCGTCGCCGAACATATCGCCGGCTCCGTGGAGAAATTCGCCCGGCTCATGACGGAAAAAGCCCATGCCATCGGCGCCGTTCATACTAATTTCACCAACCCCAATGGGCTGCCGGATCCAAACCATTATACGACCGCCCAGGATTTGGCGAAGATCACCGCCTACGGGTACAAAAATCCCCTGTTTCGCAAAATCGTCGGCACGCGGCACACAACAATACCCTGGAATAACAAAGGCTATGAGCGGGATCTGTACAACGAAAACAAACTGCTCTGGAACTACGAAGGCGCCGACGGCGTAAAAACGGGCTATACGGACGCCGCCGGGCAATGCCTGGTATCTAGCGCCGTTCGGGACAATATCCGTCTGATCGCGGTGGTGCTGGACTCCGACCAGATGTGGGACGATTCGAAGGCTCTGTTGAATTTTGGCTTCGGCAAACTGCGGCCGGTCGAACTGTTCAAACAGGGCGATATTCTAAAAACAGCCCCGGTGGCCGACGGCAAGAGCGACAGCGTGCAACTCGCCGCCGCAACCAATTTGATCGCCCCGGTTTCCGACAACGACCTGGGTAAATTTCAAATCGTCGCCGATGTTCCCGACAAAATCGCCGCACCCGTCAACGCCGGCCAAACCGTCGGGAAGGCACGGATTCTGTATCAAGGGTCCGAGATGGGGAAGGTCGACCTGATTGCCACCACAACCATTGAACGGGATTATTATCCTGTCAAGATGTTCGGCTATTTCTCGGTGATGGTTGCGGCGGTTCTGCTAGTGGATTCACATCTGCACAAGCGGCGTTCGGCGAGCCGGCGGGCCAAACGAAAACAGCCGGCGGCGATCGCCAACAATAAGTGACGGAAAAATAGCCGGAGCCTTGTCCCGCCTTGTTTTTTTCCATAGCTTCGGGTATAATCTATTCGCAATTAAATAAACCCACAGGAAACAGGCGCCCGATTTGGGCTTAATAGGGAAGTCCGGTGCAAGACCGGCGCGGTCCCGCCGCTGTAAAGAGGAGCAACCTGCGATACGCCACTGGAGCCGAAAGCTTTGGGAAGGTGCGGGTCTGCGATGATTCTGAGCCAGAAGAACTGCCTGTTTGACAATCACCGTTGGCACCCACGAGCGATGGGAAGGGGATTTGAAATGTTGCATTTCAGATAGGATCTCAGCTCTTTGGGGCGGAGATCTTTTTTTGCGGCAAAAGAGGAGGATACGCATGGCATCAGGAAAATTCACCGGCATCGGCGTCGGTCCCGGCGATCCCGAATTATTGACTTTAAAGGCGGTCCGGGCTTTGGCCGCGGCCGATGTGGTCATCGCGCCCCGCACGGAGAAGCGGGACGACAGCATTGCCCTGTCAATCGCCCGGCCGCATCTGCGCAGCGATGTGGAAATCCTGGAACTGGTGTTCCCCATGGTCTACCACGCCGGCGATTTGAGCGAAGCCTGGCGGGAAAACCGCGACATCATCCAACAGCGCCTGGAAGCAGGGCAAAATGTCGTGTTTTTGACGCTCGGCGACCCGATGTTTTACAGCACTTACATCTATGTTTTCGAACTGTTGTCGGACTGCGGCCTGCCCATTGAGACCATTCCCGGCGTGACCGCGTTCTGCGCCATTGCCAGTCACCACGGGACGCCGGTTGTGGAAGGCGATGACGTCCTCAGCGTCGTTCCCGCGACCATCAGCCCCGAGAAACTGGAGCAGGTGCTGGCGGTATCCGACCGGTTGGTGCTGATGAAAGTCTCGCGGCATTTCGAGCAACTGCGGGAAAGTCTGCACCGGCACGGGTTCGCCGATAAGGCGCTGATGGTGGCCAAATGCGGCCACGCCGACGAGACGGTGCATGACGACCTGATGGCGGTGTCGCCGCAGGAAGTCACCTACCTGTCGACGATTTTGACCCGGAAAACTAAACCGGCTGATCCGGCCGACGCATAAGGATGAGAGTTTGATGAACCAAGCCAAACGAGCGATTCTGGTCGTCAGCTTCGGCACTACGATTCGCGAGACCCGGCAAGCCAATATTGATGTGCTGGAGACCGAAATCCGGCGGCAGTATCCGCAATGGGAAGTCCGCCGCGCTTTTACCTCCGGCATGGTGCGGGCCCGGATCCTGGAAGAAGAAGGAGTGCGGATCGACCCGCCGGCCACGGCGCTGGAAAACCTGCGACGGGAAGGCTTCACCGAAGTGGTTGTCCAGCCGACCCACATCATTCCCGGCGACGAGTACGACCGGCTGACGGCGGCGATGGAACCGTTCCGGACCGCCGGCGCCTTTTCCTCCTTCCGGCTGGGACGGCCGCTGCTCTGCTGCGCCGGACCGGAGCCGGAGCGACCGGATGACTACCGGATCGCGGTGGCGGCGCTGACAGAGCAGCTGCCGGATTTTACGGCCGAGGACGATTGCTGGGTGATCCTGATGGGCCACGGGACGGGGCACCAGTCCGACCATTGCTATGATTTGCTGCAGTCGCGGCTCGACGCGGCGGGCCTGCCGGTATTCACGGCGACCGTCGAAGGCAGCCGCACGTTTGAGGATGCGCTGGCCTGGCTGGAGCGCGGCCGGGCGAACAAGGTCGTGCTGATGCCGTTCATGCTGGTGGCCGGCGATCACGCCCTGAACGACATGGCCGGCGAGGAGCCCGACTCCTGGCGGAGCCGGCTGCAATCGCTCGGCTTCCGGGTGGAATCCTGCCTGCGCGGCCTGGGCGAGAACCCGGCGTTCCGGCGAATTTATCTGCAACATGTCGCCGAAGCCGGCGACTACTGCGGTTGTGACTGACGACCAATAATTTTTTCTGGAGGCGGACATGAAAGCTTTTACTTGTGCGGCGATCGCGGCGTCGGCCTGGTTGCTGCCGAATCTGGCCCAGGCCATGCATATCATGGAAGGATTTTTACCGCAACAGCATGCTCTGTTCTGGCTGGCGGTCGTCGCGCCGTTCCTGTTGCTGGGGATCTGGAAAATTAACCGGCTGTTGAAAGAACACCCGGAACGCAAATTGTTGCTGGGACTGGTGACGGCCTTCGTGTTCGTCCTGTCGGCGCTGAAAATGCCGTCGGTGACGGGGTCCAGCTCCCATGCCACCGGCATCGGTCTGGCGGCGATCCTGTTCGGTCCCTGGGTGGCCGGGATCTGCGCCGGGATCGTTCTGACATTCCAGGCGTTGCTGCTGGCCCACGGCGGCCTGACCACCTGGGGGGCCAACACCTTTTCGATGGGGATCGCCGGCGGGGTGACGGCCTATCTGGTTTTCCGGGGCGTCCGGGCGGCGGGACTGTCGGACAAGGTGGCGGTGTTTGCCGCGGCGGCGTTGGGCGACCTGGCGACCTACATGGTGACGGCGTTGCAACTGAGCCTGGCGTTCCCAGACCCGGTGGGCGGCATGGCGGCCTCGTTCGTGAAATTCGCCGGCGTGTTCGCGTTGACGCAGGTGCCGCTGGCGATCAGCGAAGGACTGCTCAGCGTCGTGGTGTATAATACCCTGTTGCGCTACAATGACCAGGGACTCATTCATCTCTGGTGGAAAGGGCGGGAGCATAAGGCATGAAGAAGCATGAGAATCTGATTCTGATTTTGCTGGTGATCGCCATCGCGGCTTTTCCGCTCGTCTGGAAAGCGGGCGCCGAATTCGGCGGCGCCGATGACAAAGTCAAGGATGTCGTGGCCGAAATCAATCCGGAGTATAAACCGTGGTTTGAATCCATCTGGTCGCCGCCGTCGGCGGAAGTGGAGTCCTTCCTGTTCGCAGTGCAGGCAGCGCTCGGCGCCGGCGTCATCGGCTACTGGATCGGCTATCAGCGGGGACGGCGCTCGACCCGGGCCGCCTGAATCCCATGCTGTTTCTGGATTATCTGTCCTACCACAACCGGTTTTCCCATATCAGCATCGCCGAAAAACTGGCCGTCGGGCTGGGTGGGCTAATGCTGGCCGTCAGTTCCGGTTCGCCGGCGGTGAACCTGACGGTGTTTCTGTTTATGTCGGCGCTCCTGTGGCGGGCGGGCATGCCGCTCCTCTACTGGCTGCGACTGTGGGGAACGCTGTTGCCGTTTTTGCTGACTGCGGTCGCGACGATTCTGTTCAGTTTCGCCTTACAGCCCTTCCCGGCGCTATGGAGCTGGCAGGCCGGCCCGGTGTTTGTCGGGATCACGGCCGCCGGACGGCAGGCGATGGAAGCGGCGTTGCTGCGTTCGTTGGCGGCGGCGGCTTGTTTGCTCATGCTGGCGGGCACGACCCCGGTCAGCTATCTGGTGGCCTGGGGTTCGCGGATCGCCTTTCTGCGGCCGGTGCTGGAAGTCGCGCTGTTGGCCTACCGCTTCATCTTTGTGATTTTGCATACGGCGGCGCAGATTTATACGGCACAGCAATCCCGGCTCGGCTACTCGACCTTGCCCCGGTCGCTGCGATCCATCGGCATGCTGGCGGGCAATCTCGGCCGCAAATCCTTCCTCACGGCCCGGGATCTGTTCATCGGCCTTTCCTCGCGCAACTACTCCGAGCGGCTGGTGTTCCGCTATCCGCCGCAGCGGGTATCTTCGTTGCGATTGACGTTGATTATCGCGGTATTCGGTTTGTCCATCTGGCGGTTTCATTGAACGGAGGCAGGACTTTCATGACAGCGGTTCCCATACTGGAAGCAAAAAATGTTTGTTTCAATTACCAGACCGGCAAACCGGTCCTGCGCGATCTGAACCTGGCCATTCCGGCCGGCGCCCGGGTCGCTCTGGTCGGCCCGAACGGAGCCGGCAAATCCACGCTGTTTCTGCATTTCAACGCGATCCTGCGGCCGACGGCCGGCGCCCTGTATTACCAGGGTAAGCCCTATGACTATTCGCGGCAGTCGGTGAACCGCCTGCGGCAGAAAATCGGTCTGGTGTTTCAGGACCAGGACATGCAGCTGTTCGCACCGACAGTGCTGGACGATGTCCTGTTCGGACCGATGAACATGGGCCTGACGCTGGCGGAAGCCGAGCGGGCGGCGCGGGCGGCGGTGGAAACGGTGGAGATGACCGATTATCTGGCGGACCCGGTCCATTTCCTCAGCCCCGGTCAGAAGAAACGGGTCGCCCTGGCCGGCGTGCTGGCGATGGAACCGGACGTGCTGGTCATGGACGAACCGACGGCGGGGCTCGATTACGCCGGCAGCGGGAACCTGTGCGAAATCATGGACCGGCTGCACAAAGCCGGCAAGACCTTGGTGATCTCGACGCATGACATGGACTGGGTGATGGAATGGGCCGACCTGGTGGTGGCGATGCTCGACGGCCAGGTGTCGGCCTGCGGAACAGCGACGGAAGTGCTGCTGCGGCCGGACCACGCGGAACTGGGATTCGCCCGGCCGACGGGGTACGGCAAGCCGGACGGCTGGAAGAGGTGCGGCGCATGAACGGAATCAAGCCCGGCAAGTATCGGCATTTCAAGGGTGGCGAGTATGAGGTGCTTGGCCTGGCCACTCATTCGGAAACCGGCGAACAGCTGGTAGTGTACCGGGCGCTGTATGGCGAGCGGGGTCTTTGGGTCCGGCCGCTGGCGATGTTTCTGGAGACCGTCGAGCGGGACGGACAGGTCCGTCCGCGCTTCGAATATCTCGGCGAATAACGCAATCGCCAGGAATGTAAAAAGCTCTGTGCGGTCATCGTGCAGAGCTTTCATTATGTGCAAACATGCCTGAATTTTTTGCCAAAACGACTCGAAGACGCTAGCGAGCAAGGATTTTCCATAGTAAAATAAGGAGGATGAATTTTTACAGGAGAGTGAAATCATGAGAAAGTACGGAATGAAATCATCCTGCCTCAAGGCGGTCCTGCTGTTGGCCGTGTTTGTCGTGAGTCTGGCGCTGGCGGGAGTCGCTCCGGCGCAGGCCGCCGATTCAACGGCGCCGGTCCAGTGTCCGGCTCCGAAAGTCAAGGAACTGGGAATCGCCGATCCGGCATCGATCATTTTCATCGGCAACAGTTTCTTCTATTACAACAACAGCATGCACAACCAAGTGCTCCAGTTCGTGAAAGCGGCAATGCCGGCGCACAAAATTCGCGCCACTTCGGTGACCATCAGCGGTTCCGGCTGGGACTGGCACGATGTCAATTCCTATTTCCGTCCGAAGGGAATCGCGACCTATTCGTTCGCGGCCGGCAACAAGGTCGTGTTCAACGATCCCAAACAGAAACTGTTCGACGTGGCGATCATGATGGATTGCAGCCAGTGCCCGGTTCATCCGACCCTGAAGAGTATCTTTACGGAGTACGCCCAGAAGCATAGTGCAACGGTGCGGCAACATGACGCCATCCCCGTTTTCTTCATGTCCTGGGCTTATGCCGACAAACCGGAAATGACGCAAGAGCTGGCGGCGGCATACACACAAGCCGGCAACGACAACAACGTGCTGGTGATTCCGGCAGGTTTGGCGTTTGCGAAAGCCATCGCCCAGCGCCCCGAACTCAACTTGTACGTGTCGGACAAGCGGCATCCCAGCCCGGCCGGGACCTATCTGGCCGCCGCGACCACCTTTGCCACGTTGTTCAAGCAGTCGCCGGTAGGGCTCAGCTACAAGGCGGGCTTGGATGCGGAAACCACCCAATTTTTGCAGGAAGTGGCCTGGGAAACCGTGCAGGAGTTTTTCAACCCCTGATATAGCTGGGTAACTTGGCGGCGCAGCCTTGTCGAATCCGACATTTTCATGTAGAATAGGGACACATGGGAGCGAATGGGGCCTGGTGGTCTCCCCGGTCTTCAAAACCGCGTGTGGGGCGGTGACCCCGTCCTGGGTGGGTTCGATTCCTACACGCTCCCGCCATAAGAAAATCAAGGCTCTTCGGCATTGCGTCCGAGGAGCCTTTTTGTATTGATGGATGAAATTTGATGGATTTGGTGTTCAAAATGGTGTTCAATGAAAAATTTGGGATCGATCCTGACCTATTGGAGTTGCAACGTGGTTTTCTAAGACCTATTTTATTATGTTACTCGCAAGACTTTTCGAGAATCGCAAACAGTTCTTTTTTACGTTCGACAATGATAAATCCATTTTGCAAGGCAATGGTCAACTCGGCGTCAAAGTCTTCGCTGGTCACATGCCGCGATGGTTCGGCGATCAATAGACGGCCGCCAGGTTTTAATAATTGTGAGGCTTCCCGCCAAAATGAATTCAGGTCCGGTAATTCATGAACAACCGCGAAGGCAAACACAAAGTCAATCTTGCCAACCATATCGGCGAGTCCTAAAGAGGTCGGTTGCGCCAACCGGGTTTCAATTTGTTCGGATAGTTTTGCCTCAACGGCTCTTTGCTTAAGCTTATCGAGCATTTTGGACTGGACATCGACGGCAATAACTTTTCCGGACGTTCCAACCCGTGCTGCAATATCAAGCGTAAAAAAACCCATTCCCGGACCCACTTCCAGAACGGTCATGCCGGCATGAATATATGGAGTGATGATTTTGGCGGGATTTTGAAATAGTCGCCGGATAGGAGTGATCAAAAGATACCCCAGCCACCAGGGACAAGTTGATTTAGCCATAATTTGCCTACCCCTTCTGTGAAAAATGTTTTATACGACCGAGGAGTCTTTGGTGATTTGTAGGGGGATGCGGGTGCGCAGGACGGTCAGGGTTTAATATAAGCCCAGCCTGCTGATTGTTTTATCACCAGTTCACCGACACCTGAAGGGACTACTGTTGCCATATCCAGGAAAAATTCTTTCGTCAAGTTTTGCTGCTTCAATGAATTGGCGCACAATGTAAACTGGACTCCCCGCGCGGATAAGCGCGTAATTGTTTCTTTAAAGTGATTAGGCGTTTTATATAGCAGGCTAATTCCTTCGGCGTTTGCCAGCAGCTCGATCTCAATATCTTCGCCGAATTCAGCCATGAGGTTTTCAATGTTTACTAGAACGAGCTTCCACTTGGCCAGGGAGCTTTCATCAACATGAAAGATCGCTTTGTAAGTTGCCATGGGTACGCCTCCTTTAAAATGCTTGATTCTTCAGCAGATGGGTTTGGTTGGTGAACAATTCCATTGTATCACTTATTTTTATAAGGCTCTTCGGCATTGTGACCGAAGAGCCGTTTGTATAGGTGAGTATCGCGTTTGGCTATTCAATGAAAAGAAACGCATATCTGTTCATGGGTTCGGTCGGATCTTTTAAGACCTGGATCGGGTAGCCAATGCTTCTCACTGTTGCATAGACATCAATGCCAAGCGAATCCGGTCCCGGACGGGCAAACTTGGGATTTCTGCATTCTGCTCGATTTCCGGTGCAACTTTCACATAATACGCAGGAAGTAAATGATAGAAGAAGAGTTTTGTAATATCCGTCAAGAAACACTTCCCGCTCAAGTTTTAGCAATTTCTGTGACGTATCTCGGACCCAGGCGTTTCTTTCTTCCGCGTTCTCACTTTGCTTTTCAAAGTGAAAGACCGCCACATCATTATATTCGGAAATCATTTTCCGGCATTCTTCAATGGTGGGCACGTTGGGAGGGCACATACAACTCTTTCCATACTGTGGGCAGCCGAACATACACCGAAAGCGAACCCATTGGGCGACAATAATGTCTTTTGCAGGGATCCATTTGAAGTCGGTAAAGCCATGCTGTTGGAAAAGGAGTTGTAGGTGGTCTTTGTCAATCATTCCGTAAACCCTCCAGCAGATTTGATTTGAAAATCATTGAAGTAGTAGCCGATGGGTTATTTATTTCGCGGTTAACCATAAAATTCCTTTTCTCTTGATTCTGCACTTCTAGCAAACGTAGTCGATGCGTCAGGCGCTGAATCGGCAGCGGGCCCCGGCAATGTGATAAAATGAACGCATCTGGTCGAACAGTGAGGTGCGGAAAATGGAGATCGAATTGCGGCAATGGAGAATGAGCGATGCGGAGTGTCTTGCGAAATACGCCAACAATGCAAGAATCGCCGCGAATGTCCGGAATGTTTTCCCGCATCCGTATACGTTTGCGGATGCCCGGCACTATATCGACTGTTGCGCCGACGGGGATGAATCGGGTCGCTTCCTGCGGGCGGTTGTTTTCCAGGGCGAGGCGGTGGGGGCGATTGGCTGCCTAACCCAAGAGGATGTGCATTGCAAATCCGGCGAGCTGGGATATTGGCTGGGGGAACCTTTTTGGGGGCGGGGAATCATGACCGCGTCCGTCAACCTCCTGTGCGAATGGGTATTTCAAAATACGGATCTGGTCCGGGTGTTTGCCCTGTCGTTCGATTACAATATCGGCTCGATGAAAGTGTTGGAGAAAGCCGGGTTTCAACTGGAAGGGATTTTGCGAAGCAGTATCTATAAAAATGGGAAAATCTTTGATTCCCGGCTATATGCGCGGATCAAAGAATGAGTGAAGGAATCGGCAGCCTGGATAAAACTTATAGCCTCAACAATTCCGCTGCGTTCTCGCCCAGCACTTGCCGCAGTACTCCGGCGTCATCCGTCAGTTGTTCCAGAAGCGTTCTGGCGGCCAGGGGCGAGGAATAGGGCGCGTCGGAGCTGAACAGGCATCTGCGGGGGAATTCTTTGATGGCATAAGCGGGCGCCATGGTTGTGAAGGTTGCCGACAAATCCAGATAGATATTGGGGATTTCGCGAATTCCCTGCAGGGTGGCTAGCCAATGGATGCCGCCCAGGTGGCCGATGATGATCGGCACGGCGGGGTAGCGCCGGGCCAGGTCCAACAGCTCTTTGATATACATGGGTAGTCTCCTTTCCGCCGCTGATGATTCCATTATAAAGGTTGACACTGATATCAGAGTCAAGCAAAAGAGGCTTCCAACCTTATTCGCGGTGGGAAGCCTCTAACCCTATTTCTTGATCGGGAAATAGATTTCCGTCACAGTATCATCCGGCGACTTGATGACCGCCGGATCGGTCACATAGATTTCGTAGGGCGGGGCGGCGATCTGGTAGCCGTTTTCCTCCATCCACTGCACGATCCGGGTGTAGGTGGACGGCAGTTCGGAGTAGGCGCCGCGATGCACCCCTTTGGCGCACAGTCCGCCGGCGAGTTCGCGCGTCCGGCTGTTCTTTTCGGCGATGGGAATCGCGATTTCCGTGTCGTTGCTGGCGGGATCGAATTCCTTGTCGTGATAGATCGCGATCGGCGCACCGAGGCAGGTGAGCTTTTCCCGGGCGATGGTCTCGAATAGCTGACCGAAGTATTTGCAGTATTCGTCGATGCTCATCTTTTGCCGGGTATACAGGATGTTTCTGGGCGCCGTTTCCACGAGCTCCACGGCGATATTATCCAAGTAGGCCATGATATCAATTCCTTTCTCCAATTTTGAAATATCGTCCGCTAATTGTTGGAGAACCGACTGCTGGTTCTCCAGTTGCATTTGTAGTTGTTGCTGTTTCTGCCGGATCAGTCGGGGCAGTTTTTCACCGCAGGGATCGCGCAGGATCAGCTCGATTTCCTCCAGCGAACAGCCATACTTTTTTAGTTTGGTGATCAGCAGAATAGTTTTGAGTTGTTGGACGTCATAGTACCGATACCCGTTGTGCCCGTTGACGATGGATGGCTTCAGCAAGCCGATTTCATCATAGTAGCGCAGGGTTTTGGTGGTGACGTTGCAGATTTTGGAGAATTCGCCTATAGGCAGCATGGGACTCCCTCCGGACTAAATTTATTTCCACAACCTAGGTTAAGGTAAGTATACAGCTTCCCGTAAGGGCAAGGTCAACAGGGTGAATAAAAAATGTACAATAAAAAAGACGGAAGAATGGATTTCAATTCCGTCCAATTCCGCCTGGCGGGCGGCGCTGGATAAATGGTTGAAAGACTTTCGCTGTTAGCAGGTGGATTTGACATACTCGCCGGGGGTGATGCCGACCATTTTCTTGAACACGTTGGAGAAATGGCTTTGGTCGCCAAACCCTGTTTCGACAGCCGTTTTCGATAGGGAGGCGCCTTGCAGCAATTTGTTTTTCGCCTGACGGATCCGAACCTGCTGTTGGTAGAGATGCGGCGGGATGCCTGTACAGGCGGTGAATACACGGAGGAAATGGTAAGGACTGAGATGGGCGCGGCTGGCTAGGTCCGCCAGCGAAAAGTCGTCGGCGTAATGGTCGTCCATAAATGATTTTACGCGGGCGATGGTTTCCTGTTGTTTGGCGCAGGTTGCCGGCGGATCCGCTGCGTCGATGCATTGTGCGACAATGGCGCCGACCAGGGGCAGCAAGGTCGCTTGCTTGAAAAACAGGCTCTCGTCGCTAGCCAGCAAATGATGCAAGGACAAGAGGTTTTCAAACAGCGTTTCATTGTTCAGGAGCAGTCGCGTGAAAAAACTGGGCGACTTGTCTTGGTTATTGAGTTCGGGCATGATTGCAGTCAACACATCGGGGCAAACCATCAACAGACGGTAAGTGTGCGGCGCGGCGCCGCTTTCGCATGTATGCGCCACCTGCGGCGGAATGACGAAGAGTTGTCCCGGCGTTGCCGTAAGTTCTTCGCCACGGCACCGGAAGATTCGTTTTCCCTGCTCGACAAGGCCGATGCCCAAGCTGCGGTGCGTATGCCGGGGAAATTCATGGCCCATCTGTTCGCCGTAAACTGTTTCGACACCGAGTGTTTCCCGAAAATCCTGAAACTGCAGATGGGCGGCGGTTGTTTGACGCATCGAACGACATCCCCTTTGAAACTGACAAATTACGCGGCCAATGTTTCGGCATTGGCTAATAATTCGCAGTTCGCCGGCGAAATCCTTTTTGAAGCGGCGTTTCAGAGCAATGCGGGAATAAATTTCGCCAGCAGATAGAGATCGGTTTCCGCCGCTTGGACAGAATGGGGAAGATCGGCGGGGATGACGGCGGTAACGCCTTTACTGTAGGGGATTTCCGCCGATTCGATCCGGCAGGTTCCTTGGCCGCAAACGACCTCATGCAATTCCCATTTCCCTTCATGGATATGGTTGCCGATTTCACAGCCGCTTTTAACCCGCACCAAGTGGCTGCTGAATTTTCCGTCGGTCTGCATTCCTGTGATCAAGTGCCGGAGCGCGACTCCCGGGAAAGCGGGATGGTCATGCCAGGGCAGATCCTGAACGGTTAGGGGTTGCCCCATTGTGAAGATTTGGCCCTGTTGAATGGTTTGCAGAATGTCGAGATCCATGTTTTTTGAACTCCTTTCCGCTATGCGGTGAATTGGTTTAATGGTATTATCGTCGAGAAACGACGGGGAAGTCTTGCAAATTATTGCTGTTTTCGGCGGACCGCTTGCATTTCTGCAATTGGATATTTATCTGGATTGAGATTCCATATACAATACACTATGCGGGACATCACATAAAAAACTGAAGGCGGTGGCACGTATGGATAAAATCATTCTGGAACAGAAATTCAGCCTGTTTCATGAATTCTGGAGTCCCAAGATCGTCGGCGAGCTGAACGACTCCTATATCAAACTGGCCAAACTGAAAGGCGAATTCGACTGGCATCATCACGAACGGGAAGATGAACTGTTCTTCGTCGTCAAGGGAGAACTGACCATCAAGTTCCGGGACCGAGCGGTGAGCGTCGGCGCCGGTGAGCTGATCGTCATTCCGAAAGGCGTGGATCATTTGCCGGTGGCGGCCGAAGAAGTTCAGGTGATGCTGATCGAGCCCAAAGGGACTTTGAATACCGGCAATGTAATCACGGAAAAGACCAAAGAGGTTCTCGAGTGGATTTAGTATTCGTCCGTTCGAAGCTGCAAGGAGGCCCCAAGATGACAATCGGTTTTTTTGATTCCGGAATCGGCGGCGTGTCGGTGCTGCATGAGGCTCGGCAATGGCTGCCGCGGTCGGATTTTTTATATTATGCGGACACCGATCACGTCCCCTACGGCCCCAAACCGAAAGCGGCGGTCCGGGAATATGTTTTTGCGGCGGTGGACTGTTTGGTTCAGCAGGGGGCCGGCGCCATCGTGATTGCCTGCAATACGGCGACCAGCGTGGCCATCGAGGATTTGCGGGCAAAGTATCGCCAATTGCCGATCATCGGCATGGAACCGGCGGTAAAGGTGGCAGTGGACAGAACTCCCCGGCATGCGGGACGGATTTTGGTTACGGCAACCGCCCTGACCCTGAAGGAGGAAAAACTGCACAATCTTTTGGTCCAAATCGATAACGAACATATCGTCGACACCCTGCCGCTGCCGGGATTGGTCGAATTCGCCGAAAACCGTCAGTTTGAAGCGGCGACAGTATTGCCGTATTTGCGGGAACAGTTGGGAAAATTCGCTTTGAACGATTACGAGGCGATCGTGCTGGGCTGTACCCACTTTGTCTTTTTTGCCGATCTGTTCCGCAACATTGCGGCGCCGCACACGGCGATCATCGACGGCAACCGGGGAACTGTGAACAACCTTGTTCGCATATTGGCGGCCCAGGGGATGACCGATCAGGGCGATGGGACAGTGACTTTCTATCAATCGGGCCGTAAGGTGGAGGAACGGGCCGCACTGGCCCGTTATGGCGACTTACTGGCAAGGCTGGACGCCATCCGTACATGAACGGGTTTGGACTTCTGCCAATTTGGGAATTGGCTCTTTATCCGTAGGGATAGTCCGGTTACAATACTGTTCAGAGTGACCCGTTAGGCAACGGCAAGCGAAGGAGCGATAGAAGATGCAGAAGTTCTCGTTCAAGAAGATCGACGCCTTTACCGGCGGGCAAGCAACCGGCAATCCGGCGGGATGCGTCTGCCTGCAACACGAACAGGACATCACCGTCGCGGCGATGCAGCGGATCGCCTGGGAACTGAAAGGGTTCGTCAGCGAAGTCGCATTCCTGTTCCCGGTCGCTGACGGCGTCCGGCTGAAATACTATTCGTCGGAGTGCGAAGTCGAATTTTGCGGGCACGCGTCGATTGCCGCCCTGTATGACTGGATCCGTTCGAATGAGACCTTGCGGCGACAAAAAGAGCTTTCCCTGTATGTCAATGCGGGAAAGCTGACGGTGTTCAACCATATTGACGATGAAGACGCGGTGTATGTGATGGCGCCGGAACCGCAATTCCTGCCGTGCGGCTGGTCTGCCGACGAGATTGCCGGCGCGCTGGCAATCGATCCGTCAGCGCTGGCTGTCGCTGCGCCGGTGCAAATCGTCAATGCCGGCCTGCGGACCTTGATTGTGCCGTTGGCCTCCCTGGACGCCTGCCTCGGCCTGAAGCCGCCGCAGGAAGCGTTGCGGCAGTTTTGTCTGAGTGGGGATGTTGACATTGTCCTGGTTTACTCGCCAGAAACCTATCTGCAGTCCAGTCAGTACCGGACCCGGGTGTTCGCGCCGAAGTTCGGCTATCTCGAGGACCCGGCGACAGGGTCGGGCAATTCGGCATTTGGCTACTATTTGATTCAAAACGGACGATGGACTTCGAATGTTACCATCGAGCAGGGACCGTCAAAAATGGTGCCCAACATCGTGAAGCTGCGCAAAATCCACACGGCAACGGCGGACCGGATCTTGTTCGGCGGGTCGGCACTGACCCGGATTTGCGGCGATTACTGCCTGCACGGCTGAATATGGAAGGATTTCATTCGTCTGGCCCAAATCTGCGAACCCAATCGGCCAGGATGCTCTTGGGTTTACAGGTGGAGATGGGACTTTTGTCCTGGTGGCTTGGGACGAATGGCGGATTCGATGAATGGCAATATGGGATAAAATTTAGATAAGGGATGGATATAGGGGCTCTTCGGTTTTCCCGAGGAGCCTCTTGCCGTCCCGCGAATTGCCTGAAATTTTGTGATGGCTGCCTTGCTGCGTTACGGGCAGTTGCTGCGCGGGAGAGTGGAATTATTGCAAAGAATTTCAGTCGGCTTTTTGGAACAGGGAATGGTTGCCGCCAAGAATGTTCGCAGCGCCGACGGGCGGCTCTTGGTGACTGCCGATACCGTCCTGACGGATGTGATGGTGGCCAGTATTCAAAAATCCGCCTTGGGGTCGATTTATGTCTGGAATCCGCTGTTTCAAAATATCGACGTGCCCGATGTGGTGGCGGAAGACAGCCGCATGAAGTGCGAAATGGCCCTGCAAAGAGCCGTTGCCGCTTACAAAAAGACCAAGGCATTGGACATCAGCGGAATAAAGCCGCTGTTGCGGGACCTGGTCGGCGAAGTCATCCGCAACCGCTCTTCCATGATCCATCAGTTGGATATGAGAACCTACCACGATTATCTATATGCCCATTCCGTCAACACGTGTATTTTGTCGCTGCTGATTGCGGTCAATATGGGGTATCCGGAAGGAAAGCTGCAGGATCTGGCCCTGGGCACTTTGCTGCACGACTTTGGAATGATGATGCTGCCGGATTCACTGTTGCTCAAGATGGGCAATCTGTCGCCGGAGGAATCGGCTTTGGTGCAGCAACATCCGGAACAGGGTTTCAATATTCTGCGCACAGTCCCGGAAATTCCGATTACGGCGGCGCATATCGCTTTCCAGCACCATGAACGCGTCGATGGCAAGGGATATCCCCGTAGTCTGGCAGCGGACAAGATTCTGGAATACGCCAAGGTAGTCGCCGTGGCGGACACCTTCGATGCCCTGGTGTCCGACCGTCCTTACCGCAAAGGGATGATCCCCCATGAAGCCTACGAGGTGATGATGCTGCTGGGTGATACCTACGTCGATCGTGAAGTTTTGCAACTGTTTTTGACGCATGTGGCCATTTATCCCATCGGCTCGGTTGTCCAACTGGATAACGGGCAGTACGGCGTCGTTACCCAAGTGCTCCCCAAGCTGCAGACGCGGCCCTGCCTTCGCCTGCTGACCGACCGACAGGGGAAACTGCTGGAAACGCAAGAGGAAATCGATCTTGCCGAACATTTGACGTTGATGATTACGCGCGTGTTAAAAGAAAAAGAAGTCTTTGAGCTGGGACAAGCAGTGACGCAAGCCAACTGACCTTTCCAGGGCGGAGGTCTCGTAAAACGGGACCTTTTTCCTATTGCGAATAAGACCGGCGGACGATGAGGCGGCAGCGGCGAGTTGCTACAATGAAACTGGAAATACCCTGCCTAAGCTGTAACAAAGCAATGTGGTTTTGCCGGAAGGGTCGGACGATGAGAAAGAACAACCGGGGCCAGGCCATTGTTGAATTCGCGCTGATACTGCCGGTTTTGGCGGTCCTGGTCATGGGGCTGCTGGAATTCGGTTTGTTTTTCCATGCCCACATCAACGTGACCTATGCCGCCCGCGAAGCGGCCCGAATTGCCGCGCTGGACACGAACGCAACAGACCAGACGATTACGGCGACGGCCCAGGCCACCATGCCGACAGTCAGCAACCTGACGGTGACGGTTTCTCCGCCGGCGCCGCGCGTGACCGGACTGCCGGTGACGGTTTCCGTATCGCTTCCCCACACTTTCCTAACACCGCTGATTGCGGTTCTCATGCCGGCGAACCCCTACACAATCACCTCGTCGGCGACTGCGAGGTCGGAATGATGAACAACAAAGGCCAAGCCAGTGTTCTGTTTGCATTGGTGGTTTCCGCACTGGTCGGCATGACGGCGCTGGTGGTCGATGTCGGCGTGTTGTACGTCAATCGGCTGGACCTGCAAAAAGCATTGGATATGGCGGTGATGGCCGGGGCCCAGGAACTGCCGACGGACGCGGCGGGAGCGATGGCCACGGCGGGACAGTATGCCGCCGTGAATGGTAAACCAAACGATTCGGTTGCCTTTGAGGTACTCAATGACAACAGCAGCCTGCGGGCTGTGGGGTCGCGCAGTGTAAACCTGTTGTTCGCCCGTGTTTTCGGGAATACGGCGTCCAACGTTACGGCCCGCGCCCGGGCCAATGTCGGCGTGATCGTCGGCTATACCGGCGTGGTGCCGTTCGGGCTGCAGCAGATGGAACTGACGTATGGCGTCGACTATATCCTGAAGGCCGGTGGCGGAGACGGCAATACCGGCAATTTTGGCGCGTTGTCGTTATCCGGCAATGGCGCGAAAGACTATTTGTATGACATCCAAAACGGCTATCAGTCGCCCCTGAAAGTGGGCGATATCGTAGCCACCAAACCGGGCAATATTTCCGGCCCCACTACCCAGGGGGTCAATTACCGGATACAAAAAGACCCTACAGCCACGTTTGAAACCGTACAGTCCGGCTCACCCCGGATCATCGTCATTCCGATTGTCATCGGCGATCCGCAGGGGCGGGATACGGTGGAGATTGCTGGCTTCGCGGCGTTTTTCCTGGAAGGGGTCGGCGGCAGCGGCACGAACAACTACGTGGTGGGGAAATTCATGCGTGAGGTGCTGGGCGGCGAAATCGGCGTGGGTACGGATTTTGGCGCGTATGGCGCCAGACTGGCCCCCTATTGAAAACAGGAAAATATTTGCGGACATTACGAGGCGTTGTCGACAGGGCGCCCGAGTTCATGATATAATAAAAACAGAAAATTCAACCAACAGATCCCGACCGGGAGAAGGAGGTGGACGGTGTGGCAACATATGTCCGGTATTTTGACACGCTGGAAGATCTGATGGAGTTTGTGGAAATCCAGGAAAGAGTGAACGGAATCAAGGTTCTTTGCGACAAAGAGAGAAGAAGCGCCGCCGTGTTCGGAATCGATGAAGAGCTGGCCCATGATTTGCTGCTCGATGAATACGAGGAAGTGGCGCCAATTTAATTCGAATTGTTAGGATATAGAATGATCAGGCAGGGGATGCAGCGCCCCCGCCTTTTTTTCACGTTGCATCGGTTGGACCAATTTGCCGTGTTAAAACGATTTGTCGCTTTCTTGAGGGGGCGGGGCGGGATGAACTGGGAGGATTCGCCGAAACGGCGGATGCTGCGGGCGCGAATGGTTCAGGTGCAGTTGCGTGAGCGCGGAATTGACGATCCCCGCGTTTTGGCCGCCATGGCGGAAGTGCCCCGGCATTGGTTTTGCGCGTCCGGAATCGCCGACGAAGAAGCTTACGGAGATTTTCCCCTGCCGATCGGTTGCGGGCAGACCATCTCTCAACCGTTGATGGTGGCGGACATGTTGCAGCAAATGCGGCTCACCGGCCCGGAAACGGTGCTGGAGGTGGGAACGGGCAGCGGCTATAACGCCGCGCTGCTCAGCCGGTTGGCGACGCGGGTGATCTCCCTGGAGATTTTGCCGGCGCTTGCGGAATCGGCGCGGTTGCGGCTGCAGCGTGGCGGATTTCTGAATGTCGAGGTGCATCAGGCGGATGGAACGCTGGGCTGGGCGAGCGACGCGCCGTATGATTCGATCGTGGTGACGGCGGGAGCGCCGGAGGTTCCGCCGGCGCTTCTGGAACAGCTAAAACCGGCGGGACGTCTGGTGATCCCGGTGGGCAATCTGGTGGCGCAAAAATTGCTCGTCGTGCAGCGCACTGCCGAGGGCTTCCAAACGGCAGAACATACCGACTGCCGCTTTGTGCCGCTGCTGGGCCGGAACGGCTGGCAACAGACGGCGGAATGGTTCATGATTGACGAAAAAGACGGAAGGGGCTGGTGAAAATGCGAACGGCGAGACTGCTGCTGGTTAGTGGCAACATCATCACGGTCAACCTCGATCATGTATCGGCGGCTATGCCCGGCAGGTTTGCGGGTGCGACGGACATGACGGTCATTTTTTTGGGCAGCAAAGCGTTTGAAGTCGACATGAAATATAACGCCTTTTTTGATTTGTGGGTGGGTACGCCGCCGCAACCAACCCCGAGTTGCCAGGATATTACCTGACAGTTTGCTTCAGGGACAACGATGCCGTTCAATGGGGATGATCCGTTTTTCCAGCCCGTACAGGTCGTCGAGTTTTTGCAGCAGAAAGGCGTGGGAATCGGTGATGGCCCGATTATAGATCCCCGGGCCGACATAGCGCAGGAAAAAATCCAGCAGTGCGGCCGCCTGAAAATCGCTGAGCGATTCCTCCCGCGTTGCCAGAAAGAATTCGCGGAGCAAGCGAATGGCTTCCAGGCGATCTTCCCGTTCCAGCTCGATGATTTGGATTTCCTGATTGCGCATGGATGGGCCTCCTTACACGACGGTTGATTTTCTCCGCCGTAAATATATGCTATCATATGGGCAGGGGTATTGCGAGTCGTTCCGGGTTGAGCCGCAACGGCTGCATGCATTCTTACTGTGCAATGCACTGCTCGTAGTTTGATTCAAGATGGACAAGGGGGACCGTTATGACGAAAAGTATTCGGCAGTGGGCGGAAAGCATCGTTTTTGCCCTGGCCATCGCATTATTGATCAATGCCTTCGTTTTTCAGCGGATGGTCGTCGCCGGCCCGTCCATGGAGCCGGGCCTGAAAGACGGCGATTCTTTGTTCGTGCAGAAGATGGCGCATACGTTTTCCCGGTTGCCTGACTATGGCGACATTGTCGTTCTGGACAGCCGGATTCATCGACAACGCAGCGTGCGCGACGATCTGACGGAATCGTTTTCGCGGCTGCTGAAACAGCCCGACTATTTTTATGTGAAGCGGGTCATCGGCCGACCCGGCGATACGATTGAAATCAAAAGCGGGCTGGTGTTCCGCAACGGGCGGCGGTTGGATGAACCCTATATCAAGGATCAGGGGAGTCGTGGCCGCGACCAGGTCTTTACCGTGCCGCCGGGACATCTTTTTGTCATGGGCGACAATCGGAACAACAGCATGGACAGTCGTTACTTCGGCAGCATTCCGCTGGCGAACTGCCTGGGGGTTGTGTTCGGCAAACTGTGACCGGGCGAGTGAACTGAATAGCAAGGCATGGAAAGGATCGCGCTGAGTCTGCGGTCCTTTTTTTTTTGCCCTTCCACGGTGAATAGCGCGGCCGCGAAAAGTAAAACTGGCGCCGCCGGCCGCCAGGGTGTAAAATAGCTTCATTACATATTGTTGGGAGCACTCATGAGCGAACAGTTGTCACGCAGAGGCTTGTTTCATTTGTTTGTCGTTTACACGGTCTGGAGCACCACTTATCTGGCGATGCGGGTCGGCGTCCATCCCGACAACGGCTTTCCGCCGTTTCTGTTCGGCGCGTTGCGGATGGTGGTGGCGGCGATATTGTTGTTCGGGCTGGCCCGCTGGCAAAAGCAGCCGCTGTTCTCCAACCGTTCGGAGTTGACCCTGTTGGCGGTTGTAGGCAATCTGCTGTGGATGGGCGGCAACGGCATGGTGCTGTGGGCGGTCCAGTACGCAGGTTCCGGGTTTGCCTCCCTGGTTGTATCGTCGGCGCCGATCTGGGCGACATTGATCGAGTTGGTGTGTTACCGCAAAAAACCGTCGCTGCTCCTGCTGCTGTCATTGCTGGTCGGCTTTGCGGGCGTGGCTGTGTTGAGCGTTCCCTCGCTAAGCCGCGGCGCGTCCCAGGACATGCTGGCGGTGGTGGCGCTGGTCCTGTCGGCCGTATGCTGGGCGTCCGGCTCGGTGCTGCAGAGCCGGCGGCCGGTGCATCTGTCGGCGCAGGTGATGTCGGCTTATCACCAGTTGTTTGCCAGCGTCGGCTTTCTGCTGGTTTCCCTGTTGGTCGGCGAACCGGCGCCGCAACCGACGAGCTCGGCCTGGCTGGCCTGGCTGTATCTGGTGTTGTTCGGGTCGGTGTTCGCTTTCACGTCCTATATCCTCTCCCTGCAACTCCTGCCGTTGAATATTGCGATGACCTACGCCTATGTCAATCCGGTATTGGCCTTGTTCCTGGGCTGGCTGCTGCTCGGCGAACCGATCGGTGTCTGGACGGTGTGGGGAGCGGCGCTGGTATTGCTCAGCGTGTTCGGCATATTCCGGGTCAAACTCGCCCCGGTGGACAAAAAGTAGCGGAACGCTAAAGGATTTTCCCGGAAAATTCGAGAATATAAGTATAGATAAAAGATCGTTCTCTGGCGGAGACACAACGACAAGGAGGCAAATCTTATGGAAGCCATCAAGCGCGTCACCGAGATCAACGTGGATCAGGCCAATTCCGTAAAGGGCGGCAAAACCTGCAACTGCTCCTGCAGCTGCGGCTGCGCCCAATCCAACACGACTTCGGCCACCAAGACGAGTGAGCGGGATGCCACCACTCTGAACAAATTCATCTGAACCAATTTGAACACGTCGGTTGCTCGTTCATACCCATATTTCCATGCAAAGTTGCGGGGGAATATGGGTATGAATCATTTTGGCGCGGCTGAATTTTAACGGGGGAGAGTGGCTGGAATGGATGAACTGTCCGACCGGACGGCGTTGTCGCCGTTGACGGAGACTTTTTTGCGGGAACGCTATCCGTTGCTAAAGCTGTTCCCGTACGGCGAAGATATCCTGGTTTATGATGCGAAACCGCATTTCGCCTGTTGCCTGTCGCCGGCGGAGCTGTCCGTGCTCATCGCCTTCTTGCGGGACGTGTCGCCGACGGACTGCAGCCAAAGTGACGATGCTTTATTAGGGGAACGGGCAATTCGCGTTCTCTATGAAAAATTCGCCGACCTGCGGCAGGCCGGCGTCTTTCTGCCCGGACCGGCCAGCGAGATTTCACCGGTTGACCGGACCGCAATCCGGGAACAGCTGGCCTATTACGACGCCAATATCCTGCTGCGGAAGTTTTGCCTGGAAGTGACGGAGGAATGCAATTTCCGCTGCACCTATTGTAAGCGGACCATCGCCAAAGATTTCCGGACCCACGCCTCGAACCGGCTGAGCGAGGAAGACGCGTACAAAGGAATTCGTTATTACTTCGGCAAATATACGGCGATCTTTCAGAAACTGACACCGGAGAAACAAGCGTTGTTGTTGCAGGTGTCGCCGCCCAGCCTGTCCTGGTACGGCGGGGAACCGTTCCTGAATTTCCGGTTGCTGCAGCAAACCGCGGCCTATTTTAAAAGCCTGCCCTGGCAACGGTTCGGCATTTCGCCGGCGGACCTGCGGTTCTCCACCAATACCAATCTGTCGGTCATGACGGGGGAAATGCTGCGCTTTCTGGTGGAAAACCGGGTGACCCTGTTTGCGAGCCTGGACGGGCCGGCGGCCGAACATGACCGGTGCCGTGTTTTTGCCACGGGCGGCGGTACATTTCAGACCGCCTATGCCAATCTGCTGAAGATCAAACAGCATGATCCGCAGTATTTCCGGGAAAATGTTTCGATTTACGGCGTATATACCCCCGAGCACGACTACCGGCAGTGCGTGGCGTTCAATGAAAGCATCGGCGCCTTGCTCTGCCGGCACTTTCCGGCCGAATACGCCGGCGTGTTTGTGGCGGAGGCGGCCGCGGCGACGGCGCAGCTGCGCCGGGATTTTGCCGACAAGTTGGACCGCTTCCGGCAAGAGGCCCGGATGGCGGCCGACCAGCCGGAGGCCCCCCTCGAGCCCTTTGCGAGCCTGTTTCCCTTCGTCACTTTGAAAAAGGACCGGCCGAGCGGCCGGAACGAGCTGCGGCTTTCGCTGACGTGCCCGATGGGCTTCGATAACCTGATGCTGGCGGCTACCGGCGACTATCTGATCTGCCATAAAGTCAGCGGCATGCCGATTGGCGACTGCGACTCCGGACTGGACCTCGAGCGCCTCATCGAATTGAACCGGCAATACAACGCCACCGTCAATAACGGGGGCTGCCGGAGCTGCTGGCTGGTGAATTTCTGCGATGTTTGCGCGGCGAGCCGGATGGCCGGCGACCATTTCATCAATCCGGCCCCGGCGGAGTGCGACTATTTCCGCCTCCGCGGCGAATTCGACTTTCGCTGTTTTCTGCAGCTGCTCCTTGAACAACCGGACTTGTGGCGCCGGATCGAAGAGTATCGCAACGACCGGCGTAAATTCATCGGGATCATTGATGTAAATGATTTTTAGGCGCGAGTTTCCCCTGTATCTGCAATATGACGCCATGGATTGCGGACCGGCCTGCCTGCGCATGGTGGCGGCGCATTATGGCAAAAAGGTCTCCCTGCAATATCTCCGGGACAAAAGTTTTGCATCCCGGGAAGGCGTTTCGCTTCAAGGTCTGCACGACGCCGCTGCCGCCGTCGGCATGCAGGCCCGCTGCGTGCTGGCCTCGCTGGCCTATCTGGCGGAAGAGGCCGGACTTCCCTGCATCGTGCACTGGGAACGGGACCACTTTGTCGTTTTGTACCGGGTCAAACACGACTGCTTTTATATTGCGGATCCGGCCTGCGGCCGGCAACGCCTGAATGCGCGCGAGTTCGCGGCGCGGTGGGCGGAGAAGGGTGACGAGGGCTACGCGCTGCTGCTGGAACCCGCCGCCGACTTTGCTCGCCCGCTTGATGCTGAGCCGTCGACCGCCGGCGTCGGCCGGCTGCTTTCCTATCTGCGTCCCTACCGCCGACGGCTGGCGCAACTGTTGCTGGCCCTGCTGCTGGGCAGCGGCATCCAATTGCTGTTGCCGTTGTTGACGCAGCAGATCGTGGACCGGGGAATAATGCCCGGTGACGTCGGCCTGCTGCGCCTGATCCTGCTGGGACAGTTCGTGCTGATCGTCAGCCGGGCGCTGGTGGACTTTCTGCGCAGCTGGATTCTGTTCCATATCGGCACGCCGCTGAATATCGCCTTGGTTCGGGACTTTCTGGCCAAACTGACCCGGTTGCCGTTGCGCTATTTCGATGTGAAAATGCTTGGCGACACGTTGCAACGAATTGGCGACCACCAGCGGGTGGAAGTTTTTTTGAGCCATTCGCTGCTGGGATTTTTGCTGACCGGCGTGAATCTGGTGGTGTTCTCCCTGGTGTTGGCTGCGTATGACGGCGTAATTTTTTCGCTGTTCGTGGCCGGCACCGTGCTGTATCTTCTCTGGATCCGGGCTTTTTTGCCCGGACGCCGGGAAATCGATTTTATCCGGTTTCGTCAACTGGGCCGGAACCATAATGCCATTATCCAGCTGATCATGGGGATGCAGGATATTCGGCTCAATAGCTGCGAGCAGGGCAAATTGACGGCTTGGCGGAAACTGCAGGCCGACCTGTTCGCCACGGGCAAACGCAGTCTCGCCCTGACGCAGAAACAGGAAACCGGTTGTCTGCTGATCCGGGAAATGCAGAACCTGGTCATCACCTACGTTGCCGCCGTGGCCGTGATCGACGGCGGGATTACTCTGGGCATGATGCTGGCCATTCAGTTCATCCTGGGCCAACTGACCGGCCCGGTTGAACAGCTGGTGCATTTTGCCGCCACCGCCCAGGATGCGAAAATCAGTTATGAACGGATCGCCGAGGTCCAGAATCTGCAGGACGAGGAAGCGGACCCGGCGGCAAAAACCGGTCGCTTGGCGACAGAGTCGGATATCGTGTTGGACGCCGTTTCGTTTCAGTACCAGGGACCCTATTCGGCCCGGGTGCTGAACGATATTTCCCTGCGGATTCCCTGCCGCAAAACGACGGCCATCGTCGGCGCCAGCGGCAGCGGCAAAACCACGCTGCTGAAATTGTTGCTCGGCGTGTATCGGCCGACCCAGGGGCAAATCAGGATCGGCGCATCGCCGCTGACGGACATTCCCGCCGCGGAGTGGCGGCGGGTTTGCGGCTGCGTGTTGCAGGACGGATACCTCTTTTCCGATACCATCGCCAACAATATCGCCCTGTCGGACGGACCGGCCGACGAAGGCCGGGTCCGGGAGGCGTCGGTTGCCGCGAATATCGATGATTTCATCGGCTCGCTGCCGTTGGGGTATCGGACCGTCATCGGCGCCGACGGCCAGGGGCTGAGCCAGGGCCAGAAGCAGCGTATTCTGATCGCCCGGGCCGTATATAAGAACCCGGCCTGGTTATTTCTGGACGAAGCCACCAACTCGCTGGACGCCGGGAATGAAGCGGCGATTCTGCACCGACTGGCGCCTTTTTTTCAAAAGCGGACGGTTGTCGTCGTCGCCCACCGTCTCAGTACGGTAAAAAATGCCGATCAGATCATCGTGCTGGACCGGGGAACTGTCGTGGAAATTGGCGCCCATGCCGAGCTCATCGCCCGGCGCGGCGCGTATTTTCGCCTGGTGGAACACCAACTCGAACTCGGAGTTTGACAATGGGGCTCTGTTGTAATCCAATGTGATTTTTCGACCGGTTTCTTATCGTGATGTAATAATTTTCTGTTTATTTTTTGACGCCGTCATGATATAATAAGGCCAAATCCGAACGAACCAAGCTGATTTGCAGGCGGGTCGACCCAGATTCGCAGGAACTTTGGCGGGAAAGGAGGGAACACGGATGTTGATGGAAAACATGTCCCAATCCTTTGCAGCAAAGATCACGCCGGCCGACCTGGTCGCCGCGAAGCCTGACGAGGCTTTTCTGTGGCGCCGGGAAATGGTCAACTGCCCTTACGATTATGAAATGCAGGTGCGGCAGTGGGATGAGAGCGAGGTCATCTTCGATATGCTCATGAGCACCGGCGCGCCGACGAGCAGTACGCAGTTCGACGGTGAAAAGGACGAATAACTGCGGGTAACCGTGTCTTTATCGCATATGAGATGAAAAGCCCATCTTACAGCATTTCGGTGCCGCAAGACGGGCTTTTTTTCTGAAATCCGGTAATACCGGGAGCTCAAAAAGGAGGCGGCTGACGATGAACCGACAGCCTGTTACGTTGCTGTTCACCAATTCCATCGACTATGTGGCCGACCTATTGGTCAAGAATCTGGGATCGGAGCAGGTTTTCCGCTACAATACGGACCTGTGGCAGGACTATAAACTGCTGGTTTCGGATCGAACGATCGAGATTGAGGACCCCATCGGCCGGCGCGTGACCGAAGCCGATATCGTCAAGGTTTTCCGCCGTTCCTCGATGCGGGCTTCGAATATTTTTCCGGCGACGAAACTGACGGACGCCGAACGTTACGACGAAGAGGAAGTCTGGATGGCGTTGAGCGATATCCTGAATATTTTTTGGGAACAGGGCAAGGTTGTACTGAACCAGCCGCTGGCGACCACCCGGTCCTGCAAGATGCAGCAACTGCGGGTGGCGGCCCGATATTTCGACGTGACGCCGTTCCGCTTCGTTGTCGGCGCTGCCGGACACCTTCGGCCGGGCGAGCAGGCGGTGGCGAAAAGTTTTACGTTCAAATTCGCCGACGGCATCGGCTTTTATGCCCGCAAAGTGGATGAAGGCAGCCTGGATCCCGCACATCCCTGGTTCCTCACCGACTTCGTCGAAGCGGATGAAGACGTGACCGTGGCGCTGGTGCGGGATGAACTGTTCGCCTATGCGTTGGCCCGGGAACCGTTTCTCGAACAGACCATCGACTGGCGGAAAGCGCCTTCGTCACATGCCCACCGGGGCTGGAAACCGGTAAAAATACCGCCGGCCTTGTCGCAGGCGATCTTCGCGTTCGCGGCGGACATCGGCATCCATTACGCCCGGCTGGATTTTTTGCGGAAAGATTCCCGCTACACCTTCCTGGAAGCCAATTATGCCGGCGAATGGGGCTGGCTTGACCCAGACAACCAGAACGGCCTGATGGCGAAAATTTTGTATGAAATTGATCCGCGAACCCCGCTCGTTGGGTGTCCGCGGCCGCAGTGGCGCTAGGACGGCGGCTCGAATTCGAGGGCAATCAGCCGGGCATAACGCGGACACGTTTCCAGCAGACGGGCATGGGGTCCTTCCCCCTGAATGCGGCCGTGGTCGAGGACCACGACCCGGTCGGCCGTCTGGACGGTCGCCAGCCGGTGGGCCACGATCAACAGAGTTCGGTTTTTCCGCTGCTGCGCGAAGGTTTGGCGCAGCAGCATTTCATTTTCAGAGTCCAGCGCCGAAGTCGCCTCGTCCAGAATCAGCAGACGGGTCTGGCGAAGCAGCGCCCGGGCGATGGCCAGCCGCTGGCGTTGACCGGTGGACAGCTGCTGCCCTTTGTCGCCCAGGGGGGTATCATAGCCAGTCGGCAGGCGGCTGATGAATTCATCGGCCTGCGCCCGACGGGCCGCTTCAACGATTTGCCCCTCCGTGGCGGCCGCGGCGCCATAGCGGATATTGTCCCGCGCGGTACCGGAAAAGATGAACGGTTCCTGGCTGACGACCGCGATTTGGCGGCGCAATTCCTGCGGGTCCATATCGCGCAGGTCGACGCCGTCCAGAAAGATCGCCCCCGCCTGGGGATCATACAGCCGGAGCAGCAGTCGCAGGATCGTTGTTTTGCCGGAACCGGACGGACCGACCAGGGCCAAGGTCTCACCTGGCCGCAGTTCCAGGCTGAAGTCTTCCAGGACCGATTGTTGCGGCCGGCCCGGATAGGCGAAATTCACTTGCGCAAAGCGGACCGCCCCCGGGCCTGGCCGGACCGGCAAAGGTTGCAGTTGCCGGCTGCTTTCCGGCGGCTGTTGCAGGATGGCCAGCAACCGTTCGGCGGCGCCGGCGGTTTTGCGGATTTCGCCGAAAATTTCCGACAGGCCCGCGCAGCCGAACGCGGCGAAGGCCGCATACATGACGAACTGTGCGACCACGCTCCAGCTTGTTTGCCGCTCCAGAACCAGCAAGCCGCCGGCATAGAGCATAGTCGCCGCCAACGAGAGCGACAGCGTGAACAGAACAAAGACCAACAACGATTTGGCCCGCATCAGTCGTTCGGCGCTGACGAAACTGATTTCGCTGTTGCGGTCGAATTGCCCGGCCTCCGACGATTCCGCCGCAAAAGATTTCACGGTCGATAATGCGTTCAGGGACGATTCGATCCGCATGACCAACCGGGCTTCCTCTTCCCGGGCGGCGACGGCCGTCCGTCGGACTTGCCGTCCGAAGAACACGGCGATGACGAGCAGTAGCGGGACGACTGCCACAAAAACGGCCGTAAGTCGCCAGTCCAGCCAGGCCATCAGGAACAGCGCGCCGACCAGTTGGATGAGGGAACGAAGCCCGATCGGCAGGACGATTCCGACCAGGGTTTCCAGCAGAGCGGCATCCGAAGTCAACCGTGACAGCAGATCGCCGGTGGGGTGGGTATCAAAAAAAGCCAGCGGCAGCCGCAACAGATGGCGGAAAACCCGGCGGCGGACATCCGCGACCAGTCTTTCGCCCAGCCAGGACAGCAAATACATCCGCAGAGCCACCGCGGCGGCGTACAGCCCGATGACCGTCAACAGCAGGAAAAATGCCGATTGCAGGGAGGCCTGGCGATCCGTCGCCGCCAGAGTGTCGATGAAATATCCCAGCGCTTTCGGCAACGCGAGCAAGCTGCCCGAGGAAACCAGGAGCGCCGCCAGGGCCAAGGCCAGGCGGCGGGGATGTTGTCGCAGAAACCTGCCAATGATCTGCAGCGTGGCGATCCCGTCCTTTTTATCTTATTAGGTCTATCTATCCATATCGTAACAGAAATGGCCCGGAGAACAAAGAAAAAAGCTCGCCGATTTGCTCGGCGAGCTTTTGGAAAATCGGGGCGATGGATGGATCAGAGCGATTCGCCCTTTCCTTCCGCGTTGGACCCGGAATGCTGCCTGAACCAGCCGATAATCACCGGCAGAAGCGACAGGACAACGACGGCGATGATAACCAGGGAAAAGTTCTTTTTTACGAGCGGCAAATTGCCGAAGAAATAGCCGCCGCCGCAGAACAGGGCGACCCAGAGCAGACCGCCGGTGATATTGAACGAAGTGAATTTGGCGTAACGCATTTCCCCCACGCCGGCCACAAAGGGGGCGAAGGTACGGATGATGGGCATGAACCGGGCGATGACGATGGTGATCGTACCGTATTTCTCGTAGAAGTGACGGGTTTTCAGCAGGTGTTCCCGCTTGATGAACCGGAACTCCCTCTCATAGATGCGGTGGCCGATAATCTTGCCGATCGTATAGTTGAGGCTGTCGCCCAGAATCGCTGCCGCACTGAGCGTTACCACCAGCAATTTGATGTCGAGTACTCCGGTGGCGGCAAAGGCGCCCGCGGCAAACAGCAAGGAGTCGCCCGGCAGAAACGGGGTAACCACCAGGCCTGTTTCCGCGAACACGATGCCGAACAGGATCGCGTAGGTCAAGGTTCCGTAACTCTGGATGATCATGCCCAGATATTGGTCGAGATGCAGAAAAATATCGACGAGATGCAGAAATAGGTCGAAAAAATGTTGCATAATACTAAACTTATACCTCCCGAGGGGCATTTTGTCCTAAAAATTGCTGTCGTCGCGATGGCAGTATCCCCGTTGAATTCATTGCCATCTATTATATCACAGTTCGGCTGGCTTGATGAAAAATGACGGAGTTGATTGCGCATCCGGACCGGGCGTGCTAAAATTTTGGAATATAGCGGAGCAACGGGATCAGCGCCCGGCAGGCAAAGAAACTCAGGTGCGGGGAAAGCCGCATCAAAGTCTTTTACTATCCTGCTCGCGACGAATATTAAGCGTCTGGAGGAATACAGTTGAATCGGACCGACATCATCGCCGACCGCCTTGCCAACGTGCCGTTCGCGGAAATCCGCAAAGTGGCGGAACGAGCGACGCAACTGGAAGCACAGGGGAAAAAGGTGATCCATTTCGAAATCGGCCGGCCGGACTTCGATACGCCGGCCCATATCAAAGCCGCGGCTGTCGATGCCCTGGACCGGGGCTTTGTCCATTATCCGCCCAATAACGGAATTCCGGCGTTGCGGGAAGCTTTGGCGGCCCGCCTGCAAACCGACAAGGGCCTGCGTTACGATCCGCAGACGGAGATTCTGGTGACGGCGGGCGGGCAGGAAGCGCTGTATCTGACCTTCATGAGCATTCTGAATTCCGGCGACGAAGTCCTGCTGCCGGAGATTTGTTTCGGGCCGTTTCCGCTGGTTGTCGGCTTGGCCGGCGGGGTGCCGGTGCCTGTCCCGTTGCAGGCGGATCGCCAGTACGCCTATGATCTGGCGGCCGCGAAACGGGCGTTGTCGCCGCGGACCAAGGCCATTTTGGTCAATTCGCCCCACAATCCGACCGGCGGCGTATTGAGCGAGGCCCAACTGCGGGAAGTCGCGGCGTTCGCCGCCGAGCACGATCTGCTGCTCATTTTGGATGACGCCTACGACCAGATGATTTATGAAGGCGAAATGATCTCGCCGGCGGCATTCCCGGGAATGCGGGAACGAACCATCATCTGCGGCACCCTCTCGAAAACCTACGCGATGACCGGCTGGCGGATCGGTTATATTGCCGCGATGGCGCCCATCGTCCACGCCGCGACCAAAATGCAGCAGAACGTTCTGCTGTCGGTGTGCAGCTTCGCCCAGTATGGCGCCGTGGCCGGTCTGACCGGACCGCAGGACTGCGTGCGGTCGATGATGGCCGAATTCAACCGGCGGCGCGGCCTGGTGCTCGAGCTGTTACGAAAGGTGCCGGGACTGGAGCTTACTTCCACTCCCGCCGGTGCGTTTTATGTCTTTCCCCGCATCACCCTGCCGAATCTCACGTCGGCGCAAGTTGCGGAATATCTGCTGGAGGACGCCGGAGTGGCCGTGGTCGACGGCCGGGCGTTCGGGGAGGCCGGCAACGGCCACTTCCGGATTTCGTACGCGGTATCCTACGAGGACTGCCGGGAGGGACTGGAACGGATTGCGGCCGCGATGGGCCGCCTGGCCGCCTCGACAAGCTGATTTTGCACAAGAGGCTCTTCGGGAATCCGCCGAAGAGCCTCTGTTTATTCTGCGGGTACTATTATTTGTATACCTTGACCCGGTCCGCCAACGGTAAAAACTCCTTGGCGGCGGGCGGCGCGGTCGGTTTGCCGAACGGCATCTGCGCGACCAGCTGCCAACGGTCCGGGACGTTCCAGGCTTGTTTGGCCGGCGCGTCGACAATCGGATTGTAATGTTGCAGGGAAGCGCCGAAGCCGGCCTGCTCCAGCGCGGTCCAGACCACATACTGCAGTATCGCCGAGGCGTGCTGCGACCAGACCGGGAACCGGTCCTGATACAGCGGGAATCGTTTTTGCAGCGACTCCACCACCGTCATGTCCTCAAAGAACAAAACGGAACCGTAGCCGCTGGCGAAGGCGGCGATCTTTTCCTCGGTCGGGCCGAATTTGTCCGCCGGAACGAGTTTGCGCAGTTCTTCCTTTGTGATTTGCCAGAAGCGGTCGTGCTGGGGCCCCAGCAACAACACCACCCGGGCGCTTTGAGAATTGAACGGGGAAGGCGAATGCTTGACGGCTTCTTCGACAATGTCCTGAATGATCTCATCGGGAAGGACGAAATCTTTGCTGATTCCATAAATGCTGCGGCGGACCTTCACAGCATCGAAAAAGGGAGTGTTCATAGCTTCTCCTCCTCATCGGCGATATTTTCGGTATATTCTCATTTTATCACGACCGCAGCAATTTTGCAGGGCCCGGCCGCAGTCACGCCCCGGTTCGCCGGGAATGGACGGCAGTGGAGTTTTTGGCGGCAGGCCGGTATAATAGATTAACGGTATAATATATGACTCCGAACCATTTTACGGTTGATTAAAACCGGAAGGCGGGATTGCATGATACAGGTGAAACGAATTTTTGCGGAAAAGCGACCGGGCTTCGACGTGGAGGCACTGGCGCTCCTCCAGGACCTGCGGGAGAATGTCGGCTTGACGGGATTGCGGAGGCTGCGTCTGATCAATCGCTATGATGTGGCGGGAATCAGCGACGAGGAATGTGCGTTGGCCCGGGAGCTCGTTTTTGCCGAGCCGCCCGCCGACCAGGTGTATGATGAAACCATCGACTTGGCGGACGCGGACCGGGTCTTTGCCATGGAATATCTGCCGGGCCAGTATGACCAGCGGGCCGACTGGGCTGCCCAATGCATTCAGGCCATTACCCAGAAAGCGCGGCCGGAGGTGCTGTCTGCAAAGGTGATTGCCCTTTACGGCGAAATTTCCGACAGCCAGTTTGCGGCTGTGAAAAACTACTGCATCAATCCGGTGGAAGCCCGGGAGGCTTCTTTGCTGAAACCGGCCAGCCTGGAAATGGCGGCGCCGGTTCCGTCGGATGTGGCGGTGTTGACCGGATTCCGGGAATTGACCGCAACCGGATTGCAGGAGATGGTGGCCGAATTCGGACTGGCCATGAGCGAGGCGGACCTGGAATTCTGTCAAAGCTATTTTCGGGATGCGGAGCGGCGCGATCCGACCATCACGGAACTCCGGGTGATTGACACCTATTGGTCCGACCATTGCCGCCATACGACGTTCCTGACCGCGATCGACCGGGTCGAAATTGATGAGGGACAATATGCGGCGCCGATCAAAACCGCGTTCGAGGCTTATCAAAATTCGCGCCGGCGCCTTTACGGCGAACGACCGCGGGAAATGTGCCTGATGGACCTGGCGACCATTGGCATGAAGGAGTTGCGGCGAGCCGGCAAGCTGGCGGATCTGGAAGAGTCCGAGGAAAACAACGCCTGCAGCATCGTCGTGAATGCCGTGATCGACGGCCGGAACGAAGAATGGCTGGTCATGTTCAAAAATGAAACGCACAACCACCCGACGGAAATCGAGCCGTTCGGCGGAGCGGCGACCTGCCTGGGCGGCGCGATCCGCGATCCGCTATCGGGGCGTTCCTATGTGTACCAGGCGATGCGGGTCACCGGCAGCGCCGATCCCCGGCAACGCCTGGAAGACACTTTGCCGGGCAAACTGCCGCAACGTAAGATCACCACGGTCGCCGCGGCCGGTTACAGCTCGTATGGCAACCAGATCGGGCTGGCGACGGGCCAGGTCGCAGAGGTCTACCATCCCGGCTATGTGGCGAAACGCCTGGAAATCGGCGCCGTTATCGCCGCTGCTCCCCGCGCCAACGTCGTCCGGTTGAGCCCGGAGACCGGCGACGCCGTAATCCTGGTGGGCGGACGCACGGGGCGGGATGGCTGCGGCGGCGCCACCGGCTCCTCCAAGGCGCATACGGAAGAATCCCTGGCCGCCTGCGGCGCGGAAGTGCAAAAAGGGAATGCGCCCACCGAACGAAAAATTCAGCGCCTGTTCCGCAATCCGGCGGTCAGCCGTATGATCAAAAAATGCAACGATTTTGGCGCCGGCGGCGTGTCGGTGGCGATCGGCGAACTGGCGGCCGGCCTGGAGATTGATCTGGATGCCGTGCCGAAAAAGTATGAAGGGCTGGATGGCACCGAACTGGCGATTTCCGAGTCCCAGGAACGGATGGCGGTCGTGGTCGCCGCCGGCGAGGCCGAACGATTCATTGCGCTGGCCGGCGAAGAGAACCTCGAAGCGACCCTGGTGGCCAGGGTGGCGGATACCGGCCGGTTGCGGATGCACTGGCGCGGGCAGCCGATCGTGGACATCAGCCGGGAATTTCTGGATACCAATGGGGTGAGGCAGCATGCCGCCGTGCGCGTGCAGGCGCCCTCGCCCGCCGATTACTTCAGCCGCCCGGGACCGGGCGGCGAAATTGGCGCAGCCTGGCTGACGAATCTGGCGGATTTGAATGTGTGCAGCCAACGGGGACTGGTCGAGCGATTCGACAGCACCATCGGCGCCGCCACCATTCTCATGCCGTTCGGCGGTTCGTTCCAGGCGACCCCGGCGGAGGGCATGGCCGCCAAGTTGCCGGTGCAAGCCGGTGAAACGACAACCGCTACGCTGATGGCCCACGGCTTCAATCCGTATCTCTCGGAGTGGAGTCCGTTCCACGGGGCGGTGTACGCGGTGACCGAGGCGGTGGCCAAGATCGTCGCGATGGGCGGCGATCCCGCCAAAGTGCGGCTGACTTTGCAGGAATATTTTGAGAAACTGGGCCGGGACGAGGTGCGCTGGGGCAAACCATTCAGTGCGGTGCTGGGGGCCCTGTGGGCCCAGCAGCAGCTCGGTGTCGCCGCCATCGGCGGCAAGGACAGCATGTCCGGTTCGTTCAATGAACTGGACGTGCCGCCAACACTGGTGGCGTTTGCGGTGGCGCCAACCGAAGCCGGCCGGGTCATATCCCCCGAATTCAAAGAGCCCGGCCGTGAGGTGGTCTGGGTGCCGTTGCCCAGGGATGCCGCCGCCATGCCGGACTTCGCGACAGTAAATATAATCTTTTCCCGTATTGCGGATCTGATTGCCCACAAACAGGTCCTGTCGGCCAGGAGCGTCCGCAGCGGCGGGATTGCCGCCGCCGTCAGCGCAATGGCCTTCGGCAACCGCATCGGTTTTGCGTTTGCGCCGGACATCGCAAGGCAGCAACTGTTCCGGCCGGAACACGGCTCCCTGGTGCTGGAACTGGCCAGCGGGGTATCGGCTGCCAAGGCGCTGGCCGGCATCGATTTTCTGGCTATCGGCCGCACCATGGTACAACCTTTGATTTCCGTGGCGGGAACGGGAATCCCCCTGGCGGAGGCCCAACAGGCGTGGGAAAAGCCGCTTGAAAAAGTGTTTTCCACCCAGGCGGAACAGGGAAACGACACGGCGACATTCCAGCCGTATGGCGGACCGTCGGCCCGGTTGAAGGCCCGGGTTTCGGCGCCGCGTCCCCGCGTGTTTATCCCGGTTTTTCCCGGCACCAATTGCGAGTATGATTCGGCGCTGGCCTTTGAAAAAGCGGGCGGCAGCGTGGAGACGCTCATCGTCCGGAACCTGTCGGCCCAGGCTGTCGAAGAATCGGTCCGGGCCATTGTCCGGGCGGTCGATCAGGCGCAGATCCTGATGTTCCCAGGCGGCTTCAGCGCCGGCGACGAACCGGAGGGATCCGGCAAGTTCATCGCGTCGTTGTTCCACAATCCGGCGCTGACGGACGCGGTCACCCGGCTGCTGCAGGAACGCGACGGACTGATCCTGGGAATCTGCAACGGCTTCCAGGCTCTGATCAAACTGGGGCTGTTGCCGTATGGGGAGATCCGGCCGCTGACCGCCGACAGCCCGACTTTGACCTTCAACCGGATTGGCCGTCATATGTCCCGGATGGTCCAGACCAGAGTCGTTTCCAATCTGTCGCCCTGGCTGAGCCAAGTTCGAACGGGTGATGTGCATACCATCGCCATATCCCACGGCGAAGGCCGGCTGGTGGCTGGCCCGACTCACCGCCAACGCCTGGCGGCGGCCGGACAGATCGCGACCCAGTATGTGGACGCGGCCGGCAATCCTGCCATGGATATCGCGGTGAATCCCAACGGCTCCGACTGGGCGATCGAAGGGCTGACCAGCCCGGATGGCCGGATTTTCGGAAAAATGGGCCATTCGGAACGAATCGGTCCGTTCGTGGCGAGCAACGTACCCGGCGCGAAGGACCAGCGGATTTTTGAGGCCGGAGTGGGCTATTTTCGCTGATCATGAGAATGGAAATTGCCTTGATTGCCTGAGAAAAAGGCTGCGGCTTGCACGCAGCCTTTTTCCGTGGGACAGGGGCTGTGCGCGGAATGAGTTCAGATGGCTTACGACAAACAGTCTGATATTTCTGTATTGACAAAATAAACTAAACTGCGATAATAATAAATGTGAAACGTTTACATCAGACGACGGTCTCTTTTTTTTCAGCAATATGTAAACGTTTATATTACTGAAATTGAAGGTGAGTCATGAGGCAGCGTGATAAACGCGTTACCCCTGCGGTTACGATCAAAGACGTGGCCAAACTGGCCGGCACATCCATCGCGACAGTTTCCTATGTCCTCAACAATCGCGAACGGGCACTGCGGCCGGAGCTGCGCGAAAAAGTTTTGCAGGCCGCCAATACCCTGGGCTATGTAAAAAATGCGGCCGCCAGCAGCCTGAAGGGAAAGCGGCGCGGGATTTTGGCGGTTGTGGTTGCGCAGTTCGGCAATACATTTTTTACGCGGATGTGCGTGGAGATCGTGTCGATCGCCCGTCAGGCCGGCTATGTGGTCACCTTATGCAACAGCGACGAAGACTTGCAACAGGAACGCCTGATTCTGGAAAGGCTGATTGCTCAGAGAATTGACGGTTGCATTATTTGTCCGGCTTTTTCCCGCAGCGATAATGTGGAGCTGCTCCGGCAGCATCATGTTCCGTTTGTGATTCTGGAGCGCGCGCTGGAGGCGGGCGCTCCGCCATACCCGTTTGTTGGCCACGACAATTACCAGTCCGGCTATTTGGCGACGCAAACCCTGTTGCAGGCGGGTCACAAAAAAATCATATTCTTGGGCTGGGATTCGCCAATCCCCAATGTCTGCTATCGGGTGGACGGCTATCGGGATGCCATGCGGGACTGGGGGATTCCGCCGGAGCGTCAGGGTGTTCTGTTGGCGGAGTTGTCGATGGAAGCCGGCTACCGGCTGGCGGATAAACTTCCCTTGGGAACGACGGCGGTGGTGTTGGGACATCATGAATCCGCGAAGGGAGTTCTGCAATATTTTCAGGAGAAAGGAGTGAACTGGCCGGAAGAGATTTCCATTGTCCTGATCGGAACTCCGGAATGGACGCAAATGCTGCGCCCCAGCCTGACCTGTGTGAGACGGCCGGCGGAGGAAATGGGGCGGGCGGCGGCAACCGCATTGTTGGAACAACTTGGGGAATCAGGAACAGTGCTGCAGGAACGCATGTTTTCCTGTGTTTTGCAGCCAGGGCAATCAGTGAAAGAATGTTGACGGGGAGGGTGAAAATTTATGAGACAGAGACGGACTTGGATCGCGGTATTTTTGATTTTGGTCATGGCAGCAGCGCTGACCGGCTGCGGAGTCAAACAGCAGGCGGCCGACAAGAAAAAAGAAGAAGCAAAATGGCCCACTAAGGACATTACGGTAGTGGTGCCATGGAATCCGGGCGGCGGGACGGATTTGACCGTTCGGGCCTTGACAACGGAAATGTCCAAGACACTGGGCGTGAACATTGCGGTTGTCAACACACCGGGAGCCAATGGCTCGGTTGGCACAAAAAATGTCTGGAATGCCAAGCATGACGGCTACACGATTTTAGGCGCCGGACTGATGCCGTTTACCAGTTACCGCGTCATGGGCTATATGGAACAGGGACACAAGGACTGGATCACCTGGACTGCGACTTTTTCACCGAATGTCTTGGCGGTTCGGGCGGATTCGCCGTATAAGGACGCGAAATCCTTGCTCGCCGCGTTTAAAGCAAAACCAGGTGCTGTTACCGCCGGAACGGCCGGAGTTGGTTCGGGCGGCCACATTGGCATTGAGATCATTCGCCGCGCCGGGAAATTCGAGTATAAACATGTTCCCTACCAGGGCGGTAATCCGGCAATTATTGCCACCTTAGGCGGAGAGGTCGATTTTACGCCTCAACTCTCCATGGAAATGACCGATATGTTCCGCGCCGGTAAATTGCTGGCGTTGGCCTCGCTTAGCGACAAGCCGCTGGAAATTGAAGGAGTCAAGCCCATCCCTTCTTTGGGCAACGAATTGCCGGACTTGAAAAAAACTTTGCCGATGGGCGAATTTTTTGGTCTGACTATGCCGAAAGATGCACCGCCGGAAGCAATCAAAAAAATTGACGAAGCCTTCAAAAAGGCGATGCAAAGTGAAACTTTGAAAAAATTTGCGAAAGACAAAGGCGTGGTTTTGGTTGGCTACGGACCGGAGGAATCCCTGAAAAAGCTGGACAACCTCGCATCCGTTGTC
>JAAZNU010000077.1 GCA_012798135.1 Veillonellaceae bacterium | reverse complement strand
CCAATATTGCCCCTAATAAAAACCGCTATTTGTACAACGGGAAAGAATATATTTCTGAGGGAGATTTGAATTGGTATGATTATGGCGCACGTTTTTACGGGCCAGATGGCTCACGATTCTTCACTATTGACCCACTAGCAGAGAAGTTCCCATGGCAATCTCCTTATTGCTATGCAGGAAATAATCCTATTAGGTTCATTGATTATAATGGACTGGGGCCAGGAGATAGAGTAAAAGCTGCACGAAGTATGACAGGAATTGAATACAAACAGGAAACTGTATCTTCAATGAGAACCGCAAATACTGCAGAAGCTAGACAGTATATGGACTGTGCTGAATTTGTTTGTAGGGTACTTGGAGCAGACCAAATAACAGATGGAGTTCAACACATGAATTCTTCTGGTTTAAAAAGTTACTTTGACAATAAAGACAAGTTTATTAATTCGGCTGACCCGCAAGTTGGAGATATTGCTGTATGGAAAGGTCATGTTGGCGTGGTTACCGAAGTTGGAGAAGATGGAAAGATAAAATTAACTCATGCCCGAGGTGCTGGAAAATTATCGAAGGAAAACCCATATGCGATATCTCCAGAACAATATCGTGACTCTGAGTTTTATGGATATTATAGACCAGTAACCGAAACACCTGATGGAAAAATTGATAATAACGGGAATCCTGTCGCTACAAATAATCAATCTACCAATTCTACAGGAAGTTTTGATTTGACACCACAGCCTGAAACGGCAGTACAAGACAATACAAGGGTTGTCAATAATTCATTTATTCAACAAATAAACAATTTACCACAAGGGAATTACAAAGTTGTAAATGGTCAAATTGTACCTCAATAAATAGATTATGAAACTGTTAGCATTTTTCATATTATTATATGGATGTACTCAATCGAATAGTTTGAAAATCCACTCTAATGAAGTATCCCAAATAACTCAGGATTCTTTAATGCAGTATGCAAAAAAAGAATTTGAAATCATAGAGTTAGAGCAAAAGGGAGATACCCTATTAATTGTTTCTACAAATAAGGTGTTGTTTTATCCGTTCGGTAAATATGCAAATTTCAAAGAATTTAAAGATGGGTACTTAATTAAACGCGATTTAAAGGTAAGGATAGATTCGTCTTTTAATATTTTTAGAATATTCAGAATAGAAAATGAAAAGACTAATGTTAAATTAATAGAGAATACAGAAACAGAAAGACTGGAACTTTTTAAAGCAGATATTAGGGATAATTCTTTCGAGTTGTTTTATGGTATAAGGTTAGGCATGAAGAAAGACGATGTATTCTTGAAATTTTTTGTCAAAACTCCTCCTGGATTAAATCACATAAGGACAATTAAAATAGCGTCTGGTTTAGAGGGTATCTGGTATTACTTCAATTTTTCAACAAAGGAACAACTTGAAAATATTATAATAGAAAGTGATTATGTTCTTGATTGATAACAAAAAAACCGGGATGTCCCGGTTTTTTTGTTTTATAAAGCAGCAATATTTTTAAGCTTCACACTTTTGATAAGTCCGTCAATGGCGTAAAGGATGTGGTTTTTATCCTCTTTATCCATCTTCTCAATTTCAT
>JAAZNU010000210.1 GCA_012798135.1 Veillonellaceae bacterium | reverse complement strand
TATTGCCGTTTGCTGCCCTGTACAAATGTCTTCGCCGGGAGGAACAGGTGTGATGTCAGGTGTCGGGTTAACCAGAACAGTAGCTGTTTTCGGAGTGCCATAACATCCTTGTAATCTCGGGGTAATCTGAAAAGTAAGGGTTTGCTGAAGATTGGTACTGTTGTTAAGAACAAAATTGATGGTGTGGTTGTTCAGAAGATTGCTTCCGTCAGAATATCCGGTTATGCCGCCGGTAGAAGAAACAGTATAATCAAACCTTACGCTGTCGGTGGGTGTAGTTGTCGTACTCAGCTTGAGATTCATGGCCGTGAGGTTACAAATCTCCTGCGAAGCGGTTGAAAGATTAACTTTGGGCCGCGGGGCAACCTGAACAACAATATTCTCAGCCGTTCCGCTGCATCCCATAAATTTCGGAGTAACAACATAGGTAAGGGAATGCAGAACATCTGTTGCATTATTCAACACTTCGCTAATAACATATCCATTAGGAAGATTGTTTCTGAAGGTCATGTAACCTGTTATACCTCCTGTATTCAGTACAGTATAATCAAACGAAATACTGTCGGCAGGAACCACTGATGAGCCTAAAATGATTCTTGTTGTATCACCGTCGCAGATAGCAGGGGTGAAATTATTGTAAAGTACATTGGGTGAAGGTGTCACAAAAACAGTTATTGTAACCGTATCGCCAATACAACCAAAGGCTTTGGGAACAACATGATACCGGACTGTCTGTACTGAATTACTGGTGTTGTTCAGAACATCACTGATAACAGCTCCGTTGGTAAGGCCTGTGGCTGAGGGAGTGAATCCCGAAACACTTCCAGACGATTCGGCTGTATAATCAAAACTGACGGCTGAAATGGGGAAGGTTGATGTGTACAAACTTATGCCCACTATAGTATTATTGCATTGGTATTTAACTGTTTGCGAAGGGATAACTACCGGTGTGGGACGTACGGTAATTGTTACGTTTGCAGGAGAACCTGCACAATAAGATGACTGCGGTGTAATGAAATACAATGCAGTACGCTCCGAATTCTTAGTATTGTGCAGACTGTCAGCCACCAGAGCTCCATTCAGAACGGTATCCGTTGGAGTATATCCACTCAGGTCGGTGGAAGCAGTAACATTGATCACAAAGCGCACATCCCCCGGATCAAAATAGTTGGTTCCCACAGTAAATGAGGTCCGGTCATCATTGCAAATAGCCTGACTGCTCAATGATGTAAACACATCAGGGATGGGATGCACTGTTACAGGAAGTTGTTTGTAATCTCCAACGCATCCGGCAGCACTGGTTTCCCTCACACGTACATTTCCGCTCAAAGAGCTGAAATTAACACGAATGTTGTACAGGCTGGGATCGGTAGTAATATAGGCACCTGATGGCACATCCCACTGATAAATTGAACCAGGATGGTCAGTTACTGAATACAATACATTGGTTTCGGAATTACATACATCCGGTTTTCCGAAAATAGTATCAATCACCGGCTTGGGATGCACAGTGATGGTTTTGGATTTGGTTGCTCCTACGCAACCGGTAATAACGTTTCGTTCAGTGACTTTTATCAATACCGTCCCGGCCGAATCAAACCGCAACTGCATGAAATTCTCAGGCGTACCCCCGGAAAGAACAGTGACTGATGCCGGCTTTTCCCAGATATATTCAGCATTCCCATGAAAAGCAGTACTGTACAGGTCATTGCCTTCAATACACTCTTCCGTTCCTCCGCTTATATCGCCCGTCTGGGGTGTAGGATGTACAGTGATGGCAAAGGGAACCGAATCGCTTACACAACCTAACCGGGAAGCCTTTACATATATATTGCTTTTGAAATCGCCAAAGGTATTATTTACAGGTGAGGTGTACGGGGCTATATTCCCCGTTCCGCCGGATGGCAAACCTATATCTCCGCTGACAATCTTGTTGGTCCAGCTGAAAGTTGCCCCTGGAGTATTGCTGGTAAAGGGCAACGGACTGATGGTTTCGCCCGGACACACTTCAATATCAGGCTGATCATCAACGATGGGTTTGGGTTTGACCGTAATAAAGAAGGTATCGGGTTGAGCACTGCATCCGCTCAAATCAGCCTGCACGATGATGCGTCCTGTAAGATCTGTTCCGGTTGCGTTGGCCGGAGCAAGATAGGGAGGTATAGTACCGATCCCTCCGACTCCGATTCCTATGGCCGGATTTGTATTGGCCCAGGTAAAGGATGCTCCGGGAGGATTGGTTGTAAAGGCACTCAAATTGATCAGTTCACCTGGACAAACGGTATAATCAGGTGTAGGGGATATTACCGGTGTAGGTTTAATAAAGATATTGAACGCCATTGAGTCACTGAGACACCCGTTCAGAACGGCACCTACTTTAATGTTCCCCACATAATATACTCCACTGACATTAGCCGGCGCAGCATACGGATTGATATTCCCAGAACCCGTCAGGGGTAGACCTATATCGGTATTGCTGTTTGTCCAACCAAAAGACGCTCCGGCCACATTACTCGAGAATGTTGCAGAAACCGTTTCTCCCGGGCACTTAACAATATCGGGCTGGAAACTAACAACCGGTCTCGGTTTAAGCTGAACTTTGAATGTTACCGGTGTACTGGAACAATTTTCCTTTATGGCAATTACCGAAAGATTGGAAGTATAAACAACGCCATTGATATTTTCGGGAGCAAAATAGGCCGGGATGTCTCCTGTACCACTGGGAGCAAGACCAGTCAGCGTATTGTCATTCGTCCAAGAGAAAAGTTCACCTCCTCCTGTATTTGCTGCGTAAATAACCGGCCCAACCTGCTCGTTGGGACATACGGAGATATCAGCCACCGGATCGACAACCGGCCGGGGTTTGATACGGATATTGAACTTCATGGTATCACTCACGCAGCCGTTGCGGGTTGCCGTTACACCAATAGTTCCCAGATAGCTGTTTCCGCTAAGGTTCAAAGGTGCAGCATACGGAATAATGTTTCCGATTCCTGATGCAGGAAGTCCAATCAGAGTATTTGTATTGGTCCACGAAAAATCTGAACCGGCAAGTGAACTGGTAAAATTGGGAGGAGCAACCGGTTCGCCAGGACATTTGGCAATACTGTCAAGTTGTGTGACGATAGGCCTTGGTTTAACCGAAATGGTAAACGTCATAGCGGAACTGGTGCATCCGTCTTTCTCAGCCAGTACTGTGATGGTCCCGATGCGGCTTGACAGGGTAAGATTTTCATTGGCAGGGACGATGGGAATATCCCCTGTTCCACTGGCCGGCAACCCGATCAAAGTATTGGAATTGGTCCATGAGAAAGTACTTCCGGGAACATTGGATATAAAAGAGCCCACATTGATATCCTCACCAGGGCAAAGCGAAATATCAGGTTTCTGAGTTATTACCGGTTTGGGTTTCACATTGATAAAGAATGAAACCGTATCACCGGCACAACCGTTAGCCGTTCCGGTAACAACAATCTTGCCTGTATAAAGGGAACCTGATACATTGTCTCCTGCTGCGAAGGGAGCAATATTACCTGTGCCTCCGATGGGCAGACCTATCAATGTATTGGAATTCGTCCAGGAAAAAGTTGTTCCTGCTGTATTGCTGTTGAATGCCACCGGTGTAATGATCTCACCGGGACAGGCTGTTATATCAGGCTGGTCATCCACAACCGGCTTTGGTTTAACGGTAATATCAAATCGCATAGTGTCCAAGCTCTGGCATCCATTTTTGGTACCCAGAACGCTGATAGTACCTGTTAAGGGCAAACCGCTCACATTATTTCCTGCAGGGAAAGGGGCAATGGTCCCTGTGCCGGATGCGACCAGTCCGATGGAAGGATTACTGTTAAACCAGTTGTAGGTAGTACCTGCGCCGGTATTGGATGTAAAAGCACCCGGGGTAACGGTAGTACCGGGACATACGGAAATGTCAGCCTTTTGATTTACCACCGGCTGGGGCTTGACAGTGATAGTAAAAGAAACCGGATCGCTGGTACAACCATCAGCTGTGCCACTAACGGAAATGGTACCTGTAATATTCAAACCTGTAGGATTATCAGGAGCCGTGTAACTGCTTATGTTGCCTGTACCTGTAGCCGCAAGCCCGATACCTGTATTGTTATTTGACCAGGTATAGGTAGTTCCTGTCGCATTGCTGCTGAATACGACAGGACCAACTGTTGAAAGAGGACATTCTGATAAATTGGAAGGAGTTGAAAGTACAGGCTTGGGTTTTATTGTGATGGTAAAACCTGCCGTGTCGCTTACACAACGGTTCAGGGTAGCGACTACCTTTATATTACCGACATACGGATTCCCTGTTGCATTGGCAGGTGATGTGTAGGAAGCAATCTGGCCTGTACCGGATGCAGCAAGACCAATGTTGGTATTGTTATTGAACCATTGATAAGTTTCTCCCGTGGTATTGCTTGAAAAAGCAGGCGGGATAACTTGCTGGGCGGGGCAGGCAGACACTGCTGCCAGTGGATTGATAACCGGTTTGGGCCGGGAAGTGATTCGGAACTGTACCGGAGCGCTGGTGCAACCATTCAGTGTAGCGGTGACGGTTATCAGGCCAGTCTTTGCCGCTCCAGTGAGGTTAAGAGGAGCCGTATAAGAAATATCGCCTGTTCCGGATGCAGGCAAATCAATTCCACCTGGCAGAGGACCAGGCAGGCTGTTGGTCCATGTATAAGTTGCTCCAACCGTATTGCTGGAACTGAAGGTGAACGTATAATTCTCACCGGGACAGAAAGCCGAGTCGGCAACAGGATTGACAACAGGCGTCGGATTAATCACGATTGCTTTTGTTGAAGATCCTCCAACGCCGCATCCATTGACAGGAGCCACGGAAATATTTCCCGTTCCGGGGGTATCAAACCGCAATGTAATCACAGCCGTATCGCTACGTCCAATAATTACTGTTCCGGCTGGCACCGTCCATGCATAGCTCGCAGCTCCGGCAACGGCTGCAATAAAATAAGTGGCTGTTTGTCCTTCACAAACCGGACTGGGGCCTGTAATCGGACCCGCATTACCGGGAATTGTTCCTGTAATATTGATGGTAACCACATTGGTAACTGCAGGAGGACAGACACCTCCCGAAACCACACGGCGGTAATACGTAGTGGCCAGCAAACCAGGAGGAGAATATCCAGGCGCCGTTGCCCCGCTAATGTCAGACCAGGGTCCGCCAAAACCGGGAGCTGATTGCCACTGATAGCTGTAAGTCCCGTTCCCGCCAGATGCAGGCGCAATTTCAGTAAGAGGAGCCGGAGAAGCAGGGGCACCGCACAGGGCCTGATCGCTTCCAACAACCCCAGCATTAAGAACCGGTTGAACGATTATAGGGGCTTCATTGGTTATCCGGGGCGGGCAAACCCCTGAAGATACTTCCCGCACAAAATATGTGGTTGCTGAAAACCCGGCCGGAGGATCATAATTCGGTCCGGTTGCTCCCACGACAGTATTTACATAAGGCCCTCCGGGATTGGGTGAAGACTTCCACTGGAAACTGTAAACTCCTGTTCCGCCGGAGGGAGCCGTTACCTGCGTTATCGGATCAGGATCATCCCCTGAACACAGAGTGGAAACAGCAGGAGGCTGAATACTGCCCGGTTGCACTGAATCCTGAACTGCAATGCGTATTTCATTCGTTATTCCGCTGCAACTTCCGGAAGTAACCTCGCGCACATAGAATCGGGTCTCATTTAATCCGGCCGGAGGATCATAGAAAGCACCTGTTGCTCCGGGAATTATATTCGTATAGGGTCCTCCACTTGTTGTGGCATATAACCATCGGTATGTATAAGTGCCAATGCCATTACCACCCGTAGGCGCCGTCAGGGAATTGATAACCGACGGATCACCGAAAATACAGATTGTCTGATCAGGGGTTATGCTTCCAGGGTTCAGTGCAGGTGTAACATTAACTTCCAGTGAATTCGAAAAAGATGAACACTGTCCGGAGGTAACATACCTTCTGAACCATCGTGTAGCATTAAGAGCAGGAGAATCATAAACCGAATCGTTTGCCAGATTGATGTTACTCCATGGACCCGCAAGGTCAGGAGCAATTTGCCATTGGTAGGAATAGGTTCCGTTCCCGCCTGAAGCAAGGGCAACCGAATGAAATCCAGGAGGGTCTTCTCCCTGACAGATTGCCGAATTGC
>JAAZNU010000149.1 GCA_012798135.1 Veillonellaceae bacterium | reverse complement strand
TTTTGAGCGGGCGCGGAATTTCCAAAAAAGATGGGATGAAATAGCTCCGGGACACCTGGGGATCGATAATTGCTTCCATGACGGCCCCGTAGCCCACGCCAGAAACTGGGCGGTAGGCGGGGTAAAATACGGCACTATACTGGCTTCCATAAGGCATATAGGCACAGCCGCCGACTGCTTTGCAGCAGTTGATGAGCTTGTTTTCTCATCCGGCAAGGTGTCAATGAGCGAACTCCGAAAAGCTCTGGATAATGATTTTGCCGAAAATGAGCCATTGCGTCAGCTATGCCTTAAAGCCCCTAAATTCGGGCAGGATAATGAAATGGCAGATAGCCATGCCAGACGCATACTGGACTCTATAACAAGAGAAATCGATCAGATGAGCGATATTGATAAAACTGTAATGTTTCGATGTCTGACAACAGATATGGGTCACATAGGCGAAGGCGCGCATCTTGGCGCAACACCGGACGGACGCCACGCCGGGCAGCCTGTAAGCGATAATACTTCACCGTCTCATGGCTCATGCACCCGCGGGATTACGGCTATGTTTCGCTCTCTCTCCAAACTTCCTTTCAATCGTATTAACTCGGGCGCGCTGAACGTGCGTATGCAGAGACGCATGGTAGAAGGCAAAGAAGGATTATATCGGCTTGCCGCACTGCTCAGGACATATTTTGATATGGGCGGGTTGCAGGTTCAGTTATCTATAGCGGATACCGACGAATTACGCGACGCACAGCTTCATCCAGAGGCGCACCGCGACCTGATGGTCAGGATTACCGGATATAGCGCTGTGTTTATTGATATGTGCAAAAGGGCGCAGGATGAGATAATTCAGCGTCAGGAGATGGAAAACTGATAATATGATACGAGAAGAAATAACAGCAATGTTTGACAGTATAGCCGATATCCTCCAGATCAAAGGCGAGGACCCCGGCAAAGTAAAAATGTATCATAACCTTGCTATTACCATTTCTTACGCGCTCCCGGATGAAATCCGATCGCCATTTGATTATGAGCTGCTATCTAATGTCCGGGGGATAGGCCCTGCGACTCTGGAAAAAATAGCAGAATTAGTTAATACCGGTAAATGTCAGTATTACGAGGACTTAAAAGCGTCTATACCTGCCGGCGTTATGGAGCTTTTATCAATATCCGGCGTAGGACCATCCACTGCTGCCAGGCTTTATCAAGTATTGAATATAGATAGTCTTGAAGCGCTCCAAAAAGCGATTGATGAGCAAAGGCTGCAAGGCCTTAAAGGGATGGGGAAAAAGACGGAAGAGAAGATAAAACTGGGATTAGAGGCCCTCCTGCGCCATAAAAAACTGCGGTTAATGGGATATGTATTGCCAGACGCTCTGGCATTGGTTGATTGCCTTGCTTCATCACTGCCTGCCTGCCGGAATATTTCCATTGCCGGCGATCTGAGAAGAAAGACAGAAACGATAAGGGATATTCAGATAGTCGCTGTATGCCCGGATGCATCAGATATTCACGCTGCTTTGAGGAATACCGGGCTAATTACCAATATACATTCCGACTGGACAGAATCCGGCGGGTCAGCAACCCTTGCGGGTGATGTAAATATGGAATTTAAGCTGCTTGACGCTAAGGATTTTGGCGCCGGTATGGTTTATTTCACCGGATCTGAATCGCATATCAAAGAATTAAATGCACGCGCAAATCAGGCCGGTCTTGAACCTTTGAGTTGGCCCTCGCCGGAATGGACAAAGGGAAGATCAGAGGAAGAAATATACAACTCTCTTGAATTGCCCTATATTATCCCGGAATTACGTGAGGGAACGGGCGAAATCTCCGCTTCTGTCTCAGGAAAACTTCCTAAACTTATTGAAACAGCAGATATCCGCGGCGACCTGCATATTCACAGCACCTGGAGTGATGGCCATCAGACAATACAGGCGATGGCCGAGGCTGCGCGGAATTTAGGCTATGAATATATCGCTTTTTGCGATCATTCCGTATCATCTAAAATAGCAAACGGCCTTGATATTGAGCGAATACTCAATAAAATGATAGAACTAAGGGAGATAAACGAAAAGGTCGGGGGAATTGAGATACTTATGGGCGCAGAGGTTGATATTCTGAAAAATGGCGACCTTGATTATCCTGACGAAATACTCGAAAAACTGGACGTGGTTATTGCAAGCATCCACAGCGGCTTTAATATGGATGAGGCATCCATGACCAAGCGGATTATATCTGCTATAGAAAACAGATTTGTCCATATATTAGGGCATCCTACCGGACGGCTATTGGCCAAAAGAGACCCTTATCTGGCAAATATGGACGCTGTCATCGAGGCTGCGGCTGAAAATAAAAAAGTCCTGGAAATAAACTCGTACCCCGATCGGCTGGATCTTAAAGATACACACATCCGTAAAGCGAAGGAAAAAGGGGTAAAAATGGTGATCAATACGGATGCCCATAGTATATCAGACCTGAATTTAATAAAATATGGCGTTTATACCGCAAG
>JAAZNU010000004.1 GCA_012798135.1 Veillonellaceae bacterium | reverse complement strand
TCGGACAGAAAACCTCTGCTCTGAGAAATACTGCCTCGAAACGCCATCAGAGAAGCAATGCCGTAGACAGAGAAGAATGTTTGCAACGCTCAAATCATGGGTTTCTTTGATAGCGTCTCGTCTGTCACGGATTCAGGTATAAGCTAAAAATGGAGTGTCCAAGGGAAGGTATGCGCATCACCCATCCATCATCTTGTCAGTTCAGGTCGGTAAATTACAGAAAAGTTGGTGGTACTATGCGCCGTAGATTGTTATTGGCTTCTTGTATAACCTTACTGCTTTTTCTGTCAGTGCCAACGCTAACCAGCGCCTGCACGCTCTGGGCAGCAGCTGGTGACAGAGTTGCTGACGGTGGCACGATGATTCACAAAAACCGGGACTGGAGTCCGAACCATCAGCAGGAGCTGCGTCTGGTGACTCCCAAGAAAGGTTTTCGCTATTTGAGCCTATATACTACAGGAAATGAGTGGATCGGAACCAAGGCGGGCGTCAATAGTGAAGGGCTGGTCATTGTAACGGCTTCGGCGCCTAGCCATCTTGATAAAAAAGTGAACTTTCAGGGTAAAACCAACACTGCGACACTGTTGTCACGATATGAAAGTGTAGCTAATGCGCTAAAGGCTCTTGAAGCGGGTGAATGGAAATGTGGTCCAGAATTTTTGATCATGGCCGACAAAGCCGAAATCGCCAGCATTGAATTCGGTATGGGCGGACAACACGCGGTGATAGAGAGAAAGTCAAATGGCGTAGTGTTTCATACCAATCACTATCTTAGCGACGATCTGATCGAACTTAACCCGGAAAAAATCAGCGTAAGCAGCTTAAAACGTTATGCCAAAATCAACGAATTGTTGAATTCCAAGGATATCCTCGATATGGATGACTCCGATTCTTTCAGCAAAAACCCCGTGCTATGGCGATTAGGAGCAACGCCAACATCGGTTAGGACTCTGTCGGCATGGACCGTTCGCCATTACAGCAATGGCAACTCCACACTGCACTTAATCATGGCGAACCCCGGAAACCAGGAAGCATCCTATGAAATTCCTCTCGCGGATGCTTTTTCCGGAAAGTACGACGTAACGACGGTAAGGTAACGTCAAAGGAGTGTTGAATGTGACAGTGGCAAAAACACCCGCTCCGCCTTACTATGCGGTTATTTTTACTTCCAAAAGGACGGAGGGCGATAATGGGTATGCGGCTTTCGCCGAAGAAGTCCTAAAGCTCGCTGAGCAGCAGCCAGGATTTCTTGGAGCCGAGAGCGCCCGAGATCCGGATAAGGTCGGCATAACGGTTTCCTATTGGGACTCCCTGGAGTCGATCTGGAAGTTCAAAAATGAAGCCCGGCATAGGAAAGCACAACTCTTGGGCAAAGAGCAATGGTATTCAACTTTTGGCCTGAGGGTGTGCAAAGTGGAACGAGATACCTTCCTCTAAAAAAGCAAAATCAACCAGGGCCCTGAAAGGCTCAGAGCCTCAATCCAGGCATGAATCTGCACACTATTCACTATTGCCAAAACAAAACCGCCACAAACATTTATTAATGACGAGATGAATAAATCTCTGCCGTTTCCGCTCAAGCCGTAGACTGTAAATGGAATGAAATACTGGGAAAATTAAATTGCCGCCCCAAAAGCAAAGTAGTCAAAAAATGTTCAGTTGACGGCAGACTTCGAAAAAAAGGCTTCCGACGAAATCGTCGGAAGCCTTGATTTTGCTGTGGTGCCGAAGGCCGGACTCGAACCGGCACGCCATCGCTGACGGCAGATTTTGAGTCTGCTGCGTCTGCCAATTCCGCCACTTCGGCACGTCAGGTTGCCTTTAGCAGGCAAGAAATATGATACCACCGGCTTCTTTTCTTGTCAACAAGCAGGATTAATCGCCTCGCGCGGAAAATATTCTAAGGTATGACAATGACAACTATTACTCTCGAAGGCAGGTCTTTTACCTGCAGCCTGCGGTTCAGTCCCCGCCGCCAGTCGGTGCAGATCCGCGTTTCCCGGCCGGATTGCCTGGAACTGGCCGCGCCGACGGGAATGTCCTGGTCTCAAATCCAACAGCTGGTGGAAACCAAACGTGTCTGGGTCCTGCGCCAAGTCCGGCGACTGGAAGCCGTCGCCGCCAACCCGGCCAATGCTTCATTGACGCACGGCGCGACGCTGCTATATCGGGGACAACCGCATACGTTGCTGTTGCTGGCCGACGCAGCCGGTCGTCCGAACGTGACTTACTCGGCCTGCAATATTGCCGTTCATTTGCCGGAACTCGTGGGGGAAGACAACGACCCCGCCGTTTGGCAATCGCTTAAACAGTGGTATCTGGAGCAATCGCATCAGCAATTGCTGGAACGGACAAGGTATTGGTCGGCGCAAATCGGCGTTCGGCCGGCCCGTATTTCCCTGCGCGACCAGAAGACCCGCTGGGGCAGTTGCTCCTCCCGGGGAACCGTCAGTTTCAACTGGCGAATCATCATGGCGCCGCCCGCAGTGCTGGATTACCTAGTTGTACACGAGTTGTGCCATATGCTGCACCCGAACCATTCTCCCGCCTACTGGCGGGAAGTCGCCCGTTGGATTCCCGACTGCCGGGAGCAGCGGCGCTGGCTGAAACAGAACGGCGACCTGCTGGGGAAGATTTTAGCGGGTTGAAACGGCAGGCTCCGTCAGTCCCTTTTCCTCCAAAAACTCCATGAGTAGTTTCGCCGTGTTGCCGGTAATTTTGACGCAGTTCACCAAATGCTCGCGTGTATCAAACGGATGGGGATTCAACGCGCGGCAGCAAGTAGCGCCGAATTTTCCCCGGAACCGGTCGTGAAACTCTTTGGACAGGGCGTAGGCTTCCTCGCGGCTTTCCGTCGCCGCATTTCTGCCCCGCAGCAGTCCCAGCGCCATCACCGACGCCGCCAGCGCACCGCAGACGCAGCCGGCATGCCCAAAACCGCCGCCGAAGCCGGTGGTCATCCTGAGCGATTGCTCGTCAGCGGGAATTCCCAAAACGTCGGTGGTAGCCCGCAGTACCGATTCCGAACAATTAAATCCATCTTTGAAGTATTGTCCGGCGGCGTTTCTCGCCTCTGTTGCTCTGTCTGTCATAACTCAAACCCCTTTCAGATTGTTTGGTTGCCGGTTTATGGTCCGGCTGTGCCTGAAAACGAAAAAGAGGAGGCCCATCCTATGAGCAAATTATTCGAACCTTATCAAATCGGTGCCCTTACATTTCGCAACCGTTTTGTCCGGTCGGCCACTCACGATCGGTTGATGCAGCCGGATGGCGAGGTCTCGGAGGAGCAGCTCAAGTTGTTCCGAAACCTGGCAGCCGGCGGCGTCGGCCTGATCATGACCGGCCACTCCTATGTCTCGCACCCGCTGGGCCGCGCCAGCATTCCCCAGAACGGAATTTTTCACGAACGGTTTCTCGACGGCTATAAAAAGATGGTAGAAGCCGTCCATCAGCACGGCGCCAAAATTTTTCTGCAGTTGGCCCATGCCGGCCGGCAGACGGCGCCGGATTTCATCGACGGCCAAATGCCGGTCGCGCCGTCCGACCTGTTTGACGAACAAGGCCGGCAGGTCGCCCGGGCGCTGACTCTCGAGGAAATCGACCGGCTGCAGGAAGATTACGAGGCCGCCGCGCTACGGGCCAAGCGGGCCGGTTTCGACGGCGTCCAGCTCCATATGGCGCACGGATACCTGCTGGCACAGTTTCTCTCGCCCTACACGAACCACCGCGAGGATGAATACGGCGGTTCCATCGACCACAGGATCAGCCTGTTGTGCGCACTGTCCTACCGGGTAAAGGCCGCCGTGGGCCGACAATATCCAGTCTTCGCCAAGTTGAACACCACCGACGGGGTCACGGCGGCAACGCAGCTGACGCTGCCCGATGTGGTCTATGCCGCCCAGATGATCGCCGAGCATGGCATCGACGCCATTGAAACCAGCGGCGGCACCATCAAGGAAACCCGCGTGGTCATGTCCAAACCCGGAATCCTGTCCCCCGATCAGGAAGCCTATTTCGCCCCGGCCGCCAAACAGATCAAGGCGGCGGTGAAGGTTCCGGTCATTCTGGTCGGTGGTCTGCGCTCGCTCAGCGTGATGGAAAATATCTTAGCAGACGGAACCGCCGACATGATTTCCCTGAGCCGCCCCTTCATCCGCGAGCCGGATCTGATCAACAAGCTGGCAGCCGGACAACCGAAGGCAACCTGTGTTTCCTGCAACTTGTGTTTTAATCCGCAAGGACTCAAATGCCGTTATGAAGGCCCCGCTCGGCAATAAACCGCATCAGCAGCGCGGCCGCGCCCGCCGTGATAGCATGGCAGTTTTCCTTCGACTCCGGCGTTCCATTCTCATAGGGATTCAGGCAGCCGCAACTCAGGTTGCCGAATTTCGCCACAAACTGGTCCATAAAATCGCGCGTCAGGTCTTTCATGGGCTTCTTATCCTGTGACGGATCGGTGCGTCCGGCTAGGATTCCGAGGACCATAATGCCGCCGGTCGCGGCGCCGCAAGGGCCTTCCTTGGACGAAATGCCCCCGCCAAAGCCGGCGGCAGCCCGGAGCGCATCAGGTGTAACATTGAGTTGCAAGTGTTCGCAAAAAGCCCGGAATACTGATTCCGCGCAATTGTAGTTCGCCCTGTAGTTGCGGCCTGCCGCCTCATATAGGGCTTTTTCCGTTTCTGTCTGAGGTTTCACCAAAATACCCGCCTTTTTTTATTTTTGTTGTTACTCCTTATCCAACCGCCGGAGCCGTTTTACCACCCATTGAGCCAGAATCGCGCCCAAAACGCCCGTCACAAACTGCGGCCAGCCCATGACGAACAAAAGTCCCGCTGCCAGCGGCGGCGGCAATTCAATAAACTTCAACAGCTGCGAAAAGGCCAGATAAAAAAAGATCGCTTTTCCCAGAGCCGCTCCGCCGATGGCCGGCACTATCGGTCCGATTTTCGCCAGCTGAGTGAACAGCCAGACATACAAGACATTGCCGACCGCGACCGGTAGGATGAACACCGGCAGCGGCAATAGCTGCTGAATGTAAGCGATAACCGGCGTGACGCAAGCGATCAGAAACGCCGCCGTCCGCCCCGTCAGACATGCCGCCACCAACAAACAGGCGTTAACCAGCGAGCCGACCAAAAAAGTGGAAGCGATGGCCGGCAACGGAACAATAAAGCGCAGCGACTGGAACACGATCGTCAATGCCAGCAGCAATGCGGTCCGGGACAAACTGCGAAGCTTCGGATCAGGCAAGCCGTGTTTCGCCTCCATTTCACCGTCAATCAGGGGAAAATCCGCTGGAATATCAGGAAAGGCCGTGTGAAAAACGGCCTTTCTCCGTCTCATTCGACGAAAAGAGTTCGGGAACGATCTTATGCCAGGTTGCACTCCTGGGCAATCATGTCTTGGTAGGATTGTTGAATCTTGCGGGTGATCGGACCCGGCTTGCCATCGCCAACCGGTCTGCCGTCAATAGTGACGACAGGCATAATTTCGGTTGTCGTACCGCTCAGAAACGCTTCGTCGGCTTTCCGGGCGAAATCCAAGGCAAAGGCTTTTTCCAGGACCGACAAATCATGCTCCGGCAAGATTTTTTCCATGACCAGCGTTCGGGTCACGCCTTTCAAAATCAGGTTGCCGACCGGGAAGGTCCAGAGGACGCCGTCTTTCACGATGAAAAAGTTGCTGCTGGTTCCTTCCGTCACCTTGTCGTCCCGAATCTGGATGGCTTCGTAACAACCGGCTTCTTTTGCCTTCTGTTTGCCGAGAACGTTGCCCAACAGATTCAGCGACTTGATGTCGCAGCGAAGCCAACGTTCATCCGGAACCGAAATCACGCCCACGCCCGTCTCCCACTGTTCCGGTTTGAAATTGCTTGGCCGGATGGTCATCGTCAGACAGGGAATCACCTGTTCCGGAAAAGCATGACCACGCGGCGCCCAGCCCCGGGTAATCTGCAAATAGATCCCGCCGTTCTGGATTCCGCTTTCGGCAATCAAGCGTTCATGAATGTCGGCCATCTCGTCGAACGTAAATACCGCCGGAATCTTCAATTCGCGCAGCGAACGGTACAAGCGGTCGATATGCGGTTTCAGCGCAAAGCACTTGCCATTGTAGACCTTGGTGTACTCATACACGCCATCGCCAAACTGATAACCGCGATCTTCCATCGCAATGACCAGTTCCTTCAAATCCACAGTCCGCCCATCGATATACCCCAGTGCTCCCATGTTTGTTTCCTCCTTCACTTCATCGCCAAAATAGTTTATGATAGTTACATTATCCCCTATGGCAGCTCTTTCGCCGCCGCCAGCACCGCCAGCGCGTGCCCGTCGATTTTGACTTTGCGCCAGACGGCGGCAACGATTCCTGCCCGGTCGATCAAAAATGTCGATCGCTCAATGCCCCGGACCTTTTTCCCGTACATGTTCTTTTCCTTGATCACATCGTACATCGTGCAAACCTTGCTCTCTACATCGGACAGCAATGGAAACGGCAATCCCTCCAGCTTGCGGATGAATTTTTCGTGTGATTTCAAATCATCGCGACTGACTCCCAATACCACCACATCCAATGCGGTCAGCTCGTCATGGATCCCGCGAAACTCGCGGGCTTCCTCCGTTCAACCGGCCGTGGAATCTTTCGGGTAAAAGTACAGCGCCACCGCTTTTTTTGATCGAAAATCCGACAAGCAGATTTCTCCGCTCGTTGCCGGCAGACAAAATACCGGCGCCGTAGCCCCTACCTGAACTGTCTCCATGTTTCGACCCCCTCAAACTTTTTCTCCGGGAAGGTATCTATGAATCAAAGAATCCTGTCGATTGAATACATCCGTGGTCTGGCGATGTTGGGCGTTGTCGGTATACATACCGGCTCGGAACTGTTGTCCAACCCTCAGGCCAATATCCATCTGTTCGCCGTGCTGGAAATCGTCAGCCGGTTCAGTGTGCCGATTTTTTTCTTCGTATCGGCCTTTTCCCTGTTTCGCCAATATCCGCTGGATGGGCCGTTTGATGCCGGCCGGTTTTACAAACGCCGCTTTGTCCGGGTCTTATTTCCCTATCTGGCCGGCTCGGTCTTGTATATGTTGCACTACTCCTGGCTCACCGGCGACTGGAGCATCTGGTATCCGATTTTAGTCTACCAGTTCTTCGGTTTCGGCATGGCGTCCTATCAACTGTATTTTCTAGTGATCCTGCTTTGGTTTTATCTGCTGATGCCGCTCTGGCGGAGTTGGGTCCGGACCATTTTGCACCGGCCGACAGTCTGGCTCGGCCTGCTGTTTGCCGGCCAGATCGCTTTCAACTACTATTCGAGTTACAAACTGCGCCCGAACTCCGGCCTGTTCTATCTCGATTTGCTGATCCAGTACCGGATGAGCTGGTGGCTCGTTCATTACTTGTTTTTGTTTCTGTTCGGCGCCGTTTTCGCCGTCCGCTACGAAGAAATCATGGCCTGGCTGCGCCGCTGTCGGCAGCAGGTCAGCCTGTTCTTTTTCCTGTCCTTGGGGTTGCTGCTCGCCCACTATTATTATCTGCTATTGGTCCGGCACTACTCGTTGGAACAGTCCGTCAACACCGTCCACCAGCTCAGTCCCGGCGGCATGCTCTACACGCTGGCCGCCTGCCTGTATCTGATGCAGCGGTTTGACGGGCCGCTGCCGTTCCCGCTTCAATCCGCGCTAAACAGTATAGGTCGCCATTCGTACGGGATATTCTGGATTCACACTTTGTTCATCCACTATTTTTCCCAGGGCCTGACCGCGCTGAGCTGGTCGATGACCGTGCCGGTCACCGTGCTGTTTTATGCGGCCACGGTACTGTCGAGCCTCGGCGCCGTCCGGCTCTGGCTGGCGGCGCGCCGGTATTTGTTTTCACAACAGGAAGGATAGTTTCTGCCGGTCTTCTTCCGATAGCAACAACGGTTCCGACAAGGCTTTCTCACGGGGCGCCCATTTCCGGGCGGCCCGTTTTCGGTTGTTGGACCAAAAAATCAGCAGTAGCTGGCAAAACCGCTGGATCGAACGGGCATGCGGCTCAAACCGGGGATCGCTCATCCAGGTCCGGTACATTTCCTCAATCTTGTCACCGGCTGCCGCCGTCATATCGCCATGCGCCGCCACATCCGCAATCTTGAGCGCCGCGAGGCAGACCAAACGGATGATCCGTTGCCGTGGGTTGTCCGTATCGGGACCAGTGCCGAATTTCAGTTCATCATTCAACTGAATCCGCCCCACATCCAGCAGTGGCCGAAACACGGGGAACCCGGCAACAACGCCATGCCGGGTTACCGCCAGTGCCGCAACCTCGCCGATCTTATCCGTCACCGGTGGCCAAAGTTCCGGCTCATTGCCGCGAACAGCAAAAGTCAGCAACTGTTCGACAAGAATAGACGCCGCCGGGCTCTCGGGATTCAGGCAGGCTATTGCCGCCACGGCGCGCCATTGCTGCAGGAACAGTGTTAGAAAAGCATTCTTGTCGGCCGCGGTATAAAGCGCAGACAACGCCTCAAAAACAGCGGGAACCGCTTCAACGCGGTCGTACCGCACAATCCGGTGCAGCCAGGAATCGATCGCCTCCAGCAGCGCCGTCCCTGACTGGCCGCTGTTGTCCCGGGTCGCCCAATCTGCCGTTTTGGCGGCGATCTCGGCAAACCGTCCGCCGTCATTACGGCGCAACGCATACCGGCCGGCCAGTCCCGCAAATTTCACAACCAGCGGCGCCGTTGCCACAGTCGGCGCTGAATTGGCGGAACCGATCAGCCCCAACCCCAAATCCGTTATTTTCCATGCCGGGTCCAGTTGCTTTTCGCGGATGCAGACGGCCAGAAGATCCGTCAACGTCTCCAACAGCTCGGGTAACGCCTGGAGGGGCACCGTATCCAAAAAACGCCGGCTCCCCTCCAACAATGCCAAAACCAGCTCCGGCCGCCGGGCATAAACGGCATGCCGGGTCGCCGCCGCACAGTCCGCCAGCTTGGTTGCTTTCGACTCCGTCAGGTGCGGAATAGCCTGGAGCGCCAGTTCGTAATCACCGGTCGCGATCTGTTGCCGCAACAACGCCCAGCCGCTAACGGACATGGATCTCGCCTTTGTAGATCAGGCCGCGTTCCGTATCTGCCGTGATTACCATGCCGTCCGACAGTTTTTCCATGGCGCCTTCCACGCCCACCACCACCGGAACCCCGAAGCTGACCCCGACAATCGCCGCCTGCGAAGTCAATCCGCCTTCCTCGGCGATGATCGCTGCCGCCCGCGCCGCCTCAGCCGCCACTTCATCCATCAGGCACGGCACGACCAGCACCTGTCCCGGTTTGAATTTTTGGGTGAATTCTTCCGGCGTGGCGACCTTGCAAACTTCTCCCGTGACTTTCCGCTGGCCGATGCCTGTTCCCCGCAACAGAATCTGCCCGACCGTATGGACCCGGATCATATTGGTGGTACCGGTGAGCCCGACAGGAATTCCCGCCGTGATGACCAACAGGTCGCCGCTTTTTACCCATCCCGATTCCATGGCCCCGGCCACGGCATTGGACATCATCTCGTCGGTATTGGCCGATTGGGGAACGAATACCGGCATCACACCCCATAGCAGCAGCATCCGGCGGACGATTTTCTCTTTGGGGGTCACCGCGACAATTACGGCCTGCGGCCGGTACTTGGATACCATCCGGGCTGTATAGCCGGACTCGGTGGAAGTCACAATGGCCGCCGCGTTCAGCTCATGCGCCACCTGAACCGTGGCATGGCTGATGGCGTCGGTCGTGGTAATCATGCCGCAGGAAGCATTCCGCGCCAAAATCATGTCGCTATAGCTGAGCGCCGCCTCGGTCCGGCGCGCCAACGTCGCCATGACCGTCACCGCTTCCACCGGATATTTTCCGGAAGCCGTCTCGCCGCTCAGCATGATCGCATCCGTACCATCCATGATGGCATTGGCGACATCCGTCGCTTCCGCCCGAGTCGGCCTGGGATTGGCAATCATCGACTCCAGCATCTGGGTCGCGGTAATGACCGGTTTTCCGGCCATATTGCAGCGGCGGATCAACATTTTCTGCACGATTGGCACGTCTTCAGCCGGGATCTCGACCCCAAGATCGCCCCGCGCCACCATGACTCCGTCGACGACTGTCAAAATTTCATCAATATTTTTGACCCCGGCGGCGTTTTCAATTTTGGCAATGATGTGACAGTCTGCGTTTTTCGACTCCAGAACCCGCCGGATGGACAGAACATCCCCCGCCTTTTGCACAAAGGACGCGGCGATAAAATCGATCCCCTGTTCAATGCCGAACAACAAATCCTGGACGTCCTGGTCCGACAAAAATGGTAGTCCCAGTTGCACGTCCGGCACGGCCACCCGCTTAAAATTGCCAACCTCGCCGGTATTTTCGACGGTTGTCAAAATATCCGGCCCGGACACTTTATCGATGCGCAAACTGATCAATCCATCAGCCAGCAAAATCGCCTGCCCAGGAGACACTTCCTGCGGCAGATTTTTGTAATTCACGGACACAATCGATACCGTGCCGGGAACATCGCGCGTCGTCAGGGTAAAGGCCGCGCCCGCCTGAAGTGTCACTTTTTTGTCGACGAAGGTCCCCATGCGAATCTCCGGGCCCTTGGTGTCCAGCATGATGGCCACCGGCTCTTTGAGCGCCGCTGCCGCTTCCCGGACCTGTCGCATACGCCGGCCATGATCTTCATGCGTGCCATGGGAAAAGTTAAAGCGGGCGACATTCATCCCCGCGCGGATCATTGTCTCCAAAATTCCCGGTTGATCCGTACTGGGTCCAACCGTACAGACAATTTTCGTCCTCTTCATCGGCACCCTCCTATATCGTTCAGAATATCGCGGGCTTCTTCCGCTTCCGATTCCAGAGCCATTACTTCGAACAAGCCATCACCCAGCATCGAAATCCCGGCAGGCCGAATATCCGCCATCAGGCCTTCGCTCTCCAGCAAACTTTTCAGCATATCCGCCTGCGCCCGGTTGGCTGCAATATGAATGACCGTCCACATGTCGCCATCCTCCGGTTAAAGTTTGATTTGATACTTGCTCAATTTTTGATAAAAGCCGGAACGATGAATTCCCAAAATTTTTGCCGCCTGGCTTCGATTCCCGCCGGCTGCTTCCAGCGCCTTATATATAGCTTGTTTCTCTGCATCCTCCATTATTCCTGCAAGTTCCTGCGCCATTTTCTGATTCGCCGCTTCCGATTTGGCGCCGGGCCGACGAAGTGTCGGCGGCAGATGCTCCGGCAGGATGTCTCCCACGTCGTCCATCAGGTTCACCGATCGTTCCAAGACATTCTCCAACTCCCGGACATTACCGGGCCAATCGTATTTCATCAACAGCGCCAACGCCGCCGGTGAAACCCCGTCCACGTCGAACTGCAAATTACGGTTGATTTTTCGGAGCAACGCTTCGCATAATTCCGGCATATCTTCCCTGCGCTCCCGTAACGGCGGAATATGCAGGGCAATGATGTTCAGTCGGTAGAACAAATCTTGCCGAAACGTGCCCTGACTCATCATCGCCTCCAGATCCTGGTTTGTCGCGGCAATTACCCTAACGTCCACTGGTGTAATTTTGGTACCGCCCACCCGCTCCACTTCCCGCTCCTGCAGAACCCGCAGCAATTTGGCCTGCATTGGCATCGACATATCGCCAATTTCGTCCAAAAAAATCGTGCCGCCGTTGGCCAGTTCGAACTTTCCGGGCTTGCCTCCTTTGCGGGCGCCAGTGAAAGCGCCGTCCTCATAGCCGAACAGCTCCGATTCCAGCAGATTTTCCGGGATCGACGCGCAGTTAATCTTAATGAATGGTCCATGGCGGCGGCTACTGGCATAGTGGATCGCTTGGGCGAACAGTTCCTTGCCGGTGCCGCTCTCGCCGGTAATGAGCACGGTCGATTTTCCTTTGGCGGCGCGCAGAGCGATCATTTTGAGCCACTGAATCTTTTCACCGGAGCCAATGATGCTGTCGATCGTATAGCGACCGCCTTGCACTTTTTGTAACTCTTCCTTGTAATATTCCAGTTCCGACTGCAGGGAAGTCAATTTGCGCGCCAAAACCCGCAAATCCTTAACATCCCGAAACACCATCTTGCCGACAGCCCCGGTCACTTCACCGTCTTTGACAATCGGGATTCGCGTAACCACAGTATTGTGCTCGCCGATTTTCTGCATGTCGCAGATCTCCGCCTTGCCGGTCTGCGCCACGATGTGCATGCGGGTGTTCTCGATCACATCGGTGATGTGACGCCCCACCGCTTTTTGGGGATCCGTGTGCAAAAATTCACCGTACGCATCATTCATCATCGTCACATAGCCGTTCTTGTCGACTACCACGATGCAGTCGAAAATACTGTTTACGATCGAGTCCAAAGTGCTTTTCAGATCCTTGACTTCTTCGAGCTCCGACGCCACCTTCTGTAATTCGGTGACATCCTGGAAAATGGCCACGGCGCCAACAATTTTGTTGTTCTTGATGATCGGCGAACGCCGGGTGATAATCTGCGAGCTACCAAACTGGATTTTCTGATTCAGCTGCACCTTACCGGTTTGCAACACGCTCATGAAGCCATTGGGATCCGGCATCACATCGACGACAGACCGGCCGATGACATTATCCGCTTTCATGCCGGTGATCGCCTGCGCCGCCGGGTTGAACAACGTCACGATCCCGGCGGAATTGATCGCCATCACGCCATTACTGGCGGAATTCAGCACCGCCTCAAATTCTTCCGCCATAAACACGGATTTTTCCGACAGGTACCGCACCAGATCCGTACGCGTAACAAAGCCGATCGGTTTGTTCTGGGCATTCACAACCGGAAAGCGCCCGTATTTGGACAGCAGGTTGTTCTGCTGCAGATCCTGGAGCAACATGGAATCCGTGAGCGTAACGACATGCGACGTCATGACATCGCATACCCGTTGACGCACGATGTCTTCTTGACGGGCAATGGACTGAATCAGATGGGTTTTGGTCAGCAGGCCGATCAGCGTCCCGTCATCGTCGACAACCGGCGCACCGTCGATATTCTTTTCAAAAAAAATCCGGGCAGCATCCGACAGCGAAACTCCCAAATGTAAGGTAATCAATTTTTTGCTCATCAAATCACGGACTCTCAATGGATCAGCCTCCTCAGCCACAAGATTGCATTGGTAGCATTCCCAATTGTCCATTTCGTTAGACATCTCTGTCTAATTGTAGCACAAAACAACAGACTCCGCATATATACGGAGTCTGTTGCAAACTGCCAAAGGAATCCACTTGAAAATCAGATCGTAGCCGCGCCGTCCACGCTCAGAACTGCACCGTTGATGAATTTGGCATCATCGGAAGCCAGGAAGGCAAAGGCGGCGGCAATTTCTTCCGGTTCACCCAAACGGCCGGCCGGAACTTTAACCAGAATCTTTTCCTGCAGCACTTCCATCGGAATTTTTTTCACCATATCCGTGCCAATGAATCCCGGCGCCACGCAATTGAAACGCAGACCGTTCTTGGCCATTTCCTTGGCCCAGGACTTGGTCATGCCGATAACGCCCCATTTGCTGGCCGCATAGTTGGTCTGCCCAATATTGCCGTAAATGCCGACGATGGATGAGGTCGTCAGGACAACGCCGGATTTGTTCTCCAACATGTTGGGCAGAACCGCAGAAGTACAATTGAACACGCCGGTCAGGTTGACGGCGATCACCGCGTCAAAAGCGTCCTTGGCCATCTTTTTCATCATCGCGTCCTTGGTAATCCCCGCATTATTGATGAGTACGTCGACCCGGCCGAACACTTCGATAGCCTTTGCCACCATGGCTTGCGCACTCTCAATTTTTGTCACATCAGTCTGCACATAAATCGCTTTTTGCCCTTTAGCTTCCACTTCCCGCACTGTGCCCGAGCCATCAACAAAATCCGCCACAACGATATTCGCGCCCTCTTCGGCGAAACGCAGCGCAGTGGCCTTGCCGATTCCGCCGGCAGCTCCGGTAACGATGACGACCTTGTCTTTCAATCCTCTCATGATCATACAACCCCCTTTTCCTCACATTTTTTCTATGACTGTTCCGATGGCCGGCCCGCCGCCGACGCACAGGGAAGCGAGTCCGAACTGGACATTTCGGCGCTGCATCTCATAAATCAAGGATACGATGATGCGCGCCGCCGTACAACCAACCGGATGTCCCAAACCGATCCCGGAACCGTTGGCATTAACTTTTGCCGGATCCAGCTTCAGTTCACGGTTGACCGCTAAAAATTGCGCCGCAAAGGCTTCGTTGATTTCGTAGTAGCCGATATCGGCCGCTGTAAGGCCCGCCAGCTCGATTGCCTTGGGAACAGCGTAAGCCGGGCCTATCCCCATGATTTCCGGCGGAACGCCGTAGTTCGCCGTGGACCGCAACTTTGCCAAAGGCGTCAGTCCCAGCGCTTTGCCTTTTTCCGCCGAAACCAGCACCAACGCCGCCGCACCGTCATTCACACCGGAAGCGTTGCCGGCGGTCACTGTGCCGTCTTTTTTGAAAGCCGGTTTCATAGCCGCCAACTTCTCGAGGGAAACATCCGCCCGGGGATGTTCGTCCTGCTTGACGACAACCGGACCTTTCCTAGTTTCGATCGTAACCGGCACAATCTCCGCATCGAAGATTCCTGACTGAATCGCCCGTGTCGCTCGTTGATGGCTGAGCAACGACAATTCATCCTGCTCGTGACGGCTAACCTGATACTTTTGCGCCAAATTTTCTGCCGTCATCCCCATATGGTACCCCATCATGGCGCAGATCAAACCATCATGGAGCATGCTGTCGACAATCTCCCCGTTGCCCATTCGATAGCCTTCCCGGACCCCTTTCAGCAAATACGGCGCCTGGCTCATGCTCTCGATCCCGACGGCCACCGCGATGTCACTTTTGCCAAGCATGATCGACTGACTGACGACTTCAAAGGCTTTCATTCCGGAACCGCACTGCTGATCGATGGTACAGGCATAACCCTCCACCGGCATGCCGCATTTCAGTTGTATCTGCCGACCGGGATTCCCTTTGACGCCCGCCTTGTAGATTTGTCCGCAGGCCAGTTCCTGAATACTCGCCGCAGGTATTGAAGCCTGTTCCAATGCTGCATTAACCGCCGTCACGCCCAAGTCGACCGCACTGACATCTTTCAACTTGCCCAGAAAATCGCCGATAGGGGTCCGCTTCGCGCCAACGATCCAAACCTCTTGCATTCTTCTCCCCCCTGTTTTTGTCGTCGCTCCTGTTGGGACAGACGGATGGGATCCCCCATCCGTCTGAGACTGACCCACTTATTTGTTATTGCACAATATCCGCTAAACCCATGAGTTCATCCTTAAAAATCCGTGAATCCATCAATTTTAAGTTGGGCGAGATGATCGGTTTGAAATCCATCAAGGACAAAACGTCTTTTTCCAAATCGACGCCAGGCGCAATTTCGATCAGCATCATACCTTCCGCCGTCAATTTAAACACGGCGCGCTCGGTGATGTACAACACCGGTTGCTTCACTTTTTTGGCATAGTCGCCGCTGAACGTGATCTGTTCCACATGATCCAGGAATTTACGGGCCCGCCCTTCCTTGACGATGGTCAACTGGCCATCACCCACCTTGACCTCTAAGCCGCCAGCAGTAAACGTACCGCAGAAAATGACCCGTTTGGCATTTTGGGTAATGTTGATGAAGCCGCCGCAACCGGCTACCCGGCCTTTGAACTTGCTGACATTGATGTTGCCGTGTTTATCGGTCTCAGCCAGCCCCAGATAAGCCAGGTCCAAGCCGCCGCCATCATAGAAATCAAACTGATAGGGTTGGTCAATGAAGGAATCAGCATTGGTCACCGCACCGAAGCTCAAGCCACCGGCCGGCACTCCCCCGCTTCCTCCCGGCTCAACCGTCAACGTCATCATATTGCCGATTCCCTCTTCATTGGCAACATTCGCTGCCCCTTCCGGCATGCCGATTCCCAAATTGACGATGGCATTCGGGATCAGTTCCATCGCTGCCCGGCGGGAAATCACTTTCCGCTCGTCGAGATCCATCGGCTTGATACTGTTCAGCGGCACCCGGATTTCCCCGGAATAAGCAGGATTATACTGCTCGGCAAACGTCTGCATATGCTCGCTCATGTCTTCTGGCACCACAATGTAATCCACCAGGTGTCCCGGTACCTTGACAGCTTTCGGATTCAGCGTTCCTGCCAATGCAATCCGTTCCACCTGCGCAATCACGATTCCACCCGAATTTTTGGCAGCTTGGGCGATCGGTAGAATTTCCAGAGACAGCGCTTCTTTTTCAATGGTAATATTGCCGTTTACATCAGCAGTGGTACCGCGGATTAAACCAACGTTGATCGGAAAAGCTTTATACAGCAACCACTCTTCCCCGCGTAATTGGACAACTTCCACAAGATCCTCGGAAGTCATCTGATTAAGTTTTCCGCTCTCAATACGCGGGTCACAAAAAGTATTCAACCCGACCTTTGTAACAACTCCTGGTTGATGAGCGGCTATAGCTCGGAACAATTGTCCGATCGTTCCCTGTGGAAAATTGTAAGCTTCAATTTTATTCTCCATAGCGAGTTTTCCGAGCTTAGGGGCCAAGTTCCAATGCCCGCCGACGACCCGCCGGACCATTCCTTCATGCCCAAAATGGTTCAAACCACGGTCTTTGCCGTCCCCCTGTCCGGCGCAGTTGGTCAACTGGAGATTGCGCGGGGCGCCTTCCGCCAGGAATCTTCTTTCCAAAGCAGCGGACACAGCTTCCGGATGACAGTTTCCGACAAACCCACTAGTGGCAATCATGTCTCCGTCTTTCAAGAGTTTGGCGGCTTCAGTCGCAGAAATAATTTTAGCCATTCGGTAAAACACTCTCCTTTATAAAAAATGCATCACTTTTTTTCCATGCAAATATCATGCCAGAATATAGGACTTGTTCCCGAACAACAGTTTACTACCCGTTGCAATTCAACCTTCAAAAGCCTATTGAACGATATACCTATCGGGCAATCAATGAATTTTTAGTTAAAAATTCAAAAACAATAATTATTTGCGAGCCTAGAAGTTATGGGGCGCAACGAGACCGACAATAATTCAATTGTTTGATTTGTCTAACAATTATGTTTATTTTTCTATACACTGTCTATTTTTCAAAACACATTTACCGGCAGCAATACGCACAAGTAGTTCAAACATTCTTCATTCTCTTCTTCAATAGACTGCATCTATTGCGTGCTAAACGAATCGCGTAAACCGCCACATTTTTATGACCTTCAATCAATTGATAATGAATCAAATCGAATACAATACTATCCATTTAATGATAGTGATATGTTTTTCAATGTCGTCATATTATCCACTTTGCCAATGTTTGTATCATTCCGGAACCCAGGATATCGCTCTATAAAGCATTGAGTTGTCTCTTTTCCTGCTTGTTGGCATAAATCTTGCATAATGTTCAGACATTAGGGTTTCGCTGTTTGCAGTAGTTCGGTTTGCTAATATCAAGGGGTAACAGAATCAAACAGTACAACCCAAAAACGAAAAGGAGGATGAAACGGACTTATGGAAGTATTGGGTATTTGGTTAAGTTTAGCGTGCCTCATGTTTATTGCTTACCAAGGTTATTCAGTTATCGTCTTTGCACCGATTTTTGCATTGTTGGCAGGTTTTCTGCAAGGCTTGCCCATTATGCCGGCTTACACGGAACTCTTCATGGGTAATGCCGTCACCTACGTGAAATCGTTTTTCCCAGTTTTCCTATTAGGTGCTGTTTTTGGCAAAGTCATGGAAGATACTGGCCTTGCCAAATCGATCGCCCACTGGATCGTTGAAAAAATCGGCCACAAGAATGCTATTCTGGCTGTTGTAGTAGCCTGCTACGTCATGACCTTTGGTGGAATCAGCCTGTTTGTTGTGGTGTTCGCAATCTACCCATTCGCCGCTAACCTATTCAAAGAAGCCGACATTCCGAAGCGCTTCATCCCGGGCGCCATTGCCGCTGGTGCATTCACTATCACCATGACAGCGATTCCCGGAACGCCGCAGATCCAAAACATCATTCCGACCAATTTCTACGGCACGAATGCCTACGCCGCGCCGATTACCGGCATTGTGGCATCACTGCTCATTTTTTTGTGCACCGTCACTTGGTTTAAATTTCGGCTGGGCCAGGCCAAAGCCAGGGGAGAAGGCTATGGCAAACACACTCTCAACGAACCTGAACAGATGGATATCACCAATCTTCCCTCGCCGATTCTCTCCATGGTGCCATTATTTCTGGTTGTCGCGGTCAACTACTTTGTAACTTTCTTCGTCACTTTCGACCCGAAACTCATGGAAGTCCTCGTGAAAATCGTCGGCAAACCATCGCCGTTGATGGCCCCCGCCGTGAAAAACGTACTCGGGATTTGGTCGTTGATTATCGCCTTGGTAGTCGGTATCGGCGCTGCTATCCTGATTGGTTACAAATCAATGCCGAAAGGTATGACCATGGCTAAAGCCATCAACGCTGGCGCGATCGGATCCCTGCTGGCAATCATGAACACCGCGTCGGAGGTCGGCTACGGCAACGTTATTGCTTCCCTACCGGGCTTCAAAACCATCGCCACATTCTTACTCGGCATCAAAGTTGGCGGCTCTCCGCTGGTATCCGAAGCCTTAACCGTCAACATTTTGGCTGGCATCACCGGGTCCGCATCCGGTGGCATGTCCATCGCATTGGGTGCCATGGCCAAACCTTGGTTGGAATGGGCGCAACAAGTGAACCTGGATCCGCAGATGCTGCACCGGATTGCTTCTCTTGCCTGCGGCGGTCTGGACAGCCTTCCGCACAATGGTGCGGTCATCACCTTGTTGGCCGTTTGCGGCATGACCCACAAAGAATCCTACATCGACATCGGTATGATCACCGTTGTCGCCACTGTGGCCGTCAGCTTTGTAATGATTGCCTTCCACGCCATCACCGGTCTGGTGTGACACTCGTTCCTATTGATTTCACACAAAACGACAAACTGGCGACTACTCCACAAAGAGAGTAGCCGCCAGTTCTTTTTTCGTCGTTTGCACTTGCCGAAAAACTATTTTTTGAGCACTGTCGCTTTTCCGTCGGTAACCAGAACCCCGTCCTGATTGGTTACCGTAGTCCGCAGAATCAGGCGATTCTTGCCTTCGATCTTCTCCAGCACTTCGACAGTCGCAGTGACGGTATCGCCGATTTTGACTGGCGCTTTAAACTGCAATTCCTGACCCAGGTAAATCGTATTTTTTCCAGGTAAAGCCGTTCCCAGCACGGCGGAGATAAAACCGGCCGACAACATACCATGGGCGATCCGGCCCTTAAACATGGTGGTTTTGGCAAATTCCGCATCGATATGAACGGGATTGAAATCGCCGGTAACGCCGGCGAAGGTGTACACGTCGTATTCCGTGACGGTTTTGGCCATGCTGGCCTTGTCACCCACTTTAATTTCCGCAAAAGAAATATCCTGAACCACAAACAGCGCTCCTTTCCCATCTTGAAATTCGTGAATTTATTCACACTTCTCGTCAAAAAAGTCCGGCGGAGTCCGTGACTTCGCCGGACGAACTGGTTCATCCGCAGTTTTTTGCGCCGTTAGCGCTTATTTGCACGACGCTTTGTATTTCTTGAATTCCGCATTCAACAGCGGCAGCACTTCCATCACGTCGCCCACGATCCCGTAATCGGCAACCTTGAAGATCGGCGCATCGGGGTCTTTGTTGATGGCAATGATGGTATCCGACGAGGACATGCCGGCCAAATGCTGAATGGCGCCGGAAATGCCGCAGGCAAAGTAAATTTTCGGGCCAACGGTTTTACCCGTCTGACCGACTTGATGCAGCGCGGGTTTCCAGCCGGCATCGACTGCCGCGCGAGAAGCGCCGACTGCCCCGCCCAATGTCTGGGCCAAGTCTTCCACTACGCAGAAGTTTTCCGGTTTGCCCATGCCGCGGCCGCCGGAAACGATGATATCGGCTTCTTCCAACTTGCAGTTAGAGGTACAGACCGAAATAAGTTCCAGCAACTTGACTTTCAGATCTTCCGCCTTTACTTTGCTGGCCACCTTGACGAGTTCACCGGTGCGGCCGGGCTGCGGAACGGGGCGTTTGAATACTTTCGGCCGGACGGTGCCCATTTGCGGACGATGATCCGGGCAGATGATGTCGGCCATGATATTGCCGCCGAAAGCGGGACGTGTCCAGACCACCAACCGGGTTTCCGAATCGATAGAAAGACCGGTGCAGTCGGCGCAAAGGCCGGTGCGGGTCCGGGCCGCAATACGGGGGCCGAGATCCCGGCCGTCATTGGTCGCGCCGACCAGAATGGCCGCCGGTTTGTATTGTTGAATCAAATCAACAAACGCAGTAGTGTAGGCTTCCGTGTTATAGTGCTCATATTCCGGGCCTTCCACCAGATAGATCTTGTCGGCGCCGCTTTCAAACAGTTCGCCGGTCAATCCTTCCACCTGATGACCGATCAAGACGCCGGCCAGTTCTTCGCCGAGCTCATCGGCCAGCTTGCGGCCTTCGCCGAGCAATTCGTGAGCCACGCCTTTCACTGTTCCGTCGGCTTGCTCAATAAACACCCAGACGCCTTTATATTGGGTCTTGTCCATGGCGACGACGCGCTCGATTTCTTCCCGATAAATCGCTTCCACCGGGCATACGGAAATACAGGCGCCGCACATGGTGCATTTTTCGGTGATAAGGGCTTTGCCATCCTGCATCACAATCGCATCGAACGGGCAAGCAGAAACACAAGCGCCGCAACCAATGCACTTTTCCTGATTTACGATTACAGCCATTTCATTGTTCCTCCTTGCCTCAGATTATTTTAGCGTCGCTGAGCTTTTGCATCAGTACCGCTACTGCTTGTTGCGCGCTTTCTTCCTGGATCAGTTCGCCCTGAACCCGTTGCTTCGGTGTAAAGATCCGACGCACCTGGGTTGGAGATCCCGGCATGCCGATTCGTTTTTCGTCGGCATTGATATCTGCAGCCGTCCAGACCGGAATCTGGGTCCGGTTTGCTTTCATCGTTCCCTTGACAGTCGGGAATCGCGGTTCGGCAATCGACTTGACGACAGTTACCATGGCGGGCAGCTTGGTCTCCATGATTTCATAGCCGTCCTCATGCTCGCGATCCACTTTAAGCGAGTTGTCGTTAATTTCAATTTTTGCTGCATAAGTGATTTGCGGAATCCCCAGATTTTCGGCAATGCCGGGACCCACTTGGGCGGTATCGCCGTCAATGGCCTGTTTGCCGCAGAGAATCAAGTCCACCGGGCCCATCTTTTCGATCGCCGCGGACAGGGCATAGGCTGTCGCCAACGTATCCGCGCCGCCAAAGGCACGGTCACTGATTAGCACGGCTTCGTCGGCGCCCATGGCCAGACATTCTTTCAGCGCATCCGCCGCCTGCGGCGGCCCCATCGAAATGACGCGCACTTTTCCCCCGTGCTTTTCTTTCAGTTGCAGGGCAACCTCCACCGCAATCTTGTCAAAGGGATTGACGATGCTGGGCACGCCTTCGCGGATGAGCGTGTTTTTGACCGGGTCGATCTTAACTTCCGTTGTGTCAGGCACTTGCTTGACACAGACCACGATTTCCATTGATCGGATTCCTCCTTACGTTTGAAATGTACTATACTTACCGAAGCACCGCGCCGCCGATGACCAGACGCTGAGCTTGGTTCGTGCCTTCGTAGATCTGGGTGATTTTTGCGTCCCGCATGTACCGTTCCGTCGGGTACTCGCGAATATAGCCGTAACCGCCGAGAATCTGCACAGCATCGGTGGTCACTTCCATCGCCATGTCCGAAGCGAACAGTTTGGCCATCGCCGCCTCCTTGGAAAACGGCTTGCCGGCGTCCTTGAGGGCTGCCGCCCGATAGACCAGCAAACGGGCCGCGTCAATCTTGGTCGCCATGTCGGCGATCATGAACGAGATGGCTTGGTTGGCGGAAATCGGTTTGCCGAACTGAACGCGTTCCTTGGAATACTTGACCGCCGCGTCAAAAGCCGCCTGGGCAATACCGAGAGCCTGCGCCGCTACGCCGATGCGGCCACCGTCCAGCGTGCTCATCGCAATCTTGAAGCCTTCGCCCTCTTTGCCGAGCATCTGGGAAACAGGTACTTTGACATCCTGGAAGATCAGCTCCATGGTTTGCGAGGACCTAATCCCCATTTTATGTTCCTTCTTGCCAAAAGTAAAGCCCGGCATCCCTTTTTCCAAAATAAATGCGGTAATTCCCTTGACTCCCCTGGACTTGTCCGTCATGGCAAAAACGACATATACTTCGGCTTCGCCGGCATTGGTGATGAAAATTTTACTGCCGTTGATGATGTAGTTGTCCCCGTCACGGACAGCGACGGTTTGCTGAGACGCTGCATCGGTGCCGGCGCCCGGCTCCGTCAGTCCGAATGCGCCCATTTTGTTTCCTTCCGCCAGCGGAATCAAATATTTCTTTTTTTGTTCTTCCGTACCAAAGGCAAAAATTGGCCAGGCGCACAGCGATACCGTCGCCGACAAGGAAATGCCGAGGCCGGAATCCGCTTTGCTGATTTCCTCCACAGACAGAATGTAGCTCAGGACATCGCCATCAGCGCCGCCGTATTGTTCCGGGAAGCAAATTCCCGACAAGCCGAGGCCGACCATTTCATCATACAACGGTCGGGAAAACGTTTCGTGTTCGTCGCGTTCTTCCGCACCGGGAGCGACCTGCTTCTCGGCAAAATCGTGGGCGACTTTCTGCATCATCTTTTGATCTTCTGTCAATTCGTACAACATGTTTATACACTCCTCTCTTTTTCTGACGGAGAGAAAACGCAATACATACGCCGGGGGACTCTCCGACCCCCGGCGCATCGCTCAGCCGATGGTTGGCGACAAAAGCAAGTCTTACAGACGTTCCACGATCGTGGCGCAGCCTTGACCGCCGCCGATGCACAACGTGGCCAGACCTATCTTCTTATTTTGCTCGGCCAGCGCGTGCAGCAACGTTACCAAAATACGGGCGCCGCTGGCGCCGATCGGGTGTCCGAGCGCAATCGCGCCGCCATGGATATTTACTTTCTCCGCCGGCCAGCCCAATTCCTTGCCGACTGCCAAAAATTGCGCAGCAAAGGCTTCATTGGCTTCGATCAGATCCAGGTCTGCAATTGTCAGCCCGGCTTTGGCCAGTGCCTTGCGAGTTGCCGGGACCGGGCCCATGCCCATGAGGGCGGGATCGACGCCGCCGGAGCCATAGCCGAGGATCCGGGCCAGCGGTTTGAGGCCGAGTGCTCTGGCTTTGTCGGCGGTCATCAGAACCAATGCGGCGGACCCGTCATTAATGCCCGAAGCGTTCCCGGCGGTCACGGTGCCGTCTTTCTTGAAGGCGGGCTTCAATACGGCCAGTTTATCGAGAGCTACGTCACGGCGAGGAAACTCGTCGGTGTCAAAAACCACGTCACCTTTCTTCCCTTTTATGACCACCGGCAGAATTTCCTTCTTGAAGCTTCCGTTATCGATGGCCGCCACGGCTTTGACCTGCGATTCATAAGCGAGCTGATCCTGTGCCTCGCGGGTGATCCCATATTTCGTCGCCACATTCTCGGCGGTAATGCCCATGTGGTAATCGTTGAAAGCGCACCAGAGTCCGTCCTGGATCATGACATCCACAACCTTCGCATTGCCCATACGGTAACCCCAGCGTGCCTTACTGTCGAGCAAATACGGCGCCTGAGTCATGCTTTCCGTTCCGCCGGCGACGACGATTTCCGCATCCTCCAGCATCAGCGCCTGCGCAGCCAAATTCACACTCTTTAATCCGGAACCGCACACTTTATTCACAGTAAAAGAAGGCGTTTCATTCGGAATTCCCGCCTTGATCGCACATTGGCGGGCCACGTTCTGCCCCAATCCAGCCTGCAACACATTGCCGAAAATCACTTCATTGACTTGTTCCGGCTGTACTTGGGCCCGTTTGATCGCTTCGGCGATCGTCCGCGAACCCAGGTCGACGGCGGAAAGCGACGCCAACCCTCCATTGAACGATCCGATCGGTGTCCTCACCGCGCTGACAATGACAACTTCTTTCATCATCGACTCCCCTTCCTCCTTTAAAGTTTGTTCAGAAATTCACAATCTTTTCACAGGACAAATTGTACACCATCATCTAACAATATGCAAGTATCATGCCAGAAAAACCGAACCCGGCCCCAGGATTTCTTCAATTTTCTGAACGGCTGACGGTGTCGGTTGAATCCAGAAATTTCGGTCGGTTTTAATAATCCGCCGCTGGTCGATCAGTTGGAGAAATACCGTCGCGTCGCCATGGCAGGACGTGAACACTTGTTTCAGGTCCTCAAAAATCTCCGCTGTTTCTTGTTCCTTGCGGATGCGGACTCGTACTTCCCTGGCCGTTTGCTGCCCCAACAGCTTGATCGACTCGGCAATCACTTTGAGTTTGTCTTCGGTGATGCTGACCCGTCCGGATATGGCAAGCGGCCGATCCGGCGCCAACAAGGGCCCGGTCCGTTCAAACGTTCGCGGAAATACAATGACTTCCACCGAACCGGTAAAATCTTCAAGAGTAACAAAGCACATCGTTTCGCCGTTTTTGGTGGGAATCCGTTTGGCCCCCGTCACGATCCCGGCAATCCGCACTGTCTGATTGTCCGTACATTCATTAGACGACAGTGCGCCGAGCGCCTGCATGCCGCGAAGTTGCCGCCGATATTCATCAAGGGGGTGTCCGGTCACAAAGAAACCCGTCATTTCTTTTTCCATGGCCAAAATCTGGGCTTTGGGCAACTCCTCCAGATTGGGCGGGGTTAACTCCTGGAACGAATGGCTGGCGTCATCGCCAAACAAGCCCAACTGTCCATTGGCCTTGTCCTTTTGTCTAGACAGCGCCAAATCGACAGCCTGCTCACTCACTGCCAACAGTTGCGAACGCCGCCAGCCGGTCGAATCCAAGGCACCGCATTTAATCAGGCTCTCCAAAACTCGTTTGTTGACCACGCGCATGTCGATTCGTTCGCAAAAATCCACTAACGATTTAAAATTCCCATCGGCCCTCGCCTGCAGAATGCTCTCAATAGCTCCTTCACCCACATTTTTTACGCCGGCCAGGCCAAACCGGATTGCGCTCTCTTCCACGGAAAAATTCAATCCGCTGCGATTGATGTCGGGGGGCAGCACCTTGATCCCCTGCTTGCGGCACTCTTCGATAAAATAGCCCACCCGGTCGCTGTCACTCATGACGCTGGTCAACATCGCCGCCATGAATTCCACCGGATAATGCGCCTTGAGGTACGCTGTCTGGTAAGCCACCAATGCGTACGCGGCGCTGTGCGACTTATTGAATCCGTAATCGGCGAATTTTTCCATCAAACTAAAAATTTCATTGGCTAGGCCGGACTCGACGCCTCGTTCCGCGGCGCCTTTCAGGAAGCGTTCCCGCTGGGCCGCCAGCACGTCATGTTTCTTTTTTCCCATGGCTCGCCGCAGCAGGTCCGCCTGCCCCAGGGTAAATCCTCCCATCACGGAGGCAATCTGCATGACCTGCTCCTGGTAGAGAATCACGCCAAATGTATCTTTCAGAATTGGTTCGAGCAGCGGGTGCTGATATACAACCCTCTTTTCGCCATGCCGACCCCGGACAAAATCTTCCACCATGCCGCTGTTCAATGGTCCTGGACGATACAAAGCCACCAGGGGGATCAGATCTTCAAAGCAACCGGGCCGAAGTTCGCGAACCAGGTTGGTCATGCCGCCGGATTCCATCTGAAATACGCCCACGGTTTCGCCCCGCGTAAGCATGTCACAAGTTTTCGCGTCATCCAGGGGGATTTTGTCCATATCGAGATCCACGCCCCGGTTTTGGCGGATCATCTCCACCGCATCGCCGATTACCGTCAACGTGCGCAACCCCAACAAATCCATCTTCAAAAAACCGATTTCTTCGATGCAGTCCTTGTCGAACTGGGTGGTAATGAATCCATCCGCCGAGTTCTGAACCGGCACCTGACAATTTAACGAATCTTTCGCGATCACCAGCCCGGCGGCATGGGTGGAGGCATGACGCGGCAACCCCTCCAGCGCCATTGCCAAATCAAGGATTTTACGGGCGGTCGGCTCGGTTTCATAGCTATTTTTCAGTTCGTGGCTCATGACCAGCGCATCTTTCAGCGTAATATTCAAGACCGTGGGCACCAGTTTGGCAATCCGGTCCACTTCGCCGAACGACACATTCAGGGCACGGCCGACATCCCGAATGGCGGCGCGGGCGGCCATCGTCCCAAAAGTGATGATCTGGGCCACATGATCGGCGCCATAGCGGGATGCGACATATTCGATGATCTTGCCCCGTCGGACATAACAGAAGTCGATATCGATATCCGGCATGGTCACGCGTTCCGGATTCAGAAACCGTTCGAACAACAAGCCGTACTTCAGTGGATCGATATTCGTGATTTCCAACAGGTAGGCCACGATGCTGCCTGCAGCCGATCCCCGGCCCGGGCCGACCGGGATTCGCGACTGGCGGGCATACCGCACAAAATCCCAGACGATCAAGAAATAACTGGAGAAACCCATATTTCGGATCACGGACAATTCGTAATCCAGCCGCTCCCGTTCCCGCGGTCCGGCCGCAGGATAGCGTCCCGGCAACGCCTGCTCGCAAAGATCGCGCAGATAGTCGTCGGCGGAAACACCGTCCGGCAAAGGAAAATCTGGTAAACGTAAATGGCCGAATTCAAAATCGACCTGGCAGCGTTCCGCAATCCGGCAGGTATTGGCCAACGCCTCGGGATATTCCGGGAACAACTCCGCCATTTCCCCGCCGGTTTTCAGATAAAATTCCGAGGTGGGAAAGCGCATTCGGCCAGTATCCTCGACGCATTTTCCCGTCTGTATGCACAGCAATACGTCGTGGGCGTCGGCATCCGCCCGGTCAATGTAGTGAATGTCATTGGTGGCCACCAGACCGATTCCCAGCTTGCGCGCCAATTCCACCAGAGCCGGATTGGACTCTTTCTGCTCCGGGATGCCATGATCCTGAATCTCGATGAAAAAATGATCCGGGCCAAAAATGTCGACGTATTCGCGGGCAGCCGCCTCTGCTCCCACCGCATCGCCCTTCAGGATCAAGGAAGGGATCTCACCGGCAATGCAGGCGCTCAGGCCGATCAACCCTTCATGGTGGGCCGCCAGAAGCTCCTTGTCGATGCGGGGCTTATAATAAAACCCTTCCGTATAGGCGAGTGAAACCAGTTCGACCAGTTGGCTGTATCCAGCCTGGGTTTCGGCCAGCAATACCAGATGGTAATAGGCCTCGCCCTCACCGGCGGCTTTATCGAAACGACTCCGGGGGGCAATATACACTTCACAGCCGATAATAGGTTTAATGCCGCATTTTTGGGCTTGCTTGTAAAACTCCACCGCACCGTACATATTTCCATGATCCGTGAGCGCTACCGCCGGCATGCCTGCTTCTTTCGCCCGGCGAACCAGGTCGCCGACGCGCCCCGCTCCATCGAGCAGACTGTATTCGCTGTGTACGTGCAAGTGGACAAACGGCGTCTGTGAGTCCGTTGATTGAATAGCACTCATAATCTTCTCGGTTCCTTCCTGTTCCTATGTCAACATCCGTCATAAACGAAAACCATTCCGCCCTATGGTTATCATTATACTTGACTTGGGTTGCGTTAAAAACCCCCGAACCGCCTTCCCAAACAACTCAATATTTTTTGAAAAATGCAAAAACGCAATATTTGTGAAGTCGTTTCAAGTATAATATAAAAAAGGGCCTGATATAATTTGGTCAAAAACTACTCTCCAGCTGCGCTCGCATGTATAACCGTACCCAGAATGTGGAAAACCGCACCGCCGTATATTCAGACCCCCTGGATTTTTTCAGCAGGAGGCGATACTCATTGAATGGTTTGTTGATTATAGGCGCCGGAGGCCACGGAAAAGTGATCGCCGATATTGCTTCAGCCCTTGGCCAATGGGAATCCATCGCCTTCCTGGATGATAAATACCCGGAATTGCGGCAGGTGTTGGACTGGCCCGTCATCGGCAATATTGACAACCTGGGAATGTATCGCCGCGATTTTGCCGCCATTTTCGTTGCGGTCGGCGACAACGCCATACGAAAAAAACTGATGAAATGGGCTGAAACGGAAGGATTCGAGCTACCGGTTCTAATTCATCCCCGGGCAGCGGTGAGCCGGTTTGCCGTAATCGGGCCCGGAACCATCATCAACAATCAGGCGGCGGTGAATGCCAACGCCAAAATCGGCAAAGGCTGTATCGTCAATACCGGCGCCACCGTTGGCCATGATTGCGTGATGAACGATTTTGTCCATGTCGCGCCCGGCGCCAGTCTGGCCGGCGAAACAGCCATTGACGATCTTTGTTGGATTGGCATGCGATCCGCGGTTATCGAACAGGTCAAATTAGGAGTTGGCGTGGTGATCGGCGCCGGCGCAGTGGTATTGGAAAACGTGCCGGATCATAAACTGGTCGTTGGCGTACCGGCAAAAATCGTCAAGGATTTGACGTTCAGCGACTGATACCCGAACATTCCCGGAGAAAATGAAAAAAGGCGACGGACTCAACGCGAGTTTCGTCGTCTTTATTTTTTGTCGCCGTCAAGCATGCACACTCATGCATCCGGCCGTTTTTTCCCCGTACTCAGATTCCCGTAATACGATACCGTTTCGTCGACGATTTCCATAAACGCCGGCGTATAAACCTGAACGTTATCGGATACCCGGCGACCGGTTCCCCCCAGCACATAAGCGGCGCCATCGAGAAAATCCGTGACCCGCCGGTAGACGGCTTCGTCTAAATATTCGCCGTTGATGACCACCCCATTGCCGTTTTTCATGGCATCGGCTGACTTCAAGGCATCTTCCTGGGAGGAAGGCATGAATATGGCAAATTGAATACTGTCCCCCGATCTGCCCGACCGCCTTTCCTCGTCGGCATCTCGTTCCGAAGACTGGCCGCCGCCGGAAAAAACGCCGGTCAGTTTCGCCAAGATTCCTTGTCCCATCTTCGTTCCCTCCTACAAATCCCCCAATGTTTTTCGGACAAACTTTTTGATTTTCTCGATCCTTGCCGTGATGTCCGCAATCTTTGAACCATCGGCGGCAACGAGATTTTCCAGTTTCACCTTGAGTTCCGCCCAAGCGCTGTCGAGTTCGCCCAGAATATCCTGAAGTTGCCGGACCGCCGGTTCCAGCGACGGCAGCCCCGGTAGTTGCGCGACTTGCCACGAACGGCCCGCAAAGGTGACAACATCGCCATAGCGGGGAATATATGCCGGGACCGCCAGCTTTTGGCCGATAAGCTTCGCTAACTGTTCGGCGCTCGTCGGTTCGCCATGGACCAGGAAAATTTGCGTTGGCTTTTGTTCGAAACAAGCCAGCCAATCCACGATGTCATTACGGTCGGCATGGGCCGACATGCCGTTCAAATTATAAATATGCGCCCGAACACTGATTTCTTCGCCCATAATCCGAACCTTCTTGCCGCCTTCGACCAATCGCCGGCCCAAGCTTCCTTCCGCCTGAAAGCCGACAAACAATACGCTGCTTTCCGGCCGCCATAAGTTATGCTTCAAGTGATGCAAAATCCGCCCGGCGTCCGCCATACCGCTTGCTGAAATGATGATGGCCGGTTCCTCCAACATGTTCAGCGCTTTGGATTCCGCAACCGACACGGTGAACTGCAACTGCGGCATCTCCAACGGACTCTGCTGCTCATTTTTCAGGATTTCCCGAGCTTCCTTGTCGTAGTACTGGGTATTGCGACGGAAAATGGCCGTAGCGGCAGTGGCCAGAGGGCTGTCGATAATCACCGGAATATCCGGAATGCGGGCGGCATGATACAAGCGGTGCAAATAGTATAGAATCATCTGGGTGCGGCCTACCGCGAACGCCGGAATAATCACATTTCCCCGTCGTTCCACGGTTTCATTGATAATCTGCGCTATTTTCTCCTCCCAGTCGACTTCCTCATGCTCCCGGTCGCCATAGGTGGATTCCAACACCACATAATCAGCGGCTTTGACATATGCCGGGTCCCGCAGAATCGGTTGGTGCGGCCGGCCCAAATCACCGGAAAACAGGAATCGGATTTCCTCGCCGTCTTCCGTCGCATGGATTTCCAACATCGACGAGCCTAAAATATGCCCGGCATCGTGGAAGTGAACATGGACGCCATCGCCAATACTAAAAGCGGCCTCATAGTCGACCGGCTTAAACTGTTTCAGACAGGCTTGGGCTTCTTCCACGCTATACAACGGTTCCACCGGCGGCCGGCCCATTCTTTTTCCCTTGCGGGTTTCGATCTCGGCGTCGAATTCCTGAATATATGCACTATCCGGCAACATGATGGAACAAAGCTCAATCGTTCCCTTGGTCGCATAGATGGATCCCTGGAATCCGGACCTACAGAGCTTGGGCAACAGTCCGCTATGGTCGATATGAGCGTGCGTCAATAACACACAGTCGAGTTCGGCCGGTGAAAAGGCAAACTCTCGCCGGTTCATGGCGCTGACAATTTTTGAGCCTTGAAACATGCCGCAATCGATCAATATTTGCCGGGTCCCGATCTCCAGCAAAAAACTGGAACCGGTTACTCCCATGGTAGCGCCCAAAAAGGTCAACTTCATGATTTGTTTTCACTCCTCACCCAAAATGATGACTTCTGGCCACAAATCCACTCCTGAATCGCGCTTGACGCGTTCCTGCACCTGGCGGATCAGTTCCTGGACGTCAGCCGCACTGGCTTGGCCGGCGTTGATAATAAACCCCGCATGCTTTTCCGACACCAGGGCGTTGCCGCACCTTAGCCCCTTGCAGCCGGCCTGTTCGACCAAGGTGCCGGCAAAATAGCCCGGCGGACGACGAAAGGTACTGCCGGCGCTCGGCCATTCCAGTGGCTGCTTGCTTTCCCGTCGCCGGGTAAGATCCGCCATGACGGCGTCGATCGTTTCTTTGTCACCTGTACGCAACCGCAGGAGAACCTCACAGATAATGCAGCGGTTTTCCTGAAAAACGCTGTATCGATAGCCAAAACGGATGTCAGCCGCCGAATATTCATGGATCGTCCCATCCGGTGCAACCGCGGTCACCCTCTCCACAACATTGCTGATTTCGCCATTGTACGCACCGGCGTTCATAAAGACAGCCCCGCCGATGCTGCCGGGAATGCCGACCGCAAATTCCAGGCCGGCCAATCCCCACTGCGCCGCAAACTTGGCGACATCCGACAGCAAAGCGCCGGCGCCGGCAATGACGGTTTCCCCCTCGCAGCGTAATGAAGCCATGGATTCGCCAATTTTCAGCACGATTCCCCGTACGCCTTTATCCCGCACCAAAAGATTGGAGCCTTTGCCGATCACCGTCAACGGCAGGGAGCTCCCAGCCGCCACCCGGACCACCGCGGCCGCTTCCGCAGCCGACGCCGGCAAGGCCATCCAGTCGGCCGGCCCGCCGATTTCAAACGTAGTGTGGCGGCACATGGGTTCCTGAACCAACACTTTACAACACGGCGCCAATCGTTCAAACAAGCTGGCCGTCAACTCCCGCGTCAACGGTTTATTTCTTTTCTGCAAACGGATCCAGTCCTTCCCCGACCGCGTCGTTGATCATCTTATACACATCCTGGATGATTTGTTGGAAGCGCATGTGCAAGGCGACAAAATCGCGCGCCCGCGCGTTTACGGCCAACACTCCATACAAGGTTTGCAGCGCCGCCTGCTTTTCCTGGATGTCCGCCTTGCCGGACATGATTTCCAGTTGCATTTCCATCTGTTTGCGTAAAAAGTCCCTGACCATTTCCTTGGCGGCCGAATCCTTGTCCAATTCCTGCCGCGCCCGGCAGAGGGCCGTATATTCGTCGGATTCCTTCAACGCCCGGGACAATTCGCTCCCCTTGTCATGTACATTCATCGTAATTCCTCCTATTGTTGGTCAATTTTTATCCGAAAAATTTATCGCTGCCGTTGATTTAACTTGTCCGTTACTATCATTAAGATTTCAATAATTGTCGGTAAAACTCCTGCATTGTTTTCGCGTCCTCGGCTTGGGCGCCGGCGGATTCACAAATGATGCGCGGCGTCAACCCATGGTCGACAATCCATTGGATCAACGGTTGATAAGGCGGCCCGAACGGGTCCTGAAATCGCCAGTGTCGCTTTTCTCCTCCCGCCGAAAATTCAATGCTGCTAAAATGGATATGTAAATCCGCAATAGCTTGCCTCCCCAGGGCCTCGCCAAGTTGTTCAAATACCCGGCCGTAATCGCCGGCTTGCGAGAACCCGCCGCCAGCCACGGCGTACAGATGGGCAAAGTCGACCAACGGAATCAGCTGCGACGACAATTTGCACACCTCGATGATTTCCGCCACCGTACCCAGCTGATTCAGTTTTCCATGGGTTTCCACCGCCAGTTTCGGGCCGGTCAGGCCTTGGCGGCCGGCTTCCTCCAAAACTTCCGTCAAACGGCGTTT
>JAAZNU010000186.1 GCA_012798135.1 Veillonellaceae bacterium | reverse complement strand
TGGTCGATGAGTTCCGGGCCCGAAAGGACCTCATAATGTCCCTCATCAGGGACATACCGACGTTGCATTGCCCTGAGCCAAAAGGAGCGTTCTACCTATTCCCCGCATATGATCATAAGATGAGTTCCGAGGACATGGCCGCCTATCTTCTGGATAAGGCGCATGTAGCGGTAACGCCAGGCGCTGCGTTCGGCCCCTCCGGAGAAGGTCACTTCAGAATATCCTACGCCTGCTCCCGAGAGGACATTAAGAAGGGCATGATCAGGATAAAAGAGGCCCTCGAAAAGCTCTGATGGGCCGCCCTTCCATTGTTGCGATGCAGTGCCCCGGCCCTTCATCCGTCCTTGAGAGGTATCAGGTCCGGTATCCCATCTGTTATGGGATACTCGGCCTTGCACTGGAGGCATTTGAGCCTCCCCTCGACCGCTCCCTCATCATCCTCCTTTATGGTCTGCAGATGTAGGGGATGATTTTTGCATACGGGACAGGCCAGAATGTCTAGAAGGGCCAACCTCATTAAAATCTTCCACAACATGTATTGGATGCTATATCACCCTTCCTGAAGAGAAAATGCTCTGTCTCTTCCAAGATCCCATACTGGGACAATCAGACGAAAATACAATTCATATTAGAGTAGTTCGTTCGTTTGCATCCTCAACAGCCCCTTATGGTATTGGAGGGCTTCCGATGAAGATTATTGATCTTAGGAGCGACACGGTAACATTACCTACACCACAGATGATGGATGCCATAAGAGAGGCTCCCCTAGGGGACGATGTCGTCAAGGCCGACCCCACCGTCAATGCTTTGCAGGAAAAGACCGCTCGGCTGTTCGGCACGGAATCTTCGTTGTTAGTCAGCAGTGGTACGCAGGGTAACCTGATATCGGTGATGGCGCATTGCCATCATGGAGACGAGATCATATTGGAAACGGAAGCTCACCTCTACTACTATGAGGTCGGCAACATCGCCGCCATAGCAGGGGTGATGCCTCGCCTGATCAAAGGGGACCGTGGAACATTCACCGGCCATCAGGTGCAGGAGGCCGTACGAGGAGACGATCTCCATTTCCCACCTGCCCGATTATTGGAAATAGAAAATACGCATAACCGGGCGGGAGGTACGTGCTGGACACCATCACAGGTCGCCGATGCCGCTCGGGCTGCCCACGATCTAGGGATGAAGGTGCATATCGATGGCGCCCGCATCTTCAATGCCTCCGTGGCCTTGGATGTCGATGTTAAGGAATATTCCCGGCATGTTGATTCTATCCAGTTCTGCTTATCCAAGGGACTGAGCTGTCCCGTAGGTTCACTGGTAGTGGGCAACTACGAATTCATTGAATCCTGTCGTAAGAAGCGCAAGATGGTCGGAGGAGGTCTTCGCCAGGCAGGGATCATCGCCGCCCCGGGAATCGTAGCTATTGATACCATGATCGGGCGTCTGAAAGAGGACCATGACAACGCCAAGCACCTGGCGCAAACGCTCTCCCAATTGGATGCATTAAGCATCGATCTCGCCTCGGTTCAGACCAACATCGTAGTAGTGGACGTGACGGCGACAGGAATATCTGACGATGAGTTCCGGGCCGAGGCCAGGAAACGGGGTTTATGTGTGTCGAGCTTTGGTCCGGGAAAGGTCCGCTTGGTGACACACTATGGCATATCCCGGGAGGATGTGGACCGAGCCGCCTCTATCATTGAGGACATGGTAACGGAGTGATCCTTTCCACCACAGTTATCTCGCAGCGAAAAGCCCTCCGGGGGTGTTTACACCTCACTTCTTCTTAGGCTTCTTCGCCTTTTCCTTCTTCTTTTCGACCTTGGGTGCAGGCTTCTCTTCTTCCTCCTCTTCCTCCTCTTCCTCCTCGTCCTCCATAGCGTGGCACTCGCACTCCTCATCATCGCACTCCTCAGGTTCCAGGAAGTCGATGAGGAAGTTATTCATTTCAGCCAGCATGATCCGGGCCTTCTCCACCTCACCCTCATCAAGTAGTTCCAGGACTATCTCCAGGTCCTCCTGCATGGCGCCAAGGTCATCATCTAGATCATCAAGCATCGCGTAGAGGTAGTCGAGTTTGTCAACCATGCTCTCTCGATAGTCGCATCGTGGCAATGAATGTTCCGCTGAGTTGGTGCTCGGTTTTCAATAAGAATTTAAATGCTACATGTTATCACCGCTCACTCCGCACCGGGATGAGCTTCCGGTCGAACAATAGGAGCGGGCTGTTCCAGGGCGGTCTGGTCTCGATCCTTTAAATTTGACCGCCCGTATGGTGAGGACCGATGGTCGTTTGGGAACCCCGCATCGAGAACATGCCACCAGAGGAGCTGGAGGCGCTCCAGTACCGTTCTATGAAAACTCTGGTGTACAGACTTTACTCCTTCTCGGAATTCTACCACGCAAGGATGAGGGCGGCTAACGTTCATCCCGACGATATTAGGAGCCTGAAGGATGTTACCAAATTACCGTTCATGAGCAAGAAGGACCTCCGTGATGGCTACCCCGATAAGACCTTCGCGGTCCCACGTAAGGAGGTTGTGAGATACCATGCCTCCTCGGGCACGACAGGTAAGCCGACCATCGTTGGCTACACCAAGAATGACATCGAGAACTGGACCAATTCCTTGGCACGATCTCTCACCTCTATCGGGCTGGGCCCGAACGATGTCATACAAATAAGCAACACCTATGGACTGTTCACCGGAGGAATCGGCTTCCACTATGCGGCAGAGCGTA
>JAAZNU010000172.1 GCA_012798135.1 Veillonellaceae bacterium | reverse complement strand
GTACGGAGGGGCTCTGACCCTTCGTGAGTTCCCTGTAATGTTCCAGGTTTTCCTTGAAAAAACCCTCTCTGAATTTCCTGTTTCCTTCGAGGAGCTTGTCAATCATGGATAATCACCTCTTCCGGGTGGAATGGCGGACGACTCCTGCCCTTTCATGCGGAGAAGCTGTCCCTGCACAGGGTACCGTGCACAGAAGGTATAAAGGATTGATATTTGTTCTCCGGGGCCAACATAGGGATGAAGGAAATAATGAATTTTGTACTTCCCTGGCAGAAGTCAGGAGGAAGGAAGGCAGTATCAGTCCCCTCCGGTCGTTTTTGGGAGATCGATTTCCTGCGGGGGTCTGCTGTTGTCATGATGGTGGTATTCCACACCGTTTTCGATCTTGCCTATCTGGGGATTCTCGATATCCGGGTCTCGTTTGGTCCCTGGAGGTTCCTTGCTCTCTGCACTGCGACCCTTTTCCTCTTCCTCGTCGGGCTCTCCCTGACCATAAGCAGCGCAAGGGCAGGGGACATGCTCGACAGGCATGCGTATATACTCAAGTTCATCAGGAGGGGTGCGGGTATCTTCATGCTTGGTCTCCTGATAACCCTTGTCACCCTCCTGCTTGTTCCCGGGGCACCCATACTCTTTGGAATCCTCCACCTGATCGGGGTCTCTGTCATGCTCGCACCCCTCTACCTTCCTTATACGCGTGCGAATCTGGTTGCAGGTCTTGCGTTGATAGCGGCAGGCGCAGCGTTAGGCGCGGTCACCGGGCCGGAATTCCTGCTCTGGCTTGGTATTCATCCGGCTGCTTTTTCAAGCCTCGATTACACGCCCCTTGTACCATGGCTGGGTGTCGTTCTGATGGGTGTCTTTACCGGAAAGATCCTTTACCCGGGTGGAAAGAGGAAATACAACATTCCCGACCTCCCTTTCATGGGAAGGAGAGTGATCTGCTTCCTCGGACGGCATTCCTTGATCATATACCTGCTGCACCAGCCTGCAATTCTTCTCGCAATTTTCCTTCTATGGGGAATCCCCGGGATCAGGTACTAAGAGCGGAAAGAAAGCGCCGGGAAATGCGGGATGTTATCGGTTATCCGTGTCACCATCAGGAGTGCCTTACCGGCCTGTAACCTCGCGAAGGGTCATCCGGAACGAGGCGCCCTTCGCGTGGTCTCCCGCGATCCTGTCGGAGACCTCGATGTCACCCCCGTACCGGGAGATGAGTGCCTTCACGATATAGAGTCCGAGACCCTTGCTGTGTTCTCCCGGTTCGAACCGGGCAAAACGCCCAAAGATAACTCTCTTGAGGTCATCGGGAATTCCCGGGCCGGTATCGGAAACGATAACCCTGATTTTGCCCGGTTCGGTTCTCTCCACGGCGATGGTGATTTTCACGTTCGGACCGCCGAACTTGATACTGTTCCCGATGAGGTTCGAGAAGACCTCCCCGAGGAGTTCATCTGCCCATATACGGACAGGAAATCCGGTGTACTCGAGAGAAATGTCGGGGTACAGGTGCATCTCCTTTTTAATGGCAGCCTCAAGATCAACAGGCTTCAGTTCGGTTCCCATCCCGTGCAGCTTCCGGATCGTTTCGACGTTCCTGATAATCTCGCGGCTTTTCTTGATTCCGTCGATCAACTTACCGGCAACAATACGCGGCTCTCCGGAGAGCATCTCGAGGAGGAGATCACCGTACCAGAGGGAGGCGAGGTTTGCATTGTTGATGTCGTGCATCAGGATATCCAGGTACAGGTTTGCCTGCCTGTTGGCCTCCGCGAGTCTTTCCATCAGATGGATTCTCGTTACTGCCGTTGCAATCTCACCGGCAACAGACTTTGCCAGCTGGTCCGGAAACGCCCCGACATTTTTCATCGAGAGGAAGAACAGCACACCCACAATTTCTTCGCCGCTCGCAAGGGGTATGACCATTCCCGCAAGGGGCAGACCCTCCGGGACTTTCCGGTTGCCGTTCCACCGGAGGGGTAAACCTTTCGTCGTTGCATCTCTCCATGCCAGCGAGATTTCCGAGTCCGACGATTCTACAAGTTTCAGGAGTTCTGAATCCCCGTCCATGAAAAGCAGCGGGGGCTGTCCTTCGTGGAACACATAAGCCCCACAGAGATCGCAGCCCGAAAATTTTCTGGTGTGTCCAAGCACAGAATGCATCAGCCATCCGATATCGGATGCAGACGATGCATCCGCAGTTACCCGGTTGATCAGTTCAAGCTGGTCGTTCTTTGTCTGTATCTCTCTCTCCTGCGCTATCCTTGCAGAGATGTCAATGACCATGAGGACCATCATGTGACCGGGGAGCCTCGCGCCAGAGATCAGGACAGGGACTGTCGTGCCATCGGCCCTTGCAATCGATGTCTCGTACTGGGGAGCTGTCCCGTCGTTCTCCAGCACCCCGAGGAAATATTTCCGGGCAGATTCATCCTTCCAGAATTCCGTAAATTTTTTTCCCGGCAGGTCACGGGGATGTTCTATCAGGATGACACTCCCGCGGGGATTCGCTTCCTCGATGATGAGCTCGCGGGCACCGTTCCTGACGACGAATATGCCGGCTTCCGAACTGTTGAAGATCCCCCTGTATCGGGCCTCCCTGTCCCGCATCTCCCCGGACAGGGATGAAATGACCACGGCAACAGCGACAAGGACGTAGAAACTCGCGGTCGTGACGGCAAAGGTGATCTCTGTCAGGTCCGGGTACGAGAAGAGGTAGACCAGGAAGACTTCCAGGATCCCCGTGATAACCGCGAATATCACGCCCTGCCGGGGAAACCAGTATGCCGCAAGGATGATAGGAAAGTAAAAGAGGAGCGGGGTGAAGACCGAGAGACCGCCTGACAATCCCCAGGCATACGCGACGAACGCAACGAGGGTGATTGCACCAAGAGTGAAAAGGCGGGCATTTGTCCTCTGGAATAGAACCACGGGCTCCTGCATCCTGGCACCACTCTGTGTCTCATTTGTTTATCTTTGAACTCATTTAAAACATCGGTGAAAAGACCCGGTGTAAGGAAGACTAAGGAATAGACACGGTGAATGCCTGTCTGTTACCGGGTGAGTTTCCGGGGATCTGTCCGAAGAATAGTCTGGGCCTTGTCAAAGGAACGCCTTGCCTCCTCGTATCTCCCCAGCTCCTTGAGACAGACTCCCCTGTAATTCCAG
>JAAZNU010000078.1 GCA_012798135.1 Veillonellaceae bacterium | reverse complement strand
TGGTGCCGGCCGGGGCGACGGGACTGGCGTGCCGCCGGATGCGCCGCCCGGCGCGCCGGTGGGCGTTCGCCGCGGCGCTCGCGGGAGCCGGCATGCTCGGCACGCAGGCGGCGCACGTGTTCGCGACGCGGGGGGAACTGGGCGCGGGCTGGGTGGCGGCGCTGCCGCTGGCGCTGGCGGGAGGAGTGGCGGCGCTGGCGTGGGTCTTCTGTCGGGATCGGAGCTAGGCGCGGATCGGGCGCGACTCGGCTACTCGCAGACGCAGTACGAGGCCATGCAGCGCTCGCCGGGCGCGCACTCGGCCGCGATGCAGGCGCAGAGCGCGGGGTCGCCGCAGTCGGCGTCCGTGACGCAGGCGCCGGTCTCGGGCACGCAGACGCCGCCCTCGATGCACCAGTAGTCCTCGGGGACCGACGGGTCGCCGGCGCACCAGGTCGGCTCGCAGCGGAAACCGGTCGGGCAGTCCGCGTCCACAGCGCACTCGCCCGCGCTCGGCGGCACGCAGAAGCCGCCCGCGTAGCACGGGCCGCAGTCGGCGCCGGGCTCGCAGTCCGGGCAGACCCCGAGGTACTCGCAGGTCCAGCCCGTCGGGCAGTCCTCGTCCACGCGGCACTCGCCGGAGGGCGGCACGACGCAGACCCCGCTGGTGATGCACGGCGGGCACTCCTCGCCGGGCCGGCACTCGGCGCACCCCACCTCGACCTGGCACACCAGGCCGGGCGGGCAGTCGCTGCTGTCGTCGCACTCGCCGGTGCTCGGCGGCACGCAGAAGCCGCCCGACCAGCACGGACCGCACTCGGCCCCCGGTTCGCACGGCGGGCAGACGCCGGTGTACTCGCAGGTCCAGCCGGCGGGGCAGTCCGCGTCGGCGCGGCAGTCGCCGGTCGAGGGGGTGACGCAGACGCCGCCCGCGATGCACGGACCGCAGTCCATCCCCTCGGGGCAGTCGGGGCACGAGACGTCGCCCTGGCAGACCAGGCCGGGCGGGCAGTCCGCATCGGTCGTGCACGCGACCTCGGTCGGTTCGCAGAAGTTGCCCTCGATGCAGTAGTCGTAGATTCCGTCGAGGTCGTAATCGACGCACTCCATCCGGCCGACGCAGTTGAAGCCGGGCGGGCAGGGCATGGTGGCGCTGCATTCGCCGGTCGGACCGGGCGCGCAGAAGCCGCCCGAGTAGCACGGGCCGCAGTCGACGCCGGGCGGGCAGTCGGGGCAGGCGCCGGTCCACTCGCAGGCGAAACCGGCGGGGCAATCGTCGTCGGTCATGCATTCGCCGAGCGGCACGCAGTAGCCGCCGCCGAAGCAGGTGGGATCCCCGCCCTCGGGCGCGAAGCAGCCGCCGGACATCTCGCAGCGGAAGCCGGGGCCGCAGTCCGCGTCGGTCGTGCACTCCCCCGTGGGCGCCGGCACGCAGTAGCCGCCGGCGACGCACGGAGCGCACTCGGTCCCGGGCTCGCACTCCGGGCACATCCCGGTCCACTCGCAGAGGAAGCCCCGCGGGCAGTCGTCGTCGGTGTTGCAGGTGCCGGC
>JAAZNU010000242.1 GCA_012798135.1 Veillonellaceae bacterium | reverse complement strand
GCCTGCCCCTTCACGGCATACCAGCAGTTGTGGGTCACTAGCCCGTCTGCGACGTAGTGCAGGTCTTTGTCCACATCCATCGAGTAGACCTTGCCACTGAACGGCGCTGCGTCATTTCCTGTAATGGTAATCCAGTCGAAGTCCTCACCCGTGGAAGGCATCGGGATCTGCATGATTCCTGGGTGAATATTACATGCTCTCACCAGCCGCGTCGTTCTTCGAGAAAACATCAGCTGGTCGCCACATGTGATGAAAGGGTACTCGCGTTCAAGGCGATGATCGCGAAGCAAAAGCGTGGCCCGAGCTGAGAGAGCTCCAAGATTAAGGCAGGAGTAAATGCCGGCAATCATCTCGGGAGAGCGCTGCCGTGCTGGAACTTTCGTCCAATTATCGACCTCCCAGTGCGTTGTCGGAATACCGTATCGGCATGAGAGAACCTGCTCCGCACATTGGGCTTCGATAGCATTGTCATGCACCGAGATGATCCAGGCATCTTCGCCCTTGTTGTCAGCAAGGCGTGTGGCGAGTCCAAAACCACGTGAGCTGAAAAGAGACACCCGTCCGACACGCCACCAATCTCCCCGTCGCATGAGGTAGACCAGTTGCTTGTCAGCAGCGCTTGGGTTCAGGCGAACTGTGAAACGATGCTCAGGGGTTGCCCGAGTAACCCGTCCCGCAGCCGAAATCGTGTGCATGAGCCCGTCAAACTGGCGCTCCCCGAACCGAGTGATCTGCCTGCCACGGCGACGAATAACACTTTCGTATGGGTTGTAGGATACGACAAAGTCTCCGGCGCGAAGCGTCTCGATCGGCACTTCTGCGATCTTGGCCGATTGCGAGCCAGCGCCAGGGTCAATAACCTTTTGCACCATAGTCCCGGCGGGTTGGCAGGGCTCGTGCATCCAGTGATAATGCCCACGGGAGAGCACCAGCCGTTCCTTGGACCAGATGATTTGCGATCTGATGGAGAAGCCACAGGCAGCAAGGCTTTCGGCAACGGTGGCCGCATGCAGGGCCCCGTGCCAGATATAGGCAACATCGCCGGGAAACAGTGCCCACGCCTCCCGCCAGTCAGCCCTGTCATCGTTGAGAACCGTCCCGGTGCGTCGTGTCTTCTGGCCAGCGAGCGCTTCATTGCGCCATGCAGGGTCGTAGGCCACGCCATAGGGCGGGTCCGTGACCATGAGGTGTGGCTGCACACCTGCAAGGAGTCGCGCGACATGCTCGGCGTTGGTGCTGTCTCCGCACATGAGCCGGTGCTTGCCGAGTACCCACACGTCACCGATGGCACTGACAGGCTCCGTAGGCGTCTCCGGCACATCGTCCGGATCGGTCAGGCCATCCTTGGTGGGCTTGGCCAGTAGCGCATCGACTTCGGCGATATCGAATCCGGTCAGGCTGGTGTCGTAGGCCATGGCCTGCAGTTCTTCCATTTCCAGAGCAAGCAGGTCGTTGTCCCATGCCGCCCAGTTGGCAGAACGATTGGCTAGGAGCCTGAACGCCTTCACCTGGGCTTCGGTCAATTCGTCAGCAAGGGCCACCGGGACTTCGGTCATGCCGAGGCGCTGTGCAGCCTTCAGGCGCAGGTGCCCGTCGACAACCGTCCCATCAGACTTGGCAACCACAGGAATGCGGAAGCCAAACTCTTTGATGGCAGCGACCATGCGGTCTACTTGCTCATCGTTTTTGCGCGGGTTCCGCACATAGGGGATGAGGCGGTCGAGGGGCCATGTCTCGGTTTGCAGCATGCTTGTCATCTCCGGGGGCGCAGTCTGCCGTGGAGCCGTTCATGGCATTCGCGGCAGAGGCTTATCAGGTTGCTTTGGCAGTTGTTGCGGGGATTTTCGTCACGGTGGTGCACCACACGGGCTTCGTGGGCGCATATGGCGCAGAGAGGATGGTTCTTGAGTTGTAACAGGCGAACGCGCCGCCAGTGGGCGTTGTAGCCACGAGCGCAGGATCCGTCTCGCCGTCTGTCATGTGCCATTCGCTGCTGCCGTGCGTTCTCTTGTGCTAGAGCTGCATGTGTTATGCAGTAGCCATGGGCTTCTGTGGTGATGCTTTGGCATCCAGATTTGCGGCATGGTTTCGGCGGTCTTGGCGGCATACCCCCACCCGTCATTTTGCACGCGTAAAAATCTGGGGGCCCACCCGGTCTACGGGCCGAACCCACAGAGATTCGACCCGCCCCGGGCATCCTCCGAGGGTTTTCCCCTCTCTTGCATACATACCGGGGGGAATGGGAAAACGTCGGAGTTGGGAGGCTGTTTTTTGAATCAGCTCGGAAAGGGCTTGATTTAGAATTCTGTTCTGATAAAAATACCGACAGAAGTGAATAAGTGTAGGTAATTTTATCATGCCAAAAAATGAAACGTCGCGAGGCGGCAGGTTCTACGAGGCCATCGCCGTTTTCAAACGAGAAGGCGGCATGCTTCGCACGGGGCAAGCCCTGCGCAAAGGGATTCATCCAAGCACGTTGTACGCTCTCAGGGATTCGGGGATTGTGGAGCCTGTGAGCCGAGGAGTGTATAGGCTGGCAGAGGCTCCTGCCCTTGGCGACCCGGATCTGGTAGTTGTAGCTACGCGAGTCCCGCAAGGGGTCATTTGTCTCATCTCCGCTCTGGCCTTTCACGGGATCACAACCCAGATACCGCATGAGGTTCATCTGGCACTGCCCAGGGGGGCAGAGGAGCCGCGACTGGACCATCCTCCAATCGCAACGTATCGATTCACCGGCGAGGCCTTCTCGGAGGGAGTGGAAAATCACGTCCTCGACAACGTGAACGTCCGTATCTACTGCCCGGAGAAGACGCTGGCGGATTGCTTCAAATTCAGGAACAAGATCGGAATGGACACTGCCATCGAGGCGGTCAGGCTGTATCGGGAACGAAGAGAAGTGAAAGTGAACGATCTGATGCGGTATGCGGCCATCTGCCGGGTGGCCAAGGTCATGCGTCCTTACATCGAGGCGATCCTGTGAGAGAAATCAAGAGCATCCCCGCATCCGTTCATCATCGTTTGCAGAACAAGGCGAGGGAATCGTCCAGAACGTTTGGCGAACTCCTGCAGCATTACGCTATTGAGCGGTTTATCTACAGGGTGAGCAAGACACCCCACGCGGACAAATTTTTCCTCAAGGGAGCCCTGATGCTGCGAGCCTGGGGTGGGCCAGGTGTTCGCCCCACCATGGACATCGACTTTTTGGGCAGGACTGACAACAGCCTTCAATCCATTGAAAGCATCATGAAGGATGTCTGTGAGGCGGTTGTCGAAGCGGACGGCATGTCCTTCGACCCTGATTCCGTTCGGACGGTGAGAATTACTGAAGATGCAGAATATGATGGAGTTCGGGTGCGACTCCAAGGCCGGCTTGGCACCGCGCGGGTTTCCATCCAGGTGGACATTGGGTTTGGCGATATTGTCGTACCTGAATGCAAGCAGGTCATCTACCCGACTCTTCTCGATTTCCCTGCCCCGGAATTGGCTGGGTACTCCATGGAGAGTTCCATCGCGGAGAAGTTCCAGGCCATGGTGAAGCTGAGCCAGTTGAACAGCCGCATGAAGGATTTTTATGACGTATGGCTGCTTTCCAGGATGTTCGATTTCCAGGGGAAAGTCTTGATGCAGGCAATCGTGGCTACGTTCACTCGGCGAAAGACTGCATTGGACAGTGCTTCAGATCTATTCCGGACAACGCTCAGACGGGACAAAAGCAAACAATCACAATGGAGTGCCTTTCTCAAAAAGCTGAAGCTCGAAGATTGCCCTGACGACTTCGGGTCCGTTCTTGGTCATATGGAGTCCTTTCTGGTCCCACCGACAGAAGCGGTTATGACGGATGAGAATTTCGACCTCTTCTGGAATGCCCCGGGACCCTGGAAATGACATGTAACGCAGAAGTTGGTGACAGGTGACGGATTGTGACAGGTCATCCGGTTATCTGCTCATGCGCATGCGCGCACGCGCGCGTGAGCGATTAATGGTTTTTTCCCGTCACCATCTGTCACCCGTCACCCTACCTGTCGTAGGCATCTTGCCACTCCTCCCGCTTTTTCAAACAAATACCGGTGAAATGTCGTGATGCTTTCGTCCTGCCTGGAATGAACTCCCGTTTGCAGAGGTTCGCGCTGAATGCCTTTGTGCTGCCCGGGTGCTCTCCGTTGCGCTCGGCAAATCCCTTCCACGACTCAAAGAGCTCGGCTGTCTTGCAGACCAGCCTGGGGCCGACATCGCAGCATTCCTCGATCCACTGCCCGAAGAGGTCCTGCTCGTCGAAATAGGCGGCCGTGGCCTCCTTCACGCTTTCCGGCCGCAGGAGACCGTTCTCCCGCCAGTCCAGGCAGCCTTCGATCATCCAGCGCAGGATGGCCGGGTACTCGGCCTTCAGCTTTTCCTCCAGGCGCTTGTCCGGGCTCGCGGGCTTGTGGACAAAGGGGATGATGTTGAAGCGTCTGCGGGCGGCCTCGTCCACGTTGCGCAGCACGGGCTTGTGGTTGCCAACGATCAGGAGCTTGAACTGGGGCGTGTAGGTAAAGAAGTCCTGGCGCATGAAACGGGCGCTGATCTTGTCGCCGCCGGTGAGCTGCTTGATGCGGCTCTCGGCCCAGGGGCGGCCTTCCTCGGTCTCGGAGACGCTGACCAGCCTGGCCCCGCGCAGCATGGCCAGATCGGTGGGATGGCGGTCGCCCTGGCTGGCGGTGAAAGTGTCCATGGCCGCCGTGGCGGCGTAATCGCCCAGGAT
>JAAZNU010000079.1 GCA_012798135.1 Veillonellaceae bacterium | reverse complement strand
TTTATGATTGGGTGTTTATGGGGGATGAATGAGCGTTGAGTTGATACTCGGTGACTGTCTTGAAATAATGCGCGGCATGGCGGACAAGAGCGTGGATGCTGTGATTACCGACCCGCCGTATGGGATTGATTATCAGTCCGCCAGGCGGACTGATAAAAGCCAATGGAAACCAAAAATAAAAAATGACGACGCTCCGTTTTTAGACTGGCTTCCCGACGCATACCGTATAACAAAAGATGGCGGTGCATTATTGTGCTTTTGCAGATGGGATGTAGAACAAGAATTTAAAAAAGCGATAGAAAGCGCTGGATTTTCAATAAAATCACAGGTAATTTGGGATAAAAGCATTCACGGTATGGGAGATTTAGAATCTTCATTCGCGCCACGACACGAAAATATTTGGTTTGCAACAAAAGGGAACTTTATATTTCCTGGTATTCGCCCACAAAGCATTATAAAAATACCTAGAGTTTCAGCAGAAAAATTATTGCACCCCAACGAAAAACCACAAGCCCTATTTCACGTTTTAGCGCGTTCGGTTGTTTTAAACGGAGGTATATTTTGTGATCCGTTTTTTGGGAGTGGGGCGAGTGCAATCGGAGCGATACACGCAAAACTAAATTACATCGGAATTGAGATTGATCCTGATTATTTCAAGATAGCCGAAAGACGCATAGCCGAAGCGCAACTCCAGCCGATGTTATTCGATCATAAAGAGATTGAACCGAAACAAGGCAATTTATATCAAGAAAAAGGAGACTAACATGGAATGTATACCGCAAGATATACCGATCGTTGAAGGCGCAGTCATGCGCGGCAAAGGCGTGCTGCTGGCGTTGGGGCAAGAGGTTAAAAGTTCTGTTTGGGGAACCGGCAAAGTTGTCGGCTTCTCTGTTTCATCGGACAAATCTCGTTGGGCGCATGTGTATTTTTACCGTATCCAGCGCACCTACGCGGTGCTCATTCGCGAATTGCAGCCGGTGTAAATAAGCGATTCCATATTGACAGTTATGGCGCTATTTGAAAAACAAGTTATTCCAACCGCCGGAGGCAGAATGAGATTTATTCTCGGCTTAATCTCTTTGCTCCTGTCGCTGCTGACAAACGAGCAGCCGGAGGAAATCATAATGCGAGGCTGGTATGACTGACTCCCTCACCAAACGGGGCGTGTTTGAAGTGCTGTATGACCCGGATGAGGACGGCGCACTTGTCGGACCGTTCAAAGCCTACGAAGTCGGAGAGACTTTGTACAAGGGTTATTTCACACCGGGTACACGTCTGAAAAATTCAAAGACGGGCGAGATATTCGTGATCGTTGGCGGCATAGGTCATCAGCAGCACATGATCGTGGAAGGCACGAGGAAGGACAAAACGATTGGACTACCTTACTACAAGCAAAAGAAGTTGAGAGAGTCGGCCAATGAGAACTAAAAAAACTCCAAAGGAAAAGAAGTTTTCAAAATACATTCATAAATGGTGCAGGAAAACGTGGGCTGGGTGGTGGCGAATTGATGTTATTTATTTTACGGCGCATGAATTTTTGAAGTTGAATCCGGATTGTACAACTGATACATTGGCTGTGTGTCATACAAAATGGCAATACATGACAGCCACGATGGAAGTCAATTTAGATAAACTCGAAGAACAAAAAGACAGCACTATTGAATTTTGTGCAGTCCATGAATTGATGCACGTGTTCCTGAACGAAATGCGCGAAGAAGGAATCGAACACGAAGAACGAGTTGCTACTTTTTTAGCCAGATCGTTTATGTTGGCAGGTGGCAACAATGATTGAAATAAACTCTCGCGTCATAACTGAAAGAGGCGCCGGCGTAGTCGTTGCGATTACAGGCGACCTGGCTACGATTGCGCTTGACGCTGCGGATGACTTTTGGGGAACAGTTTTTATCGGAGAACACCTGGAGAATTTGGAGGCTGAATGAACCTTACCGCCCTCGCAAATATGGCTGATTACG
>JAAZNU010000204.1 GCA_012798135.1 Veillonellaceae bacterium | reverse complement strand
CGAAGGATCTTTAATTTTTCCTCTGATGTGAAGCAGTTGATGCTCGGCATCATAGCAATGACTGGCTTTGTCGACACCTACTAAAGTCAAGCTGTTGTCGTTCAGATCGGTAAACATCAAACCGCTTGTTGGTATGGCGCTTAGCAAGTTGTCCGAGAATTTCCGCCCCGGCAATGGTTCGGCACTGCTTAATCGCGTTGCAGCGTTTTTGGCCGTTGCTTCGTCATCAAAGCTTTCAGTTTTGGTGTTGTCATTGCTATAAGCGCCAGCGTCAGGATCGTGGAAAACCAACAGCGAAGGAATAGCCGGTGATTTGATGAAGGTTCCGAATTGTGGCTCATAAAGCGCATAAACGTCTAGGTTGGCATAGAAGTTGGGGTTTTCAACATCGAAAGTAGCGATGCCGGTGGTTTGGTCGCTTCTTTCAACATAGACATTGCCGGTGACACTATCTTTTAAAACGACAAGATAATCACCATCTTTAGGCACCATCACTTGAACCGTGTACTTGTCATCTTTGGTTCTGATTTCATAATTGCCATCCATTCTGAGTCCGTTACCATGAACAATCGGAATTGACCAGCGAACTTGTGGCGTCGGCGTGGTGTCCACTTCTGGCAGATACTCGCCGGCAACTGCTTGAATCGTCTGACGGCTGCTGTTGCCGGCCAAATCGGTGATAGTCAGCGTCAGTTTGCCATCGCCTGCCTCCAGCGCGTCAAGTTGATCGTCGCTTAGCTGATAGGCCACGGTACCGGTGTTTTTAGTTCCATCATTGCCAAGAGGGACTTCATAGGTTCGCAATCCGATGGCCAATACTGCGGCGCTATATTGGGTGAAGCCGACACCTTGATCTTCGTAATTGAAGGTGATGTCGCCATTGTCATAAGTGAAGTCCGTGATCGTCGGTTTGACGGTATCAATCGCAACAGGGAGATTAATACCTTGCCGATTTCTTATCCCAGCAGTATAGGTGGTGCCAACAAACTGGTAAACATAGCGACCATCTTCGGCAGTCACCAACTTGCCTGTTGCTCGATCATAAACTTTACCGTCCCATTTGAAACCATCAGGATGGTGCCGCATACTATCAGACAAGGTCAAATCCGTATTATAGTTAGTATCTTGCACGTAATGTGACTTAGCGGTGTCATTTTCAAGATCAATGACCCGGACAAGATGACCGTCTGTGTCTAGAATTTGGGCGGCGACCTGTTGAAGATTTTGTTTAACAAAAATGCGCGGGATGACGGCATCTGAAACCCCATCGTTATTGGGGGAAAATGCCACTTTATTGTCTTTTGCAGAGGCGGCAACGGTTTCCCAATTAACGTTATAACTACCGCTGTTAACAATGTCGCTTAAGGTGAGCGGATCGGCAATGCCCAGTGGGTAATTATTTTCATCAAGCAAATAGCTGCCTGTAAAAGTACTTCGACCTTCATTAGCAGCATTATCAAAGACGACTTCTGCATTGGTTGAGCCATAAAAACCCATGTAAGGCATGGAAATGGATTGACTGTCGTCCGCAGCTTTGAAGGAGATGAAGCCTTCAATGACTTGATGCAGCCGGACAGTTTGATCTAGGGTCAACGTGAAGGCCACGGTTTGTGACGCGCCTGCTTTCAAAGTGAAAGTTGGCGTTGCGGTTGTTAGTGTCGCACCTGGCAAGGCAACAGCATAAATGCCATTAGTGTGGGCGGTGTCAAAGGTTTGCGTGAGGGGATGGCCGG
>JAAZNU010000003.1 GCA_012798135.1 Veillonellaceae bacterium | reverse complement strand
TCGGACAGAAAACCTCTGCTCTGAGAAATACTGCCTCGAAACGCCATCAGAGAAGCAATGCCGTAGACAGAGAAGAATGTTTGCAACGCTCAAATCATGGGTTTCTTTGATAGCGTCTCGTCTGTCACGGATTCAGGTATATTTATAAAAACGGTTCTGAATCCGGGAATCATTTTGGTTACGCTCGTTTCCTACGGGTTGGTCAATTTCTTGGGATTGTTGATTTCCGCCCGGTTGTTTGGCGCGCGACGCAAGGAGTTTCAGAGCCATCTGGCGGAGCAGGCGGCGCAGGCCAAGATCGCGCAATTGGCGATGGAAGACGACCTGACGGGCATTGCCAACCGCCGTCATTTTTATCGGCAGGCGGAAGCGGAATTTGCCCATTTTCAACGGTCTGAGCAACCGCTGGTGCTGTTGATGCTGGATCTGGATCATTTCAAGCGGATTAACGACAAGTATGGCCATGGCGTCGGCGATGCTGCGCTGATCCGGTTTGCAAAGTTTGTCGCCGCGCAAATTCGCCAGGAGGACCTGTTCGGCCGGGTGGGTGGCGAAGAATTCGCCGTGCTGTTGCGTGACGCCACTATCGCGCAAGCGGCGGCGATAGGAGATAGAATCCGACTTGGGGTTGCCCAGCTTCCCATTCCTGGCGGCGAACCCGGCGAACACTTTACGGTCAGTATCGGCCTTGCCGCCGCGTCTGGGCGGGATGCGTCGTTCGACGGCCTGTTCGGTCGCGCCGACGGAGCGTTATATATGGCGAAAAAGCTGGGACGAAACCGATTGGCGATGGCCGGCGAAGAATTGAAAGAGGGCGGAAATATTGTTGCACAAACGACCGCGTTGGACCACGGGATTTCTGATTCTGTTACTGATTTTGGTGATGGGCAATCAGCCGGATACGGTCCGGGCAGCGGCAGCAACGGCTGACCCGGCAACCGACCGGATTTTGGAGTATCTGACGTCACAGACGCCGGAGATTGGCGAGATGGCGCGCAAGAATCCCCAACATCGGTTGGTGCTGTCCGTGGAGGCCAAGCCGGACCCGCAGGCGGAAAATCGGGCGGAGCGCGATTTTTACCAGGTATATGTTGGCTTCCTGATTCAGGACGGTGCCTCCGGCCATCGGTCGCGCTGGGCGACCTTTTTAGTTCATAAGGATCGGAATGAGATACTTTGGGCCAATTATTTGACCGGTAATTCTTATATCTCGCTGGCCGACTGGAAACAATACATCTATCAGGCGCCGGTGGAAGGGGTCAATGACTGGGCCTGCCTGCCGTATCTGCGGGTCGGACCGATCCAGACCTACAGTACGCTGGCTGATTTGGAAAAATATTTTGGCGCAGGCAATCTGGAACGGCGAACAGTCTACGGCGCGGAAGGAGCGGAGAAATTCGACACAACGGTGGTTTTTCCCGGGACTCCCAACGAATTGATCGTGTTTTGGCGTAACAATAAATACGGCTCGTCGCCGGCTTCGGTTTCGATTCGGAAAGAAGGGGCGGAATGGCGGACCGCATACGGGATTCGTATCGGCACGGATTTGGCAACCCTGAATGAAATCAACGGCCGGCCATTTTCCTTCTATGGCTTTGATTGGGATTATGGCGGCATCGTTACGGGAAAATGGGATGGCGGCGTGATGTCGTCGATGCCGGGCGTTCATCTGGTGCTCAGGGCGACCCGGGAACTGCCCCGGGAGTATTACGGCGACCGCAAGGTGCGGTCGGATAGCGCGGAATTGCTGCCGGACGGCGTACAGGTCCGCCGGATTGATGTGCAGCTGCAATAATGAAATGACTGTTCGTTATTACGCGGTCAGGAGGATTCGTTATGGCGGTATCTGACCCTCTTTATACTTTACTGCGGGATACATCCCTGGAATTGATCCGACATCGCAGCTTGCCGGAATTATTGCCGGACATTCTTCGTCGGGCCCAGGAATTCGTGGACGCCGATGTGGCGTACATGGCGCTGCGGGACGAGACTGGCGATGTCATGAGGGTAGCCTATTACCGGGGAACCATCCGCACGCTGCCGGAGGATTATTTCATCCGCCGCGGCGAGGGTGTCAGCGGTCAGGCTTGGGCGACCGGCCGGGTTGTGGTGACAGAGGACTATCTGAATTACAGGCATCGCCTGCCGGAACCTTACTGGGGATCGATGCGGGCGGCGATGGGAGCGCCCCTGTTCGTCAACGGTGCGGTTTGGGGTGCGCTCATATTGGCCCATACAGCCGGTGAAAAAAAATATACGGCTCTGGAAATCGACGGCGCCGAACAACTGGCAAACTTTGCTTCGCTGGCCATCGAAAACGCCCGAATTCTTGACACCGCCAACGCCGAAATCGCCCGTCGCAAGGAAATCGAGGCGACCATGAAACGAAACGAGGTGCGCTATCGGACGGTGTTGGCCGAATCGGCCACGCCGATGTGCAGTGCAGACCCGGATACTCTGAAGTTGTTGGAAGTGAATCGCAGCTTCCTGCAATTGTTCGGCTATCCGTTGCGTCAAGCCCTGAATTTGACACTATACGACTTGGCTCCCTATGATCAGGATACCGTGGATCATGTTTGCAAGGAAGCCCTGCTGGAACGCAAAATATTACCGCCGCTGGTAATCACGGCGCGCCGCGCCGACGGTGAAACAGTGGAAGTGGAACTGCGACTGCAACTGATTCGTGATATTGAACAGATGATTATCTTTATTTTGTTCCGCGATTTGACCGGGCAGCGGGAAAATAAGTTTCTGAAGGTCATGCAGGAAACAACGCAGGATTTGCTACGGCAACGGCGGCGGGACGATTTGTTGCGGGCGTTGCTGAATCGGTGCCTGGAACTGGCTACGGCGCCCTGTGGGTTTCTGTGGTTAGTCGCGGCGGACGGTAGCAGCATTGCGCCGCACCTGCTGGCCGGCTACGAGGCGGGCAAGGACTGGACACCGCTGCACAAGGGACAGGGATTGGTGGGTAAGGTCTGGGAGACCGGTGCGCCGGTAGTGATCGATGATTATACGGCTTGGCCGGATCATTTGGGATTTTCGTCATCCCGATTTTTCTTCGCCGTGGCCGGCTTTCCGTTGGTGGCTTCCGCAGGCGAGGTCGTCGGTGTCATCGGCTTGGCGGATACCCGGATGTACCGGGAATTTGACCGTCAGGAGCTCCAGTATCTCAACCAACTGGCTCAGTTGGCGTCGCTGGCGCTGCAGGTTTGTTGCGAATAGTTTGACAAAATGCGGAATTCTGGCAGGATTTGCAGGAATCAGCCTAATTGTGTCGAAGAATTATCGAAGAAGACTTTGATCAATCCAGACTACAATGATAATGTGTCGAATAATTGAATTTTGATTATGTGCCTTGAAGGTCGAAAAGAGATCGGGTGATCTGGTTTTCCTTTTCTTTCTCGGGCGGGTAGTTCTGCAAGTGGCCTCGCTAACTGTTCGGACGCCAAGGGTCTTCCTTATCGAAATCGACAGGGGAGAACTTTGGCTTTTTATTTTTCGGCAACGGAATTTTCTAAACCCTCCCGAATGGGAGAAATGGAGGGACTATGAAGCGGAGCAGAAAAGCCTACCGGAAAATGCTGGCGGAAACGGCGACAGCAATGTGCAGCGTTGATCCACGCAACCTGCGGATTGTCGAAGCCAACCGCAGTTTTTTGAACCTGTTTCAGTATTCGCTCTGTGAAGCATTGTCCCTGACTCTTTACGATTTGACGGCGCAGGACCGGGACAGCGTGGATTACACCTGCAAACAATTATTGCCGGCACGTAAGGTATTGTCGCCGTTATCCCTTACCGCCCTGCGAAAGGGCGGTGATTCGGTGGTTGTCGAGTTTTTACTGGAATGGATCGGGCTGCGGGAAGGGCCGCTTATCCTTGTCACATTTCGCAACCTCTCCGAACATAAGGAAAACCGCTTTTTAACAAGTTTGCAGGAAACCAGCCGGGATATCTTGCGACATCGCGACCGCGATGAAGCGCTGCGCTCCTTGTTGCGGCGCTCGATGGAGCTGGTGACCGCACCTCATGGCTCTTTGTGGATGGTCGCTTCAGATGGAATGACCATCGTTCCGTTTCTGAATGTCGGTTACCAAGCGCCCCGCGTATGGTCTCAGACCCGACCCGGCGAAGGTTTGGCCGGCAAGGTTTGGCAGACGGGGCAAGCCCTGGTTGTAAACGACTATCCCCGTTGGCCCTATCGTCTGCCGGTCCCGGTGGTTCACGAGGTCTACACTGTGGCGGGTTTCCCTTTGAGCGGTTCCGACGGGACCGTGATTGGGGTGTTGGAGTTGGCGCATTGCGATCCCATTCGGGTGTTTGACTGGCACGAACGCTATTATCTGGGCCAAATGGCGCAGATGGCTGCTCTGGAATTGGAGAAATTCGTCTTGCTGGACACAGCCCGGCAAGAAATCCAAGAACGAAAACGAGCGGAACTAAGGATTCGCGACGCCTACGAGGCGTTGGATCAGGCCTACGAAAGCACCTTGGTCGGTTGGGCGCAGGCATTGGATATGCGCGATGGCGAAACACAGGGACATAGCCGCCGAGTGGCGGACATGACGCTCAAGCTGGCGAAAATCGTCGGTCTGCCGGAACAGGAATGGGTTCATATCTGGCGCGGCGCATTGTTGCATGATATCGGCAAAATGGGAATTCCCGATTCCATTCTGCTGCATCCCGGCCCATTGGGAAAACGGGAATGGGAGATTATGCGGCGTCATCCCGTTCATGGGGTCAAGTGGGTGGAAGGAATCGACTATCTGAAACCGGCTATTCCATTAATCCGACATCATCACGAACGGTGGGATGGCAACGGCTATCCAGACGGATTGAGGGAAACAGAGATTCCTTTGCCGGCCAGAATTTTTTCCATCGTGGATGTATGGGATGCATTACTGTCGACACGACCGTACCGCGCCGCTTGGACACGCGGGCAGGTCGTCGGTTATTTGACGGAAAATGCCGGCCGGCAGTTTGATCCGGAAATCGTCGATATTTTTTTACAACGCTATCAAGAAGTGATCTCGTAGAAATGATGTACATCTGGAAATGAGAGAAAAATGGTTGAATCACAGAAATCTTTTATCCCGCAAGATTTTTTTGCCGAGATTGCGGGACTGGTTGAAACGAATTGCGGGAACCTCGGATTCCCCGCCCATGAAGTCAGTCGGTTATGGGGACGGCGCGACATAATCGCTCTGCAATTGTCAAGACCGTTGCTTGCCTGGGAAGCGGCGCTGATGCAGGGCAATGAACTGGAAACCGCGCAGGCGAGAATGTGGCGCGATCCAGCTGTCGTGGATTTGCTGCTGACCCGATGGGATTTGCATTTCCGTAGGCGATTCAATATTTCGGTCAAGAAAATGCATTGTCTGCCTCGATTCGTTGCCGGCAGTCAGGAAATCGGTTACGAAGTAATCGAGCTAACCCGTCCGCTGTTCATTGAACCCGTTGATTCTGGTGTAAACGGTTTCGGACGGAATATGGGCAGTCGCAAACAGTTACATCCAAACTGGACCGAAGAACGCCTTAATGTCGAACTTTGCCGCTTATTGCGCGAATCGGGCGGCAAGGGGCCGAACCGCTGCCGATTCCTAATGTTGGACGAACAATGCTTGTTGATATTATTATCGGGCGTGTTGTCGGAAGGCATGATAAACAGCGTTGACGGTGATCCAAAGCTCGCGGTTTCTCTGGAGAATATCGCCAAGCGGCAGTTATTGAATTGTACGCGGAACCTGCTGCGGGAGTTGGACATTTGTCTGAAACGGTTCCGACATGAGCTGGATCTTGAAGACAATGCGGCGGTTATTATGGCTCTGATGTAAATTGGGCAATATTTCGGCAGTCTCGCAAGTGGCCTGGCTAACTGCGCAGCACGCCAAAACCTCCTTTGGGTGAAGGAGTTTTTGGCGTGCTTTTTTATATACGGGATAATTTATGGAAAGAAGGGACGGACATTTGAAAATGCGGGTCGGAGCCAAAATTGCCCTGGGATTTGCCATCGTCGTCCTGATTCAGCTGGCGATGGGCGGTACATCCTACTACTCGGCAGGACAAGTTCAGGATCAGGTAGGCGCCATGCAGCGGGCCAATCAGCGCGTCGAACTGGTTTCGTCGGTGGATCAGGCCTTCACGGCGGCAGTACTGGAATCGCGCGGCTATATGTTATACGGAACCGAAAAATATGCCAAAGCCGCGGAACAACAATATTCTCTGGCGATCAAACAGGCGACGGCCTTATTGCAGGTCGCCCGCCCAGAGAAAAAAGCTGAGATCGAAAAGCTGATCGAGAACATTAAAAAGTATCAAGATGGCGTCCAGAACCGGCTATTCCCGGTTGTTCAGCAGTTTCACCGTGAAAAGAACAGTGGCGCGGTGAATGCGGTGCAAAGTAAGACGTTGGAAGATCGGCAACTGGAGATTGGCCAGACGCTTGCACCCCTTACGGAAGCCATTTCAAAAACCATGAACGCCCAGGTTGCCGATAACCGGAAAGTCACAGCGGATCGCCTCGTGGAGTCCGCGGGCACCGCGGGAACCGTGCAGACGACTACTCTGGCCTTCAGCGTGGCGGGACTGATTCTCGTCATTATGACCAGTATTTGGCAGACCCGCATGGTGACCAAACCATTGCTAACCGTAGTGGCACGCGTCGATGAATTGGCGCAGGGGCACTTTGACAAAGATATCGACCAGAGTTATTTGAAACGCAGTGACGAGTTCGGTGACATGGGCAGGGCGTTTGACCGGATGATCCGCAGTTTGCGCCAACTGATCGGTAATGTTTCACAAAGCGCGGAACAACTGGCGGCTTCCTCCGAGGAATTGACCGCCAGCGCCGAACAGTCCGCGCAGGCGTCCAACCAGGTTGCCGTATCCGTGACCGAAATGGCGCATGGATCGGAAAAACAGGTCGCGGCCGTCAACGATACATCGGCGGTAGTACAGGAAATTTCGGCGACTATGGAAGAATTGGCGGCGACGGCGCAAGATATGACAACTTTGGCCAATGATGCGGCCCGGGCCACCGGCGACGGACATCAGGCGGTCGATCAGGCGGTCGATCAGATGAAAAATATTGGCACGGGAGCGCAGAAAGCGCAGGGAGCGGCCGGTGATCTTGAGTCCGGATCGCGGCAGATCGAAGTGATTGTTGGTCTGATATCCAGTATTGCCGGTCAGACCAATCTGCTGGCGCTCAATGCGGCGATCGAGGCCGCGCGGGCCGGTGAGCAGGGACGCGGCTTCGCCGTCGTAGCGGAAGAAGTGCGGAAGCTGGCGGAACAGTCGGAACAAGCCGCCCATCAAATCAAGGAATTGATTGGCAAAAATGACGCCAACATTAAAAACGTGGTCGAAGTCATCGGCGTAACGATTCGGGAAATCGATCAGGGGATTCATTTGGTCAGCCAGGCGGGAACCGGCTTTGCCGAAATCCGGGATAAAGTGGAATCCGTGACCCGTCAGGTCGAGGAAATTTCGAAGGCGATTGGCGAAATTGCTTCCGGCAGCCAGCAGATTGTCCATTCCATGAAGGATGTGGAGACAGTCAGCCGGGCGACCGCTTCCGAAGCGCAAACCGTATCGGCGGCCACGGAAGAGCAATCAGCCTCGACTGAGGAGATTGCTTCCGCCAGCCAGGCTCTGGCCAAGCTGGCGACGGATCTTCAAACTTCCATGGGCAAATTTCGTGTATAAGCAAATATCAATTAAAACTGACTGACGTTTTCAGCAATGCCGTTCGGGATTCCCGGGCGGCGTTGTTGTTGATGGAGTAAAAAATAAAATGTTGGTTTTGGCAGGAAATTGCCGAACGATATGGAAGAACTAGATATTTAAGTCTCATGGAGTTGAACTATACAATTGATTTTACCGTCCATCGGATGGATTTTGAAGGAGTGAAGGGATCCCGTGTTGTTGCATCAGATCATAAACTTTGGGGAAGAATCCGCCGTTGCCTTTCATGGTGAGCCGTCGGTTACGTATGGGCAATTGCGGCGGGCAGTGGTTCGATATCGTGATTTTTTATACCAGGCCGGGATTCGGCGCGGTGACAATGTCGGACTGCTGCTGCGCAATTCGCCGGACTTCGTTTATGCCTATGCAGCGATCGTCAGCCTGGGAGCGCTGGTAGTGCCGATCAACTACCAACTGACGGCGCAGGAAGTCGGCTTCATCGTCAAAGACGCCGGTATGAAGCATCTTATTGTTTCGCAACCACTGGATTTGGCGTCGGTTCTGGCATCGTACCATTATCCGGACCAATTGCACCAGCATCCTGTCACACAGATCAACGACTGGCAGGCGAAGCCGGAGAACGCGGCACCCAGCTGGGATGATCAAATCGACGAAGACGATCCCTGCACGATCATTTATACTTCCGGAACGACCGGCAACCCCAAAGGGGCGGTGCTGACACACCAGAGCCTGGTCAGTGACGCCGAATGCTTCTCGCAAGCCATGCCGGTTTCTGAACGGGATAATATTTTGTGTATTTTGCCGTTGTACCATTGTCTGGCCTGGACGTGCATTATCTTGTCCGGTTTTTTGCACAAATCCTCGGTGACGATCCTGGATACTTTCGTTCCCAAGGATGTGATCGCCGGGATTCGAAAATATCAGGTGACAGTGATGTACGGCGTTCCGTCCGTGTATGGCCTGCTGTTGAAAACGGCTTCGGCCGAGGATTTGCAGAGCCTGCGTCTGTTCATGTCCGGCGGCGCGTCATTGCCGCAGCAGGTGGCGGAGGACTTCAAACGCAAGTTTGGGATTGGCGTTACGGAAGGATATGGTTTATCCGAGGCATCGCCAGTCGTGGCCACCAATCCGCAGTTTCGGGAAAAACTTTTGTCGATCGGACCGCCAATTCCCGGCGTAACGGTGCGCATCGTCGACCCGGACGGCGAAGATCTGCCGGATGGGGAAGTCGGGGAACTGGTTGTAAAAGGCCCGAACGTGATGAAGGGATATTTCAACTTACCGGCGGAAACTGCGCGCACCCTGCGGGACGGCTGGCTGCACACCGGTGATCTGGCTTATCGGGATTCGGAGGGATATCTGTTTATCAAGGACAGATTGAAAGACATGATTATTACGCATGGGGAAAACATTTATCCCCGGGAGATCGAGGAATTGCTGTATCGATATCCCGGCGTGGTCGAGGCGGCGGTGATTGGCCGGCCCGATCCGGTCAGAGGGCAGCTTGTTTGCGCTTATCTGGTTTTTCGGGAAGGGCAGGTTTTGGACAAAAAAGCGATCAAAGCCTTTCTGCGTGACAAGCTGGCGGCCTACAAGATCCCCCGGGAATATGTACAGATGACGGCGTTACCAAAAAATCAGTCGGGAAAAATTATGAAACGGTTGCTGTACGAAGCATAGACAAAGGAACAGGCTGTCTCAAAATAGGTGATGAACCTGATTGAGCCAGCCTGTTTTATTAGGTGAACGAAAGTGGTTCCTTAGTTTTCCGTGACGCCGATGTGTTTGCAGCGGTCATGTTCTTCGGCGCGCTTGGCGTTGTTGAAGCGGTCCAGGGTGCCGACCAGGTAGCCGGTGATGCGGCGGATTCGCTCGAATGCCGGCCCGTCGGTTTCCGTGCGGCCGCATTTGGGGCAGGCGTCGTTAATGATGCCGTTGTAGCCGCAGACCGGATCACGGTCCACCGGATGATTGATCGAACCGTAACCGACGCCGCTTTCCTTCATGCAGCGGACGATCGCTTCCAGTGCCGCCGGGTTTTTGGCCGGATCGCCATCCAGTTCGACATAGGTGATGTGACCGGCATTGGTCAGGGCATGATACGGCGCTTCCAGACGGATTTTTTCATATGCGCCGATCGGGAAATAGACCGGGATATGGAAGGAGTTCGTGTAGTAGGCTCGATCGGTTACGCCGGGAATCGAACCGAAGCGTTTGCGGTCGATCTCCACGAACCGGCCGGCCAGCCCTTCCGCCGGCGTGGCGAGCAGGGAGAAGTTAAGACGGTATTTTTGCGCTGCCTCGTCCAGCTTTTTCCGCATGTGGCCGATAATCTCCAGACCAAGTTTCTGGGCTTCGGCAGACTCGCCATGATGGACGCCGATGAGGGTTTTCAGGCATTCCGCCAGCCCGATGAAGCCCAGCGACAGGGTGCCATGCCGCAAGACTTCCCGGAGTTCGTCGTCCGGGCCCAGCTTGTCGGAATCAAGCCAGATGCCGTCGCCCATGAGGAATGGGAAATTGCGGACTTTTTTTCGACACTGGATTTCAAACCGATCCAGCAGTTGGTCGATGCACAAGGCGATCAGGTCATCCAGCTTGCGGTAAAAATCGGCGACATTACCCTGGCTGAGCAAGCCGAGCCGGGGCAGGTTGATAGACGTAAAGCTCAGATTTCCGCGGCCGGTGACGATCTCCCGCGTCGGGTCGTTGATGTTGCCGATGACCCGGGTCCGGCAACCCATGTAGGCGATTTCGGTTTCCGGTTGGCCGGGCTTGTAATACTGTAGATTGAAGGGCGCATCAATAAACGAAAAGTTGGGGAACAGGCGTTTGGCGCTGACCCGGCAGGCGAGCTGGAACAGGTCGTAGTTCGGGTCGCCGGGGTTATAACTGACGCCTTCCTTGACTTTAAAGATCTGAATGGGGAAAATGGGCGTCTCCCCGTAACCGAGGCCGGCTTCGGTCGCCAGCATAACGTTTTTCATCACCAGGCGGCCTTCGGGCGAGGTGTCGGTGCCGTAATTGATGGAACTGAAGGGAACCTGGGCGCCGGCGCGGCTATGCATGGTGTTCAGGTTGTGAATCAGGGCTTCCATGGCCTGATAGGTCAGCCGGTCGGTTTCCTTCAGGGTTTGTTCCCGGGCGAAACGTTGGGCCTTCGCAAGGAGCGCGGCGTCAAAACTGTCGGCCAGCTGGCGGGCTTCTTCCTCCTCATAGCCGTTGTCGCCACTGATCGCCGGACGCAAATTCAGCCGTTTGGCGATATCCTTGATGACACTGTGGACTTTGAAAGCGATGCCTTCCGGCGTGTCGACTGCAAATTCCAGGGCCTTGATCAGGTTTTCCCGATATTTGTTCGCAAACGTTTTGCGGACCCCGTCAGACAGCGCAAAATCGAAGTTCGGCACGCTTTGGCCGCCGTGTTGATCGTTCTGGTTGGACTGGATGGCGATGCAGGCGAGCGCCGCATAGCTGGCGATGTCGTTGGGCTCGCGCAGGAAGCCATGACCAGTGGAAAATCCATCCTTGAACAGTTTCTGGATATCAATCTGGCAGCAGGTCGTGGTCAGGGTGTAAAAATCAAAATCATGGATATGGATATCGCCATCCTGGTGGGCTTTGGCATGCTCCGGTTTCAGGATGTACATTTCGTTGTAGATTTTGGCGCCTTCCGAGCCGTACTTCAGCATGGAGCCCATGGCGGTATCGCCGTCGATATTGGCGTTGTCCCGCTTCAAATTGCTGCTGCGGGAATCGCTGGTGGCGATTTCGTCATAGGTCTTCATCAGGCGGGTGTTCATCTCCCGCGCCCGGGTCCGTTCCGCACGATACAGGATGTAGGCTTTGGCGGCATCGGTCTGGCCGGCGCCCATGAGAACCTTTTCAACGATGTCCTGGATTTGTTCGACGGTTGGTGCGGAGCCTATCGCACGCACTGACGATTCCGTCTGTTCCACGACTTGACTGGCCAGTTCCAGGGCTTGTTTCTCATCGGCGGCACCGACCGCTCGCAGTGCTTTGAAGATGGCGTTGGCGATTTTTTCGAGATTGAAGGGGACCTGACGTCCATCCCGTTTGACAATCGTTGTGATCATGTTGTTCGGCTGAAGCGCTCACAGCGATGCGGCGTTGCAGCCATGCCCTCCCCTGCGAATAATTATTTTCCGTGGGTTTATGATATCACTATATGTAGTGAAAGTAAATATGATTTAACGCAATATGTTGTAAAAACGACAATGAAAAATTGACCGGCAGGCGAGAATCCTGCCGGTCTGGTAACAATCGGGAGGCGAAATGGGTATTGACGAAAGAAGCTTCAGACAGTCTCGAGCGACTCGATGGCCGGCGGCAGGAAGGCTTTCGGTGATTCCAGCACTTCCGTAGGCAGCCCCATCTGATTGAGTAGCTCAATGAAGGGCGTCGGATCGAGTTCTTCCACGTTTACCATTTTTTTCGCGTTCCAGTCGCCGCGGGCGACCAGAATCGCGGCGGCTGTTGCCGGCACACCGGCGGTGTAGCTGATGGCCTGGGATTCGACTTCCTTGTAGCATTCGGCATGGTCACAGATATTGTAGATGAAGATGTCCCGGAATTTGCCGTCTTTGGTTCCTCGGATATAGTTGCCGATACAGGTTTTGCCGGTATAGTTCTTGGCCAGGGATGAGGGATCGGGCAACAGGGCCTTCAATACCTTGAGGGGAACGACTTCGGTACCGTCAGCCAGTTTGACCGGCACTTCCGAAGTCAGGCCGATATTCGACAGTACCCGGAACACATTTAGGTAATGATCGCCAAAGCCCATCCAGAACCGGACCGAATTTGCATCCATGTTCTTCGACAACGAGTGCAGCTCATCATGGCCGGTCAGATAGACGGGTTGGCTGCCTACTACCGGGAAATCATAATCCATCCGGATGGAGTGAACCTTTTGCAGCACCCATTTGCGGTCGATCCAGGTCCAGACCTTTTTAAACTCACGGAAGTTGATTTCCGTGTCGAAGTTGGTGGCGAAATATTTGCCATGGCTGCCGGCGTTGACATCGAGAATGTCGATGGTGTCAATCGAATCAAAATAATCTTTTTTGGCGAGAGCACACCAGGCGTTGACCACGCCCGGATCAAAGCCGATTCCCAGAATAGCGGTAAGGTTTTTGGCCTTGAATCGGTCTTTGCGTTTCCACTCGTAATTGGCATACCAGGGCGGATTTTCGCAAACTTTGTCCGGTTCCTCGTGGATGGCGGTATCCATGTATACGGCGCCGGTTTCCAGGCAGGCTTCCATAACCGACATGTTGATAAAGGCCTGGCCTACGTTGATGACGATTTTGGATTTGGTGTCCCGGATCAGGTCCACCAGGGCAGGAACATCCAATGCATTGACCTGCCGCGAATAGAGCTTGCGCGAAGGATCTTTCAGATGCTTCTTGCGCATTACGCTTTCAATGATGGCCTCACACTTTTTTCGCGTGCGCGAAGCAATACAGATATCACCCAAGATATCGTTATACATCGCACATTTGTGGGCTACCACGTGCGCCACTCCACCAGCGCCGACAATCAATACATTTTTACGCATTTTTTTCCTCCCCTGTCTGTTGTTTTATTTTCAAGACAAATTGCCCAGAAAATCCTTGTAACCGAATTCCCGCAGCACTTCAAGCTTTCCGTTCAGGCGACGTACGACGATGGTCGGCATCTGCAGGCCGTTGAACCAGTTCTTTTTGACCATGGTGTAACCGGCTGCGTCGGCAAACCGGACTTCATCACCGACTGCCAGTTTGCCGGGAAAACGGAAAGTGCCAAAGATATCGCCGGCCAGGCAAGAACGGCCTGCCACCATGTATTCGTAACCTTTGTCGGTGTGGAGGCCGATTTTCGCCGACAGTCGGAAAATCAGCAAATCAAGCATGTGGGCCTCCACCGATGCGTCTACGATGGCGACATCCTTTTCGTTATGCACGATATCCACCACGGTCGTGACCAGTTCGGCGCAGCCGGTAATGGCGCTTTCACCCGGTTCCAGATAGATCTGGACTCCGAATTTGTTGGCGAACTCCTTCAGTCGGGCGCAAAAATCCTCCACCGGATACCCCGGCTTGGTGAAATAAAGACCACCACCCAGGCTGAGCCAGTCTACCCGGGATAGCACTTCGGCGTACTGATCGCCCAGCGCGTCGAGATGCTCGGAAAAAGTGGCGAAATCGTCATTTTCACAATTAAAATGGAACATCAGGCCGCTGATCCGGGGCAAACAGCGGTGCAGGTCGGCGGTGTCGGCAACCCCCAGCCGGGAAAATTTCCGGACGGGGTCCGCCAGGTCAAAGTGTGAATAACTGAAACCGGGATTAACCCGCAAACCCAATGGCTTCGATTTTACGGCTTCATAGTGGGCGTCCAGCTGGGAGGTTGAATTGAAGATGATTTTATCGGCATACTGAAGGATCTCCGCCAGGTCGGACGGTGAATAGCCGACGCAATAGGCATGAGTTTCCTTGCCGAACTTTTCATAACCCAGGCGTGCCTCGAACAGCGAACTGGAAGTTGTGCCGTCCATATATTGCCGCATCAGGTCGAATACGCCCCAAGTGGAAAAACATTTCAGGGCCAGTAGCGACTTGGCGCCGGAAAGCTCGCGAACTCGTTCCATGATTTTTAGGTTACGCAAAAGTTTAGTCTCATCGATCAGGTAGTAAGGGGTGGCAATGTTCATTCTTGCGAAGCTCCTGTCGTTTCCGGGTGGATTTGGTCAAAAAACCATCAAGCTATATAATATCAATTATTGAAAGATTTGTCGAATGAAACGAATTCGGTAGCATACTTTCGAGACACCTGACGTACTTTCACCGCGAAACGCCAGGGTGATGCCGCCAATTTTGCGACAAAGCAGGAATTGAGCGATAATTGGCGAAAATATCAAACAATAGAATCGTTGCAGCCCGGCAGGGGGTAAGCGAAAACCGGAGTATGGGGGGATAGGACGATGACATGGTTCCAGAGTATTCGTTTCCGGCTCATGGGGTTGATTGCGTTGCTGGTGGTGACAGCATTGGCGGTTGTATCCGGCGGCGGCTATTATTTCTCGGAGAAATATCTGGAAGAAAGTTTGAATCAAACCGAACGGGCGGTTGCGGAAAATGCAATTACCCGGATTCAGGGCGAAATGCAGACCGGCATGGTGCAGCTTGCGGAACTGGCGAACACTGCCAGGGTGCAAAGCGGCGACAAAGCTCAGCTCCAGCCAGCCCTGTCCAGTCTGTTCCAGCGGAGCGGTCGGTTCGATCATGTCTTTTATGCGGCACTGGACGGGACCTCTGTGAGCGATGAAGGAGTTACCGGACAGTATGCCGACCGGGAATATTTCAAAAAAGTTCTCGCAACCAAACAGCCCTATATCTCCGATCCGCTGATCTCACGGACAACCGGCAAGCAGTCCGTCGTTATGATCGTGCCGGTTTTAAAGCCCGGAACCGGTGAGATGAGCGGGGTAGTGTTCGGGACCTATTCCGCCGAAAAGCTGCTGCCGGTGATAAAGATCATCAAATTCAAGCAAAAAGGATATGGCGCCTTGCTGGATGACAACGGAATTTATCTGGTTCATCCAACCCGACCGGACTTGAATGGAAAAATGAACCTGAAAACCGGCGCTATCGACGAAGAAGTCAAGAAAAAATTGCCGCCGAATACGGCGCTGGATCCGAATCTTCTCAATGGGTTCAAAAAGGTGACGGAAACCGGCGAACGGCTGCGTTTCCCATATAAAGCCACCAATGGCGCGGAGCAGATCGGTTCGTTGAATATTATTCCGTTGCCGGGCGGGCAACGGTGGGTGCTGTTGCTGACTACCAGCCAAGTGGATGCCGCCAGCGAAACGGCGGCGTTGTCGAAAATTCTGATTGGCTTGGCGTTGGGGTGTCTGGCGCTTGCCTTGCTTGTGACGTTCTGGACAAGTGGGTCCTTTGTCCGGCCGATTCTGCGAATCACGGAAGTGGCCAAGAACATTGCGACCGGCAATCTGCGGGAAATTACCAAGACGATCAACGACAAGAGCGAGTTCGGCCAACTGTCGGATAATATTATTTTGATGAACCGGAATCTGCGTAGTCTAGTGCAACAAGTCCAAAATCAATCCCATCAACTGGCGGCCTCCAGCGAGCAGCTGACCGCCGGCGCTCAACAATCGGCCGACGCAGCCAACCAGGTTGCCGGTTCCATTACCGAAATGGCCAAGGGTACGGAAGACCAAGTGACAGCGGTGAATGAGACGGCGGCCATCGTGGAAGAAATTACGGCTACGATTGAAGATGTCGCCCGGACTGCCCAGGAAATGGCTGATATGGCCGAAAAAGCAGTTACAGCGACTAGCGACGGCCAGCAAGCGGTAGATCGGGCTGTGGCCCAGATGAGCAGTGTTGGTGAAGGCGCTCGCAAGGCCCATGCGGCGGCAGGTGATCTGGAAAGCGGTTCGCGCCAGATTGAGGAGATTGTCGGACTGATTTCCAACATCGCCGGGCAGACAAATTTGTTGGCTTTGAACGCGGCGATCGAAGCGGCGCGGGCCGGCGAACAGGGCAGAGGTTTTGCCGTAGTGGCCGAGGAAGTGCGAAAACTGGCGGAACAATCGGAAAGTGCCGCGCAGCAGATCAAAGGAATCATCGGCGTCAACAACGCCAACATCCAAAATGTGGTCGAGGCGATCGGCGAAGCCAGTTCGAATATCGAGCAAGGCGTGGCACTGGTCAATACTGCTGGCGAAGGTTTCGCGGCTATCGGAAAGCAGGTCAACGATGTGGCCGGCAGAGTCGGCGGCCTGTCAACGGTATTTGCCGAGGTTGGCTCCGGCAGCAAGCGGATTGTGGAATCCATGCGCCGCGTGGAAAAAGTCAGCCGGGATGCCGCCCTCGAAGCGCAAAGCATCTCGGCGGCCACGGAGGAACAGTCGGCCTCTACTGAGGAAATCGCCTCGTCGAGCCAGAGCTTGGCGAAGCTGGCCGGCGATCTTCAAGAAGCCGTGGCGAAGTTTCAACTGTAATTGATTGCAAACTAACGGGAGGGGCGAGATTAAATTCGTCCCTTCCGTTCCGTTTTGCGCAGGATTCCTGCTTGCTACCAGGAAATGACGGCGGTAAAATAATAGCAACCCAATAAGTGTTTGAGGTTGAAAAAGATGAAGGAGGACTGGAAATGAGCAGAAGAACGGCTGTTAAAATCGTGGCCATGGTGCTGGCGATGCTCATGCTGTCCGTGTCGGTAGCCTGTGCCGCTACCAAAGAGGAGAAACGGCAGCATATCCGGGATATTTCGAAAAAAACACTGGAAAAATTATATGAACTGCAGCCATCCGCCCAACGTTATGTGGAAAAAGCCGCCGGTTATGCCGTGTTCGGCAACTGGGGCGTGAAACTGCTGTTTATTGGCGGCGGAACCGGCAAAGGCATGGCGGTCAACAATGAAACCGATGAAGAAACGTTCATGGATATGGTCACCGGTTCGGTGGGACTGGGTCTCGGCGCCAAGACCTACAATGTCGTGTTCATTTTCGAAAAAGAAAAAGCCCTGAAGGATTTTACGACGGATGGCTGGCAGTTCGGCGGCCAGGCGACGGCTGCCGCTACCGACAGCGTATCGGGAGGGGCGTATCAGGGAGCTTTTTCCGTATCGCCTGACGTCTGGATGTATGTGATCACTGACAAGGGCTTGGCGTTGGAGGTTACTCTGAAAGGCACCAAGTACTCGCGCAATGATTTGAACTGATCGTATTCACTTTCCAGCGAAGTTTGTTTGGCAAGAGGTGCAACATGAAAATTAAAGTCACATTTTTTTCCTTACTACTGCTTGTTCTTTGGACTCCAATGATTGCCAGTGCGGAATGGCGGCAGCTGGAGAGTAAGTATCATCAGAATACCTTTGGCACTAAATATTTCTATGAAACAAACATGAGTTACGCCGCTACGAGCTCTCCTAAAACTCCCGTTGTGGTCTTGTGGGGTAAAATGGTCTATAGCGGTAAAAGCGATCCCGAGTATTCAAAATTGATCGCTAACGGTTGCCCCGCAGAAATGACTTCGATTGAAGTCAAATACTTGGTCGATGTCAACAATAAAAAAACGGCTATTGTTTATGTGGCCTTATATGATGCGCAAGGCAGAACCTTGGGAACCAATGAACAGCCCAAGGCGCCCTATTCGGTGATCCCGCCGGATACAGGCGCGGAAGTGGTTTGGCGCATGGTCAAGGAATTGCACGAAAAAGGGGCTATCCATTAATAAAGCAAAAGGGGTCTTGCCAATGAAACATCGATGGCTGATTCTGTTCATGGTTGTAGTGATTGCGGCTGCTTCTGCGAGCGTAGGCTTTTGCGAAACACTGTACACGCCAAGCTTCTTTTCCTCGGACAAAGAAGCGCTGGATGTGTTGCAAGGTTTGAAGGGATCTTTTTTTGGCTGGTACAATTATCCCAAGCAGACGGTAGAAATTGACCGGAGCGGTGTGCGCCTGTTTTCGGAATACATCGGTACCAAAATGGTCTGGAATGTTTGGGACATGTATTATATGCCCGTGCCAGACATCCGGTCGGAAAACGAAACTCTGGTTTTTAAAGATGTTTCCTCACTGCTTATAAGGCAAAATACTACACCAGGTGCTCCCCATCCATACTGCGTGGCCGAGGGTATCAGGACGGAATCGGCTATATTTTGCATGAAAGACGAAGCGACGGCCCGCCGTTTCGCGGATGCCGTGGCCACCCTCGCCAGCGTCGCCGGGGCCAAATGGGCGATTGACGGCGGCTACACTATTCCCGATAGTGAAAGCTGGTTCCGTAACAAATTGAACTGGAAAAAAGAAACGGGCACCGTCATCAAGACGGTAAAAACCGGCGGCCCGTTCGACCGGGCCGGAATCCAGGCGGAAGACATTGTGGTAACATTTGGAGGGCAGGAGGTGGCTAATGCTGCCACCCTATGGAAAATGCAACAGGATCTTATCGCAATTCCAGGATATGTGATCAAAGTGCCGGTCACCATCTTTCGCCGCGGTACCATTCAGAACAAGGAAATAACTTTTAACAATTATAGCGCCAAAGCGGGCGAGATCCGAAAGCTGATCGACCAACCGGCGACCTCGGTGCAAGTAATTCCGGAGAAGCCCCGATTGGGAGCGACAATCCGCGCACTTACCGATGAAGATATAAAGACACTGAATCTGACATCCAAAGCCGGTGTATTGGTCACCGGCGTGGACAACAACAGCGTTGCCCAGCGGATGAATCTGGCGGTCAACGACGTGATCCTGGAAGTCAATGGGATCGTCATAAAAGACATCAGCCATCTGCAGGAAATCTTAACGGCCCCCACACCCGTCAGCAAGCTGAAAGTGAAGCGCGGCGATGCGCTGCTGGATCTGGCGGTGCCGGTTTCCATATAAGGGAACAGGCTTGGTCCGGGGTTACGCCCCAAATAAGACCCAGTGTCAATACAACTCGGTTGACAATCTTATTCTCATGTGCTACTATTCGTCTGGACATTGAATTTTTGAAAATTTCATACCGGGATAGGTGCCCTAAGGGGCTTAATAGGGAAGTCCGGTGTAACGCCGGCGCGGTCCCGCCACTGTATTGGGGAGCGAACCCATCAAACGCCACTGGAACGAAAGTTTTGGGAAGGTTTGGGCGAGCGAAGATCCAGAGCCAGGAGAACTGCCTGTCTGACAATCACCGTTTTTACCCACGCGCGATGGGGAGGGGATTCTGACACAGCTCCTGTGTTGAACTTCTTCCCGGCAATTCTTTTGCCGGGATTTTTATTGGAAAAGCCCAGAGAGCTCGACAGCCTCCCACACCGGGAGGCTGTTTTTTTCTGCGGGTTCCCGAGTTTCGCGCCCTGTTGGCTGGGGTGCGGATTCATTAGCCGGAGGCTCTTTTGCAGGGGAGCCTCCATAAAAAGCCTGGGTTCAAACAGGGCCGACGTAGCGGACCTTGTTGAGCGCCTTCGAATATATGGTCGTGGATGATTATGCTGGGTGATTCCGTTTTGACTCGTGGATATCATATTTCGAAAGGACTGGATGCGATGAAGCTGAGCAAGAAATGGACCCGGGAATGGGCCCGGCGAACGGTGGCTGGAATTGTGGCCGGCGGGTTGTGTCTGATGACGCCTTTGGCGGCGCAGGCGGAGGAAAAGCAGGAGTATACCTTCGATCCGGTTCTGATCACGGCCAAACGCCAAGAATCGACCGATCTGAAAACGGCGGCGTCGGTGCAGGTTATTTTCGGCGAGCAGCTCAAGGAAACCGGCGCGGCCAATCTGCTGGAAGCCTTGAAGTTTTCGACCGGTATCACCTATGACGGTTATGGCCGGCGTGGCGGATTGTATGGGTCGATGTCGGGCGGGCTGGCGATCAGGGGCATGCGCGACCGGGGAACTTTGGTGATGATCAACGGCGTGCCGACCAATCTGAATGGCGACTATGCGTTGGAACACATTCCACCGGAAAATATTGAGCGCGTGGAAGTGATCAAGGGTGCTTCTTCTACCTTGTATGGCACGGCGGCGCTCAGTGGAGTTATCAATATCATTACCAAGACCAAGGTGAAAAACAGTGTGACGGTTGAAACCGGCAGTTACGGCTATAACAAGCAAAGCGTTTCGTTGCAGTCCGGTGATTTTTCCTTCACGGCCGCCCATCAAAAAGATGGTGACTCCGGGCAATGGAGCGATGTCGTCAACGGCAAATATACCGCGTTTCGCGGCGATAGCCGGGACTTCTTCCGCTGGAGCTGGAAAATCAACAAGAATATCACGTTTACCCATCAGTACGATAAGGACGATTATTTGGTCGAGCGGATCAATTCACCGGCGAATACGGTCTATGAAAGTGTCGGTGTGGTGGATGAAAAACATGCCATGGCCATGCAAATCCAGAGTGGGTCCGTGCTCAGCAAGATTTATTACAACCGTCTGCAACGGGATTATTCGAAACCGTATACTTCGTATAAGAAAAATACCAGCAATGACAAGAACGATATGAGCTATCAGCAGACCTTCGGCGTGGACAATCAGGTGAACTGGAAAACCAGCTTCGGCGATTATGTGGCCGGCCTGTCCTGGCAGAAGGAAACCTTCCGGGTCGATGAGCGGCGAACCGGACCATTTACTTCCAGTTATAAGACGAACGCCGTATCGTTGAAGCAACGCGATTATTTTTCGGTGTTTGGCCAAGTGACTCATCCGTTTTCCAAACAGGTGCAGATGATTTTGGGAGCGCGGCAGGAGTTCATTCAGCAACAAAACGGGTTGAATAATTATAACGAATTCAACCCGCAGATCCAGTTCCTGTATACGCCGACCAAGGATCAGAGCTGGTATGTCAACGCCGGTCGGGCCTTCCGGATGCCGAACTATTCGTCAATGTACAGCTCCAGCACGTTGACGATCGGCAATCCCGACTTGAAGCCGGAAAGCGGCTATACTTACGAATTCGGCTGGAAAAAAATCGGCGCCAGGGATTCTCTGAAGATTGCCTTGTTCCATATGGATTACACCAACTACACCAGTTGGAAAAATGTTGGCGGTACTTATATTCCCTATAACGCGGAATTCCGCAATACCGGCCTGGAAATCGAATACGCCCGGGCGCTGAAACATGGGTGGTCGTATAATCTGGGGGCATCGTTCAGCAATCCGGAAAACAAGGAACCGGGAACAAACTGGTCGTTGTACAGCGCCCGGACGCAACTGACGGCCGGTCTCAACTATAAGAAAGGCAAATGGAATGGCAGCATCGCCGCCAATTATTTGGCAGGCAGACAGAATTCGACCTCGGAGCCGGATGGCATTCCGGCGTCGTTGATTGCGAACTTGATATTGGGTTATGATTTGACTCCGACCACCCATTTGAAGTTGCGGATCGAAAACTTGCTGGACCGGCGGGACATCGTCTCCAATGGCAGCACGTCCTATTTTTCCCAGGAACGATCATTTTACATCGGCGTTACCCAGGACTTTTAAGCAGAGTTTCTTAGGAGGACAGTATGGTAGAGTTGATATCCAAAGGCGGTTATGTAATCCTAGTCATCATGGCCTGTTCCCTGGTCGCGGTTACGGTGATCATCGAACGGTGGCTGTTTTATCGGGCAGCGGACGCCAGCGCCCGCCGGTTCCGGAAGTTTTGCCGGGAACCGGGAGCGACTGATGTAGATGCCGTTGTTACCAGTGGCGGCGCGTCGACTATTTTTGAAAGGATGTGGGAGGCGGCGGCGCGCCTCCCCGAAGGCGCGCAGGAACAGCGGCAGCTGGCGGTGGACGACACCGTTCGGAGCGAGATTCCCCGGCTGGAAAGCAACCTGTACATCCTGACCACGGCGGCCACGGTGGCGCCACTGCTCGGACTTTTGGGAACGGTGCTGGGGATGATCAAGACCTTCCAGGCGGCATCCATGACCGGCCTGGGCAATCCGCAGATGCTGGCCGAAGGTATTTCCGAGGCGTTATACAATACGGCCGGCGGCCTGCTGGTCGCCATCCCCTGCATCATGGCCAACAATCATTTTCGCAGCCGGGTCGAACGGCTGATCCACTGGACTGAAGGCTGCGCCGGCGAAATCGTCCGGCGGGCTCATTTATAAGTCAGACGGGGAGGATCATTTCATGAAGTACCGGCGCAGTTCCGCCCAAAGTTCCGTTCATGTCGATATGACGCCGATGGTGGATGTGATGATGCTGCTGCTCATCTTCTTCATGATGTCCACCACCTTCATCGTCGCCCAGCCCGGATTCAACATCATTCCGCCGCAAGCCAATTCCGGCACGGTGCAGCCGCCGGAACACATCACCGTTCTGGTGAACCGGGATGGGAACATCGCTTTGGGCGAAAAACCGGTAAGCGTCGCTGAACTGGCAACGGCGGTCGCGGCTAAATCCCATACCGGTCCGTTGATTTTTATCAAGGCGGACAAGGATGCTAGGCATGGACGGATCGTGGAAGTCATGGATGCGGTGAAACGGGCGGGGGCGGCGAAGATCGCCGTGGCCGTGGAACCGAAAGGATGACGGGATGACGTCGAAAAGCAGATGGCGGACCGCGGTGGCGGGTTCGCTGTTCCTTCATGTCCTGGTCCTGGCGTTGGCGGGAGCGACGTGGACGTGGCAGACGATACAAACGGAAAAACAAAAAGCAAAAGAACCGGTGTACCTGGAAGTCACGATGGCGGACCTGTTGGCGCCGGACAATGGTTTGATCGAGTTGCCGGGACCGGCTGGCGGCGGAGGAACCCCGGTGGGCGCTTCGGGCGGGACGACCGAGAAGAGCGACAGCAAATTGCCGATCGCACAAACAGCGGCAGGCTTTTCGCCAACGGCGAATCCGAATGCGGCTTCGCCGACCGGCGTGGAAACGATTCCGGCCGGCGGGCGTGGTGAATACGGCAAAGGCAGTGGCGGCGGAGTCGGCGGCGGTACCGGTAGCGGCGGCGGTGGGACAGGCGGTAGCGGCGGCGGGACCGGTGGTGGCCATGGCACGGGTCAGGGAACGGGCATTGGACCGGGAAGCGGGACCGGATCGGGAACGACGCGCGGGCCGCGCATCGTAGCGGGCGACAAGCCGGAATATCCGGCGAACGCCCGGGCCAAGGGCTGGGAGGGCACGGTGCGGCTGCAGATCCTGATCAGCGTCGAGGGCCAGGTAGAAGACGTGCGGATCGTGGGCAGTTCCGGTTATGCGGAGCTGGACGAGGCGGCGAGGCGGGCCATCCAGGAGTGGCGATTCCGGCCGGCATTGCAGAACGGATCGCCGGTGGCGGCGTGGGCGACCTTGCCGATTGTATTCGATTTGCGGTAACGACGAGAAAAGGGTGAAGTTGTGAAAGGTTTTCCTGGGCTACAGCGCATATTCCTGTTATTGTTCGCAGGGTTCACCCTGGGGTGGATGGCTCCGGTGCAGGCGACTTCGGCTGATTCATTGCAGGTCAGCCTGGATATTCCGTACTCCTTGGGGGTTCGTCGGACAACCGTCGCACCGGGGGAAACGATTCGGGCAATTTTTAATATGGAAAGCACGGCGGCGGCGGAACGGATGATTCCCGTGGAAATCCGCCTGCCCTCTGGGATCGCGCCAACCGGGGACAATGGCCGCTGGCAGGTGATCCGCCAGGAGGAAGGATGGCTGCTGCGCCGGAACGTTGCCCTGGCTGGTTCATACGGTCAATGGTTCGATTTGCTGACCTTCGGCCTTGCCGACGATTTACCGTTTGGTACACATAAGATCATCATTCGCGCCGGGGAACAGACGCAAGAAAAAGTTGTGCAGGCGGCGCCGCTCACAGATGGGGTTTCGGCTCGTCAACCGCCGGTGTTCGAACGGATTGTTCTGCCTCTCGACAAGGATGGCCGGCAGGATGAAAAACAAAGCGGCAACGCCATCGTATTGCGGGACCGTTCCCTCGATTACTACAAAAATATTTTGCGCGGTAAAGGCGCGGCCAATCTGGAGATTGAAGCCATTCACCCGGTGACCTACATGGGATTGGATTTCAGCAACCCGGCCGGCCAGCAAAAACTGGTGCTGGTGGAGGCCGAACTGTTGGACTGGAATACCCGGCGGCATATTCCGGGCCTGTATACGCCCGGCAGCAATTCCGACAATGACGGTGCCGGCGCAATGGCGGACAAGCAGGAACGGCTGACGGCCTTTGTCGCCCTGAACGGCGAAACTAAGCAACGAATTCAACTGCCGATCTACGCCGACGAGGCACTACTGGCGGAAGGAGAATACCTGCTGCGGGTCACAGTGGAAGATGGGGCCGCGCAAATATGGTCCCACGAAATCCCGGTCACGATGGTCAAGAAGAATCTGCGGGGGATGCTGACGCTCGTTGTCGCGCTGGTATTGTTGCTGGTGTTTTTAGTCGTCGGCGGCAAACAGCTGCCGGCGGTCCTGACCGCGATGAAGACCCGTCGTCTGATCACGGTGGCGTTGTTCGGCACTTGCGCTTTTGCGGTGGTGAATGTGCCATCGACCTTGCTGAATGATTTTTTTCATATCTTCCTGGGGCCGTTTGCGTTTGTGTTGACCGGAATGTTCAGCGGCGTGATGTTGTATATGCTCACCGGCGCTTTGATCACACTGATCCCGTTGCAGGGCGTGGTGAGTCTGATGGCGGCGATCCGTCTGCTGCTCGGGATGGTGGCGTTTGGACACATGTCGCCGATCGTGTTTTTGTCGTATGGCATCAACGCATTCTTACTGGAAGGGGCGTTGGCGCTGAGCGGATTTACTTCAAGAACTCTGGCGGATGGCCCGCCGGCGGGATTTAGTCCGCGACGTCTGGTGATTCTCGCCCTGGCCTGCGCGCTGGCGGATACGGCGGCCACCTATGTTACGCTGCAGGGAATGTCGGTATTGTACCGGCTGTATTACGCCGATTGGTACATTTATTTGGTGATGGCGGTCAATGGCTTTCTGTACACGATGATCGGCGCGGGCTGCGGCCTGTTGCTCGGCAGCCGTCTGGCCGATGTGGGAGGGGATTGACGATGACCGGCATCGTGGAATGTGCGAATTTGTCGTTCACCTATAAAACGCGCCCTGCGCCGAGCCTGAAAAATATCAATCTGTCGATCGACAGCGGCGATTTTATTCTGCTGACCGGACCGACCGGTTGCGGCAAAAGCACGCTGCTGAAAGCGCTCAACGGCCTGATTCCGCATGAGATCGGCGGCGAATTGAGCGGCAAACTCAGGATCAACGGCGTGGATTCCCGGCAGTCGTCGGTGGCGGAACTCAGCCGAACCGTCGGATTGATGTTTCAGAATCCCGATGATCAGATTTTTTCGACGACCGTGGCGGACGAGGTCGGTTTCGCCTTGGAAAACATGGGGATGGAACGGGAGATGATCCGGCGGCGCGTTGCCGAGACGTTGGCCTGGGTGGGTTTGGCGGGGCGCGAGAACGGCAGCGTTCACGCCCTGTCCGGTGGCGAACGCCAGCGCCTGGCTTTGGCGGCGGTGTTGGCGGTGCGGCCGCATCTGCTGGCGCTGGACGAGCCGATCAGTCAAATGGATCCGCGCGGCGCGGTAGAATTGCTCGCAGTTTTGCAGAAGTTGAACCGGGAACAGGGAATCACCGTCATTGTGGTGGAACACCGGCTTCACGAAGTGATGCCCCTGTGCCGGCGGGTGCTGGTCATGGACGAAGGCGAAATGCGGTGGCAGGGAACGCGGCAGGAGGCCTTCCGCGATCCCAACGTATTTTTGCGACTGGGACTGCGGATTCCCCAGCCGGTGCATATCTGTCATAATCTCGGCCTGACGGCGGCCGGCGCGACGGTGGAGGAAGCGGTGCGGGACATTCGCTCGGCCTTTCCCCGCTGCGGCGATGTCATGACGGCGGCGCCCGAGGGCTTGGCACCAGCCGACCCGTTTACTTCAGCAGTTACGGTCCGGAATCTGGATTTCCGCTATGCTGCGAACGGCCGCAAGATCCTGGACGGGATCAATCTGGAGGTGCCGCGGGGGCAGTTCGTGGCGTTGATGGGCAACAACGGCGCCGGCAAATCGACCTTGCTGCAGCATATTTGTGGCTTGCTGAAAATCCAGTCCGGCCGGGTCGAGGTCTTGGGACGGCCGGTGCGGGCGCTGGAACGGCGGGTCGGCATGGTCATGCAGAATCCGGACCTGATGCTGTTCAATTCGACCGTAGCGGCGGAAATTACGTTTGGCATTCGTCACGGGGTCGCCGGAGCCCATGCTGGCGACGATTGGCGGACCCTGTTGGAGAAGACCGGGTTGGCGAGTCTTGAGGACCGGTTTCCCTTGGCGCTCAGCCAGGGGCAGCGGGTCCGGGTGGCGATCGCGTCGTTGTTGGCCTGCCGGCCGGAAGTGCTGTTGCTGGACGAACCGACCACCGGTCAGGATTTGGGGCATATCGACGATATCATCGCCTTGTTGCAGGAGTTTACCGGCCAGGGTGGGACCGTTATTTTCTGTACGCACGACACGGAAGTCGCCGCCCGCTACGCGGAGCGGGTGGTGGTGATGACCGCGGGAGCGGTGGTTGCCGATGCATCGCCCCGGGAGGTCTTTTCCCGCGACGATCTGCTGCTTCGCGCCGGATTGCGGGCGCCGGCGGCCCTGAAGGTTTCGCAGAAGCTATACGGCGGTTGCGCCCTGTGCGTGGAGGAGGTGGTGCGGCATGTACAACAGGCAAGTCTGGGAAGCCACGTCGGCTGATACGCCGATCCACCATGCCGACGTACGGACCAAGCTGCTGTTGCTGCTGGCGGTCATGTTGTTCGCCATCGGCATGGAGGGGCCGCGTCCGTTATTTTTGTTGTTTGTGCTGTCGTTGGGTCTGCATGTCCTGGCGCGTTCCTCCGTCGAACGCTGGCGGGTGCTGATCGTGTTTTTGCTCGTGGGCATCTGGGGCGCCATGGTCAGTCAGGCGCTGTTTTACAATCAGGAACCCCGGACCATGATCGCCTGTTTGGTATCGCCGACTACGCCCTGGATCGGTGAACTCACGGGCGGCGTGTTCGTGTACCGGGAAGGCCTCGAACACGGCGCGGTGCAGGCGATGCGCTCCGGCATCATGCTGACCTGCGGCCTGCTGATTTGCTGGACCACCGATTCGCGGCAACTGCTGCAATGCTTTTTGCACTGGCGGATGCCGTACGCGATCGCCTTTATGCTGATCACCAGTCTGCGGTTTTTACCGGTGATTTTCGAGGAGACGGCGATTGTGCTCACTGCCCAGCGTCTGCGCGGCTTCGAGCCGGTTCGGACCCTTTCGCCGCTGCGCTGGATTCGCACGGCATTCCAAGTGTTGTTTCCCATTCTGGCGCGGGCGTTGCGGCGGGCGGCGACGCTGGCCTTGTCGGTGGAAAGCCGGGGCTTCGGCCGTAACGGACATCGGGCGGAACTGCCATTGTGGCCGCTTAGACAGCGAGTCGCCTGCGGTTTGGCGTTCGCGGCGCTGGGGAGCGGCGCGACGCTGAAAATCCTGTACTCCCTGCAATTCAACGGCATCGCTTACTTTCCGAGGCTGAGCGGTGTGTATGATTTTATGGCGGTGTGGTTGTGAGCAATTTCAAGATCAGGATTTTGACAGGATTGTTGTTCGGCGCTTTTGCCTGCAGCCTGGCGGCGTTGGCGCTGCACATCTTCCCGGAACTGCAGCCGGCGGACAATGGGGCGGCGTCGAAAAAAATCGCCAGCCGTACGGGACGCTATGAAAAAGTGGCCGAGGTTTCCCTGGGCAAGGTGGAAATCCGCGGTTACAAACAGATGGGCTCCACACCGGGGCTGCTACGGTTATCGCCGGACGGCGCTCGGATCGTTGTGGGCACGGAGTCTGGCGAAATAGTGCTGCTGGACACGACCGGCAACCGACTCTGGAGCCGGAAGATCGGCATGGGAAAAATCAGCGCCCTGGAGTTTTCACGGGATAATCGCCGGATTCTGGTTGGCGAGAACAGTCAACAGGGAGCGGTGATCTGCATTGACGCCGTGAGCGGCGCCGAAATTTGGCGCAAGGCCAGCGCCGATGAACTGGGCGTGGATATTCGCCGGAAGACCTTCCCCGGCATCATGTCCATCAAGGTTGATGCTCAGGATAACGCTTACGCCGTGGCCTTACGGTCGATCCGGTATCCGTCCGGCAAAACGGATTACTCTGCCCGGGTGTATCGATTTGATCCCCAGGGAAAGGTAACGCTGTTTCCTCGTGAGTATAACATCGATGTCTGGGTCAGCTGGTGCGGCGTGACGCCGGACGGCAATATGGTGGCCTTCGCCACCTCGGACTACACGCCGGGACCGGAGCGGCGATTTCAGGATAATTTTTATGCGTATGACACCCGGACTGGCGCTTTGCGCTGGAGCCTGAACCTGCCGACCGTCTCGCCCTATGATCGTACGAACATGCGGTTCGGGCCGGAAATATCGGCGGATGGACAGGTTTATGGCGGCGTGTCGGCGGATGGGCGGGCCTTCCTCGTGAGCGATGCCGGGCGGTTGCTGTGGAGCCGGACGTTGAGCGCTCCGCAGCTGATTCAGGGGATTTACGTCAATGCGACCGGGCTGCATGTACGGCATGTCGGCGAATATGCGGCGTATTCCACCGGCAACACCTATAACCGGGCCAACTGGCAATTGCCGACCCCGGTCGAGCATCCTCAGAGCAACAGTGTCTTTTTGTTCGACCGTGGCGGAAACTTTGTGAAGCGACGCCAAATGGGGGGGATGGTGGAGGAGCTGTGGGCGGTGGGGAAAACCACTCTGATTGTCGCCGTCGGTCGGAACATCCGGACCAAGGATGCCACGATCCATGGCATGATGATCATGACCGCGCCGGAACTGGAAGTCGTGGATTTCCTGCCGACGGAAGGCCCTTGCGTGGCGGCGGCGGCGAATCCGTCCCTTGTCGCGGGCATGGAAGGACCTTTACAGCTCGATAGCGGCGAAGTGGTCGGCCAATATCGGATCCATATCTGGCGAAGAATCGGCGTCAAATGACCGGGAGACAGGGAATGGAGGCGAAATGGACATGAGCTTGTTGTTTATTACCAATTTGACCAGGCAGGCCGGGATGATGGAAATAACAAGGCAGCAACTGGCCTTGGAACCGGAATTTCCCGACGTCGCTGTCGTACTGGTCGACGCTCGCCGAAACTGGGACGAGTCCTGGCATCGGCAGCTGGCGTCGACCCAGGCGGTCGTGATCTCTTGGATGGGAAGTTCCTCAGACAGCCAATGGGTCCAGCAGACGTTGAAAATTTTGCAGGAACTGAAGCGGCCGCATTTGTTGCTGGGTTCTGGCGTCGACCAGTCGGATGTCTCACTGGGATTCGATGTGGCGGAAATCGAGACGGTGAATCGATATTTGCTATACAGCGGACAACGAAACTATCGCAATCTTTGGCGGTGGCTGGCGCGGCATTTCTGCGGTAGCGATCAAAAACCGGGAGCTCCGGTCGAGCTGCCCTGGTGCGGAATCGTTAACACGGCGGATAACCAGAGAGTTGCGACTTTGGCCGAATTCGAACAACTGGGTAAACTCGACCCCGGACGCTTGACAGCCGGCATCCTGATCCCTCGCGAAGAATGGATCTGGGGTGATTTGGCGCACCAGAAGGTTTTGATTGACGCCTTGCGCCGGCGTGGCCTGAACGTGATTCCGGTATTCAGCCATTGGGCGGCTGATCCGATCCAGCACAGCACCGGCGTGGACACGGCGATTGAAACCTATTTTCGGGATGAGACCGGCTGGCGGATCGACGTGCTGGTTAACACGCTGAAATTCTCCCTGACGGTGGGGCGGCCGGTGGACATCGGCTTTTTTCAGACGCTGGCCCGACCGATCCTGCAGGCGTACAACCTGCTGCAGAACGAGGCCGATTGGCGTGGCAGTCCCGAAGGCATGACGCCGCTGGATCTGTCCTTCAGCATTTCCCTGCCCGAGTTCGACGGCGTGATCCATAGCGTGCCGTATGCCTACAAGGAGGATCGGGGCGCGAACGATATCCGCCATCTGCCACTTGCCGAACGCGCTGAAATACTGGCGCGCAAGACGGAAAAATGGGCGATCCTGCGGCGAAAAGCCAATGCGGAAAAGAAAGTCGCCATCGTGTTCCACAATTACCCGCCGACCAATGCCAGCATCGGTAGCGCCGCCGGACTCGATTCGCCGGCCAGCGTTTTGGAATTGCTGTGGCGCATGGAACGGGAAGGCTACAGCGTGGGCGAGTTGCCGGCGAGCAGCAAGGACCTGATGGACGCATTGATCGCTTGCGGAACCAATGATCGGGAATTTGCCGCCGGCAAAGCCGCCGAGACTTATTTGGGGAGTCTGACGGCGGCGGAATACCAAAAATGGTTCGACCGGCTGCCGGAAAAACCGGCCCGAGAATTGACACGAGACTGGGGAGAACCGCCGGGCGATGTGTTTGTGCAGGACGGGCGCCTGCTGATCCCGGGAATGCGGCTGGGAAACGTGGCCGTCAGCGTCCAGCCGCCGCGCGGTTTCGGCGAGGATACGGGAAAGATCTACCATTCACCCGATTGTGCGCCGACCCATCATTATTTGGCCTATTACGAATGGTTGCGGGAAAAGTTCGGCGCGGATGTTGTGTTGCACATCGGCACGCATGGTTCGCTGGAATGGCTGCCGGGCAAGGCAACGGCGCTGTCCGGCGAATGCTATCCCGAATTGGCGCTAGGCGACCTGCCGAATATCTATCCGTATCTGATCACGATCGTCGGTGAGGGAACGCAGGCCAAACGGCGGAGTGCTGCCTGCCTGATCGGCCATCAGACGCCGCCGATGAGCCATGCCGGACTCTATGACGAGTTGGCGGTGGTGGAGCGGCTGGTGGATGAATATTGGCACTATCGGCTGAATCAGCCGGAGAAGTTGTCGGCGACGGCGGCGCAGATATTGGCGGCGGCGACGGTGGCCAATCTGGATGACACGGTGAAACCGCCAGCCGCGGAGGAACCCTTCGAATCTTATCTGGAGCGTCTGCATGGTTGCATCAGCGATCTAAAAAACCTGCAAATTCGTGTGGGACTGCATATTTTGGGGCAAGCGCCGGCCGGTGAATCCCTTGTGGAGTACATCCTGGCTTTGACACGCCTGGCCAACGGTGATATTCCTTCGTTGTTCGCCAGCGTGGCGGCGATCCGGGGTTATGATTACGACGATCTTCAGGATCGACCGGGGGAAGTGATTCCCGGGACCGCCCGAACCTTCGGCGCGGTGCTGGATGAACTTCGCGAATTCTGCCACGGCATTGTGAACATTCTTTTGGGAGCGGAGTTTCAACTTTTGGCTGCCTGGCCGAAACTGCAGTCGGAATATTTGTGGCTGCGTGAAACTACCCCGGAAAAGATCGAACCCCTGCTGCGAGTGTTGGAGTATATTTGCGGACCGTTGCAGGAGAATTTGGCGCGGACCGCCCAGGAGATCGACAATACATTGGCGGCAATGTCGGGACGGTTCGTGGAACCAGGGCCGGCCGGCGCACCGACGAGCGGCATGGTCGACATTCTGCCGACAGGACGAAATTTCTACGGGGTGGATCCACGGACCCTGCCGTCGCCGGTAGCCTGGGAATGCGGCAAGCAACTGGGCGATTTATTGATCGAACGGTTTGTGGTGGAGGAAGGGCATTATCCGGAAAGTATCGGCATGGTGCTGTGGAGCGGCGCCAACATGCGCAGCCGAGGGCAGTGCATCGCCCAATTCCTTTATTTGCTTGGCGTTCGGCCGATGTGGCAGAAGAGCAGCGGCCGGGTCGCCGGGCTGGAACTCATTCCGCTGGCGGAGCTGAAACGGCCCCGCATCGATGTGACGGTCCGTATCAGCGGACTGTTCCGGGATGCCTTGCCCTTCGCCGTCCAATGGATGGACAAGGCGGTTGCGTTGGCGGCGGCGCAAGAGGAACCGCCGGAACAGAATTTCGTACGAAAACATATCACGTCGGAAACCGCCGAACTGGAACAGGGCGGGTTGAGTGGGCCGGAAGCGCGGGCCCAGGCCGGCTACCGCATATTTGGTTGTCCTCCCGGCAGTTACGGCGCCGGAGTAGGGGCCCTGCTGGAAGCAAAGAACTGGGAAAGCGTGGATGATCTCGGCAAGGTGTATGTGCGTTGGGGCGCTTACGCCTATGGGACGAAAGCTAACGGCGAGTTTTTGCCGGAACGCTTCAGCCGTCGTCTGGCGGGGATAGAAGTCACCATAAAAAATGAAGATAACCGGGAAGTCCATTTGCTGTCATCCGACGACTTCAACGCTTACCATGGCGGCATGGTCGCGGCCGTTCGCAGCCTGCGGGGCAGTGCGCCCCGGTCGTATTGCGGCGATAGCTCGGATCGGGGCCGGGTCGCGGTGCGAAGTCTGGCCGAGGAATTCACGCGCGTGTTCCGGGCGGAAGCGATGAATCCCAAATATATCGAAGGCATGAAAAAGCATGGTTACAAGGGTGCGGCGGATCTAGCCGCAGTGGCGGCCCATTGCTACGATTGGGACGCGACCAGTCTGGTCATGGAAAACTGGATGTACGAAACGCTGGCCGAAAAATATGCGCTGGATCCCGCTCTACAGGAATGGATGAACGACGTTAACCCCTGGGCGCTGCGCCGGATCGCCGAAAAACTTCTGGAAGCCCAGCAGCGCGGCCTATGGGAGGCAAAACCGGAAACTTTGGATGAACTCCGCCGGTTGTACCTGTCAATCGAAGGCGATCTGGAAGAACGCAGCGACGACGAAAAATAGACGGTAAGGGATCGAGGGGTTAAATGCAGGCGGAAGTCTTTGTGGACAGGCTGAATCAGTGCATCCGTTTCACCGAGGAGGTCCGGGCGCCAAAGATCGTCGGCGGGCCGCCGCGAAAAGCAAAAGTTCTTGATGAGAAACTAACCCGCCAACAAGTGTCAGATCTGCTGGATTATTTGATACTGGCGGAAGGCGCCGACGGGGTTCGCGACAGACTTGATGAAACGACGGATATATTATGTTTGTCTTGGCCGGATCGGGCCGGACAAATCAAAGGGCAACAATTGCGATTGCCGGCGATCACGGAACGATATTTCTTTTGTTGGGCCTTGAACTACGCGTATGATTGTTGGCGAGCGCGTTTTCCGACGGAGCGACGAACGGGCCGGCAGGTGGCGATTGGCGTCCTCAGTCCGGGTCGGGGTGACCGGGGAAAAAATATTATCCGCCTGTGTTGGTTGCGGGCCGGTTACGAAGTACTGGATCTCGGAACCAACCTGGAACCGGCTGAAATCGTCAGGCGTTGCGCTGGCGGGAACAGTCAGGCGTTGGGGATTGCCTGCGTCATCAGCGAGGCCCGTGAAAACCTGGAAAAAATGTTTGCCGACCATGCGGTCTCACTGCGGAACCTTCCCGTGATTATCGGCGGCATTGCCGTCGACCGATTCGTGGCCCAGGATTTGCGGCAGACATGGCAAAGTTCGGTGTATTATTGCCTGGATTTGCACGAGGCCGTACCGGTCCTACAGCAGGCGTTCTCCCGCATCGAACCGCCGAGTATCCCGGCCGGTGACCCGGTATCGGCCATGGCGATCCCACGGATTGACGGCTTGAATTTTCGTATATATGAACTGCCGATCGACGCGGTGGCAGTTGACGACCAAGCCCGCGCCGGCTGCCGCTACTGCGACGGAGAAAAAAATGCCGCTTGCCCCTTGCAGAATGGGTGGGAACGGCAGCGGGATTTGCCGGAAAGCCGGGAGTTTGTGCGTTCGTACGATCGGGCATTGTTGGTGGCGACAGACATTGTTGACGAAGCTGACCAAGCCGCCGTTCGAAAGCTGTGGCAGGAGCAGTTCGAATTGGAACGCTTTTTGCGTCGGCAAGATCAGGTTCGCGAGATTTGGGCGTTCCGGTTTCCGACGAGTTGCCCGTTTTGCGCCCCGAAGCCTTGTGCACCGCAGCCTCATGCCTGCCGCTTTCCGGCGTATTATCGGCCGGTTCAGGAAGCTTTCCATATCAATATGACGGCGACGCTGCAAAATCTGCGGCGTGAACCGGACTGCCAGATCTATTCGCTGATTTTGCTGAAGCTGGTGGATACCCAAACTACCTTGGCCTTCGCCAATGGGAGCTAATGAAATGAGCATAATCGCAGATAACATACAGATTCCGCCAATTCGGATGCTGATACTCGGGTTGACTGGGCATTGCAACTTCGCCTGTGCCTATTGTTATGCTCACAAGCAACCGCAAGAAAGCATGACCTTCGATACGGCGCGGCGGGCGGTCGATCTGGCGGCGGCAGGCGGACAGCCGTTTGTATTGCAGTTCAGCGGCGGTGAACCGCTTCTGGCCTTCGATCTATTGACGAAAATCGTGGCCTATGTGAAACAGCGAAAGTTGCCGGCTATCTTGCAGATTCAGACGAACGCCTCGCTGCTGGAACAGTCGAAGGCGCTGTTTTTGCGCGATCAACAAGTCGGCGTCGGGATCAGTCTGGATGGACGGCCGTCGGAAAATGACGCCCAGCGGAAATTGCCGGACGGTGGCGGGACTAGCCGACTGATTCTGGCTGGTGCCGCTGCCTTGGCGTCCGTGGGTGTGGAAACCGGGATCACCTGTGTCGTTACCCAAGTCAATGTCCGAAAATTGGCGGGAATCGTCGAAATGGCCTATTATCTGGGCAATGTGCGTAAGATCGGCTTTGATTTGCTCCGGGCGCAGGGACGCGGCGCCGGTGTGAAGGCGGCATCGGCTGCTGATCTGGCCTCGGCGTTGCGGGAAGTGCTGGCAACCGCCGAACGGCTGGAACGACAAACCGGGCGACCATTGATTTTTTCGCACCGGGAGCGGGTTCACACGCTGAATACGCACTGCGGCGGCTTTGCCCACTGTCATGCCATGAATGGCGAAGCCGCTTTTGTCGACGCGAGCGGTACCATTTACGCCTGTGCTTCGCTGTCGTCGTTTCCGGAGTTTCGGCTGGGACATGTGGAAACCGGAATCGACCCGGTGCGCCTGACGCAGATCGCCGATCAGATCCGTTGCGGCATGGGTTTTTGCCGGGAGTGCGATGCGTTTTCCCTGTGCGGCGGGGCTTGTTTCGCCCGCTGGTATGGGGCAGGCTGCGCGGCAGAACCCTACCCGCCGGAATGTACGCTAAAACAAGTGTTCATCCGGGATTTTCAGCAAAAACAGGGAGTGGATTCGGCAAGAAATTCGGTAATATAAAGCAAAGGGGATTGAACATGCGAACAGGTGTATATCCGTTTACCGCGATCGTGGGACAGGCAGAAATGAAACAGGCTTTGATTTTGAACGTCATCAATCCTGCCCTGGGCGGCGTATTGATCAAGGGGGAAAAGGGTACGGCCAAATCCACGGCGGTGCGGGCTATCGCCGATCTGTTGCCGGCCATGCGGGCGGTACAAGGTTGCCGTTTTCGCTGTGATCCCGAAGATGCGGCCCATCTGTGCGAAGACTGTGCAGGCAGGGTGAAACAGGACGAGGCCCTTCCCGACCTGTCGGTTCGGATGAAGGTGGTGGAATTACCCGTGAGTGCGACGGAAGACCGGGTAGTCGGAACTTTGGATATTGAACATGCCATCAAATTCGGCGAAAAAAAGTTTGAGCCGGGAATCTTGGCGCAGGCCAACCGAAACATTTTATACGTGGATGAAATCAACCTGCTGGACGACCATGTGGTGGACGTGCTGCTGGATGCAGCGGCCATGGGGGTCAATACGGTCGAACGAGAAGGTGTGTCTTACTCCCATCCGGCCCGCTTTGTCCTGGTGGGCACCATGAACCCGGAAGAAGGGGACATTCGGCCGCAACTGTTGGATCGGTTCGGCCTGTCGGTCACTGTGACCGGCGAACACGAACCGGCGCAACGGGTGGAAGTCATCAAACGCCGGATGGCCTACGAACAGGATTCGACCGCTTTCGCCGCTACTTACCGAAGCGGTCAGGCGGAACTGGGGCAGGCGATCCTGCGGGCACGGCGTTTGTTACCGCAAGTCGGCGTCAGCGACGCACTGCTGTCGATGGTCGCCAAGTTGGCTATTCAACTGGGGGTGGACGGGCATCGCGCCGATATCACCCTCATCAAGACGGCGATTACCTTGGCTGCGTTGGCGGGGCGCGAACAGGCCGGGCCGGAGGATATCCGTCAGGCGGCCAGATTGGCTTTGCCGCATCGCATGCGGCGACGTCCATTTGAAGAAGGAACGTTGGACTGGACGGCTGTGGAAGCCGCATTGCAAGAGTAGCAAAGGAAAGGCGGGCGAACAGGATGGGCAAGGGAACGGCGTTCCCGTTTGCGGCGGTCGTGGGGCAACCGGATGTCAAGGAAGCCTTGCTGATCGTCCTGACGAATCCCCGCGCCGGCGGAGTACTGATCGCTGGCGAAAGCGGCGTCGCCAAGTCGGTGCTGGTTCGGGCCATGGCCGAGTTGGCGGCGGACGGCGGAATCGTCGAGTTGCCGCTCAATGCCACGGAAGACATGGTGTTTGGTCATATCGACCTGGAGCAGGCGATAACCAGCGGCAAAAAGGCTTTTTCCCCGGGCATCCTCGCCCGGGCCGACGGACGGTTGCTGTATGTTGACGAAATCAACTTGCTGCGCCGGGAAGTAATGAACGGCATTCTGGATGCGGCGGATCGCGGGGTCAATCTGGTGGAACGGGAAGGAATCTCATTCCGCCATGAAAGCCGATTTACGATGGTTGGCACAATGAATCCGGCGGAAGGTGTACTGGCTCCAGCCACGTTGGATCGGTTTGGCTTGTTTGTCATGGCGGGACGCGAGACGAATGCCGAAGCGCGGGCGGAGATCATGCGACGCGTTCTGGCGTACGATCGGGACCCGCTTGCCTTCGCGGCGCTCTGGCGGGAAGATACGCGGCAATTGGCAGAGCGAGTGGAGCAGGCGCGTGTTTTGATCGAAAAAACGGTCGTCGATGCGGCCATGATGCAGCTGGCGGCCCAGTATTGCTCCCAGGCGAATTGCGCCGGCCACCGGGCGGAGTTGTACCTGTTGGAAACGGCCAAGGCGATTGCCGGTTTGGCTGGCCGGGATTATTTGTTGCCAACGGATATAGAACGCGCCGCTTGCTTTGTCTTGCCGCACCGTACGCGGCAGATGCAGCAGCAGCCGCCGCCGGAGCATAGCGACCCGGGCGATTCGCCGAACCCGCCGGATCAGCCGGATTCTGACGATCAACCGCCGCCGCCGCAAAATCCGCCGACGGAGTCGGAACCCGGCAACGACGATGCCGACGACGAGAAAACCCGAGACGATTCCCAGAAACCGCCGCAGCCGGACCAGACGGATGACCAGGACCGAACGGCGGAAATCGACCGAAATTTTTCGCCGATCAACCTGGACGCTTCCCTGCCGCAGGACCGTTTTGTCCGGCGTGGCAGCGGCAAACGCAGTCTGACCCGCACCGATCTCAAACAGGGACGGTATGTTCGTTCGTTCTTGCCGTCGGGGGATGTGACCGATCTGGCTTTCGATGCTACCTTGCGGGCGGCAGCGCCCTACCAATCGTTACGCGGCGGTGACTGCGCCATCAATATCCTGAAATCGGATTTGCGGCAAAAAGTGCGGGAAAAACGGATCGGCAACACGTTTTTGTTCGTGGTGGATGCCAGCGGTTCGATGGGAGCGCGGGAACGGATGCGGGCCGTGAAAGGCGCGATATTTTCGCTATTGCAGGATGCCTATCAGAAACGGGACCAGGTCGGGATGATCGCTTTTCGCCGCAACTCGGCGGAAGTTCTGCTGCCGGTAACCCGCAGCATCGATTTGGCCCGGAAATGCCTGCAACAATTGCCGACCGGCGGCAAAACTCCGTTGGCCGAAGGCCTGGACAGCGCGCTTGGACAGATCCGGACGCTCCGGCAAAAGGACAAGGCGGTGCAGTCGGTGTTGATGCTGGTAACGGACGGTCGGGCCAACATCGGTCTGGACGGTGGTGACGACGGCGTGGCCGATGCGCTGCGAATCGCCGGAAAGATCGGCGAATCCGGCGTGACTTGTGTCGTGATCGATACCGAGACGGATTTCATCAAGCTCGGCGTGGCCCGTGACATTGCCGCCCGCATGGGTGCCGCTTATTATACTTTGCAGGAACTGTCGGACCATACGATCCTGAGGATCGCCAAGAACGCGGTTTGAGCAACGAAGATTTCGGGAAAGAAGAGGGTGCCATGATTCGTTTGGAACAACTTGTGAAAAATTTTGGCGATCGGTTGGCAGTGGATCATCTGGATTTGCATATTGCCGCCGGCGAGGTGTTTGGATTGCTGGGGCCCAATGGGGCTGGTAAGACGACTACGATTCGAATGCTGACCATGCTGACGCGGCCCAGTGGCGGCAAGATCACGATTGGCGGTTGCGTTCTGCCCGAGAAAGAGGAATCGGTTAAAGCTATGCTTGGCATTGTGCCGCAACATTTTAATCTCGACTCGGACTTGACTGTAGGCGAAAACCTCGAACTACACGGCCGTTTGCACCATTTGCCGACGGCGGAGCGAAAACAGAGAATCGCCGAACTGCTGAATTATGTCGAACTGCACGAACGGGAACACGATAAGGTGCAAACCCTGTCCGGCGGAATGAAGCGCCGGTTGATGATCGCCCGGGCCTTGTTCCACCGGCCCCGGATATTGTTTCTCGACGAGCCGACCGTGGGGCTGGACCCGCAGGTGCGCAGGCGTCTGTGGGATTTGATTCGGCGTTTGCAAGGTGAAAAGTTCACCGTGCTGTTGACGACCCACTATATCGAGGAGGCCGAGGCGTTATGCGACCGCGTGGCCATCCTTGACAAAGGACGGCTGATCGCCCTGGACACGCCCGACGCATTGCGGCGGCGTACCGGCCAATACGTCGTGGAGTGGCAGGAAGAAAACGGCGGAGAAACCCGTTTCTTTCACGACCGGGGCGAGGCGGTCGCATTTGCCGGCGACCTGACGGCGAACGCGACGATTCGTCGTTCGAATCTGGAGGACGTGTTTGTCGAGCTGACGGGAAGGAAAGTGATCGGTTAATGTTGCAAGATATCGCGACGGTTTTTTGGCGGGACTGGGTAGTGCTGCGCCAGCGTATGAAAACTTTCATTTTTTCACGGATGGTGACGCCAATCCTTTATCTGGTGGCATTCGGCTGGGGACTCGGCCGCAATGTACAGATGGATGGCAGCAACAGCTACCTGGACTTCATCGTTCCCGGCATTCTGGCGTTGAACTCGATGAACATCAGCTTTAACTCCGTGGGGTCGCCGCTCAATATGAGTCGCCTCTATCACAAAACGTTGGAGGAATATTTGGTTGCCCCCATCAGCCCGTTGGCGTTCGTGCTAGGTAAAATTATTGCCGGCGCCGCCCGAGGCTTGATCTCCTCCGCCATCATCATTACGCTGGCCTACTTGTTCGGTGCGCGGTTTCAGGTCAACGTTGCGTTTGCCGCGATTGTGACGCTGAACTGTCTGGCGTTCGCCGCTTTGGGATTCGTGGCGGCCATGCTGATCAATTCCCATGAAGACATGGGAAATTTCAGCACTTATGTGCTGTTGCCGATGTCGTTTTTGTGTGCGACGTTTTTCAATCTCAGCAAGCTGCCGGCGGCCGTGCGGCTAGTCATCGAGCTGTTGCCGCTGACGCACTGTACGTATGCGCTGCGGGCCATTGGCGCGGGCGGCGCGGCGCCAATGGCTTCCTGGCTGAATTTGTCGGTGTATGTGCTGGCGTTGACCGGGGTCAGTGTTTGGACGATGGAACGGGTGCGTCGATAAGAAAGACGGTGAAAAATTGGCGGAACAGGATCATATGATAAAAAATGACCGGAATTTGTCCGGCTTGGGGAAAGTATTGGTCGCCATGTTGATCGTGGCGGCAATCGCGGGAACCGGTTGGTACTATTGTCGAAAAAACGCCAAGGCGACGCCGCTGGGCCGAACGGTGACGGTGAAACGGGGAATGGTGCGTTCTTTGGTGCAGGCAACGGGTTCGGTCGTGGCGGTGAACTCGGTAGACGTTAGCGCTAAAATTACCGGGCGGATTATCGAGGTGCGGGTGCGGGAAAATGACCGGGTGCATGTCGGGCAGGTGCTGGCGGTACTCGATGACAGCCATTACCGTGCTTTGACCGAGCAGGCCGACGCCAAGCGGGAAGTCAGTCGGAAGAATTATGAGCGGCTGAAACTATTGGCTGTTGCCGGCGGTATTGCCCGAAAAGAGTTGGATGCCGCCCGCATGGACTGGGAAGTGGCGGCGGCCGAATATGAAATGGCGGCGGCCCAGTTGGCCGATAGCGTGATCCGTTCGCCGATCGACGGTATCGTCGTGGGCAAACCGATTCCTGCCGGCCAGACGGTTTCTTCCGGACTGTCCAGCCCGATGGTGATCATGACTGTCGCTGACGTGACGCGGTTTGAACTGCAAGCGCTGATCGACGAAGCGGATATCGGCAAAATTCGCACCGGTCAGAAAGTCGGGTTCGCGGTCGATGCCTTTCCCCGCCGGATGTTTATGGGCGAGATTACCAGCATCTCGGCGAAGGCCGCTCAACAGCAAAATGTGGTGTACTATCCGGTGACGATATCCCCGAAGGGAGCACAGCCGGACTTGCGGCCGAATATGACGGTACGGGTCACGCTGGTGGCGGCGCAGAAAAAGGATGTATTGAATATACCGACAGTAGCAGTGAACAATCGAGGCCGCCAATCATTCGTCCGGGTGTTGGACGGCGACGAAATTCGGGAAGTCGACATTCGGAAAGGGCTAGCGGGGTTGGATCGTGTGGAAGTCGTCGACGGTTTGCGGGAAGGCGATAAAGTTCTGCTGCCGCGCGGCGCCAAACTCAGAATGTCGGGAATGTCTTTGGGATTGCCGGGCAGCGGTCATCATCACTGACTCCTGAAAAAATATCGGAATGGCTGCCAGGTAGCCACCAGGTAGTACAATGATCATGAAAGTTGATAGGCTTTATTTGAACTTGGCGAAAACGGTGCAGGCGATATACAATAAATTGCGTAAAATGTCAAACGGTAATGAAGTGAGGCATTATGCTGGAGCTGGTTAACCTGTCGAACTATCGGACAGATCTGGACCTAATAGATAACAATGCGGTGACGTTGGCGCAGTTTTTGCAGCGCAATGAATTGGCCGGCTTGGAGATGATGCTCTGCGAAGATTGGGATCCCTCAGTGCATCGACGAGAATGGATACAGGGTTCCCATTTGCATTTTTGGCCGAGTTGGCTGGACTTTTGGCGGGGCGATAAGATGGAGCTGTTGCGGCAGTTTCATTCGGAGGAAGAGGTCGTCGCCATTTTCGGCGGACTAAAACGCGGAAATTGGCTTGAGCGTTATCGGAACAATATCCGTCAGTCGGTGGCGACCGGTGCGAAATATTTGGTGTTGCACGTGTGCCACAACCGTCTGGAAGAGATCTACGATTGGCGATTCAGCGCGACATCTCGGGAAGTCGTGCGGGATGCCTGCCAATGGATCAACGAATTGACACCGGCGATCCCCGATGATGTGGAACTGTTGTTGGAAAACTTGTGGTGGCCGGGGTTGACTTTGCTGGACAGGGAGTTGACGGCATTTCTTCTGGACACAATCCGGCATCCGCGGGTCGGGTTAATGCTGGATACGGGTCATCTGATGAATACGAACCAGGACCTAGTCGACGAGGCAGACGGTGTGGATTATGTTTTGCGAGTACTGGACGGATTAGGAAATCTGTGCGAACGAATTCGCGGTATGCATCTGCATTGTTCCCTGTCGGGGGAGTACGTTCGCCGGATGCGGCAGACCGACCGGCTACCCCGTGACATCATGGAGGACATGCGCCACGTGATGCGGATCGACCGGCACGAGCCGTTTTCGACAACCACGGCCCGGAGGTTGCTCAACTTCGTGCAACCGCAATGGTTAGTCCATGAGTTTGTGCAAAAGTCGCCGCTGGACTGGGCGACAAAGGTGGCCGGACAACGGGCGGCATTGGGACTGGCGGGGGGCAGCCCACTTACTGCAACTTAACTTAAATTTTTCGGCTAAAAATCCGGGGCAGGGCACTCTGACTGCAATATTACATTGGATACTGGTGTTGACAAATGAATCGACGGATGACAGAATAATAGACGAAAATATTAATTTTTGACAACTTCATAGTAGGGATAGGTGCCCGAAAGGGCTTAATAGGGAAGTCCGGTGCGATACCGGCGCGGTCCCGCCACTGTATCGGGGAGTGGACCCATAGTTATGCTACTGGGACGAGAGTCTTGGGAAGGCTTGGGTAAGCGATGATCCGTAAGCCAGGAGAACTGCCTGTCTGACAATCACCGCTTTTACCCACGCGTGATGGGGAGGGGATTTTGGCGCAGCAGCTGTGCTCATCTTCTTCCCGGCATATTTTGCCGGGATTTTTTTGGGGTTGCTTGTGCCCAAATAGCTTTCTGATCGGGAAGCTGTTTTTTTTTTGTGTGTATGTTTCGAATTGCATAAAGTATGGAGGTTCAAGCAATGCATGAGATGAATGAGTTGATTCGCCAATACCAGGACTGTCTGGCACGAGTGCGGGAGCAAGCTGCACGTTGCGATTCGGCCTCGCTCAGGGAGCAGATGACGCTGTTGCTAAGCATCGCCTGCGCGATCTATCGTGAATCGGTGCTGGCGCGGAACGAAGCGCTGATCGCCGGCGCCCGTTCCATGATGCAAAATACAACGGCGATTATGCTGAACATGGGCGAAATGCTGTCTAATCAACAGCTGGATCTACCAACGGCTGCGGCCGGAATCTTGTCGGCGTTCGAAGTCGTGAATCCGGCACGGAGGTATAATTAATCATGAAAATAATTTATTACTATCGGGAGTCGAAATGATTGACTATGATTGAAAATTTGGATAAAATTAATTTGGAAATAATCTGGATTTTGCGATGGTCTTGATAAAACGGCAGAGAGCGGCCGCATAGCTGTTGATATGGGCAAACTTGTTTAAAGACAAGGACGCAAAGCCATGGGTCTAAGAGTAAAGTACTTTGCTGATGACCGCCAGGCTGCATTCCGCACAAGAAGGCAGCCGGCGTTTTTATTTGTTATTTGGGTTGACCCGGGGCAAAAGGAGGGGTATGATTAATTTACAGATTAATAGGAACTATTCCTAATAGTCTGGCCCCGCTTTAATATTATTAAATTCAGGAGATGAGGAAATGGAGTATCAGGACAAAACACTCAAATGCAAGGAATGCGGCGCTGATTTTATCTTCTCCGCCGGCGAACAGGCTTTTTACGCCGAGAAAGGTTTTGAGAACGAACCGGCGCGCTGCCCTGCCTGCCGGTCGGCCAGAAGACAGCGCCAGAACAACACTGAAGGCCGGGAACGGGTCATGTATCCGGCTATTTGCAGTGAGTGCGGTGCACCAACAGAAGTGCCGTTCGAGCCAAAAACCGGTCGGCCGATTTTGTGTCGCGAATGCTTCCGGCGTCAACGCGAACAGTACTAAGCAGCGATAGTTGAAAGATTCAGCCATGGAGGATTGACGGTTTCAGCAGAAACCGCAACGTTCATGGCTTTTTTGTATTTTGGACTGGAATAAACTTGGGAAAAGGTATAAAATAAATTTCATATTATCTGTGAATCGCCATTGCTGAATTTGTGGAGGAGATTATTTTGCGTTGTGCCCAATGTGGAGTTGACAATCCGAATTCGGCAAACTTTTGTGGTGCTTGCGGAACAAGTTTGCCGATGAATCCACCGCCGCTTCCGGGAACTTTTCCGCCGGTAGCACGAACTTGGTATGTATTGATCGCGGGACAACAGTCGGGGCCGTATCCCGAGGAGCAGTTGCGGGACTGGGTGATGCGGGGGCAGGTGGCCGGCGATGCTCTGATATGCAGCGAAGGAATGACGGAATGGGTCAAAGCCGGGGCTTTTTTCAGTTCGGCCGTCAATCCGGGCGGGAACGTTTCTCCTCAGCCGATAGAATTTATTGGCGGCGTGGGCGCTCTGTTTGGTCGGACTCTGCTCCTCATATTCGGCACGCTTCTGATTATTCCGGCTCCCTGGAGCATTACTGGTTTCTATCAATGGTTTATCGCGCACTTGCGGCTACCACAGTTATCACGTCTGGAATTTACCGGCACCCCCGGGGACAAGTGGTTGTTTTGTATTGTCCTGGCTCTGAGTGGTTATCTCGGCGTCGTTAAAAATCCTATGTTTCAGCTTATTCCATTGTTTTTGCAACCCTATCTTTCCCTAGTGCTGATCCGCTGGGTCGTAGGTAAACTGACGGCGGACGGACGCCCATTAGCCCTCCGGTTTACCGGGGGATATTGGCGGTTCGTTAGCTGGTATCTCTTAATTGGTTTATCAGTGTTTACGATTATTGGCTGGGCTTGGGTTGTTGCCGCTAATATGCGCTGGGTGTGCCGAAAGGTGGAAGGAACGAATATCCAGTTGACGTTTACCGGTACTGGGCTGGAAATTTTGTGGCGGACCCTGGTGTTCGTTTTTTCCGCCATCGTGATTATTCCTATTCCCTGGACTCTCCATTGGTACGCGCGTTGGTTTATGCGGCAGTTTGCGCTGGAAAGTCGGATATACGGGTAACGAAGCCTTGACTTTAATGCGGTTTCCCGTTATTATGAATAAGGCGGGATGCACCGCCAAACGTCGCTGAAGCGGCGACTGTGGATACAAAGACTAAGCCATGAAGGTTTGTCAGTTCCGCCAGGGAACTTGATCTTCATGGCTTTTTTTTTCTGACAAATGGCTGAAGCCACCGGAATCTTTTTAAAGAACCGGAGTTGACCGTCTGAAGAAGGTCGATTCCGGTTCTTTATTTTGGTGAAAGGAGGAAAGACTTTGAAAGTGTCGGCGTTGCAGAATGGTGCGCGGGGCGCGGTACTCATCGCCGCCGGAGTGTTGCTGCCAGTGGCTTTTCATGCCGCGGGGGCGTCCGGATCGATCTTTTTGCCGATGCACATTCCGGTTTTGCTGGCCGGACTGCTGTGCGGTCCGATGACCGGAGCGCTGGTCGGTATTCTGACGCCGATTTGCAGTACGTTGTTAACGGGAATGCCGCCATTGTTTCCTAACTTGCCACTTATGATTCCGGAGTTGGCCGTATACGGTGGTGTTGCCGGTTGGCTGCATCCGGGTAAAGGATTGCTGACCGCACTGATCGGGGCGATGCTGGCAGGACGGCTTGTCGCCGGGATGATGGTAGGGCTGCTGGCGCAGTTCGTGGAGTTTCCCTGGACTCCCTTGGTTTACCTTGGCGCTATGGTCGCCAAAGGAATTCCGGGTCTGATCATTCAGTTGTTGTTTATTCCCTTGTCGGTAAAACGTCTGGAAGGATGGATGCATAGATGAATCGAAAATATGTTAAAATATTGCCGACCTTGCTGTTGCTGGGAGCGTTGTTGACGTTGTCGATGATTGCCGGGGCCGCCGAAATGCCGAGCTACGATATTCAGGAAATAGTGATCGTCGGTGAAACAACGCAAACGCCGCTCCCAGAGGATACGATCAATCTTCACCACGTCAACCCGGCTAAAACCGCCACTTTACCGGAAATTTTGCGTCAGACCGCCGGCATCGACATTCAGCAGAGAAGCTCGGTCGGCGACAATCAGGACGGAACTGTCAAGTTAAGGGGCTTCGATGCCCGACGTTTCACCGTCTTGCTCAACGGTCGTCCCGTCAACACGGCGGGAGTCATGGGTGGGTACTACATCGACTGGAATACCATTCCTCTGGACACGGTGGAAAAGATCCAGATCATCAAGGGCGGCAAATCCGCCGCCTATGGCAATACGCTGGGCGGCGTCATCAATATCGTGACGAAGGAAAAGCCGTCAGGCGGCGAAGCCACGGTGATCATCGGCGACCAGGGCCGACAGGGTTATTATGTCCGCCAAGGCGGATCGAACGGCAATTTTACTTATGATATTTACGCCAACCACCAGTCTGCCGACGCCTATTTGCGTAACAACGACTTCAAGCAAGATCAGGTCGGCGGCCGATTCGGCTGGGGCAGCGATAAGGATAAATTTTTGGTCGGACTGAATTATACCGAAACAAGGCGCGGCTTCATCGTGAAGAACGACCCTTCCTTGGCCAATTACGATTCCAGCTATCCGACAGCTCTGGGCGACACAATCTCGCCGGGCGGGCCGCAGACCACCGTGAATCCCGGCGCATATTGGAACAAGCGAAATTTTAATTATGACCTGACCTATCGCCACAAGACCCAAAACGGCCACTGGCAATTCGCCTATTACAAGAATGACGAGAAACGACGGGAAGTGAATTACTCCGCCGCCGGGGTACTGGTGCTGGACAGGGATGTCGTCACCGATACATCCGACAGCTTCGCCTTTACCGGCAAGGAAAAACGAGACCGCCACGAGTTCGGTTATGGGCTGGAATACAAGCGACTGCGGTATGGCGACGGGACTTGGTATGTGAAGCCGGCAGGATCCAGCGACATGTATCCATCCCAGAAAATCAATCTGTTTGGTATATATCTTGACGACTCCTGGCAGCTCAACAAACGCTGGCGCGCCTATGCTGGCCTGCGCTACGACAGCTACAACGGCGGCGCTGACTCTGATCGATGGACGAATGCCCAGTCCTCCAGCGGCAGCGCCCTGTCGCCCAAGCTGAGCTTCGCCTGGAAAAACGACGCTGCGACCACGACATACCTTTCGGTGAACCGGCTGTGGCGGGCGCCGTCAATGGCCGAGTTCTATTGGTGGGGGCAAAACTACAATTCCGGTTCGGGCGTCAATCCTTCCTATCACCAGGCCCTGAAACCGGAACAAGGCACCGGTTACGAACTGGCTGTGGAGCATAAATACAGCAAGCAGCACAGCGGTAAGGCCACGGCATACTATCAGTCGGTGGATGATTTCATCCAGTTTCAGCATGTTTATCCGTACTATTCATACAATATCGATCATGTGAACCTCTGGGGCCTGGAACTGGAGCATCGTTGGCAAATGGACAAACGTAATTCTCTGACGCTGGCGTATACCTATCAAAAGACGGAAAAAGCCGGACAGGCGGCGGCGGACAACAAAGGGCTGTCCGATGAACTGGACTACCGGCCCCAGCACAAGCTCGGCCTGACCTGGGCCTATGACGCGAAACCCTGGCGGCTGCGTTACACCTTCAATTATGTGAGTCCGCAGCGGGACGGCATGACAACGCCGGGAACCGTCTACCGGATTAACGGCTATACGGTGCACAACATCGAGTTCGTCCGCGATCTCGGCGACAAGCGGACGCTGGGCCTGTATATCCAAAACCTGTTCAATCAGTCCTATGTCGAACAATATGGCTATCCGATGCCGGGACGACGGTTCCTGGTATCGTTTACGCAGGCTTGGTGAGGATGAGTATGGAACGCAATGACCGGGAATTCTTCAATGCCCTGGCGGAAAGCTGGGATACGACCCGCGCCCACGATCCGGGCCAATTGTGGGAGTTGACCGCCCGGACCGGCATCGGCCCCGGCGATACCGTCTTGGACCTCGGCTGTGGCACCGGCGTGCTGATCCCGTTTCTACGGGAGCGAGTCGGGGACTCCGGTCGCGTCCTGGGCCTCGATATCGCCGACAACATGGTGAAGATCGCCGCCCGCAAGTTGGCACAGTTCGACAATGTCGCCGTTCGCCGCGCCGATATTATGGAATTCACAACGGATTGCCAGTTCCGGCATGTGACCTGCCTGAATTTCTTTCCCCATATTCAGGACCGGCCGGCGTTTTTGCGCAAGGCCATTGAAGAATGGCTGGCACCGGGGGGGCGGCTGCATGTTTTCCACGATATCTCCCGCGCCCAGGTCAACGCGATTCACGGGGAAAGCAAAACCGTGCGGGAGGATCGGTTGCCGCCGTGCGAGGAGGTCGGCGAGCTGTTCCGGGTGGCGGGATTTGTGCTCGAGGCCTGTTTTGAGATGGACGAGTGCTATTTTGTCCGAGGGCGGAAAGCATCAGCGCCTTGACAGCACCGGCGGTTCCCGTTATGATGAGTTATAGCGGGATGCACCGCCATACGTCGCTGAAGCGACGGCCGTAGAAACAGAGATCAAGCCATGAAGGTTTGTCGGTTTCGTCATGAAGCCGGTTTCCGCATGGCTATTTTTATTGGACTGAAGGAGGAAAAGGATTGCCTACATCTAATACGGGCAGACGTTTATGGCTTTTGTTTGTGTCGCTCGTTATCCTTATATTGCTGTTGACCGGTTGCGACGGAACCATGCCGGCGCAGAAAAACTCGAACGCGGCGCCGCCGGTGGATTCCGGTATCCTGACCATCGCCGATCCGGCGGGGGACTGGGGGTTTCCTTCTCCTTTCCTGCACTATCAGCGCGGTCCGGGTTACATCCGAATGAGCCTGCTGTTCGACACGCTGATCTGGAAGGACTCCAAAGGCTTCGTACCGGCCCTGGCCGAAAAGTGGGAAATCTCGGCAGACGGCCGAACTTATCGCTTCTTTTTGCGTAAAAATGTCAAATGGCATGATGGGAAACCGTTCAAGGCGGCGGATGTGGTCTTCACGTTCCGCTATCTGAAAGAACAGGGCTATACCTGGTCCTCGGTGGCCATGATCGACCGCGTGGAGGCGGTCGGCGATCACGAAGTGAAGATTATTCTGGCCAAGCCCTACGCACCGTTTCTGGACAATGTGGCGGGCACGGCGCCGATGTTGCCGCAGCATATCTGGCGTGATGTGAAGGATGCGCGCCAGTTTCTCCAGCCGGCGGCCTTGATCGGGACCGGGCCGTATCGTCTGGCGGATTACAGCCGGGAACAGGGCAGCTACCGTTATACGGCGTCGCCGGAGTATTACGGCGGCAAGCCGAAATACCAGGAGATCCGGTTCGTGAAGATGTCGCCGGAAACTTCGGTGGCGGCTTTGCGGCAAAAGCAGGTGGATTTCATCCAGGCGCCGCCGGATATGGCTGATCGGCTGAAACAGGAAGGATTCGCCGTGCCCGTGGGCAAACTGGACTGGGTGGCGAAACTGTTGATCAATCATCGCAAGCCGCCGTTCGCCAATGCAGACTTTCGTCGCGCATTGGCGCTGGCGATCGACCGGGACGCGCTGGTGGAGATTACCCTGCGCGGCCACGGCAAGCCGGGCAATCCTGGACTGCTGGCTCAGGATAGTCCCTGGCACAACCCGGAACCGCAGCTGCCCTTTGAACCCGCAAAGACGGCGAAATTGTTGCAAGGACTCGGCTATGCCCGCAATGGCGCGTTCTGGGAAAAGGACGGCGTGCCGTTGACAGTGGAGTTGCTGGTGGCGCCCGGAGGGATCGGTGTTCCCGGCTCGCCGCAGGAACGGCAGGGCGAATTTATCAAGAGTCAGTTGGAACAGGCCGGGATTCGCGTGGCAATCCGGGCTCTGGATGCTAAGGCGATCGACAGCCGCGTCGCCGAATGGAACTTTGATTTGGCGCTCTCCGGTCATGGCGGGATCGGCGGCGATCCACAGGTATTGGTCCGGATGATCACCGGCGACAATTTCCTGAGCGCCCGTTGGCAAGGCAATGAGGAGCTAAGGCAGGTTCTGGCGGAACAGACGGCGGCCATCGATCCGGACGAGCGACGGCAACTGATTTTCGAGGCGCAGCGGCTGTACGCGGCCGATCTGCCGGCATTGCCGCTGTACTATCCGACTTGGTATTACGCCCACAACGACCGGGTCCAACCGTTTTTTACTTTTCAGGGCGTCGCCAACGGCATTCCCCAACCATTCAACAAATTGCAATTCATCGAAGGAGGAAAATAATATGAAAAAGTTTGAAATTCCCGCCGAATTGGCGGAATCGGTCCGGTTTCACGGACATGTCTGCCCCGGTCTCATCATCGGCTACCGGGCGGCCCGATTGGCGGAAAAGGCGCTGGACTTGCATCGCGACCAAGACGAGGAACTGGTGGCCGTCGTGGAAAACGACGCCTGCGGCGTGGATGCGATCCAATGGCTGTTGGGCTGTACCCTCGGCAAAGGCAACCTGATCTTCCGCGACCAGGGCAAGCATGCCTTTACGATCTTCCGCCGCGACACCGGCAAGGCGGTCCGACTGGTATTCAAGGGACAGGCGGGGGCGAGCACGCCGGAGGGTATCGCTTTGCGCAGGAAGGTCATGGGGGGAACCGCGACACCGGAAGAAACAGCCCGGTTTGAAGAACAGAAAAATCAACGGATGCAGTATCTGATGACGGCGCCGGCCGAGGCGCTGTTCGACTGCAAGCAGCCAGGGTTCGAGTTGCCATCCCGGGCCCGGATTTTTGATTCCGTCGTCTGTGAGTCCTGCGGGGAAGTCACGATGGAACCACGGTTGCGTCTGGTGGACGGCAAAAAAGTTTGTCTGGCCTGCGCCAAACCGTATCATCGGGGTTGGTAGACGGTCGGGAGATTAGGGGATGCGGGTTCGCCGATTATTGACTGATTATGGGATCGCCTTTGCTTTCCTTGCTTCGCTGGGATTCGTCCTGCCGCGTTTGTTGCCGGGCGATCCTTTCCTGGCGATTTACGGCGAGGAGGCCGCGCTGTCCCTGACGCCGGAAATGAAAACCGAGATCTATCGCCGATTTGCCCTCGATCAATCCTGGACGCGGCAGTTCGCGGCCTATGTCGGATCATTACTGAACGGGGATCTGGGCTGGTCGTATTTTTTCAACGCCCCCGTGACGAAAGTCATGGCGGGCTTTTTGCCGTGGACGGTCCTGTTGGCCGGGGCCACGTTTGTTTTCTCCACGATCGGCGGGTTCATGCTGGGCCTGGAGAGCGGCGCGCACCGGGGCGGCCGCTGGGATAGGGGATTGTTCGCCGGGTTGATGGTGCTTGGCGGCATGCCGGATTTCTTTGTCGGTACGTTATTACTGTTGGGGTTGGCGGTGATTTGGCCGGTGCTGCCACTCGGCGGTGCGACGACCGCCTATGGCGGGCTGACCGGCGGGGCCTGGCTGATCGATGTGCTGCGCCATCTGGCCTTGCCGCTGACCTCCCTGGTTTTGGCGCGGCTGACGATGATGTACTTGTTGTGCCGCAATTCCGCCGCCGCCCTGCTCAGGGCGCCATACCTGCGCACCGCCCGGGGCAAGGGATGCGCTGAACGGACGGTTCGCTACCGTCATTTGGGGCGCAGCGTCCTATTGCCGGCGGTCACGTCGGCGGGATTGCAACTATCGCATCTGTTCGCCGGCATTCTGATGATCGAGGTCGTGTTCAACTATCCGGGCATGGGAACGCTGTTGCACCGGGCATTGGCGGCTCGGGACTATCCGCTGCTGCAGGGGATTTTGTTGTTGGGATCGGTGACGGTGTTGGCGATCAACCTGTTGATCGACTTGGTGTATCCGATTTTGGATCCGAGGGTGAAACCTGTATGCATATCCGCTACGGAAAAAAACTGACAATCGGAATCGGCGCCTGGGGAACCGGGCTGCTGCTGTTTTGGGCAGGCATCGCCCTATTTGGCGGAATCGTTGCGCCCCATGCCGCCGATGCCTACGTGGGCAAGGCATTTCTGCCGCCGGACGCGACCCATTGGCTGGGGACGAACGACGTGGGGCAGGACATCGCTTCCCAATTGCTGGCCGGCGCCCGGACTTCGCTGCTCGTCGCTTTAGGCGCAGCGTTCGGTTCCGCCCTGCTCGGCGCTTTACTGGGGGCGGGCGGCGCATTGGCGGGCGGCTGGATGGAACGGTTGACGGCCCGGCTGATGGATGTTGGCTTGGTGATTCCGCCGGTGCTGGCCGCGATGTTGGCGGCCGCCTATCTGCAGCCGGGCTTGCCGATGCTGGTCGCGATCCTGGCGTTCTTTTTCTGGCCGGCCACTGGGCGGCTGCTGCGGGCCCAAACCCTGCTGCTGCGCGAATCCGGTCCGGCGACCGCAGCGCGGACCTTCGGCGCGGGGAAATGGTATGTATTGCGGCGGCATATTCTGCCGGATCTGGCGCCGGTGTTGTCGGCGGCAATGATCCACGACGCCCGGCGGGCGGTATTCCTGGAAGCGGGTCTGGCCTTCCTGGGCATCAGCGATCCGACCTCGCCGAGCTGGGGACGGATGATCCAGCAGGCGCTGGCCTTTACGTATCTCGATGTCTGGCGGTGGTGGCTGCTGCCGCCGGGATTCGCCGTCAGTTCGCTGGTGTTGGCATTTGCCCTGATCGGATCGGGACTGGAGGAAACGGATGTTACGGATTGAGAATTTACGGGCCGCTTACGGCGGCGAAGAAATATTGCATGGGGTATTCCTGACGGCCCGACAGGGAGAGACGCTGGCGATCATTGGGGAATCCGGAGCCGGGAAAACGACGCTGGGCCTTAGTCTGCTGCAACTGACGGAGGCGAAACTGAGCGGCGCAGTCTGGTGGAAGGAATGCGACCTGTTGGCGCTCACAGGGGAGGAACTGCGCGACCTGCGGGGACGCAAAGCCGCGATGGTGCATCAGAATGGCGGCGAAGTGCTGCATCCGCTTTATACGGTTATCGACCAAGTCGCCGAAGCGGTGACCGCACATTTTCCGGTGACGCCGGCCATCGCCCGGCAAAAAGCGACGTCGATTCTACAAACGATCGGTTTGCCGCCGGATCGGCATGAATGCGAACCGCACCGCCTGAGCGGCGGCGAGCAGCAGCGGGTTCTGCTGGCGATGGCGCTGGTCAACGAACCGGAACTACTGATCCTGGACGAACCGACTTCGTCGCTCGACCCGCTCAACAAGGCGCAGATTTTGGCAGTGCTGGCGACGGCGTTGCGCGGCCGGACAAATCTGCTGATCACCCATGATTTGGCGGCGGCGGCCGCCGTAGCCGACCGGGTGGCCGTGCTATACGCCGGGCGGGTTCTGGAAACCGGACCGTGCGCCGAGGTGTTCGTCTCGCCCCGGCATCCGTATACACGGGCCTTGCTGCGGGCTTATCCGGACATGGCGACCTTCAAGGACATCCAGTGCATCCCCGGCCGGGCCGGAACGAGTCCGGGCGGTTGTCCGTTCCGCTCCCGCTGCAGCCAGAGCATTTCCCAATGTGCTGAAACCATTCCTTTGCCGCAAACGGTGACGCCGGAACGGACCGTGGCCTGTCATCGGGGCGGCATCGTGCCGATGCTGGAAGTCGCCGGCCTCGCCAAGAGTCTGGAGGGGCGAAGCGTTTTGACGGATATCGACTTGACGTTGTACGAGGGCGAAACGATGGCATTGGTTGGTGAGTCCGGCTCGGGGAAAACCACTCTTGCCAAGACTCTGCTTGGCCTGTGGCCGGCCGATGCCGGCAGTTTTCGAATCGACGGCCGGGACGACTGGCCCCGGCGGCAATTCTACGAGCGGATTCAGCTGGTGTTTCAGAATCCCAAGGAAGCATTTAGCCACCGACTGAGCGTCGGCGAGATTGTCCGGGAGCCGCTGGACATCCACGAAAAGGGGACGAAAGCGGAACGGGAGGAAAAGGTCCGCCGCACCCTCCAGGAAGTCGATTTGCCGGCCACGTCCGAGTTTCTGCGGCGCTATCCCCACCAACTCAGCGGCGGCGAGGCCCAGCGCGTCGCCATCGCCCGGGCGCTGATCCTCGATCCGAAACTGTTGATCGCCGATGAGATCACCTCTTCGCTCGACGCCGGCGTTCAGGCGCGGGTGGTGCGCCTGCTGATGCGGCTGCAGGATTTGCGGGGGTTGGCCATCCTGTTCATTACCCATGACATCGCCCTGGCCCGCAAGATCAGCGACCGGACGATCGTACTGAAGGACGGCCGCATCGTTGAAACAGGTCCGGCCGGCGAAGTGCTGACCAACCCGGTCCAGCCGTATACCCGGGCGTTGGTGGCCGCCGCGTCACGGGTACGAAGAGCATAACATTTTTTTTTCGGCAATGAGTTCGGAGAGAGGGGACGCTTCTTTCCGGGCTCTATTTTTTATCATTTTTTATATAGAACTTTGTCATTTCTTGACGCCAATTATACAGGGTTTCGGGATAGAATATGCTTGACGAGGCAAAGAAGAGACAAGGAGGGTCAAAAATGGCTGACCTTTGGTTGGCGGGAATTATTGCGGGGATCTTGTTGGTTTATCTGGTATATGCTTTGTTGAAGCCGGAGGATTTTTAATATGGATGCGAATGTTGCCTTGTTTGCCGTCTATCTGACGGTCCTGCTATTACTGGCGTGGCCGCTCGGCCGCTATCTGGCCGATGTGTTTTTCGCTGAAAGAGCAGTGGGGGACGCACTGTTTTCTCCCGTGGAAAAGCTGATTTATCATCTGTCCGGGGTCAATGCCGCTCAGGAGATGAATTGGCGGAAATATGCAGTTGCCCTTTTAGGGTTCAACTTTTTGGGCCTGCTGTTGGTGTATTTGATTCAAGTGTTTCAGGGTAAGCTTCTTTTTAATCCGGAAGGGTTGTCTGGTGTGTCGCCTTGGCATCTGGCTTTCAATACCGCCGTGAGTTTTATGACGAACACCAATTGGCAGGCGTACGCCGGGGAAAGCACGATGAGCTATTTTACCCAGATGCTGGCGTTGACGGTGCAAAACTTTTTGTCGGCGGCTACCGGTCTGTCGGTCGCCATGGCCTTGATTCGGGGGCTAATTCGCAAACAAACGGATCAGCTCGGGAATTTTTGGGCCGATCTGGTCCGTGGATCTGTCCGGATACTGTTGCCACTTTCTCTGCTTTTTTCGCTGATTTTGGTCCAGCAAGGCGTATTACAGAACTTTTCGCCCCATGTTACGGCATATACGCTGGAAGGACCTGAGCAAAAACTGGCGATGGGACCGGTCGCTTCCCAAGAAGCCATCAAGATGCTGGGAGTCAATGGCGGTGGATTCTTCAACGCCAATTCGGCGCATCCCTTCGAAAATCCGACGCCACTCAGCAATTTTCTGCAAATGCTCAGTATTTTTCTGATTCCGACGTCCGTTGTGTTCGCCTTTGGGCGCATGGTCCGAGACCGGCGGCAGGGATTCGCGATTCTATCCGCTATGTTATTGCTGTTTTTGTTGCACCTGGGAATCATTTACGCCGGCGAGAGCTATGGCAATCCCTTGCTTGCCGCCGTTGGCGTTGCCGATCCTTCCGCCATGGAAGGAAAAGAAGTGCGATTCGGCGTCACCGACTCCTCGCTATTTGCCGCGGTCACCACGGCAGCGTCCTGCGGCGCCGTCAATGCCATGCATGACAGTTTTACGCCGATGGGAGGCTTGGCGCCGATGCTTCAGATCATGCTGGGCGAAGTAGTCGTCGGCGGAGTCGGCGCGGGCTTTTACGGCATGATGGTATTCGTCATTCTGACGGTGTTCATCGTCGGCCTGATGGTGGGCAGAACACCGGAATATCTCGGCAAAAAGATTGAAGCCCGTGAGATGAAGATGGCCACGCTCGCCGTTCTCGTTCCGGCGGTGACAATCCTGACCGGCAGCGCCGTGGCGGCGGTTACCGTTTCGGGGGTCGCTTCCGTTGCCAATCCGGGCCCGCATGGACTCAGCGAAATCTTGTACGCTTTCGCGTCCAGCGCCGGCAACAATGGCAGCGCATTTGCCGGGCTCAATGCCAATACCGCCTTTTATAACCTGATGCTGGCGGCGGCGATGCTCATCGGCCGATTTGGCGTCATCCTCCCCGTACTGGCCATTGCCGGCAGTTTGGCGGAGAAAAAAATATCGCCGCCCGGTCCAGGCACTTTTCCGACTCATGGTTGGTTGTTTGCGATTTTGCTGGCCGGTGTCGTCATGATTGTCGGAGCGCTGACATTCATGCCGGCGCTGGCGCTGGGGCCGGTAGTCGAGCATTTGCAAATGATTAATGGCGTAACCTATTGAGAGAAAGGTGAACCGGAATGAAAAAGATTCGCATGAACAGCCAAATTATCCGGGATGCGATTGGCGATGCCGTTTACAAGCTGAATCCCCGCGTCCAGGTTCGCAATCCGGTCATGTTTATTGTGTGTGTTGGCGCCGCGATGACGACGATTTTACTCCTGCGGGATATTTGGCAGCAAAAACGGGAAGATGTATTCTTCACTCTGCAAATTAGCCTCTGGCTCTGGTTTACGGTACTCTTTGCCAATTTTGCGGAAGCCATTGCGGAAGGCAGAGGAAAGGCGCAGGCGAAAGCGTTGCGGGGAACCCGCAGCCAGACGAAAGCAAAAAAATATCAGAAAGATGCGATTCAGATCGTCGATGCCGACAGCCTGCGCAAAGGGGATTTGATCCTGGTCGAAGCGGGCGACGTGATTCCCAGCGACGGGGAAGTCGTCGAAGGAATCGCTTCGGTCGATGAAAGCGCGGTAACCGGCGAATCGGCGCCGGTCATCCGTGAATCAGGCGGCGACAGGTCGTCGGTCACAGGCGGGACGAGAGTCTTGTCGGACTGGCTGAAAGTCAGGGTTACCGCGAATCCGGGCGAAACCTTTCTCGACCGTATGATTTCACTGGTGGAAGGAGCCCGGCGGCAGAAGACGCCGAATGAGATCGCCCTGACCATCCTGTTGGTCGGATTGACCATTGTTTTCCTGGTCGCCGTGGCCACCATCGAACCGTTCGCCCTCTATTCCGGAACCGTTTTGTCGGTGACGACATTGATCGCATTGCTGGTATGCCTGATTCCTACGACGATCGGCGGGTTGCTGAGTTCGATCGGGATTGCCGGCATGGACCGGCTCCTGAAACGGAATGTGCTGGCCATGTCGGGCCGGGCGGTGGAGGCGGCCGGGGATGTCAACGCCCTGCTGCTCGACAAGACCGGCACCATTACATTGGGGAATCGAATGGCGACCGATTTTATTCCCGCGCCGGGCATTGATCGGGCTCAATTTGCGGATGCGGCCCAACTGGCCTCGATGGCGGACGAGACTCCGGAGGGGCGCAGCATCGTGGTACTGGCGAAAAAAGAATATAACTTGCGGGAACGGGATCTGGAAGCAATCGGCGCCGAGTTCGTTCATTTCAGCGCCCAGACCCGGATGAGCGGGGTCAATTTGAAAGGGCGCGAGATTCGCAAAGGCGCAATGGATGCGATTCAGAAGTATGTAACCGGGCAGGGCGGCGTTTTTCCCCAGGAAACACTGGAAGTATGCGAAACAATCGCCAAGGGAGGCGGCACTCCGCTCGTCGTGGCGGAAGGTTCAATGGTTTTGGGGGCCGTTTGCCTGAAGGATATCGTCAAGGGCGGCATCAAGGAACGGTTTCGGGAACTTCGGCAGATGGGAATCAAGACGGTGATGTTCACCGGGGACAATCCGCTTACGGCGGCGGCGATCGCCGCCGAGGCCGGGGTCGATGACTTTTTGGCGGAAGCGACGCCGGAAGCCAAGTTGCGACTCATTCGCGAGTACCAGGATAAAGGGATGCTCGTGGCGATGACCGGCGATGGGACAAATGACGCTCCGGCGCTGGCCCAGGCGGATGTCGGCGTCGCAATGAATACCGGCACCCAGGCGGCGAAGGAAGCCGGCAATATGGTGGATTTGGACAGCAATCCGACCAAGCTGATTGAAGTGGTGGAGATTGGCAAACAATTGCTGATGACGCGGGGATCGCTGACAACCTTCAGCATCGCCAATGACGTGGCCAAATATTTTGCCATCATTCCGGCGCTGTTTGCGGGAACTTATCCCGTACTCGACGTATTCAACGTCATGCGGCTGGCAACGCCGCAGAGCGCCATCCTGAGTGCGGTTGTATTCAACGCATTGATTATCGTCGCGTTGATTCCGCTGGCTCTGCGCGGCGTAAAATATCGACCGCTCGGCGCCGACGTCATTTTGCGACGGAATCTGGTCATTTATGGGTTGGGCGGGTTGGCGGCGCCGTTCCTGGGCATTAAGCTCATCGATGTGATTTTGGTTTGGCTGAAATTGGTGTAAGTTAATTATTTTGGAGGCTTGGAAAGCATGCTTGGAGACACGATCCGAATTTTTCGGTTGGAACGGGGAATGAGTACGGACGAACTTGGCGAGTCCGTTGAGGTCGGCAAGATGGCGATTGAACAATATGAAGCGAATATTTGGCAACCCGGATTGCCGACCTTGAAAAAAATAGCCCAAGTGTTCGGAGTGACGGTCGATGCGTTGCGAAAAGGGCTCAGCCTTGTTTACGATACGGACGGGCATAGTTTCATGGTCGTACAAAACATGAATGAAAACCAGATGAAAATCATCGGCAGAGTTCACGAGGAACCGTTGCGTGAAGGAAGTGGATTGATATGAAACAACAATTGGGCATAGCTCTTCGATTGTTGCTAACCCTGTCGGTTTTGACCGGCCTGCTGTATCCTTTGACTGTTACCGGGATAGCCCAGATATTGCTGCCGTTCCAGGCTAACGGCTCATTGGTGGTCAAGGACGGGAAGGTCATTGGTTCTTATCTGATTGGCCAGAAATTTTCCGGCCCGGAATATTTTCACGGCCGGCCTTCGGCGGCTGGCGCAGGCGGCTACGACGCGACTGCTTCCAGTGGATCGAACCAGGGACCAACGAGCCGTCAACTGATCAAAACCACCGACGAACGGGTGCGGGCCTTTCGAAATGAAAACGGCCTGGCGGCCGGCGATCTAGTTCCGGCGGATCTCGCGACTGCTTCCGGCAGTGGCTTGGACCCGGATATTTCGCCGGTAGCCGCCCGATTACAGGCCCGGCGGATTGCCAGTGTACGAGGCATTGATCTTGACACGGTTAACGGATTCATCGACAATGGGACCAAACCCAAACAGTTTGGTCTGTTGGGGGAACCCCGGGTCAATGTTCTGGAATTAAATCTGGCATTGGACGCCGTGAAACGGGATAACTAACGATTGAGCAGGAGAGTGTTATGCAAAGCGCTGAATATCCGGATAATAGACCAGACCCCGATACTATCCTGAAAAGAATCCATAAAGAGACCCGGGGAAAATTGACGATTTTCCTGGGTGCCACCGCCGGCGTGGGGAAAACTTTTGCAATGCTGAAAACGGCCCATGAACGACTGCAGGAAGGAACGAATATCATTATTGGCTGGGTGGACACCCATGGCCGCAAAGAAACGGAACAGTTGGTTGCAGGATTGTCGGTAATTCCGGCCAAATTTTTGAACTACCGGGGTAAAAAAATCCCGGAAATGGATACAGACGCCATTCTGACGCGAAACCCGGAGCTGGTTCTGGTTGACGAACTCGCCCATACCAACATTCCCGGCTCCAGAAATGTTCGCCGATTCCAGGATGTTGAGGAATTGCTGTCGGCGGGGATCAATGTCTATACGACGCTTAACATTCAACATATCGAAAGCCTCAACGATGTGGTGGCCCAAGTGACAGGGGTTGTTGTCAGGGAAACTGTTCCGGACTACGTCGTCGATCAGGCGGATAAGGTTCAACTCATCGACATCCCTTCGGAAGACTTGATTGAGCGCCTGCAAGAGGGGAAAGTATACATTCCGGGACAGGCGGAACAAGCGATGCGCAAGTTTTTCCGCCAAGGCAACATCAATGCTCTGCGTGAATTGGCCTTGCGGTATACGGCCAGCCGGGTCGACAAAGATCTGAGCGCATACATGCGGGAACACAATATCGATGGGCCTTGGCCGGCGGCGGGCCGGGTCATGGTCTGCGTCAGCGGTAGCCCGTTTTCCGCTCATCTGGTTCGTGCCGCCTCGCGATTGGCATCCGGTATGAAGGCGGAATGCCTGGCGGTCCATATCGAGGAAACCCGCCGGCGGCTCGCCTCGGATTTCGAAAGGGAACGTATTGCCAGAAATATGCGACTGGCTGAAGAGCTGGGCGCCAAAACCTTGAGTATCACGGCGGATGATCTGCCGGACAAAATTGTGGAATTGGCTCGCGTCCATAACGTGACCGCCATTGTCATCGGTAAACCCCGGCGTAGCTGGTGGCATGAATTAATCCATGGCTCCGTGGTCAACAGACTGATCCGTAAAAGCGGCAATCTTAACATCTATGTCATTCAAACGGAACATGAGCCGGAAACGGAGAATACTGCGAAGAGCGGGTCGTCGATCCATGCGAGAACCGACTGGCGACCATATGCAGGTAGCGTGTTCATGGTGGCGATGATCACTCTGGCCAGCCATGCCGCCCGGAACCAGATCGAACAGAGCAACATCGCCTTGCTATATCAGTTGCCGGTCGTACTCGGCGCCTACTGGTGGGGACGCTGGCCGGCCTATTTTACAGGAGTGTGCAGCGTTCTGGCCTTTGATTACTTGTTTGTGCCGCCGTTTTATACGTTTTCCGTGGATGACATGCGATATTTGTGGAGCTTTTTTACCTTTCTAATTGTTGCCTTTGTCATCGGCGGGCGAACCGAACTCTTGCGACATGAAGCGGTGACCGCCCAACTGCGCGAAAAAAACACGCAGGCGTTGTTTGATTTTAGTCGGGAAATCGCGGCGGTGATCGATCTGGATACGATCGTTCGTCAACTTGCCAAGCGGGCGGCGGACGCCTTGGACCGGCGTATCATGGTGCTGCTGCCGGATGAACAGGGTCGGTTGTCCGTATACGTTGATTTCAAGCCGCTTGAGGGTGATTGCCATACTGCGCGGGAACCGATACCGGACAGCACGGAAGCCGCGGTCGCCGCTTGGGCGTATGAACATCGACGAATTGCCGGAAGGTCAACAGAAACGCTGTCAGGTGCAAGCAACTTGTACATTCCCTTGGTCACCCGGGAGAATGTAGTGGGTTTGCTTGGAGTAAAAGTCGTGGAAAAGCTGATTACGCCCGAACAACAGAAACTGATGGAAGCTTGGGCCGCACTGGCGGCCATCGCCATTGAACGGGTGAGGCTGACGGAAAAAGCGCGCGAAGCGACTTTGGTGTTGGAATCGGATCGCCTGAGAACCGCTCTCCTGAATTCGATTTCGCATGAATTGCGAACTCCGCTGGCTTCCATCATGGGTTCCGCCTCGACGCTGCTGGAGTCGGATTCACTGTACTCTGCCGATGAGCGACACGAATTGCTGGAAAACATTACAGATGGTTCCAAGCGGATGAATCTGATTTTATCTAACCTGCTGGATACCGCCAGAATTGAAAGCGGCATGATGAAACTGAAATATGATTGGTGCGATATTGAAGATGTCATTGGGACCGCGCTCCAACATTTGAGCGAACAGGTCGAAAATCGGCGCCTTGAAATCAATATTCGTAACGGGACCCCATTGCTGCAAGGCGACTGTGTTTTGCTCGGACAGGTTATCCTGAACTTGATCGACAATGCTCTGAAATATTCACCGGCGGACAGCAGCATCGAAATTCAGGCGTCGGCCGCTAACGAGGGACTTACGGTGTCGGTGGCCGACCATGGGATCGGGATTCCGGCGACGGATATGACGAAAGTATTCGATAAGTTTTATCGGGTGCAGCATAGCGAGAGCAGCATTCCCGGAACTGGTCTGGGACTGTCGATCTGCAAAAGTATCGTTGAAGCTCATGGAGGAAAGATTTGGGCCGAAAACCGCAGCGAGGGAGGAACCGTTTTCAGCTTCAGCATTCCGTTGATGAAAATTACCGACCAACCTGTTCTGGGAGACAAAGAAAGCAGGTGAGGGCAGATGGAACAGGGAGCACGAATTTTGGTCATTGAGGATGAAACACCAATTCAGAAACTGCTCCGTATTTCCTTGAGCGCGCACGGATATCATGTGGAAGGAGTAGGAACAGGAAAGGATGGGGTAAGTCGAGCGGCCAGCTTCAAGCCGGATTTGATTATTCTGGATTTGGGATTGCCGGATGTCGATGGCAAAGCGGTTGTTCGACAGATACGGAAGTGGTCGGAAACGCCAATTATTATTTTATCCGCGCGAGACCAGGAGAAGGAGAAAGTGGAGTCATTGGATGCCGGTGCCGACGACTATATGACAAAACCCTTCGGTGTCAGCGAATTGATGGCGCGCATGCGGGTGTCGATCCGACGATCTGCACGGAATGAGGGGGAGGCCGTCATGACTTGCGGAGAACTAAAAATGGACCTCGCCCAACGTCGAGTGACTCTCCATGAACGGGAAATAAAATTGACACCGACAGAATACAATCTCTTGAAGGAACTGATGCAATACGCCGGAAAAGTTCTGACTCACAAGCAATTGCTCGAATTGGTCTGGGGAAATGATAAGGGCGGGGATACCCACTATATTCGCGTCTATGTCGGACAATTGCGCCGCAAATTGGAGGATGATCCCACCCGCCCCCGTTATATAGTCAGTGAACCGGGAGTGGGATATCGACTGGTTTGCCGGTAAAAAAATATGATGGCGGACCGACGCGATGTGTTTCGCGGCGGCAAAACAGCAAGAAGACGATTCATCGGACCGTGGTCCGACGAATCGTCTTCTTGACTATGCCGTTAGTTATTCGGTAAACCGGTGGAATGTTTCAACGGTTGCGCTTTCCGAATGAGGAGCGTATAGAAAACGATATAATAAGCAACTAATATAAACACAATAGCCGTTAACGACGGATCTTGAGCATACTCGGCCAACGGCGGTCCCTGTCGCGTGAATTCCACTCCGGCGGAGGTGCCCAACAAGGCGCGAATATCTTCGTAGCCTTTGTGGAGGAAACGACCGGCGAGAACTACAAAGATACACTTGCCAATCCAGGGATTCTGACGATAGAACCAGCCTTGGGTACGCTGTTCAAAGGTCGAAGTTTGCATAGAATAGCAAGCAATGGCGCTTCCCAGCAAGATGCCGAAAATATCGAAGACATATCGCACTGGATTCGAGTACCCGGTGCTCAGCAATACGCCGCCGACGACGACCAGCAGCGCGATTCTCACCAGTAAGCGCCATTTTACGAACTTTTGAAATCGGAGTTCACTCCGGGCCTGCCGGTAAATTTTTAATATCACCAGCATAACTACGATGCTAATCGCCGCTGTATGTTGCTGCATGGTTTAAGGAATCACCACAAACGTGTCATAAACATATTTTTGGTTATTCTGATCCAACCAATACTCCGTGGCCGTTATTGAATTTTGGGCATCATCCACCATGAAAACAATGACTCCTCCCAATCTACGCTTGGGGTTCCATACTTCCATTATTCGCCAAACCATTCGTAATTCCTCTATCATCGTCTCGTACCGGGATCGTAATTCTTGTGAAATTGTTTTGAATAATGAAGGAAAAAAAAGATCGACGTCGAATCGAACAATCATTGTGTCTACTGGGGAAATGAAAGCCCGTGTATGCAAAAGCAGGTCATTCAGCGTTCCAAGTTGTTTAGCGGTCAAATAGGAAGGGAGGCCTCGGTAATGTATTTTAACGGTTCCAGTTATAGAATTGCCTTGTCCCTGGTGATGATCTTTGCCGTCATATCGGGCGGGATCGTGCACGCGGACACGCCGGCAACGCCCCCGCCGGCGGGAACGGCGGTTCAATTGCAAACCTATGGCGTTGTACCCGTCATGGTGATGAACCTGACCCAGGTGCCGATCAATTTCAACATTTCAACCAATCAGTCGGCGGCCTATGCGAAAGGGAACGTGCCGATCGCCATCGGTTTGTCCGGCGTAGCTTATCCCCAAGCCGGCGGAACGACTCCCTTATTCAGCAACCCGACAACACCGACAAGCATCCCCAGCGGTGCAACGAACGCTTCCCTGCAGCCGGCGGCGTCAGCGTCCGGAACCGCCAGCAATACCAACTTCAGTTTTGTCAATGCGTTCGCCCTGTTTCCTTCCTGGAGCGGCACGGTGAACTTTCCCGGCACGGCTTATGTCCCCTATACTTATGGGAACGGCGGCGCCAGCATGGGTGGGACCCCCGGCTCGCAGGAGACCGGCAACTACTACAACTATACACAGCAGGCGGCCTATGGACAAAGCATGGCCGGCGCATCGACCACCTCGATCAACCTGAATCCGGTTTCCGACAATGGTTCAATGATAGCCGGTTATGTCATCAACATCAACAGCCTGGGTGGCGCCACCAGCGCCTATCAGGCGCAGCAAAGCTCATTTCCGCCGCAACAGGACTGGGTGGAAGATGTGCTCACATTGCTGGTGGACATTGAAACGATTGCCGAACCGACGCCGATCGGCATTGCCGATATGGTTTACGGCATTTACAAATCGATCAAGGAGATGCTGGACTCGGGGTCGGAGAGTTATACCAACGCCCCCTATCCCGCTACTTACAAGGGCATCAACGTCACCGCCAGCCTGGCGGCCGGCTATAATGGACTGACTCTGCCGCTGACCAGCGGGAACAGCAGCTATCTGGTCTATGAAACAAACGCGGCGTTTCAGGGGGGAGTCCCGGCGCTGGAACAACAGAATACGGTGATTGTCTATACCTGGCGAACGAGCCCGCAAAATACGTCGACCAATGAACGGAACTCGGCCGATACGCTGGTTGTGATGGTGATCAACCAAGCCGTTTACGCCGCCAACCAAATGCAGCAATGCCTGAACAGCGTTTCCGCTCCGAAGGTTGGCGCCGGCAAGCTGCAATACAAACCCAGCAAGGAACAGTCGCAGGACTCGCTCAAACTGCTGGCGATTCTGAGCGCAATCGAGAAAAAGAATCCGCAGGACGCGAAAAAAATCGTGGAGATGTTTGGAATGCGGGGCCAATATGGCAAAGCAAAACATGATCCGAATGCCCAAGCCGTCATCAAGAAAACGCTCGGGGAAATTTTCGAAAAACATCGGAGCGAAATTCCGGCGATTGAGTACTATCTGACGAAGCTGCCGCATTGAGCACGGAAAATATACGATAAAGCGAGGAGTAGCAATGCTGAAACGAAATATTGTCTGCTTTTGCCTAATGGTTTGCGTGGCTGCCTTTAGCGGTGCGGCGTCGGCTAATCCGCCCTACGCCAGCATTTTGGCATATACGCAGGGACAGAATATGCAACCGACGATGAACATGCTGGCGGTGCTCAATATTATCAACCTGACCCCCTGGGAAATCTATATCGGCGACCCTACCAACAAAACGGACATTATGAAGGGGTTTTCCGGGTCGCAAATTCCGAATACGCCCACAGCGGTGAACTCGTTTTGGCTGAAAGGGGTCACCGGCGCGAATGACAGCAGCGGCGGCGGCCAGCAGGCAAGCGGCACCAGCGGGTTCGCCTTTCACTCGGTGCAAATCGGCCTGAGCAATCCGAACAATTCCTGGGTCCAATCCAGCGCCAACAACAATAAGAATTACAACTCCAAGAGCATTGATCTAACCGGAAAGGCGAGCAACACCACCCAGAAGCCCTATCAAAACTATGCCGCCCATACGGCGTACTTTTCCCTGCCGATTGTCATTAACAGCACCAACGGGCAACAAAATTCGAAAACCGCCGCCCTGAATTTCATGGTGACCGGGTCGGAAGGTTTCGCTACCGCCGCTGCGATGTCGATGGGCAAATATACTTACATGGCAGCTTATGCCCTCAGCTTCGGCGACGGAACCAACAATTACGGCTGGGCGACGAACAATACCAATATCCCGTCGATTATGGGGGCTCCGCCTTATAACAGCACGCAAAAAGTGACGCAGCTGCTCACCATTCAGGCCGCCGGCTCGCAAAGTGGCTGGGCGCCGTCGTCGATTACGGCCGGCGGTTCACTTTCCCACCCCGTTTACCTGAACACTGCGGCGCTCATGTTTCCCAATTTTTCCAACCTGTCCGGCGTCGGCGTGGTGCCGGGGATCAGTTACGACCTGGTCGCGTTGCTACAGTCCGGCGATTACGCCAATTGCTCGCTGATCTTCATGGCAGTGCCGCATGGCGCAATAACAGCCGGCCAATAAGCCTGAGAAACCGGGAAAAAATGAAAAAATACGGCGCGGCTCAAAAAACAGCAGGGTAATGCTTGACGTAAAGCGAATTTAAAGAAAAGTTATTTTTGGATGAGGCGGTTTTATAGTTGCCTGTTCGACGAGTATGGATGTGCAGACTGTTGACTGTGCTTGTGGCGGTATCATTGCTGGTGGGTGGGATTGGACCCAATCGGGGTTCCGCCGCCGCGATGGATGCCGCCAATGTTGTGAACACGCCGGCAACTCCGGCGGAAACTGCGGCTGCCGATGTCGCGGGGTATAGGATCGTTAACGGCGTTGCGATTTATCCGATACTGCCGGGAAATGAAACGGTAGTGCAGGGATTGTTGTCCTCCCTGGCGCAGGATCCGGATTTCCAGGGCATCAGCATGACCCTTTACGCGCCGGTCGGGACCAAGCCCAAGATTTTGCTGAGCAACCAGAGCGAAGAGCGGCTGCGGTACGCGGTGCAGAAATTAAAAACCATCATGAGTCGGATGGGGGAGCCGCATCGGTTGGTGGTGGCCGCCTATCTGCGGGAAATTTCGATCAGCAATGATGACGCGGTGGGACTGTCCCTGTTTTCCAATGGCATTCAGGGCGGACTGACTTCACCGAACACGACCACGGTAACCACCACATCGCAGCCCGGTTCACCGACGACCACAACCCGGACCAATACGGGATATACGCTGGGCCTGGCCAATTTGCCCCTGAATGTGGCGGGGAGCCTGACCAAGTCGATGTCCAAAGGCAAGGTCATCGTCGGCAGTGAAATCACGATTGTAAATGGATCTACCGCCGAACTGAAAAACGATGACTCGATGCCGGTGCCGCTCAGCGGGGCCAACAACCAGGTCACATTCAATACCCAGACCATCAGCAGCGATGTCAAGATCACGCCGACGATCATGAAGTTCAATGCGGAAAAACCCGAGGAAAGCATCGTCCGCCTGGATGTGGTCATCCAGCTGAGCGTGCCGACGGATACGGTGGTTTTCAGCAACGGGGGCACCACGTCGTCGGCCCTGGAGTATACGACGCAAACTCTGACTTCCACCCACTATGTAAAGGCGAATAACGAAAAGATCATTGGCGGGTTGTTCGCGAGCGATACCTGGACGGATTCCCGGAGCGGAATCCCGATATTAATGAACATTCCCGTGCTGAAATATCTGTTTTCCACGAAGACTCGCAGTTTGCAACATATGGCATCCATCCTGACGATTGCCGTACGGATTTTGCCGGTGGATAAGGAAACGGGATATGATTATTAAGCGTAGTGTAAGCCACACCTTTTGCCGCATATTCCAACTGTGTTTTCTGGTTTCCTTGCTGATGGCCGGTTCCCTGGCCATCGCGTCGGCGCAGGAGACCGTCCCGGAGTTCGTGGTGGAAAACGGTACGGTGATGCTGCCGATCATTCATGGCAACGAGCAGGCAGTGACCGGTCTGTTGCCCTATCTGCAACAAATGCCGGAATTCACTAATATGACGATGACTTTATTGCAGCCCAAGGGCGCGCCGGCGATGGTGCTGCTGTCCGGCTCCGATGAATCGTGGCTGCGAGCGGCGGCCACTAAGCTACAGGGCTTGTTGTCGGAGAGCGGCAGACCGCACCGACTGATTATTTCCGCCTATTTGCGGGAATTGGATGTCGCCGATAACCAGACAACCGGAATCGACTGGTCCTCCCTGACCGGCAATGTCACATTCGGCGTGAGTGCCCTGAATCGGGTAGTGGGGGGACAAAATCTGGCCACGACTACCGATACCTTCTCCTACGGTTTGGGCGCTCCTACCGGCGGATTCTATGGGTTCAATGCGCAAATGACGCGCTCCCTGTCCAAGAGCCGGGTCATCATGGGCAGCAATTTATACACGCCCAACGGCATTCAGGGCGAAATACTGAGTCAGACGATCGTGCCGCTGCAAACAACGGACAGCAACGGAAATTCCACCCTGACCTCCCAGACGATCAGCAGCGACGTGAAGATAACGCCGACGATCGTGAAATATAACGCGGCGAATCCCGCCGAGAGCGTAATTCGGCTGGATGTGTATATGCAAATGGCGTTGGTGACGGGAAGTGTTCAGGTCGGAAATTCGTCGGCCAAAGAGTTTTCCACCAAGACGCTGACGACCATGGGCTTCGTGAAGCCGAACAGTAATGTCTATGTAGTGGGCGTGTTCGCCGGCGACACGGAGACGCGTTCCGTCAGCGGAATTCCGATCTTGATGAACATCCCGATTCTAAAACATTTGTTTAGTCAGAAAACCACGCAATTGACGCATAAAGTCGGTGTGTTGACAGTCTCGGTACGCATACTGCCGGAAGGATACTGAAGTCGTTGATCGCTGCAGGACAGCGGAGGGTGAGGGTAATTGTGATGAACCGTAATCGCGCGGGGAACGCGCGGAAGAAGCTGCTCGGAGTAATGATTTTGGCATTCGTTGCCTGCTGGGCGGTACTGACGTCCAGTGCCTATGCCGCGACGCCGGAAAAGGTGGCGCCGACGCTCACGATCACACTGCAGGACGAAGACGGCTTGCCGATCAGCGGGGTGTCGCTTTCGGCGGTGGCTGCGGACTTTACGGGCCATACCAAAGGCAGAGCGACGACCGATCGTGAGGGGAGAGCGGTATTTCGGGGACTGGCGAGCGGAAACTACTACTTCTTTTCGCATTTCAATGCGATCCGCAGCCACGCCGGGTATGGAATGCCGGCGATGATTCGGGAGTTCAAGTCCTCGCACACGTTCTTTTTGTCCGAGAGCCGGAAGTTCGATTTGAGCGCCGATGTGGAAAGCACCTTTACCGTAAAAAGAAGTTCATATATTTTATTTGAGACCTACCTGCAAACGGTCCGTTCCGGCAAAATCATCATCATGAATGAAAAAAACGGCGTCGAACAAGTCATTGCCGTCGCCTCCACCGATTATCTGCAGATCTACCTGCCGATGCGCACCACGTATAAGATCGTAACGATCAAAGACAATGATTTTGACTCCTGGATCATGGAATTCTTCGCGCATGAAAGACTGCGGATCGAGTTGCTGTAGGAACAAACCGTGACAACATTTTTTCCGGACAACGAAAGAGGGAGCGGCGTGTGTAAAGCACGCCGCTCCCTCTTTGCTAATAAACAAAAACCTTACCGGTCGACGAATCGGCCATTCTGATACTCCACTGGGATGGTGTCGCCGATTTGCACAGCGCGAATGAACTGATCCAACGAAGATACCGGCGAGGAGAAGCGGGTGGCAAATTTACCGATTTGCCACGTATCGTGGGAGTCACTGCCGCCCATACGGGGCAGCGATAAACGGTCGGCGATGTCAACCGCCCGTTGGTTGTCCGCATCGGCGGTATTGCCGTTATAGGCTTCGATGCCGTGCGTCACGCGCAGTTCCGACTCGAACGGCCCCATGCCGCGACCATTGTCCCGGAAGGGGTGGGCAGCGATACAAACGCCGCCGGCCGCCTTTACCAGATCGATCAGCTCGGAGGCATGCAGCATTCGGGTGGGCAGGGAATGTAGACCGAAGACCAGCAAGTCGCCTTCGTACGTCAGCAATTCGGCGCCGACAAAAATGGGAATGTTGTAAGCGACGGCGAGGTCCGCCGACTGTTCCGCCCAGGCGTTGCTTTCATGGTCGGTGATGCACAGAGCGTCCAGACCGACTTCCGTGGCCCGTTGCAGTAGCTGCGACATGGGCATTCGGCTGCAACTGGAATATTCGGCGGTATGCAGGTGAATATCGATGATCATCACTGCTTGACCGACTCATTCCATTTTTCAATCAGGCGCTTGCGGTTTTTCCCCGCCCAGACGAAGTCGTAATCGATCAGTTTCGTATTGCGGATGGATTCGGCGACTGCCGGGGATTTGGCATCCGGGTGGGTGGGGTATTGATAGGCGCCGACGGTTTGGCCGATTTCCTGCGCTTTCTTCGTCAGGGTCCAATCAATGAATTTTTTCGCGGCCGCCATCTGGGTCGTTCCCTTGACGATGGACACGGCGCCGATCTCATAGCCGGTGCCCTCGCGGGGCGCCGTGATGACGATATCCTTCATGCCTTGCTCCCGAAACCGGACGGCATCCTGCAGAAAGGCGACGCCAACGGTCGTTTCGCCCATACCGGCCATCTGGGCCGCCGCGACGGCGGAACGGGGATAATTCTTTACCACGCCATGCAAAGCTTTCATGTATTGGAACGCTTTCTCCTCGCCATACAGCTGAACCAGCGTCGACAGCATGGTGTAGGCCGCGCCGGCGGTGCCGGGATTGGCGGCGACCACTTGGCCCCGGAGTTTGGGCTGCAACAGCTCTTCCCAACTGGTGGGCGCGGGAATCCCTTTTTCCGCCAGCAGCTTGCGATTCGAAACGAAGCCGATATAGCCGATATACACGCCGGTCCAGTAGCCGTCCGGATCTTTCAGTCGGGCCGGAATGGCGGCGGCTTGCGGCGATACATATTTTTCGAGCAGTCCTTCCTGCTTGGCCTGGATGAATCCGTCGGCCGATCCGCCGAACCAGACGTCCGCCTTCGGCGCATTTTTTTCGGCTCGCACGCGGGCGACGATTTCGCCGGCGCTGAGACGCAACGCCTCGACCTTGATCCCGGTTTCCTTTTCGAACTCGGCGGCCAATTTATGCATATATTCTTCGTTGACGGCGCTATACAGGGTTAACTTGGCCGGTGGCTGCGCCGGTGCAGGCGGAGTCGGCGCGGCGGATTTGCCGCAGCCAGCCAGGGCGGCACCGAACAGGATGAGAGCGAATAAAACGGTCCAGCGTGAAACACGGGCAACTCGGTCGAGCATAGATGTCAGTCCTCCGAAATAAAATATCGATCCTCTACATAGAGAAAGTCTATAATAGATCGCCGACGAATACAAGGGACATCCGGCAAATTTGCGGTCAAGGCGACGAGACAAGATCACGATGGAGGGCAATCTGGCGATAGGTGCGGGTGGTATTGTCCCAAAGACTTTGCGTGTCCGCCATGCTCAAACGATGTTCCAGCAGCGATTTGCGGCAGCCGAATTTTTCGGCCAAAGTGACGATATCGTCAATTCCCGCATGCAACAAACGCGATAGTTCTTCCAGTTCGATCAGAAGCATGGCCGTAAAATCACGGGCGAGCATATGGCCTGGGGTGGGAAACGAGTCGAGAAAGAGCATGTGGTCCGAAGTAGTGGGGAAAAAAGTCGTCAGATGGCGAAACTGGAGACCCATCGCCAAGAGTTCGCGAATCTCCTCGCGAGTGAACGGTCTTTGTTTCTGCAAAAGGATTTTGGCTGGCTGATTCTCACTTTTGGGCTGATACACGGCAGCAATTTCTTCCGGCAAAGTTTCATAGATCACCTCGACATGCCAAGCGGCAACAAGACAATGAATATCGATCATGCGTTGGCATCCTCCTTGCGATTCAAGTATTCGAGATATTCCAGATATAGATGCAGCATATGGCGTAGTTCCGGCTTTAATGCGGCTGCCCGTTGCTCCAGACCCGATGTGTCGCAGCTGCGGGATCTTGGAGAAGCGGTGGCCGCGATATCGTCGACGGATTCCATTCCTTCGAAAAACTCCGGCAACGTAATGCCGACCGCGTCGCAGATCTTTTGCAGGACCGTGACCGAAGGGTTGCGGATTCCTTCCGACTCATACCGGGATAGCGTGGAAGGTTCCGTTTCCGTCCGGCGGGCCAGCTGTTCGAGGGTTAATCCTTTTAGCTTTCGCAACTGGCGAATCCGTTGAGCGATTGTGATGTTGAACAATTTTTCCGCCTCCTTTCTGCAAGCATAGAATACAGCGATTTGCAATCTTTTTCAAGCATATCCGCAAAATAAATTTTGCTTATGTGCAAATTCAGTTTCGGAACATGTTATAATATTCGCGAGAACTGGCAATCTGGCGCGGCGACTCTTTCGGGAGGCGTCGCGCCTTTGCGCTGGAAAAAGGACTGGAGGGATTCGTCATGAAGTATTTCAATGTCTGGCAGGAGAGCGATTTGAGCTTTACCGCCAAAGGAGTGTATTGCTTGTTGCGTCAGTTCGCGGACAACACGACTTTGAGATGTTGGCCCTCGGTCGGCAGAATGTGCGAATTGGCCGGCTTGTCCAAACCGACGTTGCGAAAGGCGCTGAAGGATCTGGCAAAACATCATTGCCTGCTGATCATGCATAAGGTCAGCGGTCAGGGAGTCATTTGCTCGAATCGATATCAGCTGCTATGCCCGGATGAAAGGTCCGGCCCCGATCCTGGGGGAAAAAAGCTTACCCTCGTGAGAAAAACTTTTACCCCCGATGGAAAGAAAATTTCCGGCGATGGCAAGCAGCTTACCGCCGAGGGTAAGCAGTTTTCCCCGAACTTATCCAAGAGAACTCCTCCAAGTAACTTCTCCCCTGAAGGGAACGGTTCTGCTAAGAACAAGATCCCCAGGGCGTTTGCCTCCTTGGGTATCAATCCGGCGGAATTCGCCGGACTGGCGGGAAGAGAGGCGGCGGAATGACCACACAGGAGGCGAATCGTCTGGTCGCGGTGGCGGTGGCCGCCTATCCGTCGATGCAGGATCGGGATCTGGCGATGACTGCCCGCGTCTGGGAACGGGCGCTGGCTGATCTGCCGTTGGCGGTGGTGGAGCGAGCCGTGCTGAAACTGATCATGACCCGTAAATTTTTCCCCGCCGTGGCGGAAATCCGTGAAGCCGCGGAAAGTCTGCTGAACAACGGACACCCGACGCCGGAGGAAGCGTGGGGGGAAGTGATGCCGCAACTCAATCCCTATCGGGCACCCCAGTATTCCGACCCGTTGATCCATCGGGCAGTTCAGGCCGTCGGTTATCTCAGCATCTGCATGAGCGAGCATCTCGGCGTGGAACGGGCCCATTTCCTGCAAATCTATCAAGCCTTTCTGCGTCGGGCCGACGATACGGCCATCAACGAATCGATCGAAAAAATAGCCGGACCGGCCAAGGAACTGTTGCTGCAAGTGGCCGGCCGCTTGGGAGGGAGTAAACAATGAAAATTGTTCTGGATCCTGGACACAGCGGAAAGTTCGAGCCGGGCGCCTGCGCCGGCGACGTGACGGAAGCGGAAATCGTCTATATCATCGCCAAATTCGCCAAACATGAACTAAAGATGCGGGGACATGACGTCGTTCTCACGCGGGGCCGGGAGATCGACAACGACGAACTCTCCTTCCGGGCCGAGGTGGCGAACGGCTGGCATGCCGATTTGTTTATCAGCATTCACTGCAATTCGTCGGTCCATCCCGAGGCCGAAGGCACCGAAACCTACTATTTCCCAGGCAGCGTCAAGGGACGGGAACTGGCCCGACGGTTGCAGTTCTGTGTGACCGACGCCATGCTGACCGAGGACCGGGGCGTCAAGGAAGCCGACTTCCAGGTCCTGTGGGAGACGGACTGCCCGGCGGCATTGGTCGAGTGCGCCTTTCTCAGTAACAACCTGGACCGCAAAATGCTCACCGATTCGTTGGAACAGTGGCGACTCGGCGCGGCGATCGCGGTGGCGGTCGACGACTACCAACAGGAAATAAAAAAATATCGGCCGGAAGCGTTCACGGACGATTGAGGAGCGGTATAATAAGGATGTAGACAAGATCACAACTGCATAGCTCTAGAGGGGATGGAGCGAACGACACGGGCACACCCGCAGGACTGATTACCCTGCGGCTGCCATATAGTACCTCCATCCCCCACGTTTAGGGACACGTCGCCATGGCGTGTCCCTTTTGTATTTCAGGCGGGATGCGGGTGCGAGTAAAAAATGGAAGGAGGGATCCTCATGGCTGTTGAGAAAACGCCCCAGGACTCCCGGATCGGCGTCGTCATCGCCAACGGCGTC
>JAAZNU010000248.1 GCA_012798135.1 Veillonellaceae bacterium | reverse complement strand
TGGTTTTCTGGTCAATGGAAAAATTCTCTATCGGAAAGAAAACTACCGCTTGACCACGCTTGATATTATTCCTTCGCCGGATAATTCGGGAGCGACACTCATAATGGGAACAACCGCCACGGTTGCCGGAACCAGTTATTCGTTCCAGGGTGTTTATTCAAAAGAGACAGGTTTTTTCGGGAATATCCAGAAGACCGTGAATGGCATTGTTCTGGGATCTGAATATGATTTTTTCGGCGGCGCGCCAATTTTCCCGCGGTCTGATGTTGAAAATTACATAGGTTATGCGACATTCCACTTCGATTCCGATACAACAGCCTTGATTTTCAATGCCGCGATCGATAACAAGACTAAAAATATTGTTGGAACCTGGTGTGAGACAAAGCCAGGCCTGGGCAATATTCACGGCACTATCCTTGGTGTGCGTACCGGCAAAACGGTGTCGTTCAACGGCGAAGTCCTTGATATGTACAAATCAATTCCTGGACTTTATCTGGATACAATGACTGCAGACGGTGCAGGCACATTTACCAAGCCCAGCGAAAAGACCATTACCGGTTCTTTTATCATTCATTGGGTCGGCTATGATTGGCCATCCGATTTTATCGCGGTGAAAGTGCAGGAATAGCGGCTGAATCGCTGACATAGACAAGGCGGCTTTCAGCCGCCTTTTTTTCATTGTGCATTCAGGATAGAATCGAGCGCTATGGCACGCGTTATTCTGATGATTTCCTTGATACCTGTCGGTATTTTTTCAGGCTGGGCGTTCAAGCGATTTCTGACTGCACCTGGCAGACTGGCTCATAAGCAAAGCCGTGACCGGGATCCCCTTGCCGTCATTCCTGGAATTCTGCAGAAAATCGCGTTGCTCGGCATCAATCCGCTCGCCTTCGCTTCTTCTATCTGGACGCTGAAACTCAATGCTTCAGGAGCGGCGTCTCTGCCGTTTATCGGTCTTGGAACCCTTGCCGCCGGGATGCTGGCAGGGAAAATCGTCTCACGGTTACTGCACCTTTCTCGCGGCCGGGACACTGTTTTTTCGATCTCTTCATCGCTGACCAATATTGGGAGCATCGGCAGTCTGGTCGTGTTTTACGTCTTGGGAGAACAGGCGTTCGCGCTTGTCCCGTTCTACAAGTTTTTTGAAGAAATGTGGTCGTTCGGAATCTGTTTTCCGATGGCAGCCCGGGCTGGCTCAGCGCTGAAATCACAGGGTTTGCCGATTCAGCGAACAGGAGCCGCGCAATCAATCTGGAAAATTTTGCGTGATCCCTTTATCCTCGCGGCCTTTGTGTCTATCGGGGTGGGTCTTGGACTCAATGCCTCTGGTTTGCCGCGCCCCGAGTTTTTGCGGCAGCTCAACGCCGTCATTGTACCTCTTGGTTCATTTTTACTTCTGGTTTCCATCGGAATGAAAATTCCCGAGCGGCAGAGCCGCCTTACAAGACCGGTGCTGATGAGCTATCTCGGCATCCGGCTGTTGGTACTTCCTGCCGCCTCATTGCTTCTCTGCACGTTATTCGGCATCGCAACAAGCCCTGATCCGACCGCTTTGAAAGTAGCGCTCACGCTGGCTGTCATGCCGGCAGCTTTTACAAGCCTGATCCCGCCTGTGCTGTATGACCTGGACTTTCCCTTTTCATTCAGCCTCTGGATAGCATCCAATCTTAATCTTGCAGGCATTCTGCCGGCTTTATGGATGCTATTCCATTGAATTTTCAGTGCGTATTTCAGTGCGTATGGCTGCACTCATGGTCTGCGCCATGCGTGTGGCAGATTTCTCCTGAGTCCATAAGCTTGCCTGCCAGATAGTCTTCAACCGCCTTCTGTACAGAACCTGAAGCCCCGCGAATCGTTTTGATACCATTGCTGGCCAGAACACGAATTGCGCCTTCTCCAATGCCGCCGGCTATCATAAGCCTGACGCCCATGCCGGCAAGCGTACTTGCGATATTCGATTTGCATCCGCAGCCTTCTGCGGCATCAAGTGAGGACTGCCCTTTAATTGTGTTTCCTTCGATCTCAAATATGGAATACTTTTCACAATGGCCAAAATGATTATCAATCTGGTCTCCGCGGGTCGGAACGGCGATTTTCATGGTTTCTTCTCCTTCTTCTTTGAGCTGGACAATTCCTCCAGCGATTTTCAACATTTTTTTGTTAATGATCGCGTCAGCGACTTTTTTGCGGGCTGACTCGATTATTCGGCCAAACGTCTGGCGTGAAACATTCATCGAGCGCGCGGCAGCTTCCTGATACAGGCCTTCCAGATCAGCAAGCCTGAGAGCCTCGGCTTCATCCAGGGAAAGTGTAATTTCTTCCAGAAGGCGGCCGGGAATCCCAAGTGGTATGAAAACATTGGCATCAGGATTCAGTCCGATTGTTCGCTTGCAGAATGGGCGCGGCATGAGATTCACTATAATGGGCATATGCCAATTATGTCAAGCAGGCGAGCCGACATTTTAGCCCAGCAGATTTATCGTCTGCTGGGGCGCTAAAGCTTCAGCCAGGAATTCACTTCTTTTTCGGTGCCGAGTACAAAGTGCCCAGGTTCAGCCTCAATCCATGAAGGGGCTGGTTCATCAGGGCTTCTTGCTGCTGGCTTATACACAAT
>JAAZNU010000272.1 GCA_012798135.1 Veillonellaceae bacterium | reverse complement strand
TTTTTACTCATTCTTTTAACAACATCCATCATCCAGGGACGTTCAAGTCTTATTGCCCAGAGCACATCAGAACTAATTCAAAACAATACGGCCCAGGAAATCCTTACGCAGGCCCAAGAATTACGACAGGCAGAACGGTGGGAAAAGGCCATCGAAATCCTTCAAAAGGGCGAAAAGCTTTTCCCTGCGGACAGTCATTTTCCCGCTGAATTGGGTTCGATTTACCTTAACCGGGGCCTGTACACCCTTGCATGGAATGAATACCGCCGTGCAGAAACCCTTGACCCAGATAATGCCGAACTATGGTACGAATTATCTTCCGTAGCAGGACGGCTCAATAAAAATGATGAGTCTATTCAATATCTACAACGGATCCTCGCTCGGGATCCCAACAACAAGGATGCCATTGGGGACCTGAGCTGGATGTACTTTAAAACCCACCGGCTTTCAGAGGGTGAACAACTGCTCACGGAGGCTCTCGACCGGCTAGGTCCCGATCAGGGCCTTGAGATGACCCTGGCAACGATTTACTCTGACCAATATCGATATGAGGATGCAAAGGCATCCTATATGAAGGCTATAAAACATGCGGAAAAAAACGGTTTCAAGCTCTTTCTTGCAGTAGCCTATTATAATCTCTCCATTTTGGAATCCCGTTTTTATCGTTACGCCGACGCCTTTAACAGTACTCACCTTTCCCTGCAGTACACAGAACGGGCCTCAGGGCACCTGGCCCGGGGAGAATTGTACCAGCGAAGACTGGACTTCACCAAAGCCCACGGGGAATACTTGGCCGCCTATGAGCTCGATACATCACCTCTATCTAAAATTAACATGGCCCAACTGTACCAGCAGGCCGGGAATCTAACGGATGCAAAAACCTACGCAGAAAACACCCTGCAACAGAGTGACCTTTCCTGGATGATCAACTATGGCACCGATATCGACCGGTATAAAAAGGATTTGCATCAAATTTTATACGACACCTATCGGGGCCTTGCTAACGAAGAACACCTTCGGTATAAGGCAAACCTCTGGCAGGAAATGAACAGCCTCATAGGCTGGATGCAATACAGGTTCCAACAAATCTGGCAGGAACAGTTACTTACCTACTACACCCTCGAAGCCGCCGATGCCTATGGGGTGGAAAACCAAAAGCTTGATGCCCTGATCCATTACTATCTTGCGTTGCAACGGTATCCCTGGAGGGCAAAACCATACCTTGAAGAAGCCATGAAGTATGAAACTAGCCTTATCGAAGCTTCCCGGCCTACCTACCTTTATGAAATGGGAAAACTTGAACAAAAAGCAGAGCTCATTCTGCAAGCTATTAATCAATTCGATCCGGTATGGGAACGGGATATGATTGCCGACGCCTATGCAGAACTTGCAAAAATCTATCAGAACCAGGGTAAGATTGATGAATCCCAGGCGAGCATAGAGGCCTTATATGCCCTCAACAGGGGAGCCTTGCTGCAGCGGGGGTGTAAGCTTCCCATCAATCTGGAAATTCAAGGAAATTTTGTGACTGCTTCGGAACAAGCGGGGTACAGAAGGGCGATAACTGCGATTGTAAGCCATTCAGGCCTGCAAATCCTTACATCCAAAGAAAGCCGCTTCAGGCTCATCATAATCCGCCAGAGCGATGGCATACGGGCTGAGCTCAGGGATACCCTCAAGGGGGCAGTACTCCGGGAAAGAACCATAGCCATCCCCAACCTGACTTCAGAAAGCCGCCAGCGGATCAGCCTTGAACTGCAGAAAACACTTTTTTCAGAATTAGGCCAATAATCACTACCCAGAAGCAGAGAATCACTACCGCCGCCCCCCAGTGCTTTCTAAGGGACACCGGATGGGCCTGGGCTTCGGCCTCACAGGCTACGACTAAACTTTTAGGAACAAGCTTTATGGCAAGGCCGACCAAAAGGTGCAGAATGATAAAATCATCAAGGTAGCCAAGTATCGGGATAAAATCCGGTATCAGATCGATGGGTGAAAGGGCGTATGCCAGGGCAATGAGGGCAACAACCTTTGCAACGAGTGGTGTTTCAGGATGTTTTGAAACATAGTAAAGGGTGCTCAGGGCTTGCTTTGCCCAGGAAGCAAGAGATTTAAAAAAGTGCTTTATGTTCATAGTATATCTATACCCTGTTCTTTTGCTACGTCTTTTAATCTCTTATCCGAGCCTATCCTTAATTTTGTGTAAACAGCAATTATCATAGCGATACCCGATCGCCATAAAAGATACTGAATTGATGCATTGCCATACCCCAGTCTCGGATAGGCATGGTCCATTTTTTAGAGATATGTTGCAATCCCATAAATACCAGTTTG
>JAAZNU010000339.1 GCA_012798135.1 Veillonellaceae bacterium | reverse complement strand
CGAAGACTCGATAGCGAACCGGTTCTTGTAAACCCGTTAGACTCTCCGGGGATTCCAATCGATACCGTACACGACGTAACTGAGATTCACGTTCCCGAATTTCTTATTCCTTCCCTGAAGGTACTGGACATCAATTGCCAGGGTAAGAGCAAGAGGTTCGACGGTTCCCATCATCGTGTACTGGGCATACCGCGAATGATTCCCCCTGAGTATGTTCTTGAGTTCTTTACCTTGTTTTCTCACTGGAACAATGTGCGGGACATTCTCATTCTGGAGAAACGAGAACGCTTCTTTTGAGTAAAAACCCCGATCAGGACAAAGAACGGTGATATTCACTTTTGCATCGTTGATGATATCCAGGAATTTTCGAATGTACTCGACCTTTGACACACCTATCTTCACCGGGAAAACTGCGAGGGTCACCCGTTGGCCTTTCGTTGTGATGTAGAGAGAAACATACGAGTAACATGTTGTTGTGGAATCCTTCATTTTACTTTTAACGACGTAATCTTTATTCCCGTCAATAGTTTCACTGTTCTAGGGATCGTTGGTGAAATCTATTGCAAAATGATACGATTTTCCGGGAATAAGGACCTTATCTTTTGAATACGTGAGGATCTTGGATTGTAATTCCAGAAGTGATTCCAGATTCACCTTGGACAAATGGTATCTGAACAACGTCTCACATGGTACTTTCTCGACAACTTTGTTGATCGAATGGACCGAGAGTTTGCTCGCTGACATACCGACTAACGATCGTATGATCGTCTTTTGCGGTAATGGACCGTTGATCGGAATTGTGATGTTCCGGTTCATTGCATCTACTGCAATTTCGGAACAATCTTCTGCTCGGATCTCAATCTTTATTCGGCGGGGGAATTGCGTCTATTTGCCATATGCGGCGCCCCCTGCCTATTTAAATCTTACGCTCTTCTTGTAGATTGGCTAAAAATTAGTGAAGTACGGGAACTGTATCCTATTTGGAGTATCAACAGTGAAACCTCCGTCGGAAAAACCGGCCTTCATAATCGCGTTCCGGCAGCCTTTCCGGGCCCTGGACGGGATAAAATAGGGGGCCGGAACCGGCACGATAAGAAGGGCTTTGGCGACCTTTAGGTGAGGAGCAAATCTGCCGTATTTTGGCAAACGGAGCATTTATAGAGCAAATTCTGCACTGGAACGAAAAAGAACGATTTTTCGGGCTTTTCCGGTATCGGACCGGGCATAGGGGAGAGAAAAGGAGCCCATATAGGGCTTATTTTACCTCAGAGTCAGGATCGCCATTTACCGCAATAAAACAGAAGGGATCTTCCGCCAGGAAATCCCCCTCCGCCGCATGTGCCCGGACCCGGCATCCCCCGCCACAGAGATCCCGATAATTGCAACTCGCACACCGGCCCCCGAACTGTGCCTGCTTATCCCGGAACCGGGCGAGAACGGAGTTGGAACCATCAGACCAGATCTTACTGAACGGCCGGTCCCGGATATTCCCGACAAGAAATTCCGGTGAACGTGCGAACTGGCAGGGATACACGTTCCCCCGGGTATCGATGTTTGCCACCCGGGTGCCGGCGCTGCATCCGCCCTTCAACGATTCCAGCAGCTCCCGGGCATCGGCAAGATCTTCCGATCCATCCTTCTCCATTGACGCGAGCAGGTGAATGCAGTCCTGCGGAGCATCGACCGTGAGGAACTCCATTAATGCGGGATCTGTCTCCTTTGCTTTCCGGTAGAGAATACTGAGGGCTTCGATAACCTCGTCCCGATCCAGTTGCAAACGGGCATAGGATTCGCTTCCCCGTCCTGTTGGCACGAGCCAGTACAGGCAGAACCGGGAGGCGCCGAGCGAGAGCGAGAGATCGACCAGGGCTTCAAGTTCCCGGCAGTTCTCTTTCGTAAGCGTGACCCGGACCCCGCACCGCAGCCCGGCCTCCTTACAGGCAGCAAATGCCCTGATTGTCTGATCAAACGCACCGTCGGAATTCCGGAACCGGTCATGGGTCTTAGCTATCGCACCGTCCAGCGATATCCCGGCATACTCGATCCCGCATTCCTTGATCCTGCGGACAATATCCGGCGTTATGAGCGTTCCATTTGTGCTGAGCGCCATCTTGAGGCCACGGCTCCTGGCATGCGTCGCGAGCTCCCAGATATCCGCACGCATCAGGGGTTCCCCTCCGGTGAACAGGATGAGCGGGACCCCCATATCCGCAAGATCGTCGATCACCCCGAATGCCTCGGCAGTCGTGAGCTCACCCTCCGTTGTACGTCCCGGTCCTGATTTGCTGTAACAATGGGTACAGCTCAGGTTACAGCGATCCGTAATGTTCCAGAAGACCACCGGCCGGTACATCCCGGCAAAGGCGAGGAAACCACTCGGCACATCACCCTGTGGCTTATGCCGGTGCTTCATCACCCCGCTGACCGTTCCCCGCCCGTGCATGCATTGCGTTATCCGGTTCATGAAACACCCCCTCCATTCTCCCGCATCCGCACGTTCGGCACGCGCTTGAACTCACGGGTGCTGAAGAGTACCGCATAATCCGGGCAGCCGATCTTCTCTGCGATTGCCTTCACTTCTTCCCGCACCTGGTCGTTACTGTATCCGTGATGCACGGTATAATGGGTGAACTCCCAGCGGCCCGGCACCGGTTTACGTTCATAGCAATGGGTAACTGAGGGGAATTCTGCGAGAAGGTTCCCCAGGTCCTCCTTGCCGGCTCCTGCCGGTTTCCATCCAACAAGGGCATTTGCCGTGATCCCGACTTTCCGCTGGTCAATGCGTGCCCGGAATTTCCGGATAATACCGGCTTCCTTCATGCGACGGATCCGTTCCATTACATCGTCACCGCTGAGGCCCAGGCGTTTTCCTATCTCTTCGAACGGAGCCGGGACGAACGGGAGGCCCCGTTCCAGTTCCCGGAGTAACCGGGCATCAATCGGATCCATGAAAAACCTCCCCGGATTCTGCGGGTAAAAAGGAGAACCGGACATCGATTTTTATCTTTTTTATGGTCGGCAGATCGAGG
>JAAZNU010000081.1 GCA_012798135.1 Veillonellaceae bacterium | reverse complement strand
GGAACTCACCTGAAGCCCATTAGAATAATATATAAAAAAGTGATAAATAGATATTTTGGAACGTATCCAGCATTTCTGGGGACCGGCAGGGCGGAGATTTCTATAAACGTGACAAGGGGATACGCCGCCCCACCGGCCCTTGCCAGTGCTCATCTGAATATATTTGGACGGACAGTGACCGAGCGCTAATGGGATGCTCCCACATATCTTGAGGACACTTGCCCGGCAGGAGGAACGAACCTCATGTCAGAACGTTCCGAACTGCCAGCGCAGGTTGCCCAACGAACGATAGGTGCATCACGACCGCCCTCTGGTCATGCCTTCCGTCCATTCGCATTCCCTTGTCGACCACCCCTAAAGGCCTGATAGTAATTAACCTTCTCTGTTCCCTCATACTACGGTCTTCCAGGAAGACGTTCTGATATGCAGAACAGCTCTCCGCCTCGCCGCCCTATCGCCCGTTTTCGTTGGGATGGGTGACCATGGGGGAGCTGCACATCGAATAGATAGCGAAGACTTATTAGCCGAACTCATTATTTGGGTTCAAAACCCTAGGATGGAGATATATCTTGAACACTTTGGTAATCCTCTTGGACGGGGCGGCTGATGACAAGATCCCAGAACTGGGTGGGCTCACCCCTCTGGAGAGCTTCGACAAGAGGTTCATCGATGGCATCGCCACCAGCGGTGACTTCGGATGCACGGACGGTAAGGGTTATACTCATCTATTCCTCCTTGAGTTCTTCTCCGGTAAGCCGCTCAACGTCCCCCGCGGTCTGATAGAGGCGGTCGGACTAGGGGTGCCGGTGGAGCCTCATCAGGTCGCCTACCGGTTCTCCCCCATCCACATGAAGGGGGATGGCATCGAGTGGGCCTATAGGGTCTCAAGGGAGATGCATGAGAGCCTTCAGAAGGCGATGATCAGCAACCTCGACCTGCTGACCGACCTCAACCCCCGCCTGTACTTCTACGAGGATGGCCGGGGAGTGATGACCTTGGACACCGATCATGTGCAGGCCTTCCCCAGTCCGCCGGCGCCTGTCGTAGGGAACGGTGTCAAGCTGGGCGAGTTCGAGGCCTTCATAAACCGTACCGCCAAGGACCTGGACGGCCTCACGGTGATGCCCTGGGGAGGCGGCTCCATGCTTGACGGGGGAGGTTCCAAGCCTTTGCCTCCGGCCAAGGACATGGTGGTCGTGTCGCAGTCCCCCTCGGCCCTGGGGGTGGCAGGCGTCCTCAACATGCGCCGCAGGGTCGTGGACAACATGTGGAGCGGCTTCCAGGAATCGTTCCGCCTGCTGAAGACGTCCAACGTGTTCATGCACGTGGAGGAGACGGACGATATATCCCACCGCCGCGCCCCGGACCAGAAGGTCTCGCTTCTCAAGGAGGTCGACGACATCCTGTTGGAGAACGTGGAGCGCATGATGGGGCACAGGGTGGCCTTCGTCATCGATCACGGCACATCCTCCGTAACTGGCCAGCACATCCTCATGAAGACGCCTTACGCTGCCGGGGTGGTGACCGTGCCTGACCGCCGGACCGTCCGCTTCTGCGAGAAGACGGACAAGTATCAGCCCCTTAATAGGCTGCTCTGCTCTCTCGTCGGCAAGTAGCCTAACGACATCGTTTAATAGGTCCTATTCCTTCGGTTGGATGTATTGTCCAGCATGTAGTTGATGAGGTGAGCTGATGTCGTTCAAGGTGCCAGAGGATATCGCCATAGGCTTGGAAGAGGAGTTGGGCAGGAAGTT
>JAAZNU010000083.1 GCA_012798135.1 Veillonellaceae bacterium | reverse complement strand
GATGCGCTCAATGACCACGTTCAAAAGCAGACAGACAGCCATTGCGAACAGGATCGCGGGGACGAACCCCCAGCCATAGCGGGCGATGGCATAGTAGCTGGCAAAGGCCCCGACCATGAACACATCGCCATGGGCAAAGTTGATCAGCCTGACGATGCCATACACCATCGTGTAGCCGAGGGCGATCAGGGCGTACACGAATCCCAGCCGCAGCCCGTCGAGAATGGCCTGTGCAAAGTACGTTGGACCGTTCAGGCGGATCAGGTAGGTGATACCATAGACCAAGCCTGCAGCCAGCGCCGCGTAGATGATCCACACGACCGGTCTCAAGATCGTCTTGGCCAGGATCTTGTTCATATCTCTCCTCGGTGCAGGGATCGAGGCAACTCTTTCGTATCTGTACGCTATAAAGGGGAGAGCAACATTTGTTGCTCTCCCCTTTGAGAGCCGCTTGTGACGGCTTACGGTGCGACGAACTTGAAAAAGACAGGCTCGCCATTTTCGATCTTGATGATAGCGGCGGTCTTGACGGGGTCACCGAACTCATCGAAGGTGATCTCGCCGGAGACGCCCTCGTACTGGATGGCGGACATGGCGTCCTTGACGACAGCGGGGTCATCGACGCCGGCCTCGGAGATGGACTGGAGCAAGATCTTGGCGGCGTCATAGGCCAGGGTAGCGAGCGCGTCAGGCGCAGCGCCGTACTTGGCGGTATAGGCGGCGACAAAGTTCTGGACCAGCGGGCGGGGATCGGCGGGCGAGTAGTGGTTCGAGAAGTAACCACCCTCAAAGAGCTCGGTCTGGAGCTCGGGGGAATCCCAGCCATTGGCGCCGAGGAGGGTCGCCTCGATGCCTTTCTCCTGGATCTGAGCGGCGATCAGGTTGTTCTTGTTATAGTAGTCAGGGAGGAAGATGACATCGGGGGCGGCGGCCGCGACCTTACCGAGGATAGCGGAAAAGTCGGTATCCTCCTTGTTGTAGGCCTCATAGACAGAGACCGTGCCGCCCATGGCCTCGAAGGAGGCCTTAAAGTACTCTGCGAGTCCCTTGACATAGTCGTTACCGACGTCAAAGAGGACGGCGGCGTTCTGAGCGCCGAGCTCCACAGCCAGGCTGGCGACGACCTCACCCTGGAAGGGGTCGAGGAAGCAAGCGCGGAAGACATACTCCTTATCGGAGCCGTCCTCGTTGATGGTGACAGCCGGGTTGGTGGAGGTAGGGGTGATCTGGAGAACGCCATTCGCCTCTGCGATTTCAGAGACGGGGATGGAGGCGCTGGAGCAGACCTCACCGATGATATAGTTGACCTCGTCCTCAAAGATGACCTTGTTGGCGGCGTTGGCCGCCTCCTGGGCGTCGCAGCGGGAGTCTTCGAGAACGGTCTCGATCTCCCAGCCGGCGGCGATCGCCTCATCAAAGGCCATCTGAGCGCCGTCGCGGGTGGACTCACCAAAGGTCTTGACGTCACCGCTCAGGGGTGCCAGAACGGCGATCTTGACGGGGAAGCCAGGCGCGGGAGCAACCATGCTCTCGGCCTCGGCTTCTTCCTCAGCAGCCCCCGCGGGTGCGACGAACTTGAAAAAGACAGGCTCGCAATTTTCGATCTTGATGATAGCGGCGGTCTTGACGGGG
>JAAZNU010000249.1 GCA_012798135.1 Veillonellaceae bacterium | reverse complement strand
GTCCTGCCGGAGAACGTCCGCGAGGTGTACTACGAGGCGGTCGGGGTCATCATCACATTGATCCTGCTGGGCCGGTTGCTGGAGACGAAGGCCAAGGCCGGGACGGGGGAGGCGATCCGCGCCCTGATCGGGCTGCAGCCCCGCACCGCGCGGGTGATCCGTGGCGGGGTGGAGCTGGAGGTCCCGGTCGAGGCCGTCGTGGTGGGTGACACTGTGCTGGTCCGCCCGGGCGAGAAGCTCCCGGTGGACGGTGAGGTGGTGGAGGGTTCCTCGGCGGTGGATGAGTCCATGGTCACCGGCGAGCCGATCCCGGTGGTCAAGACCGCCGGGGACACGGTCATCGGTGCCACGATCAACCAGACGGGGGCGTTCCGGTACACCGCCACGAGGGTGGGCGCGGAGACGATGCTCGCCCAGATCATCAAACTGGTGCGCGAGGCGCAGGGCTCCAAGGCCCCGATCCAGCGCCTGGTGGACCAGGTCTCGTCCTACTTCGTGCCCGCGGTGATCGCCATCGCCATCTGGTCCTTCGTCGCCTGGGTGTTGGTGGGCCCCCCGCCGGCGTTCATCTTCGCCCTGGTCGCGGCGGTGTCGGTGCTGATCATCGCCTGCCCGTGCGCCCTGGGCCTGGCCACCCCGATGTCGATCACGGTCGCGACGGGCAAGGGGGCCACGAACGGCATCCTCATCCGCTCGGCCGAGGCCTTGGAGACCGCGCACAAGCTGGACATTGTGGTGCTGGACAAGACCGGGACCATCACGAAGGGCGCGCCGGCCCTGACCGACGTCCTGCCGGTCGACGGGTTCACCCCCCAGGAACTGCTGGCCCTGGTCGCCGCCGTCGAGGCATCCTCCGAGCACCCACTGGCCACCGCGATCGTGGCCGGGGCCCGGGAGCGTGGGCTGAGCGTCCCGGAGGCGACGGCCTTCGACTCCATCACCGGGCAGGGGGTGCGCGCCCTGGTGGCCGGCCGGGAGGTTCTCGTCGGCAACGCGCGCCTGCTGTCAACGGCGGGAATCGACCCGGCCCCGCTGACCGCGGACCTGCGCCGCTTGGCCGGGGACGGCAAGACCCCGATGCTGGTCGCGGTCGGCGGCCGCGCCGCGGGCGTGGTCGGCGTCGCCGACACCGTCAAGGAAGGATCGGCGGCGGCGGTCGCGGCCCTGCAACAGCGCGGGATCGAGGTCGTCATGATGACCGGGGACAACCGGGACACCGCGGCGGCCATCGCCCGGCAGGTCGGCATCACCCGGGTCGTCGCCGAGGTCATGCCCGAACACAAGGCCGCCGAGGTCAAGCGCCTCCAGGCGGAGGGCAAGGTCGTCGGGATGGTCGGTGACGGCATCAACGACGCCCCGGCGCTGGCTCAGGCGGACGTCGGCTCGGCGATCGGCACCGGCACCGACGTGGCCATCGAGTCCTCGGACATCACCCTGATCTCCGGGGCGCTGTCCGGGCTGGTCACCGCGGTGGACCTGTCCCGGGCCACGATGCGCAACATCCGGCAGAACCTGGTCTTCGCCTTCATGTACAACGGCGCCGGCATCCCGATCGCCGCGGGGGTGCTCTACCCCATCCTGGGGATCACCCTGAGCCCGGTGATCGCCGCCGCCGCGATGGCGCTGTCCTCACTGTCCGTGGTGGCCAACGCCAACCGGTTGCGCCGCTTCGTGCCGCGCCCGGTCCCCGACGTCGTCCGTGTCCCGGCCACCGACCCGGTGGTGGAGATCGGGCGCGACAAGGAAGACACACCACCACTGATGGAGGAACACATGTCCCACAACGTCATCGACCCGGTCTGCGGGATGAGCATCGACCCCACGACCGCGGCAGCCACCGTGGAGCACGAGGGCAGGACGTACTACTTCTGCTCCAAGCACTGCGCGGCCGGCTTCGAGGCCGACCCCGCCAAGTACACCGGCACCCCGGCCTGACGGAACCCGCCCGCCGGGGACCTCCCACCCCGGCGGGTCTCCCGTCGGCCGTCGGCGCCGCAGCAGGACCGGACGAGGCCGAGCTCACCTTCTCTTGCAGGCCTGAGCCGGACCGCTTCAGCACGACGCAGAAGACAAGGGCACGAACGAAGACTGGAGGCTGTTATGAACATTCAGGTTGCCGTCAACGGCTACGGAGTGATCGGCAAGCGGGTGGCGGACGCGGTCCGGGCCATGCCGGACATGGACTTGGTGGGGGTGGCGGACGTGGCCACGGACTGGCGCATTCGCACTGCGGTGGGACTGGGCATCGAGGTGTTCGCGGCCATCGAGGACGCCGCGACCGCGATGCGAGCGGCCGGGGTGCCCGTGGCGGGCACGTTGAGCGACTTGCTCGCCCGGGTGGACGTGGTGGTGGACACCACCCCGAAGAAGGTCGCTACCACCAACCTGCAGGCCTACCGGGCCGCCGGGGTCAAGGCCGTCTTCCAGGGCGGGGAGTCCCACGCCACCACCGGACATTCCTTCGTCGCGCAGGCCAACTACGCCACCGCGCTGGGGCGCGAGACCACCAGGGTGGTCTCGTGCAACACCACCAGCATCGTGCGCGTGCTCGGGGCCCTGCAGGACGCGGGCCTGCTTGCCCGCGCCCGCGGGGTCCTGATCCGGCGCGCCACGGACCCGGGCGAGTCCCACCAGGGCGGGATCATGAACACCGTGGTCCCCGAAGCTTCCATCCCGTCCCACCAGGGCCCGGATGCTCGCACGGTCTTGCCGGACCTGGACGTGGTGACCATGGCGGCCAGGGCCGCGCACACCCAGACCCACAACCACTACTGGACGCTGCAGCTGACCCGGCCGTCCAGCCGCGAGGAGGTCCTGGACGCACTGCGCACCGCACCCCGGATCGCCTTCATCCGCATGGCCGATGGCCTGACGGCGCTGAACACCACGGTGGAGTTGATGCGCGATCTGGGCCGGCCCCGCGGGGACATGTGGGAGGTGGCCGTGTGGGAGGACGTCCTGACCGTCGCGGGGGACGAGGCCTACCTGACCTACCAGGTCTACAACGAGGCGATCGTCGTGCCCGAGACCGTCGACGCCATCCGGGCACTGACCGGAACGGTGACCGACGGCCCCACCTCCATCGCGTTGACCGATGAGGTCCTCGGCATGCGCCGTGAGTTCCTCCCTGGGCCGGTCGGGGTGATGCCGGCCTGACACAACGGACGGGTCGGCATCCGCTGAGCCCGTCGGTGCACGATCTTTCGGCCACCGGCCGGGAATGGTCGGGCCCCGCTCAGCGTGGCGCGGGCGGCGGCATACTCCGCCGCGAGGTGCTGGTCCGCGGCTGAGCGGGCCCGGGTAGTGCTGCTCGGCCAGGAAACCGGGGCCGTCACGAGTTCGATGGACGGGACGAACCGGTCACCTGCACGCAACTCAACCAGCGGTCAAGTTCGCAGGGTCGGTGGCACCCAGCCCAGGTTGCAGACTGTCAGCATCACGAGCGCCCCGCGCCGCCGTCCCCGCCTGACCGGCCGCGGGTGGTGGGCGGCCCCGCCGATCGCGTGTGCCGGCCGTGAGGGTCGCTTCCGCTGAGCCCGGCGGCGAATTCCTCACGGCAGGCGGGTGAGCAGAACCAGTAGCGGTGGCCGTTGTGCTCCAGGTGCGGGCCGGTGGGTTCGACCTCCATCCCGCACACCGGGTCCGTGGCCAGGGAGGCAAGTTCGCGGAAGGTGCCGTCCTCCAGCCACAGCACCCTGTCGGCGATGTCACGCAGGCGAGCGTCGTGGCTCACGATGACGACGGCTCTGCCCTCGTCGGCCAGCGCACGCAGCAAGCGGGCGAGGTCGTGTCCGTGCGCGGAGTCCAGGTTGGCGGTGGGTTCGTCGGCCAGGATGACTGGTGGGTTGTTGGCGAGGGCGCGAGCGACGGCGATGCGCTGTTGTTCACCGCCGGAGAGTTGGGCGGGTCGGAATCGGGCGCGGCCGGCGAGCCCGACCCGCTCGAGGAGGGCAGCGGCCCGGACGGCGGCGGCTCGGCCGGTGACTCCGGCAAGGTTGCAGGCCACCTCGATGTTCTCCGCGGCGGTGAGCGCTCCGAGCAGGGCGTAGTCCTGGAAGACGAAGCCGAAGGTGGTGGCGCGCAGGGCGGGCAGTTTGCGTTCGTCGGCGCCGGTCAGGTCCACGGGACCAGCGGGGCTGTCTATGGTGACGGTGCCCGAGGTGGGGCGAAGGAGCGCTCCGAGCATGAGCAGCAGGGTGGTCTTGCCGGAGCCGCTCGGACCCATGATCAGGACGACCTCGCCGCCGTGGACGTCGAGGTCGACGCCCCGCACCGCGAGGACGAGGGTGGGCCCCGAGCGGAACTGCTTCGTGAGTCCGTGGACGGCCAAGGTGGGGGAGGAGGTCATCGTGAACTCCGGAAAGCGGTGGCGGCATCCACCCGAGCGAGACGCCAGACGGGCAGGAGGGCACCGGCGAGGCCCGCCGCGAGGGCGCCGAGCGCGGCACTGGCGACGCTGCCGGCGCTCACGCTGAGTGCCACCGTGGGCGCCAGGAGGGGCACCAGCGTGGAGAGGAGCACCGCGAGCACCGTGGCGACGGCGACGGCGAGGCCGGTGATCCACAGCACCTGACTCGCCACGGCCCCGGCGAGCCGGTGGGTGGGAGCCCCGAGCGCCTTCAGGACGCCGTAGTCACGCAACCGGTCCAGGGTCGAGGTCATGAGGCCGAGCGCGATGATGGCCAGCGCGATCAGGTACGCGACGAGGTCCATCAAGGTGAGCAGGTCAGCGCTCATGTCGCCCACGACCGCGGACTCGGAGGCGACGAACTGCGCCCGCGTCTGCACGGTGGTTCCCGGCAACGCTTCGGCCAGCGCCGCCGCGAGGTCCGGGAGCGGGGTGGCACCGTCGCCGGCGACCAGGACGTAGGAGACGGTGGGTGCCAGCAGGTCGGCGAACTGCTCGGCGGAGACGAAGACGGTGGTGTTGGTGATGCTGGTGCCGCCGGAGACGAGCCCGACGACGGTCAGCGGCGTTCCCTGCACTGTGGCGGGAGAGCCCACGGCGAGGTCGAGGGCGTCGGCGGCCGCGGTGTCCACCAACGCCTCCCCGCGCCCGGGCGCACGCCCGGTCTCGATCCGCGCCGGCCCGCCCCGGCCCGTTCGGGTGTCGTATCCGATGAGGTAGGTGAGCAGCCGGCCGCCGGGGCCGTCGACCGCGGTGGAGGTGAAACTGACCGGCGCGGCCCACGCGACGCCGGGCACGGCGGCCGCCGTGTCCACCGTGTCACGTGGGAGGGAGGAGGCACTCATGTGCATGGTCCGCACCCCCTGCTGGGAGACGATGACGTCGGCGGGGGAGGTGCGGATGTAGGCCGTGACGCGCTCCAGGGCGCCCACCCTGAGGGCATCGAGCACGAGCACGAGCAGCAGCGCGACGGCCACCCCGGTGATGGTCAGGACACCGCGCCGTCGGTCCCTGAAGAGAACCCGGCGTCCCAGAGGTACCCGGAGACGGAGGTCCGGGAGAAGTCCGTGGAGTTTCATGAGCCGCTCCGGAACGCCGTCGCCGCGTCCACCCGGCTGACCTGCCGGGCCGGCACCCACGCCGCGAGCAGCGCCATCGCGGCCGCAGCGACGGCGGTGCGGCCGAGCGCCGTGGGAGTGATCGCCACGAGGAACGTCGGTTGCCAGGCGGTCACGACCACCCGGGCGACGGCGAGAAGCGCTGCCGCGACCAGGCCACCGATCAGGCTGAAACCGAGCGTCATGGTGAGCGTGACGAGCCGGAGCCTCACGGTGGACGCGCCGATGGCCTTGAGGACGCCCAGCTCACGCCGCTGCTCGGCGACAACGGTGTAGGACACGAGCGCGACAATCAGGACGCCGGCCGCGAACGCCACAGCGACCATGAGCCTGATCGGCCCGCCGAAGATCCGGGTCGTCAACTCACGTGCGGCGCCCGCCAGTTCGGCAGGGGTGCGCACCGTCAGTCCCTGCGACCGCAGCCGCTCGGCGACAGCGTCCGGGTTCTCGGTTGACACCAGGACCACACCGGTGGTCCCGGTGGCACCGAGGATGCCGGTCAGGGTCGACTCGGTGGTGAAGATGAGCGGCGTCATGAACATGGCGGTGTCGTCGGTCAGTCCCACGACCCGCAGGTTCCGACCCATCACAGGCAGGGAGTCGCCGAGCCCAAGGTCGTGCTCCTCGGCCAGCAGGCGATCGACGGCGACCTCACCATCAGCCGGGGGGCGGCCCGCCGCGAGGTCCCACGGGCCACCCGCTCCCCCCGGAGTGAAGCCCACGACCGCAGCCGCGGCCTTGCCCCCGTGCAGCTCCAGGATCGTGTACATCGTCCGGGCCCGGGTGGTCCCGGTCACGCCCGGCACTGCGGCCACGGCGTCGGCGACCTCCCCCGGGAGAGTGCTGCGGTCCGAGAAGAGCGACTCGGTGCCGGGGGCCACGACCACAAGCTGCGCACCGAGGTTGTCCTCGTATGCGGTCGCACGTTCCTGCACCCCAGCCCACAGCCCGTCCAGGAGCAGGATCATCATCAGGGCCAGCCCGATGGCGACCACACCCGCACCCAACCGCGTCCGGCGCGCTGTCATCAGCCGACGCCCCAAGGGCACCCGCCCAGTCCTCGCCCAATCCACCACTGACGAACACCTCCCGGGTCCGTCCGGGCCGAGATGTTCCGGTGGTGTCGGACAGGCCTGGTCACCATTGTGCGGCGAGGAACCGGACGCCGCAGTGAAGGACTGATGGCTTTTCGATCAAGCTCTGATCACGCTGCACCGGGCGCTTCCCGGCGCAGGGTGCGCTCAGAGGGTCGCGAGGAGGTCTTCCATCTCGGCGATCTCGGCTTCCTGGGCATCGACGATGGTCTGGGCGAGGTCGCGCATCTCGGTGTTGACGCCGTCGTCGAGCTGGGCCTGTGCCATCTCCAGGGCCCCGGCGTGGTGGGCGATCATGAGCTGGAGGAAGCGGCGGTCGAACTCCGTCCCGGAGACCTGTTCGAGTTCGGCCATGGCCTCGGTCTGGTCAAGGCCGTCCATCTCCATGGAGCCGTGGTCCATGCCCGTCATGTTCCCGGCAGTGGTGGGTTCGCCTTCCCCTTCGAGCCATCCGGTCATCAGGTCGATCTCCGGGTCTTGCGCCGCACGGATGCGCGTGGCGAGGTCCCGGACCGCGGGGGTGGTGGCCCGTTCCAGGGCAAGGTCAGCCATCTCGATCGCCCCGACGTGGTGCTCGATCATCATCTGGGCGAACTCGGTGTCCGCACTGCTGTGCCCACCTCCTGGCATCTGGCTCTCCGCTGCGGCGCCACTGGTCGATGCGGTCACGGCGGGCGTGTCGGAGGCGGTTGGGGCGGTGCCGGCGCACCCGGCGACGGTCAGGCCAAGGGCGAGGGTGGCGACCGTGAGGACGGTCCGGGTCGCAGGTCGACGACGGATCATGGGGGTGGGTGCCTTCTGTTCGCTGGTTCGGCCACGCGCCCACGAGGGGACGCGCGGCGGTGGTCTGAGGGAAGGTTCACCCGGGACCAAGGTCGCGGTCAAGCGGCAGCGGGGTTTCTTCAGCGGTTCTTCATCGGGGACATCACGGACCCGGGGGTGCTTTGTCGAATCTTCATCAAGTTCGTCGAATCTTCACCGTGTGGTCCGCTGCCTCGGGATGCGGGTGACGGGGTGCTTGCCTGGCGTGGATCGGACCCGATGGAGCGGACGGCTCAGGAGGTCTCCGCTCCCCTGATGAACGGAGGACCGACAGTGAACCTCGAGATGATTCGTTCTCACCCGGTAGCCACGGCAGTTGATGCCACAGTGCTCGCCAACGCGTTGGAGGCGTTGGCGGAGTGCTCCCAAGCCTGCACGACGTGTGCGGACGCCTGCCTCGCGGAGGACATGGTCTCTGAGTTGCGGGCCTGTATCGGCCTGAACCTGGCGTGCGCGGACGTGTGTGCCGCCACCGCACGGGTGCTGACCCGGCAGGTGGGGCGGGACACCGCCGTGGTCACCGCCCAGGTGGCGGCGTGTGTGGCGGCGTGCTCGGCGTGCGGGTCGGAGTGTGAGCGGCACGCCGACATGCACGAGCACTGCCGGGTGTGCGCGGAGAGTTGCCGCCGGTGTGAGCAGGCCTGCACGGACCTGCTCACCGCTCTGGGGTGAGAAAGGAGCACGAGATGATCAGCAGCACGACGACAGCGACGCAGCGGGCCGCGTCCTGGGCCGCCACCACCGCATTGGCGTTCGCGGGCGCGGCCGGGGTTGGGGTGGCGGCGCTGCCCGCGGCGGCGGAGGCCCCAGCAGCCTCCGAACAGGCCGCCCGCTTCGAGGTCGACTTCCTGACGGGCATGATCGATCACCACCACATGGCGGTCATGATGGCGGAGATGTGCCTGGAGAAGGCAGTGCACCCCGAGCTGGAATCCACCTGCGAGTCGATCATCGCAACCCAGTCCGCGGAGATCGCGACCATGCAGGACTGGTTGGCCGACTGGTACGGCCTCAGCTACGAGCCGGACATGACCGGGATGCAGTCAATGCACCGCCTGCAGGGCCTGAGCGGGGAGGAGTTCGAGGTCGCGTTCATGCGCTCGATGATCCGCCACCACTGGGGTGCGATCCGTGAGGCCGAACGGTGCCTGGCCAGCGCGGAGCACCCGGAGCTGCTTGGGATGTGCGAGGAGATCCGCACCGTCCAGCTCGAGGAGATTACCCAGATGCAGGACTGGTTGCAGGAGTGGTACGGCCTGTCGGGCGGCC
>JAAZNU010000335.1 GCA_012798135.1 Veillonellaceae bacterium | reverse complement strand
GTGGCCAGCGACTACCGAGCCCGTCCGCGCAGGTCGATGTCGCCCTCCGGCCACAGTTAGAGCGGGACGACCTGCTCTCGACAACCCCGGTAGCCGAACGGGAGGTGGCCGCGATCGAATGATCCTTCAGGTGTCGACCTTCCACGGGTTAACCAGTTCGACGCCGGTGTGCTGGAAATCCTTCACATTGCGCGTAGCGCAGATTGCTCCGTGCGCCAGGCAGATCGCGGCGATCTGCGCGTCGGCGGTACTGATTGGCACTCCCGTGCTCTCTCGAGCCACGAGCACGTCGGCGTAGCGGTCGGCCGCCACGTCGTCGAACGGCAGCACACCGCGGCCGCCCCGGTACGGCACGAGCGCCGCGTCGATGCGCCTGGTCAGCTCATCCCCGCGTCGACCATCCGGCATCCGTCGCACACCCGCCAATAGTTCCGCGAGCGTGACGGAAGTAATCGCCACGTCACCTTCCAGGGACGTGAGCCAGTCCACCACGCGTGGCTCAGGCAACGGTCGAAAGATCTCCGAGATCACGTTCGTGTCGAGAATGATCACTCGAAGTCCACCGCCCGCGCGATGTCGTCGCGCGCAGGGATCGGCAGATCTTCGACTCCACCGATGTCCTGCGCGGCTGCCAGCAGAGCGATTCCGATGTGCGGCCTGCGGACAGCCTTGGTAAGGATGGCGCGAACCTCGGCTTCCATGGACCGACCGTGCTCCTTCGCCTGCGCGGCGAGTTGCTGTTTCACGGCGTCGTCGAGATCGCGAACGATGATGGATGCCATCGGCGACCACCTCCTCTGATATCACTCATGATATCAGTGTGCACAGCAACCTTGCCAGAGGTGAGAGCCTCGATACGACACTGTCCCGGCCCCTCGACGAGGCAACCGAGACGATGCTCGGATCAACGATCAAGAGCGCTGATCACACGTTGAATCGGAACTCCACCGAGTCTCACAGTCGATACACGTCATGCTCCGAGCAACCCCAGCGGCACCACGCCGATGCCGTCCGGGCGGCGATAAGCATACGGCCCCGTGTTAACCACAATCGCATCAAGAAGCCGATCGCCCAGTTGCGACTTTAGCCAAACCAGGTGCTTAACGTCCCGATCATCCACAGTTCCCGCTAGTTTTACCTCTACCGCGATAACACACCCGTCTGGACGCACAACAAGCAGGTCAACTTCATGATCCCCATTTCTAGTGCGCAAGTGAAAGACGTCCGCTTCTGCTGCCTGTGCGGGCACTCGAACACATAGCGTAACTAGGGATTCAAACAATGCTCCAAGGAGACTTCCTGCACGGGAATCCAGCGGCATTCCATCTCCTCTTAGCAATGCTCCTGGAGATAGACCCAACAGACGAGCGCTTAAAGCCGGATCGGCAAGATGATGTTTAGGCGCTTGCCCTAGCCGTGTCATAGGGCTACCCATCGGGGACCATGCTGGCACTGGATCGAGCAGCCACAACGAGGAAAGCACATCCCGATAAGCGATAGTTGTCGACCGGGCGGGTTTTTCACCCTGACCTGGAGTGGCTGCATCTAGAATCTGCGAGTAACTAGCCGTACTCGACGACGCAGAAGCATAAGCCCTTAGCCATGCCATCATTGCTTCCGGACGCCGGACTGCCAGACCCTGCTCCGGGACATCATGCTCAACAACATTGCGCAGATAAGAATCCAGTTGGAATCTGCGAGCGCGCTCAGGCATCCGACGCAACCCTGGGAAACCAGAGGCCGTAATCTCTTCGGCGTAATCGCTCAAATTTAGCGCGCTTTCCCCTTCCATTGGAGGGAGCTTTCCAGTCAATACCTCCCGTAAACTCACCGTAGG
>JAAZNU010000167.1 GCA_012798135.1 Veillonellaceae bacterium | reverse complement strand
GTCTGGAATCCTATGGGGCGCTCCAATGGATATGCACGACCATATCATGACTATGCCACACTTACATCCACTGATGGAGCATCAATACGTCTCTGGAGATATTTGTACAAGCTGATCAATAATGCTAATATTCTCATAAAAAATGCTGAAAGCAGTGATGTTAAAGGCATGACTCAGGCAGAACTGGACGCTTATAACGGTGAAGCCCGTTTTTTCAGGGCTTATGCATATAATATGCTGGCAACCCTATACGGAGGAGTGCCTCTTGTAAAAGACCCTGTAACGCAGGCAAAGACTGACTTTGTGAGGGCCCCATTGAGCGATGTCAATAATCTTATCATAGAGGACCTTACATTCGCTGTGGATCATCTTCCGGATATAAATCAGGCAAAAGAAGCAAGAGTGAACAAATCAGCCGCACGACAGTTGCTGGCTGAAGTTTATCTGAGAACAAACCAGCCTTCCAAAGCCGAAACCTTATGTACCGATATTATTGAAAGCGGTAACTTCGGCTTAATAACAGAACGATACGGCGATCTCAGCAAACCCGGGGATCCTTTTTCAGACATGTTTCGTTCTGGGAAGCAACGCAGGTCTCAAGGGAATAAAGAAGTTATCTGGATTCTGGAACAGGAAAATCCAACAGATGTTCCCAATGGCAGCACTGGTTATCCTCAGCAACGAAGGATCTGGGGTGCTGGATACCATGATGAACCCGGTATGGAACCTTGTGATTCACTTGGAGGCAGAGGTTTAACAAGAATGCGGCTGAACAATTGGGTACTCTATGGCTTGTATCCTCCTGGTGATATGCGCAATTCAAGGTTTAACATTCACCGGCAACATTATTTCAACAATACCCAGGCGAAGTTTAATAATATTCGCGGTAAGGCTGTTCCTTACGGAAAAGATACCCTGTTTGTTCTTGCCAACAGTGATACAATTAAAATTTTTGCCCTTGATACTGTTTATAAATTGGCACCCTATACCCTGAAATGGGGGCATTTTGATCCTAGGGATGTGTTCGGTTATGGTATGTGGAAAGATTTTATTTTGATGCGATTGGGAGAAACATATCTGTTAAGGGCTGAAGCCCGTTTTTATCAGGGAAATACTTCCGGGGCAGCAGACGACATCAACCAACTCAGAACAAGAGCCCATGCCCCTCTGGTAAGCGCCTCTGATATTACCCTGGATTTTATTCTTGATGAAAGAGCCAGAGAATTGCTGGCTGAAGAAAACCGGCGAATGACCCTGGTCCGTACCGGAACACTTGTTGAACGTGCAAGAAGGCTCAACGGAACAACCCCACTGGCTAACGGCAATATTGAAACTACCAACGGGCTTCAGGACTTCCATACCTTACTTCCCATTCCTCAAACTGAAATCGATCTGAATAAGGATGCGGTGTTGGAACAGAATCCTGGGTATTAATTTTTATTGAAAGACAGGTAGAAAAAGACCGGGGGGATTGATGTGTTTTGATCCCCCCGTTGTCTTTAGATATCGTTTTTTCTACATTGCGTAAATTAGTAAGGTTAGTACGCTTATATTATCTTTTTTTCGAGTATGTCTTCTGTTATTGTCAAGATTCAAGGCCTTCTTTTACTGAACTCAATTGTATTATTTCCATTGAATGCTCAGACTGCTTCAAATTCTATGGAGACTAATTTCAGAGTAAATTATGAGACTTTGAGAAAAGGATTCGCTGAACCTCCTGCAGAATCAAAACTTCGTTGTTATTGGTGGTGGCTAAACGGTATGGTTACGCCCGAATCAATCACCAGAGATCTTGAGGAAATGAAGAAAAAAGGTTATGGGGGAGCTGCTATAGTTGATGCCGGCAGTTCCGACTATAATGTAGCTTTAAAGACAAAAGCCGGGCCTGTATTTTTAAGCAGGGAATGGATAAAACTTTATCAACATGCTGTGAAAGAAGCCGAACGTCTGGGTATTGAACTGAGTGTAAATCTGGGAAGTGGATGGAATCCTGGAGGCCCTGATATTTCTCCTAAAGATGCCTTAAAGAAAATAGTCTGGTCAGAAACTAATGTCACTGGTGGTAAACAGGTGCGCCTTATACTGGCACAACCTGAAGTCAATCTCTTTTATAAAGATATTCTGGTTCAGGCAATTCCACGAAAAATTAATACTCCTCTGGGTGAAGAGGCTATCAAAAACTGGAACATTAAAACCCTGAACCGATCAATTGGATGGAAAGGGATGTATCCTCTAAATAAATTAAGAGAAGATTATGATGATGCCGGCACAGATATTGCCATTGGGAAAAACGAAATAATTAATCTGACAGAGAATCTGAAAGGAGATACTCTTGAATGGCTGGCTCCGGCCGGTGAATGGACTATAATTCGATATGGTTACACCTGCACCGGGGCAAGAACATCAACTACCAGCGACGGATGGAGCGGACTCTCGCTTGACCATCTCAGTGCTGAAGCCTTTCAGGTTTTTTCTCGTCATGTCATTCTTCCTCTAATTAACTCAGCACAATCGGTTGGGAAGAGTGTACGGTTTTTGCAAACAGATAGCTGGGAAATGGGCGTAGCAAACTGGACGGATCATTTTCCGCAGGAATTTAGAAACGACCACGGGTATTCGATTGAAAGCTATATGCCGGTATTAACAGGAAGAATTATTGGTTCTCGTGCAGAGTCTAATCGTTTTCTACATGATTTCAGGCAAACTGTGGGCAATTGCATAAAGAGAAACCATTATCAGCTTTTATACAATCTCGCCCATGAGTTTGGTATGGGTATCTGCCCTGAATCCGGTGGTCCTCATTCTGCACCGGTTGATGCTCTTGAAGTAATGTCTGTTAGCGATTTCCCTCAGGGAGAGTTTTGGGCTCGTTCAAACACACATAGGGTAAAGGATGATGAGAGATTCTCGGTTAAGCAGAGTGCCTGTGTGGCGCATACCTGGGGGAAAAGAATTGTTGCAGCCGAAGGCCCTACCAGCATTGGCCCACACTGGGAAAGAGCGCCGAAAGACTTAAAAAATGATATCGATCGGGTTTTTTGTTCAGGGGTAAACAGAATAGTATGGCATACTTTTACATCCTCTCCTCCCGAATTTGGTCTCCCTGGAAATGAATATTTTGCAGGAACTCACCTTAATACAAATACTACCTGGTGGGAAATGGCTGGCAGTTTTGTGAGCTATATCAACCGTTGTAGTTTTATGTTGCAACAAGGCTTATTTGTTGCAGATGTTTTGTATTATTACGGCGATGATGTTCCCAATTTTGTTTTTCTCAAAGAAGAGGTTCAGGATCTTCCTCCCGGTTACGATTGGGACAAGTGTTCCAGGAACGTTATTCTTAACCGCGTAAGTATTAACAAAGGAATGATAGTACTACCAGACGGGATGGCATACCGTTTATTGGTTTTACCTCAGGAGCGTTCAATAAATATTGATGTTCTAAAAAAATTACAGTGTCTGGTGGCAGATGGGATGACTCTTGTAGGCAAACCACCGGAACATCCATCGGGGCTTTCAAACTTTCCTGAATCTGATAAAGAACTGAAAGAAATCGTGAGAAATCTATGGGGAAAAGCAGATGGCATAACGGTTACTGAAAACAAGTTTGGTAAAGGCAAGGTAATCTGGGGTAAATCTGTCAGTGAAGTATTAGCTGATATGAATGTGCCACCTGATTTTCGTTTTGTGAGCAACAGCCAAGAAACATCATTGGATTTTATCCATCGTAAAACCCGTAATCAGGACATTTATTTTGTTGTTAACCGTTTTGAATACAAATCTTATAATGATTTTAATTACAGGTATATTCCTGAATTACCTGACAGATACGAATATGTTGAATGTTATTTCAGAATTAAAGGTAAAACACCAGAATTATGGGATCCTGTGACCGGAAAGGTTGAAGAAATAATTGTTTTCCGGGAAGAGGGTGAGTATACTATCATACCCCTTCATTTTAATCCGGCTGAATCCAAATTCATTGTTTTCAGAAATGAAAAACCCCGAAAACATATTATCCAAATCAAAAAAGACAACAAAAGTCTTTTTCCGGGAAATGTATTTGAAGCACAGGAATTTCCCTTCCTCACAATTGAACAGCATAATAATAACAGAGAGGCGATTGTTTACGAACAGGGAGAATACATTTTGACCTGGTCTGACGGTACTAAAAACAAAATCTCAGTGAAAGTAAAACCAGGACAATTTCTCTTATCAGGTACATGGCAAATTTATTTTGATCCTGGAAAAGGAGGCCCGGGTTTGGTTCAATCCGATAGTTTAAAATCCTGGACTATGTTTTCAGATGAAGGGATCCGGTATTATTCTGGCAAAGCTACATATTCCTTTAAGTTTGCATTTCCATATAAAGAACAACAGAATCAAATATTCTTGCTTGATCTGGGAAATGTTCAGGAAATTGCCGCTGTTTCTTTAAACGGATACCAGCCATTTGTATGTTGGTCGCCTCCTTTCAGAACAGATATTACAGATTATTTGAAACCCGGAGATAATGAGGTGCATGTCGATGTTATCAATCTTTGGCCGAATAGGCTTATTGGAGATAGCAAGTTACCTGAAGAAAAAAGGTTAACAAAAACTAACATTCAAAAATTTTATCAACCTGGTTCGGAATTATTTTTAAGAGTATCAGGTTTGCTGGGGCCAGTAAAGATTATTACGGCTCAGAAGTTTCAATTATAATAGATGCGTTTTATGCAGCGACGAGATTTCTTAAAAACTGTTCCTGTTGCCTATGCCATGGGTTCAATGGTTCAGGCAAAAAGTTTAGACAGGAAAAACACAGACAGAAACCCTGCTGACCGGAGGGAATATTGGCTGGAACTGATGAGAAAAATTGCTAATCCGGTACTGATGAACCTGAGCAGGGGTAACCTAAGATTAAATATGCCCGTTGAGTGTCAACCTGGTGAAGAGAATAACAGGAAAATGGTAACCCACCTTGAAGCATTTGGGCGATTGGTAGCCGGTATGGCTCCATGGCTTGAACTGGGCCCAGGAAATACACCCGAGGGAAAAATAAGGAAAGATTATATTGAGTTAACAAGGATCTGTTTGGCTGAAGCATCCAATCCTCAATCGCCTGACTTTTTAAACTTTTGTCAGGGCGTGCAACCCCTGGTTGATGCGGCATTTCTTTCACAGGGGCTGGTTCGGGCACATACAGAGCTTTGGGAACTATTGGATGACCAAACAAAAGCAAACCTGGTTCATGCATTACGTTCTACACGTGTAATAAAGCCATATTACAGTAATTGGCTTCTTTTCAGTGCTATGATCGAGGCATTCTTTCTAAAAGCAGGATATGAGTATGATCCGGTAAGAATAGATTTTGCTCTCAAGAAACATTTTGAATGGTATAAAGGAGACGGAGTTTACGGCGACGGTCCTGATTTCCACTGGGACTACTATAATAGTTTTGTTATTCATCCCATGTTACTTGAAATACTGAAAATATTGGTGCAAAGTGGGAAGGAGTCTCACGACACTTATTTTATAGCACTGAAGCGTGCAAAACGATATGCTGCCATTCTGGAAAGACTTATTTCTCCTGAAGGAACTTTCCCTCCAATAGGTCGTTCACTTGCCTACCGCTTTGGTGTATTTCAGATTCTTGGGCAATTGGCATTGTACGATGAATTGCCCGAAGAATTGCAACCAGGGCAGGTACGTTCGGCCATGTCGGCCGTCATTTCAAAAATGGCAGAAGCCCCAGGCACGTTCAATGATAAGGGATGGCTAACCATAGGATTATACGGACATCAGCCTTCTTCAGGAGAATCCTATATTTCTACAGGTAGCCTCTATTTATGTGCAACCGGTCTACTTCCGCTCGGATTACCCGAAAACCATAGATTCTGGACAACACCACCTGCCGACTGGACACAGAAAAAAATATGGCGCGGAGACAATTTTTTACCTGACCATGCATTATGAACTTCCGGTTTTATTTTATCCCAATTTATTTATTTAGAGCTCTTGAAAAAAGCAAGCTTATGAATTAATTGGGGTTATTCCAATTTAGAGAAACCAACCTTCGAGTGAATTGAAAATTCGACTATTGTTTGGGATTATGTTAACCGGGTCTCCTTCATAGAAGCTTTTATCACAATTTTCTTTCCAGTAAACCGAAGTACCATGAATTTATAAATTCAACCGGGCTAACCCGGTGGAAAAAAGTGAAATCAGCCTAACAGGCACAATAGGCATCGTATAATGCGTATTGTGGTTTAAAACCAACATGATGAGATCAAAATTATTTTTAGAGGGAATTCCATTTTTGAACCGCAATTTAGCTCTTGCTCATGCTCTGGCTCTGAACAAGCCTGTGGGGCGGACGTCCACGATTGGTGTGGGCTGAGGCCGGGTTCATTATGGACGATAGTTTGAGTACCTGACGAGGAGGCCTCAGCCTTCAATCGTGGAGACTTTTTTTGGTTACTTTTTTGTGTAGCTGACAAAAAAGTAACTCAGGGGTATGGGGTGAAACCCCGCATAACTCTTTGCATAAAGACCCTCGCACTCAAATTTATTTTCTGCATACAGGAGATCCCCGCAAAAAGTTTTATCCGAAGTACCATGAATTAACAAATTCAACCGGGATAATCCCGATGGAACAAAGAGAAATCGGCCTAAGAGGCACAATACGCATAGCATAATGCGTATTGTGGGTTAAAACCTACATGATTTGAATTATAGTAAAACTATTTTTATAGGAGATTAGTCAATCGAAACACAATAAAAATATATAAACAACTTGTTTCTATTGACTTATCGAGGTAATCCCGACTTATCAAAATCTTACATTCCGAATTTTCGGAATGATTAGATTTTTTTAGTCGATTCGTCAATTGATTTTTTCAATTGACGGATTTGGGGTTAATTATATTCCAATGATGACGAATTAATCTTTCATTACTCTTTATGCCTGTCAGATTTTTTCTGGAAGTGTTGATTATTTCAGATTATTTTTTACATTTGTTTCAGCACAGCACAGTACAGCATAGTTGCTTAAACCAACTGTAAAATGCCTCCTGCACGTTTGTCCAACCTCTTTGTTCCGGGAAATTCGGGCACTACGAAGGTGAAGCTTCTGGTAGATGCTCTGTGCGATGCCATCGGCCAGGGAAAGTTTAAGCCGGGAGAAGTTCTGCCTTCGGTTAACCAGCTCAGCAAGGAATATAATCTTTCCCGCGATACAGTTTTTAAGGCCTATCGGGAACTTAAAAAACGGGGCATAATCCATTCCACCAGGGCAAAAGGTTATTATGTGGCAGGAGCTACCCACAAGGTGCTGCTGATGCTCGACATCTACAGCCCGTTCAAGGATGTTTTGTACAACTCCTTTGTAAGATCTCTGCCTTCCAATTTCAAAGTTGACCTCGTTTTTCATTTTTATAATGAACATCTTTTTGAAACAGTTCTTAACGATGCAGCAGGCAGGTACAATTATTATGTAATAATGAATTTCAGCAATGAAAGGCTGCACAATTCCCTGAAAAAGCTTGATCCGTCCCGCCTTCTGATCCTGGATCTCGGTGATTTTGAAAAGTTTGACTATGCTTATGTGTGCCAGGATTTCGGCAAATCGGTTTACAATGCACTGGCTGAGCATGCATCGTTTTTCAAAAAGTATAAAAAGTTTGTGCTCTACCTGCCCAATGATTGCGAGCATCCGAAAATTCTCATTCCTTACTTCAGGAAATTTGCTGACAATTTTGCTATTCGTGCTGAAGTGATAACATCGCCCAAACGTTTCAGAATAACAAAGAATACCGCCTTTCTTATAATTCAGCAAAAAGACCTTGTACGTACAGTAAAGATTTGCAGGGAAAAAAATCTGATGATCGGAAGGGATATAGGATTGATTGCTTATAATGACACTCCTATGTATGAAATTATTGAGAACGGGATCACTGTAATATCAACTGATTTTGCATTGATGGGCAGGCGGGCAGCAGAGTGTTTAAAAACAGGAAACCGTTTGCAGGAAATAATTCCTGCGCGGATGATTATACGAGGATCTTTATAATATCGGATTATTAACATAAAAAACCGAAACAATGAACAGGCTCAGAGGAACATTACCAAAGGTGGGTATTCGTCCCACCATCGACGGGCGTTTAGGCGGGGTTCGCGAATCGCTCGAAGAACAGACCATGGGCATGGCCCGGAGGGTGGCTGCACTCATTTCCGGCCAACTCCGGCATCCTGATGGCAGTAAAGTGGAATGTGTTATTGCCGACACATGCATAGGAGGAGTTGGGGAGGCAGCTATGGCAGCTGAGAAGTTTGAACGCGAGGGAGTGGGGGTCTCCATTACGGTAACGCCCTGCTGGTGTTACGGCAGTGAAACCATTGACATGCATCCTACCATGCCAAAAGCTATCTGGGGGTTTAACGGAACGGAAAGACCCGGTGCAGTTTATCTGGCAGCTGCTCTGGCTGGTCATAACCAGAAAGGACTCCCGGCTTTCAGTATTTATGGGCACGATGTGCAAGATGCCTCGGATGCCACTATTCCTGTCGATGTGGCGGAAAAACTGCTACGCTTTGCCAAAGCCGGATTGGCTGTGGCAACTATGCGCGGTAAGTCATATCTTTCCATTGGCTCAGTTTCCATGGGCATTGCCGGATCCATTGTGGATGCCGACTTCTTTCAGTCATATCTTGGTATGCGCAATGAATATGTGGATATGAGCGAAATTATTCGTCGTGTGAATCTGGGTATTTACGACAAGGAGGAATTTGCAAAGGCTATGGCGTGGACTAAAGCCAATTGCAGGGAGGGGGCTGATCAGAATCCTCCTTCCATGCAGTTAAGCCGTGCCCGTAAAGACGAGATCTGGGAATTTGTTGTAAAAATGACGCTTATTATCCGTGACCTTATGATCGGGAATCCCAAACTGGCAGAAATGGGTTTCGGAGAAGAAGCACTCGGACATAATGCCATTGCTGCCGGTTTCCAGGGGCAACGGCAATGGACTGACTTTATGCCTAACGGTGACTTTTCCGAGGCAATTCTGAATTCTTCCTTCGACTGGAACGGAATCCGCCAGGCATTCATTGTTGCAACGGAGAACGATTCTCTGAACGGAGTGGCCATGCTTTTCGGACATTTGCTTACCAACACTGCCCAGGTATTTGCTGATGTGCGAACCTACTGGAGTCCTGAAGCCGTAAAACGCGTTACAGGAAAAGAACCCACCGGAATGGCTGCAGGAGGATTTATTCACCTGATCAACTCCGGTTCCGCTTCACTCGACGGTAACGGACAGATGTCAATAAACGGGAAACCTGCCATGAAGCCTTTCTGGGAGATTACTGACGACGAAGTGAAAAAGTGTCTCGATGCCACCACATGGTATCCTGCTTCGCAAGGATATTTTCGTGGCGGTGGCTTTTCGTCGAATTTTCTTACCAGAGGAGGCATGCCCATCACCATGTCGCGCGTCAATCTCATAAAAGGCCTGGGGCCAGTATTACAGATTGCTGAAGGATGGACAGCCGAAATTCCGGCTGAAATTCATAAAATACTTGATGATCGGACTGACAAAACATGGCCTACTACATGGTTCGTGCCCCGTCTTACCGGAAAAGGTCCCTTCAGGGATGTATACTCAGTTATGTACAATTGGGGAGCCAACCATGGCGCATTCAGCTACGGCCATATTGGTGCCGATCTGATCACTCTGGCTTCTATGCTTCGTATTCCGGTATGCATGCATAATGTAGAAGATAAGGAAATTTTCAGGCCCAGTGCCTGGGGAGCTTTCGGCATGGATCCGGAAGGTGCTGATTACAGAGCCTGCAGTACCTATGGACCTTTATACTAAACTAATCATAATGAGTGTAAAAAATTCCTTTAAACCTACTACATAAAACTTCATTTCAATGAAAAACTACCTTGTATTGTCTTTTCTGATTTGTTTCCTGGTTTTTCCAGCAGGAAAATCACAGGAGATGCCACCAAAAGCGTATATGGAAAATTACAACAAAGTAATGCAGCGTACCCAATGGTGGCGCGATGCAAGATTTGGCATGTTCATACACTTTGGTGCCTATGCTGTCCCGGCACGCGGTGAATGGGTCAAATCAAATGAAAGGCTAACTACCGAACAATATCAAAAGTATGTGGATGCATTTTATCCTGCTGATTTTGACGCTAAAAAGTGGGCTAAAATTGCAAAAGCAGCGGGGATGAAGTATGCTGTACTCACAGCCAAGCATCACGACGGCTTCTGTATGTTCGACAGCAAGCTGACCGATTACAAGATCAGCACGAGGTTCGACGGCAGGGATGTTGTACGGGAATTTCTAGATGCTTTCCGCGCAGAAGGATTGAAGGTAGGACTATATTATTCTCTTATTGACTGGCACCATCCCGATTATCCTAATGTCGGCAACCATCCGCAACGGGGCGACAAGGAATATGCCAGGCGCAATTTTACCTGGGATAATTATCTGAAATACATGCATGGCCAGGTGGAAGAGCTTGTCAGGGATTACGGCCGTATTGATATTATTTGGTTCGACTATTCGTTTGATGAATACCAGGGGGAGAAGTGGAAGGCTAAAGAACTGGTGGCTATGGTCAGGAAATATCAACCGGGGATTATCATCGATAACCGGTTGACTATTAACGAAGGAACTAAAACATCAGGCCGTATTGTTACTGAATTCGGTGATTTTGAAACCCCTGAGCAGGGAATACCTGATGAGGGGCTGAAAGATAAATATGGAAATCCTATTCCGTGGGAAACATGCCTGACCCTGAACAACAACTGGGGTTACCATGAATTTGACAAGAACTGGAAATCGCCTGAAATCATTATTCATTCGCTGGTAAATTGCGTCAGCAAGAACGGTAATCTTTTACTGAACGTGGGGCCCGATGCACGGGGCAATATACCGGATGAGAGCATCCGTATTCTTAAAGAGGTAGGAAAATGGATGGAGAAAAACAGCGAAAGTATATACGGATGCGGAGCGTCGACCCTCGCTAAACCGGAATGGGGAAGGTTTACCCAGAAGGGAAATGTTCTGTATGCTCACTGGATGTACCCTAACATCGGAGCAATCAATATCAAGGGGCTCGGCGAAAATGTGAGCGGTGTCTATCTGCTTTCAACCGGGGCCGAACTACCTTCAGAAAAAAGCTGGTGGGGGAACAACGAAGCGGGTAACTTCTTCGTAAATGTGAACAGCCCGGTTTATATGACTTTTCCATTGCCTGACCTTACAGATACGGTGATTAAAATTGTCTTAAAATAATCCAGAGTATGAGGTATCAAAGGCAATCCATTTTCCGGACATGTTGTTCTATAACAATCGTCATGTGCATTATAGTTTTGCTTTCCTGTACCTCCCGTCACCCAAAAACAGAATCCATGGCAAGTGATAGAAATATTCCCGGAACATTCGGATACGATCTTAATTTTCTGAACCGGTACAAAGAAACACTGGTGTTATCTGATTCGGAAGGATTAGCTCAGGTGGTGATTGTCCCCGGCTGGCAGGCCAGGGTGATGACGAGCACTGCCGGCGGACCGGATGGCTTCAGCTTCGGATGGATCAATTATCAGCTGATAACATCAGGTACGGTCAACAAACACATCAATGCATATGGAGGTGAAGAAAGACTATGGCTGGGGCCGGAAGGCGGACCTTTTTCCATTTATTTTCAACCGGGGGTGAAACAGGAATTTAGCAACTGGCAGGTTCCTCCTGAACTTGATACTGTTGCATTTGATCTTGTATTGGCAGGTGCAAATCGGGCTGCTTTTACTAAAAATTTCCGGCTAGTTAATTATTCTGGAAATATCCTTGATGTGGGCATAGAACGAACCATTGAATTGCTGGGGAAAGAAGCAATTAAGCAGGCTCTGGGAATGGAAATCCCCGATTCGCTGCGCGGGGTTGCTTATCAGTCAGAAAATGTTCTGATCAATAAAGGGAAAAACGCCTGGACAAAAGAGAAGGGCATGCTTTCGGTATGGATGCTTTCCATGCTCACACCCTCTCCGGAGGTTACGGTTTTCATCCCATACAAACAAGGCGGTGAGGCAGAATCAAAACCTCCTGTAAGGGATGACTATTTTGGCAAAGTTCCTGCTGATAGGTTAATGGTGGAGAATGGAATGATCTGGTTCAAGGCAGATGGCAAATACCGTAGCAAAATAGGTATACCTCCCGACAGGGCACAGAAATATGCCGGAAGTTATGATGCCAGGAATAAAGTATTGACGATACTCTGGTGTGATCTTCCGGAGGGCAAAAGAGAATATGTGAATTCAAAATGGGGTGATCAGGAAAATCCGTTTGACGGCGATGTTATTAATGCATATAATGACGGACCGGTGGAAGACGGAACCCAGATGGGGCCATTCTATGAGCTGGAGAGTTCTTCTCCTGCTGCCAGCCTGAAACCGGGGGAGAGTCTAACCCACCGGCAACGCATTTTCCATTTTGTGGGCAATGAGGAACAGCTCAGCAGGATTACCATGAAAATATTTGGGTTATCGCTGGATGAGATAAAAACAAGGTTTTAATCGATTATTTTATTTTTTTGTTCGGGGTTTTGACTTTTTATGGGAGGTCGTTTTGTATGGTTGCAGTTATTCCTCTGGAAATGAAATAGCTGGAATGTTGTGAACAATTTTTTTCCGCAGAATAGAGGTTAAATGAAAAATCCGAAGCCCTGAACAACAACGAAAAAAAGCATTAGTATGGAAAAGAAACAGAAAGTATCACTTGTAAGTTTTAACGGGAAGAATTATTTGCTTCCTTTCATTTTGATTACAAGTTTGTTTTTTCTATGGGGTTTTGCGCACAGTTTACTGGATGTGCTGAACAAGCATTTTCAGGAAATTTTAGGAATTACAAAATCCCGATCAGGACTTGTTCAAACGGCTCTATATGGCGGATATGCGGTTATGGCGATTCCGGCAGGATTTATCATGAGCCGGTTTGGTTACAAACGTGGAATCATCATGGGGTTATTGCTTTATGCTTGCGGGGCATTTCTTTTCTACCCGGCAACGCATATACAGACCTTTGAGTTTACCCTGCTGTGTCTGTTTATTATTGCCTGCGGGCTGACGCTGCTCGAAACAGCTGCCAATCCGTATTCCTCAGCTCTCGGGCCACCGGAACGTGCAGAGCAGCGCATAAATCTGTCGCAATCCTTTAACGGTCTCGGGTGGATAGTAGGACCTGCTGTGGGAGGATTGCTGATTCTGGGAGTTTCAGCACAAAATGAGACCAATAAATTCGATTCGCTAGCGTTACCGTATATAAGCATCGGAGTTCTTGTTCTGCTGGTAGCTGTTCTTTTTATATTCACCAAAATGCCGGAGATTCATGAAGGAGAATTTAACGGACAGGGAGACAGAGGTCGGTTTTTCGATTTGTTCCGTCACCGGCATTTTGTACTGGCCATTCTTGCCCAGTTTCTTTATGTTGCAGCACAGACTGGTGTAAACAGTTTTTTTATTAATTATGTGACAGAGGTAAAGCCTGAAATCTCAAACGAAAGGGCTGCTTACATGCTTTCTGCCGGGTTTTTGTTCTTTATGGTTGGTCGGTTTTCAGGAAGTCTTATGATGAGCTGGTTTAAGCCAACCCGCATGCTGGCTCTGTATGCCGCAATAAATGTAGTGGCCATGCTCGTGGTGGTAGCAGGTCTTGGGTGGATATCTATTGCTGCTATCTATGTAGTGTATTTCTGCATGTCGATAATGTTTCCAACCATCTTTGCCCTTGGAATTAAGAATCTGGGAGGATTAACGAAAAAGGGTTCTTCCCTATTGGTGATGATGGTGGCTGGAGGGGCTGTTTGTCCACCGTTTATGGGCTGGATTGCTGATGTTTCGAGTATGACAATTGGTTTCGTGGTACCCATGGTGTGTTTTGCCTATATTCTTTTTTTCGGACTGAAAGGATATAAGGTGAAAATTATACAGTAGCAACAACAGCTGATAGTTAGATTGAAGGCTTGGTCAGGCTATTGCTTCATGTAGGTCAAAGCTATTCGACTTGGCTATAAGATTAGATAAACCGAAGTACCATGAATTAACAAATTCAACCGGGCTAATAAAAATTTTTATTAAAACTTACATGATTAAAGCAAAATTATTTTTAGAGGAAGATTAGTTAAACCGAAGTACCATGAATTAACAAATTCAACCGGGCTAATAAAAATTTTTATTAAAACTTACATGATTAAAGCAAAATTATTTTTAGAGGAGATTAGTCAATTGATTTTTTCAATTGACGGATTTGGGTTAGAACAAATCGGAAAACAGGTTGAATTAATTATAAAGGAAGGAATTTGAATTATAAGCTTCATTATAATAAACCGGATTCCTGGTATCCTATATAAATGACCACGCCACTTATTGGGATTTGAAGATTTATTGAATGGCTTACAATGCTGCCAATACGCCTTTAATATAACCAATTGATTCAGCCATACCTGGAAGAGGATCATCAGCGTCTTTTTCAAACTCGAGAGCCAATACTCCTGTATACTTTAATTTAATTACTTCAGCGAGAAATTTGGGAATATTTATTATCCCACGTCCAATTTCACAGGTTGAACCCTTTTCATTATTCTGGGTAACATCCTTAATATGAATATCAAAAACACGATCAAAATACTTTTTAATATCAAGCGAAGGGTCCCTGTTTATTCGTGCGGTATGACCAATGTCAATACATAGACCCATGCGTGAATCCATCCCTTTAATTTTTTCATAAGCGCTCTCTGCACTCGGATATCTTTTATCACCAGGACCATGATTATGAATAGCTAGTTTAATGTTATATTTCTGAACTTTCTCCTCTACATATGGCAGAAGCTCATGTGTTGGAACACCAATAATAATTTCCATTCCTGCTTTTCGGGCATATTCAAAAGCTTTATCAACATCTTCTTTTGTATTCATATAAATAACACCGCCACCATAAAGTTTTACTCCGGCTTCTTTGCAAATCTGAACTGCTTCGGCTATTTCAGTATCTGATGCATTAAGTTTCAGATGAAAATCTTTTAACGAGATATTATCAATATCTAATCGTTTGGTCATTTTCAAGGCATCAGCCAGAGAAAATTTCCTGAAAGAATAGGATGCAATTCCAAGTTTAAAACTGAATTTTGAATCCGCTAATTTCGGGTGAATGTTCGATACTGTTAAAGCGTTTGGGAATGTAGTGGTCACAATCCCAACTCCTGTAATTTTTAAAAACTCTCTTCTGTCAGTTTTCATGATTTTATTCTGTTGTTAATGTTGAAATGGTTGTATGGTACATAAGGTTTTTAAATATTTTTATTTATTCTCCAAAATTACCTTAACTTCTTTTGGAGCAACATACGTGGTTTCAATCTTATTCCCTTTTCCTTTTTTATGTTGAATTCTTAGCATACCATATGGAGTTGGAAAAGTACCGGTAACCCATTCCAGATCGCACAAATGTGGTTTGAGCTTAATTACTTTACATCCTGGTTCGATCACATTTACACCAAGTATGTATTGGGTCAACCATGGTGTTGGCCCGGAAGCCCAGCCATGACAGAAACTATGTCGAAAACCCTTATAACAATAATTTCCAAACGAACCATGTACATCAACCTTACCTGACGGTACAACTTCATCAATCCGGGCAGCATTTTTCATCCAGTCAATATCAAAATCTTCCCAAAAAGTTGTGGCCCCCAGATCAAGCATGGCTCCCCAATACTGGCGAATATTATCTAAAGCTCCCTGATAATCTCCTGCCAGCGCTCGTGCTTTAAGCATATAGTATCCATAAAAAGTTGACATTTTATGTACGCCATCTTTTGATAAGACTTCCTGATTTGCTTTGTCGGCAGAAATCAGTCCTGAGAGCGAAAGCAATGCTGCAGCTTGTTTAGAACCGGCCATTTCAGGAATATGTCTTTTCAATTTTTCAATAGATGAATTACAAAGGGTAACTGAAGCAGGTTCGTCCAGAACTTTGCACAATTCGGCCCCTGCCTGGAAGGCAAGCACCATTAATGCCTGTAATCCGTCATGAATTGCCTCCTTATTTTCACTAGTAGGCCAATCCAGAAACCGTCTTCCCTTAAGAATTTCACTTCCTGAATCATCAATATTTGAGGCTAATTCCTTTAATAATGCAGTGAGATAGTTTTTTTGTTTTTTTAAGTAATCTAGATCTCCGTGATATATATACCAGTCACGCTGAATTAAAATCCACCACATTGAATAGGAGCTGATGCCGTTCATCCAGGAAGGAAGGGGAGTTATGTCGCGCACCAGATCAAGACTTTTTGGGACAACCTCATTAAATCCAAACACGGTATTAATGGTCATCACTTCAGGATGCATATCTCCTATCCAGACCAAACGGTCGCGTTTGATTCCATCCCATAAGTACTCCTGCATATTTAAGTGGACTGTATAAGCACCTGTTAACCAAATTTGATTAAGACGTTCATCGTTGCATTGAAAAGAACCAACATATGGTATATCACGAAAAACAAAAATGGCATTGATTTCCTTAATTTCAATTTCAGTTTCAGGATCCACAATATCGAGTCGAACAAATCGGAAACCTGAATTGCCTACTTCAAGGCGACCCAGCCATGGCACCGTGATGACAAAATCGCGCATAGCATGATCGTTGGTAGATCCCTGAAATCCTGCTTCGCTCATGGCTTCCTGGACCGATTCTCCAAAACGTATCCTCAATCTTCCGGCAGGTTTCGAATTATTTTTTGTTGTTATAATCTCGAGCCCACCTTGAATTTCTTTTCCGAAATCAAGAATTATTCCCGGGAAAGCATTTATGGTACTTACAAGTTTCAGATACTTATCTGTGTGCATATCAGCCTGTCCATTACCAGGTTTAATAATTGCACTGGCATTTTGAACAAGTTTTCCCGTCGTGTCGGAAATCCAGATTATACGTGTTGGGGGTAAATATACCCTGGTTAATTCAGGCGTGGGTATGAGTGCAACTCTGTTTTCAAAAACTGGTGGGAGTTGGGAAAACAAATTGGCGAGATAAATGAATAAAATAACAAATGTGGTAAAAAGTTTGTGTTTCATGGCATAAGTAACTTGTGATGAATTTTAAACACAAAAAGGTTGGCATAACTTCGAATTTTTCAAAGTTCATCAATTGTAAATACGTAGTTTCCTGAACTCAAATGAAAACACAATTTACTTTTGGCATTTTCAGCCTCAATTATTTTCTTTTCAGCTCTTTCATTTCCTTTTACCATTACTTTCTTTCCACTGAGATAAAGGGTTGCGGTGCTGTTGGCTGGAATAACAACATTATATAAGACTTTTTTCCCCGATCTCTCCCATGACGAAACAACGGTTCCATAAGGACCATCGTGACGGGCTTCAAATTGCTTTAGTCCTGAAACAAAATTTGGTTTTAGAATCACATTTTTGAAACCTGGTTGATTTTCATCAGGAAAAATACCGGCAAGTCCTTTGTAAAACCAAGCATTTATCTCACCAAACATTATATGATTCAAAGATAGATCGCGTCTGGCATTAATATCCCAATTTTCGTAAAGTGTTGTTGCTCCATTTTTAATCCACCAACCCCAGGAAGGATAGGTCTCTTGTACAGCCATTTTATATGCCAAATCAGCATATCCATTTTCGCTTAAAGCATTTAATATTGCCTTTGATCCAAGCAACCCAACATCTACATGATAGTTATCAGATATGACGCGTTCGGCCAATTTCTCTGCTATTTTAGGAATTAGACTGTCAGGTACAATTCCCCACTTTAGTGCAACACTCATTTCTGTTTGTGAACCATTGCCATATATCCCCTTGGATACGTCAAGATATTTTTTATTAATGGCATTTTTAATTTTGCTTGACAGAGACTCATATTTTTCAAAATCAGTTTGGTTTCCCAATATTTTTGCTGTTTTGGCAAGAATAGTAGCATCGACAAAAAAGTAAACAGAAGATGTGAATTCCTTTGGTGTTTTCGTCCGAACTGGAACCCAGTCGCCAAGTCCCCAGTCGGTTAAGCCGGATGGACTTCTGCGATCAATGCAATCAACATATTGTTTTATATTATTATAACAACTTTCAAGTAATCTTGAATCTCCATAAAAAAGGTAAATATTCCATGGAATAATGGCAATAGAACTGGTCCAATCGGGCCCATTTGCCCAATGATAACCATAACCGCCTGAAGGAATTATAGCCGGAAGCACTCCATTTGGCTGTTGTTCATTCTTATGATCATCCAGCCACTTTTCGTAAATGGTAATTCCATCGAAATTATAAAGGCCAGTTTCTATATTGATATGAGCATCACCGGTCCAACCATTTTTTTCACGTTGTGGGCAATCGGTAGGATAACCAAATAAATTTGAGAGATACGAAGCATTTGCAGCTTGCCAGATCTTATTCAATGTTGGATTGGATGAACGGATGCTACCGGCTACAGGCACATCACTGTGTACAAAATAAGCAGAAAGACTTTCTTTCGTCAACTTGATTGGTTTATCTGCACTTACTTCAACATACTGAAATCCTTTGTAATTGAAACGAGGCATAAATGTTTCCTCTCCATTGCCATTGAGAATAAAAATATCTGTCATAAATGGTTCAGAATCATCAGTTGGTCGGTAATGTACGTCAATATTTGATTGATCAGCATGTCGGTTCTCATCGAGCCTTTCTGCATGTTTCAGGCGAATAATGGTACCTGCTGATCCGGAAGTTGTAATTTTGCAAACACCAGAAATATTTCTACCGAAGTTATAGAGAAATGTTTTTGCATCCAATTGAATCATTTCTGTTGCATCAATTTTTTCGATTGTTCGTATCGGGTGCAGTAACTGGGGGACAATGTTCTGTGAAGGAGAACCCGTACACAAAGCATTTTTCCAGCTGGAATCATCGAAACCAGTCATATTCCACCCCTGTTGTTCAAGACGAGCATCATAATGTTCCCCTGTATAAATACTGTTGTATATAATAGGGCTTAGCGAAGTTTTCCAATCTTGTCCGGTACATATAACAGTATCAGAGCCGTCCTCAAAAGCAATTCGAATATCCATACAAAATTTTGGTCGTGCACGCCATGGAGCTTTATCGAAATACCAAACTGCTTTTGCCTGGTGGTTATACCAACCGTTTCCTAATATAATGCCGATAACATTCTCTCCCTTTTGAAGCGAATATGTAATATCATATGCCACATAAAATGTCTTGCGATCGAATCGCGTATACATAGGATCAAGAAAGTGGTTACCGACCCTGTTTCCGTTAAGGTACATTTCATAAAGGCCTGCCACAGCAATGTAAGCACGAGCTGATATAACTTTTTTGTCTATTTCAAAAGATTTTCTAAAATATGGCGCAGGTTTCAGATTATAGTCATATGTGTCGGTAATCCAATTTCCTATCCAGTTTTCCTGTCTCATCATTCCAGTCTCAAAAAAAGCAACCTTTGAAAAGTCTGACCAGTTATCATTTTCATCCATAACTTTAACTTTCCAGAAATACTTCGTAAAAGGTTGCAGTGAAGGTCCCCGATAAACAATTGGTATCGATTTAGCAAATATTTCACCTGATTCCCATACATTTCCTTTTCCCCCTGCAACTTCTACGGAATCAGTACCGATTATAATCTGGCAAGCCTTTTGTATTGCATCCGGCCTTGCACTTATTATTTTCCACGAGAAGCGAGGATTAACAACATCTACTCCAATAGGATTGACCAGATATTCACATTCCAATTTTTCTATGCTGATTTGTGCAGAACTTATGCTAAAGAAGGAAAGTATTGCCCAAACAATAGTAAACAACTCAATTTTTTTCATAATTTCTTCTATTTTCACTTTATAATTTCATTATTGAATTATTACAACCTATAAAATTCTTCCCATCCTTTTCTAGGTGGTCTGCCAATCAAGAGTTCATTAGCTAATTTATTATTTGTAATTTTCTTCTTTTTTATGTTAAATTGAAAACTTGTATTAAGCCGTTGAGCAATAACCCCTAGCATCATTACTTGACATAAAGGACCTGCTACAGCAAATGATGATCGACATTTTTCTTCCCCTTTACATGCTAGAATAAAATTTGTATAATGGTTCGAAGGACTTAATGGCACTTCAGGTAGCTTTTCTTCCATTTCTTTTGCTTTCCATTCAGGAATAATTTTTAGTATTGAACCATGTGATCCCCCTTTAAAAATCAATCCTTCACCATAAATAATCTTCCCCGGCGGTAATTTTTTTGATTCATTAGTACCTGTTGACGGAGGTGGTACATTTTTTGTCTCAACGCCATTTCCATATTCATCAGGTAAAGGAGGTAAATTGTTTACTCCGTCATACCATGTCAATTCAACAGGAGGCAAACTATCTCGTGCCGGAAACTTGAACATTAATGTTGAGGCTTGAGGAAAAATATAGGGGCTGTATCCTTCAATTTTTAATGCCTTAACTTCCTCGGGAAGTCCAAGTTTTAAAAATTCATGAGCAGTATCAAAAATATGAGCTCCCCAATCTCCCAATGCTCCATTTCCGAAGTCATACCATGACCTCCATTCACCATTCACATAACCCTTATTATATTTATGATACTGAGCTGTACTTAACCACACATCCCAATCAAGGGTTTCAGGTATTGGTTGTTCTTCAAGATAACCTGATACTTTCATCCCATGCCAGCGTCTTGAACTATTCATGTGAGCCGTAATTTTCTTAACATTTCTTATTATCCCAGCTTCGGTCCATGTTTTAAATTGAAAATAATTTGCTTCTGAATGACCCTGATTCCCCATTTGAGTGGCAACTCTATATTTCCTCTCAGCCTTCATCATGAGCTCTATCTCATGAAAAGTATGAGCCAACGGCTTTTCCACATAAACATGTTTTCCTAAAGACATGGCAAGCATAGCAATAGGGAAATGCGAAAAATCTGGTGTAGCAATTGATACAGCATCAATCATGTTGCCCATTTTATCGAACATTTTCCTGAAATCTCTAAATCTAGGTGCTTCAGGAAACATATTTATAATATCAACTGTATGGGGAGCTTCCATATCTGTATCACATAATGCTACGATGTTGACCAGGCCGGTCTGATAAAGATTAAGGATCACTTCTTTACCTCTATTCCCAATTCCGCAACATGCCAGGTTTATTTTCTCGCTAGGAGGAATGGTATGATTACCCTTGACAGAATACCTTCCAATAACATAGTGAGAAGGTAATATCGTAAAGCTACTTAAAGCTATCAGATTCTTGATAAACTTACGACGCTGATTTTCATTGTTTTGATTCATGTCTATGGCTCTTTTTATGAATTATTGTTTCTTATATGACACATTTTGAGAGTTAAATGATTATTAATCTGTTGAAAAATCCATGCTTATAAAAACATTTTTATTGTATTTTTCGAATAAAGTCTGTAAGTTGCCTGTTAATCAAATACTTATTCTGCGATAAATATTTTGCAATTAATTTATTATTAGAATAAAAACGAATCAATGACTTTTACATTTTCAATGGGTGCGTTGCCATAATCAACAACTATTGTATTCTCACCATATCCAACAATATTTCTTATTACGGCATCTTTAAGAGTTCCTCTGATTTTTATAACACTCTTTGAACGAGATAATACGTTGTTGACAAATATTCTTGAAGTTTCCCCAAGCTGGTTTTTAGAAATTGAATAATAGGCACCATCTCCTATCAAAACAGCTGCCTTGTTCTGAATATCTCCTTCCTTTGATGTATCCATAACATTGCTTATGAAAATGTTGTATATTTTAACGCCATCATGATTCAATAACCTGATTATATGATGCCCTCCGGCTGTAGTGCCTTGAATATTATTGATAATTATATTGTAAATATCATCATTATCAGTAATTCTGCTTCCAACAATTTCCATCCCATATGATTTCAGGTTTGGGGATCTCCTTAGACCTGTAAGGGCAATCATATCATCTCCTGAAATTCCAGTAATGTTCTCGATAATAATATCATGACATCCTTTTAATACATCAATCCCATCCTGGTTTGGATATTTGTTTGTGCTATAAAGTTCAATGTTGGAAATTCTTCCATAGGCACACCCGTTTTCAACAGAAATTGCATAAGTTTGAGATTCTTCAATTTTGATCCCTTCAATTATAAAATGTTCAGTGTTATATAATAAAATCCCGATTGTTTTATATCCACTTCGGTCTCCCGGAGGGTCAAAATGTGATTCCATTCCGCCACTAAGCACAACATTCCCCTGGCCTACAATTTTTATGTTTTTGTTCCCGGTCAATGGCTGGGTTCGTGCCCCGGAATTGGTGATAATATTATCTTTGGTTCCAGGGGCTAACCTGATCAGACAATCTTTTAAAATTAGCGTAAAATCAGAAGGGAGTACAATAGCTCTTTCAATTAGCCATTCAGTTTTGCCTTCAACCACATCAACTCTCGGGATTTCAATTGAATTAACTCCCAGGCGCAAAGCATCATTTATTGCAGATTCAATACGATCAATTACTGAACCCTTCTTATAATCATTGGGTGAAATGACCATATTTTTATTTCTTTCATGTGCTTTGCCATTGTAGTACCGGTATTCTGATTGAGAATAAGTTTTGAAAGTTAGAATATTGAGACAAACAATAGCAATAATAAAATGGTAGTTTTTCATAGTAGACTCTTTTTTAATAGAATAATTTTTATTTGTATCATAATTCTCTATAATACTCCTCAAATTTAGGACAGGGGGTTAAGGTTGAAAATAAACCTTAATTTTTCTGTTCTATGACATAGCAAAACCAAAAAACTTTATTTTATCCTTCTCACAATTGTAGCCAGTGTTCTGCATTTTAAGTAACTAATTCTCCAACATTATATAAATCCGTTTATGAATATTTTATTACCATTTATTTAAATTTGTTTCAGAAGAGACTATATTTTCTTCAAAAAAATTAGCCAATCCAGAAAATAATATTGTTTGTAATATTTATAGATCATCTTTAGATTTGAAACAGTGAAATACCTAAAATACATATGATTTTGATTTCACATTTTGTTAGTAATTACTAACTAATAACTTCACAATTTTTAGTTCGAATCGTTAACTCTGAAAACACATTCATTTCTTAATTTGTCAGATTTCATAAAAAAATTAATTCGATACAATTTGTCTCCCCATACTCTTTTTAATTGAATATCTTCGATGGTAATTATATCGATTGATATTTTTGAAAATTTATCATGGTCATAATGTAAATAAACGTTTTTGCTTTTATCTTTTTCACTATCGGAATACTGTTGAAGGATAAACCTCATACTGTTATTGTCGATATTTTCTGGCGAAATTGGCGTCAAAAGATGCAATACTGTTGGTCTCTTTTTACGAACAAGAATATATCTCTCATGAATTGAAATTTGTTTTTCCGGTTCAAAGATGACAGACCGGGTCCATTTTTTAACGCATGCACTGTCAGGGTAAGCAGAAGAAATATCAATATTAAACTCGTATTTTGTACCCAAATCGCGGAACCAGACATCTTTAGAGCGGAATGACTTTCCATCATTTTGGTCTACACCATTAATGGTAGGAAGATTGTGATAAGCTGATTGCATTGTCCAAATTTCATATCGATTTTTGCTAAATGTTTTTGCAGTGTAGGTTTCGACTCCGGCATCCACAAAAACAGGTTTTCCATCATAGAACAATATGAAATTACCTACATCATTATGATTATGGCTCACTCCATTATGTCCGCCTTTAATTGCCATGTAAAAGCCTTTTACAGAATTAGCATGTTCTCTAATTGCCAAAAATTCAGTATTTGGTAACCATACTGATTTGAAAAGTGGCTCCTGTGCATCCTGATGGGTTAATTCCTTAAATGTAACGATATTGGGTACCAGTCTACCTAAATTGCCATTCAATAACAAATTCGGTCCGGCTCCATTTTTCTGAAAAAAGAATACCGCCATTTTTTTTATGTCAGCATCCTCAAGCATTGATCCCAATCTGTAAAGAAGTACTGGTGAAACACCTGGTATTGCACTGGCATCGCCAAAATTGGTAAAATACGGATAGGCAATGTAAGAATAACAAATATACCTTCCCATTTCTTTAATTTTTGGTTGATGAAAGATATCAATATTCTTACCAGTTGCTATATAGAGAAGTTCCAGATATTCCAATGCAGATGCAGCTGCTCTCCAGTAATAGGAAGGACCCTCATCGCATCCTCCATCATCAGGATATGAATCAATAAAACGATCAACTATCTGCATAGACCTTAAAACAGATCTTATTCTTCGTTCAGAATTGTTCTCAATGAACAAAATACAGGTGAGCCAGTTAGAGCAAATCCATGGTGTCCAGTTATTTAGAGGTCTTTCGGAATTAAAACCCATCCACCAAAAATCATTTCTTTCATTACAGGGATCAAGAATTCTCCGTTTTATTTCGTATTCAATTCTTCTTGAGATTATAGGAGAAATACTGTCAAGTTTTTCTTTGAGTAGAAAATATGTCCAGGCCAGACAGGATCCGGTTTCGGCTGCAAAAAGATCGACAATCGGTTCTTCTACATCTGGTAATCCAAGCCCGGCTTTTTGCATATACAGATGTGCAGGCACACCCCAGAACGATTCTTCACAAATAGACCAGATTAAATTTATAATGTTATTGGTAAATCTGTTTTTGTTTTCAATTTTTTCTGCTACAACTAAAATTGATAATTTATTTCTTCTGGCAAATGATTTTTCTTCAAAATTTTTTCTATTTCCGTTTTTGATATATTCAAGAAAAAGCGATGCAGGGAGTGGATCATCATCAAACATTAAATTTTCAGCCTTTTGAATAATCACTTCTTTGACTTCTGTAGGTATGGAAATCATTTGTTTGACATAAGAATTGAAAAGTAAATTACAGAAACTGTCTTTTTCAATTAAT
>JAAZNU010000273.1 GCA_012798135.1 Veillonellaceae bacterium | reverse complement strand
TTATGATATTTACAATAGAAAAATAGATTTCCCTATATATCCCTATTCCTTTAAGGCGTTATTTGGTTTTTCAAAACCAACGGAGTTTTTCAGAGAAAACAATGATGATTTTGCCTTGGGATTTTTGCAACATTTAGAGCAAGCCAACTGCGACTTTGACGCTCAATTTGGCTACCCCTGCTCTCCCGAAGAAGTTCCGGCAAAAAACCCAAAAGTTCTTGTAATTGAAAAGAAGCAATAATTCAAGGGCGGGGAGTTTCTCCGCCCTTGACAAGAACATTTTTTGGTTTTTAAATATTTCTTGGGTGAGAAATGGGTTGTTTTGCTAAAGCGGGGATTAAAGATTATGACTTCTTAATTTCAGAAAAAAATTCTGCGTTGAAAATCTGCCCCCCCAAGAAAAATGTTTAGAAAAAATAAAACAGCAAAAACCGCCTCCTATGGATTTAGAAAAAGAAAGAATGCTTTTTCTTATTTGAAAGGAGGAAAAACCTCAGTTGCATATTGGTATTGCGAAGGGAATCAAGCTATGGCTCATCTTTGGCCGGGACAGTTTTTAATTTTAAATTCACAAAACAATTGCTTAACAGCACAATTCCTTCCAACAAATGCAAAAGTTATGGCAACATACCTTGAATGCAAAATATTTAAATGCGCCCCCATCCCGGGACAACAAGAACTGTGTATTATGGAATGTATGAATGAGAATGGGGACGGAGGTGATGATGGTGGAGGGAGTGGTTATGATTGTTCAAAGAGATGTGTTGACCAGACTAACAGCACAGGAATTTGTATTGCATGCTGTTCCTTCTGTTATAACAAATGCTTACAAGAAAACAGAGAGCAACATATCTGCAAGGAAGAAAGTGATGCCTGCCAGTTGGGTTGCGCAATAACGGCACCCCCTATTCCGTGTTATAACTGCCATCAAGCACCAGTTTACCCTTAGAAGGAGGAGAAAAAAGTGAAAAAGTTCTTTTTATCGTTTATTCTTTTACCTGCATTAGTAATTGTCTCTTTTTGTAATGAGCCGGATCAGATAAGAACCCACAACATCATCATTTTCCAAAATAACTTTGCGTTGGAATATTCAGTCATCAGCAAAATATCTTATGAAAACAACCAACTCAAGTTTAGCGAAAAAACGATGCTTTTGGATTGTAAGGAATATGGGAAATGGATCTACTACTCAAAAATGACCATAAATAGAAATGTTGAACCTCCCCTTCCTACAAATCATGTCCAATCGGTCACTTTAATTTCTACCGGAGAGAAGATAGAAATCAAGATTATTTACAACGAAGATCAAAAGAAAAAAAAGTTTGAGTTGACATCCTATCCAAATAAAAAAAATATGACAATATCCTTAAATGAAATTCCCAGAAATAGGAGAGGATTTTTGCCATTTGTTCAAGAAAATTTTACAGAATCTTTTTTAAATGGCTTGGCTAAAATAATGGATTTCTCTTTTATTTCCGAGAAAGAACAAATATCATTGTTTATCTCACCCCTGACATTTCTTCCTTTATGCGGATTAAGAGAGGAAACTGATGAAGGTCGAATAAAACCAATTGATGAATCCGAAGTAAGAGAACCGATATTTCTATACTACAACTGCGGCTTTGACGCTCAATTTGGTTATCCTTGTTCTCCCGAAGAAGTTCCGGCAAAAAACCCAAAAGTTCTTGTAATTGAAAAGAAGCAATAATTCAAGGGCGGGGAGTTTCTCCGCCCTTTAAAAGAACATTTTTTGGTTTTTAAATATTTCTTGGGTGAGAAATGGGTTGTTTTGCTAAAGCGGGGATTAAAGATTATGACTTCTTAATT
>JAAZNU010000084.1 GCA_012798135.1 Veillonellaceae bacterium | reverse complement strand
TGTAGAAATGGCAGCCCGGCAATGCTGCACGCGGCGGTGAATAGCAAGATCACCAGCAGAACGATCAGGCTGCCGCCTTCCGTTTTTCCGCTCATGGTTGACCTCCAATGGAGTTAGATGATTTTCAACAGGCGCAAGACCAGATAAAAAGCAGCGCCGCACACGAGGCCAATACCAACCGCCTGTAGGACAAAGCCGATGATTTGTATGAGCAGCATGGCGGTTTCCTTTCGCCGGTGATTACTCCACTACTTCCAGCAGTTCCAGCCGGTTGCAGCGGGCTTTGCCGTCGGTGTTGTACGGCACAACCACGCCGGGAAGATCAGTCCAGCGAATACGGCAGCGCCAGACGGTGGAGCGCGGGTAGTTTTCCTTCACCCACGCCAGCGTGGCAAAGTTGACGCCGCACGCGCACGTCAGTGTCGGCAGTGGGTTGCAAACTTCTTCGATATACTCGCCCGGCGCGATCCTCCAGCGTTCGGGCGCGGTGTAGCTGGTGTCTCCAATCGCCTTGTAGACGATGTAGCCCAGGTCGTCATGCTCGAAGCTTTCGGCCAGCCACTTGACCGGGTTGAGCAGGTTTTGCGCGCCGCTGAGGTCTGCGCCGCTGAGGTTTGCGCCGCTGAGGTCTGCGCTGCTGAGGGTTGCACGGCGGAGGTCTGCGCTGCTGAGGTCTGCGCCGCTGAGGTTTGCGTCGCTGAGGTCTGCTTTCGGGTGTGTTTCCTCCCCGCTTGGCTCTTTCCACCATACGGCATGATCGGATAAGATGTCGCGCAAGTTGCGCCCGTTATGTGTGATTTCGTCGGTTGTTCTCATGTTTACCTTTCGCCGGGTGGAGTTCCACCACTCCACCCGGCTTGCAAGGAGAAATGGATGTAGGCTAATTCGTGCGGTTGGCGAGAATGACGCGGATTGCGTCCAGCTTGTACTCGTACTCCGCGCGCGCCTCATCGGTCAGGTTGGGCTTGCGCAGAGCCTGTCCGATGCCGGCGGTCATGTGGGAGAGCTTGCCGCTTTCGATATCGCCGTAGCGGATGCCTTCCGAGTTCGTGACGTTCAGCGCGGTTTCGAGTGACATCTTTCCGGGCGCGGCTGGCGCATCCCGCATGGCTGGGAGCGCCGCGTCTTCGCGGGTGTATTCCAGGCGCTCGGGCGGCTGTTCATCATCCGGCGGCGGTGGGGGTTGCTGCTTGCCGTTTCCATTGGGCTTCTGTAGTTGCGGGCGGGCGGCGGGCTTCTCCTGCTCGGGTTCGTGTTCGCTGTCCTCGTTGCCCGCGCCGATGCACAGCAGTTTCATCAGGAAATACTTGTGCCCGCTGGTGATGGCTTTGTACAGCGCCTTATCCGGTACAACGTAGTCATTGCCCATGCCGGTGAAGACGGACGTAAAGGTGGCCTCTCCGTCGGTCACGGTCATGGCGAAATTGACGACCGCGTCATAGCGTTTCTTCGCCTTACCGTACTGGTCGGTGTACTCAAACAATTTCACGTCCTGCCCGGTCACGTTGGGAAATACCACGACGCCCTGACTGAAAAGGGCTTGACCGCACAGGGAAAGGATCTTATCCGCGCTGATATAGTCGTACCGCTGTTCTTGATTGCGTTTGTCTGGCGCAAGAGCGCCGCCGACTTCCAGCGCGGCTTTGGCGATTTTTCCCGCCAGCTTGCCGATGTTGTGCAATTCGTCTGTCACCTTGACACCTCTGCTATAATGTCTGTGTTGGTTGGTTTTTTGAGAGCGCCGGGGTTCCAGCCTGGCGCTCTCGCTGTTTGTGCTGGCAGCGGCGGAGTGACCGGCGCGCATGATCCAGCATTTGATAGGTTCCCCGGTTCTGGCGCTGCTGGAAGAACCAGCGCGCGGCGCGGAACTCGGTGAGGTAGAATTGGAGTTCGCTGCTCATTTCTTCCCCGTGATCTGCTGGAAGGTGTAGGTGAGCAGGTAAACAAAAACCGCGAAAAGTAAGGCGTACAGAAAATACTCAAACGGTTGGATCATTGCATTCCCCTTTTGGTTACTCTTCGGTTTCGCTTTCGACCAGCGCCTCTGCGACTTTGATCTCAACATCGGCAATTGTGTCCGCGATCAAGCTGTCGGCGGCTTTGTTGAGGTCGAGCGCGCTGGCCACATTGACCGGGAGCGTGACGTTGATCTCGCGCACGGCATGTTTTGCCGTGCTGCTGTAGATACGATCTTCGGTTGATACGGTGACGCGAAGTGTCATAAAGACGTGCATTGCATTCCCCTTTCCCATGCTAGACCTCGCCTGTCACGGCGGGGCTTCGCTGCTAGTAGTCAAGTTTCCAGAAGTCAACCTCTTCGCTGTAGTAGCCGTTGGACTCGCCGTACCAGCGCAAGGTGACATAGCCTTTGTTTGTGGCGAACTTATAAAACGTCCAGGTAAAGCTTTCCTGATAATCTGGCGCTTTCACACCTTCGGGATTTTCGTCATCGTGGGTTACTTTTTCGGCCATCAAAATCGGCTGGCCGATCAAGTCATCCCATTCGCCGCTAACGTCCTCGATGGTAACGCTTTCGCAGCAGTCCTGTTGGTGCGCCATGCCGTACACCGTGCCATCGTCGCAGTAGAACTTGATTTCGTCGTCACTGCTGTTGACCTCAACCTTTGTCAGCGTCTTTCCGACAAGAGCCTCTACTTCCGCGTGTTCCCCGTACATATTCCCTCCTGCTTTCTAGACCTCGCCAGCCTGCCGCTCACGAACGGCGCAGGCTGGCGAGTGTATGCGCGCCGTAGTGGCACGCCTGTAAACGGTGGAGCCGGTTCCCGCCCGGCGCTCATCTTGGCGCTGCTCATGCCGTAT
>JAAZNU010000338.1 GCA_012798135.1 Veillonellaceae bacterium | reverse complement strand
GGGCTCGGTGCCGGCGCACTTTGAGATTATTGGGTTGGAGATTTAATTCGCGTGCCAGCTCTTGGGGATCCCCTGGCTGGAGTTCTAATCGGTCGATTAGCGCCGCATACTCTGGCTTTAACGAAGGCAGTAATTCCCATAAACACGCGCATATATCAGGCTGGGTTTCGGCATTCAATTCCTGTTCCGCTTCTCTGGCATACGCTTCCAGGTACCGGGTTTCCGCGCTCCGCTTCCGGTACGTGTCAATAATGGCATTATTCAAGATGCGATAAAACCAGGGGACCAGCCGCTCTTCATCGCGCAAATCATCTGCAGATCGGAGTGCTTTGAGCAGCCCTTCTTGCAGCACATCTTCGGCCATGTCAGGGTCATTCACCCGTTTGCGGATAAAGCCCAACAACTTTCCTCGTTGACGGAGGAAAACCTCTTCAACGGATCCATCCATCGAAACCCTCTTTCCCCCTTCGTATTGTTTATTGTTCCCGTACACATTATAAGTGATTTTTTACTATGTCTGCGCTACAGATAACCTCACGATACACTTGATGATCGAACAAAAAGCAGGGTAGGCACAATTTTCGCCTACCCTGCTCAAAACAATGAATCTTATGACAGCTTTAAAGCGTTAAATCTTTTTTCATCTGCTCATATTGTTCTCGGGTAATTTCCCCGCGGCTGTAGCGCAGATCGACTACCTGTGACGGGGTTTGGGAACTGTCCGGGGAGTTAGATTGTGATGTTCCGCCTTGAAAGAGCAGCCCGACAAACCATACTGCCGCAAAAATAATCACCCCCCAGAAGAGGAGCATACCAAACATCATCCAACCCATACCCCACATTTAACACGATCCTTTCTTACCGCGACAGGTCGTCTAGCAGTTGCTGGTACTGTTCACGGGTAATTTCACCGCGCGCATACCGCATTTGTGCAATTTCTTTCGCCGATTGTCCAGTCCCCGCCGGCTGCGCGCCCGAAGAATAAGGACTCGCCTGGCCACTGCCTGACTTGCGCACTGCCCAAATCACCAACCAAACCACACCGCCAATCACGGCCAGCCAAAAAACAGCGTTGACAATCATCCAAATCCAACCGTAGGATCCAAACCAATCACCATGCATCCGTCGCTCCTTTCCCTGCTAACCCGTTTCCACTGTTCTGCCGTTGCAGTCTGTTACTGCAGATCGCGCCGCATTTCCTCGTACGTTTCGCGGCTTATTTCACCCCGCGCATAGCGCTCTTTCAGCACATCTAAGGGGGTTTGCCGGTTGCCAAAGGAACCGGTGGTTGTTGTTTGCCCTAGACGCCAGCCGAAGGCGTACACAACGACCACAAGCAGTATGATTGGAATCAGTAACCCTGTCAGCACCATGTTTCTTTCTCCTTCGCCGCCTGGCCTTTCAGACGTACGTTTGTTTTCTATTCCGATTCCAATCTTACCTGCTGTACGTAAAGTTTCTGCAAACCAAGTTTGAAGATTCTGTAAAGATTCTAAGGATCAGACCTTCATAGCTCGGATCCCCAGAACTACGCCGAAGTGGCCAGTTGTGGGACGACTGGAAGGGTAAACAAGAATGTGCTGCCTTTTCCCTCGCCATCGCTCTCAACCCAGATCCGGCCGCCATGCGCCTCGATAATGGACTTCGCGATCGTTAATCCAATTCCACTGCCGCCGCTGGCTCGCGCTCGCGACTTGTCGACCCGATAGAAACGGGTAAAAATGTTTGGTAAATGTTCCGCTGGGATACCCATCCCGGTATCTTTGACGGCCAGTGTCACCGTTCGATTCTGTCCGGCAGAAGGACTTGTAAAACCGCTTACCTCTACGCTTCCGCCCTCCGGCGTATATTTCAGGGCATTGCCAACAATGTTAACCAACACCTGGATCAAGCGATCCTCATCACCCAATACAGCCGGTAAATCACCCGGCAGCCTGGTTGCCAGTTTGACACCTTTGTCTTCAAACAGCCGCTCCAACCGGTTGGTGACGGTATTGACCAGCCGTTCTACCGGAACAGGCTGGAGATTGAGCGCAACGGCGCCGGATTCAACCCGGCTGAGCTCCTGCAAGTCGGCGACCAGGCGCTGGAGCCGATCCACCTCCTGGTGTACCTGCTGATAGGTCTGGCTTTCCGCCGGCAGGACGCCGTCCATCAGCCCTTCCATGGTACCTTTGATCACGGTCAGCGGCGTGCGCAGCTCGTGCG
>JAAZNU010000286.1 GCA_012798135.1 Veillonellaceae bacterium | reverse complement strand
CTATACCTCGGGTGACCCTACCGCTATCGGCAGTATCCGTATCCGCGGGATCGGAACCATCAACGACAACGGTCCTCTGATTGTTATTGACGGTGTTTCTACCCGCGATCAGAACCTGAACAACATTAACCCAAACGACATCGAGTCGGTTCAGATTCTGAAGGATGCATCTGCTTCTTCCATTTACGGTGCCCAGGCCAGTAACGGTGTAATCATTATAACCACCAAGCACGGAAAAACCGGCCGCATGCAGATCAGCTACAACGGGTACTACGGAACCCAGAAAATCAACAAATGGTGGGATCTGCTCGATACCGAAGGCTGGATGAATTACTGGCAGAGAGCCCAGAAAACTTCCATCATCCTGCGTAACTGGGGCGAAGGGCTTAATACCGACAAAACCTTCGATCAGTTGTACAATGATAATAATCTGTGGGCTACTAATCCCGCTTATATGACTAGCCATCCCCAGTTTGGTCAGATTGCCAATGTGCGGCTCCCGGACTATATCATTCCCAATGGCTACATTGGAAATGATCCGGGTGAATGGTCTCCGACCAACCGTGTTACCCGACTTGGGAATACTAACTGGTTCAAGGAAATTACCCAGTTTGCCCCGATTACCAGCCATCAGCTTTCTGCTTCCGGTGGTACGGATAACAGCAACTACAATTTTGGCTTCAACTACTTCGACCAGAAAGGCGTTGTTTATACCACCTTCCTGAGGCGCTATTCTTTCCGCGTCAATACCGAGCTGAAGGTGAAGAATGCCATCAAACTGGGCGAAAATTTCACCTTTGCCTATACCAACCAGCACAGCGAAGGCTGGCAGAACGAAGGATGGCCTGTTTCCATGGCGTATCGTCTGGTTCCCTGGGTTCCGGTATATGATGTTCGAGGTGAATTTGCCGGTTCAGGCGCTAATGGTGCCGGTAACGCCCAGAACCCTTATTATGGCCCCCAAAACAAATTGTGCAAAACAGCATTTTGCATATTGTTGAATTACAGCAAATAAGAAAATTATGACTTAAAACAAATTGTACAATCTGGGTTAAAAATGGGTTAAATTTTAAGGTATAGACTCATTTGAAATATGGTTTAAAGGTTAATTTGCCAGCGTAATATATACCAAAAGCAGCAATGCATTTAAACGTTTTTTACGCCCCTTGAGTAAGGGGCTTTATTTTTTCCAAAAAAATAGGTTGGGCGGGCGGCTGGGCGGGCAGCTGGGCAGGCAAAATAGGGTAAAAAAATAACCGATAAAGTAATACAAAATGCAAAAAATAAGCCCAAAAACAGACCAAAAACCAAAATAGCAGGGGGGAAAATACCATATTAAAGCAAATAGAAAAAACGTTAAAGTGCTGTATATTATATAAATGCATAGCCTGTTGCCTATAAATATATGTGTGTGTGATTAATCTTTTTTCAGTTTTGCAGTAACCTCAGCAGGCAATGTATCAGGCAAAGGAGGTTTTTTTGAATTGCCGCATGCTTTTAGTTCTTGTTTCAGAAGGTTTATGGTTTCTCTCTGGGCTTCTATAGTAGCCTGCTGGCTTTCAATAAGCTTGTCTTTTATAGCACATTGAGCACAGCTTTGTTCAACAACCGGTACAACCTGTGCCAGCTTAGCATCATTGGATCCATCGTCGTTGCGTAGCATTGGGCCTTCACCAGTTAAGAGCCATTCTATATTGATATCAGGTATAATAGACAATATATTTACTATAGCATCACTATTTATAGGCGTTTCTTTTGCCTTTCCTTTAAAATTTCCATATGTTAAACCAATTTTATTACAAAAATTATCAAGGGTAAAACCCTTATATTTAGCCACTTGCAAAATTCTTTCCTTTATAGTAATTTTTTTTTCCATTAAATTTGGATAGGTAAATATATTTGCTATATCTTTGTCAAAGAATAACCAAAATTAACACAATAAAACATGAGAAAACAAAAAACAGGTGTAAAAAAAATGCTGCGGCGCGGCGACCCTGCAATTATAGCAGGAATGACAGGCTTCGCTACACGCACAATACGTGGGATGCTGAAGGGGGAAATACGGATGCATCCCTTAGTAAAAGAAGCCGTTGACCAACTTATTGAGGCACGCAGGCAAAAGATATATGAATCCTTAACTAATCAATTAAAATAGCTATGGAATTACTACACAAACAGTTCGGCACCATCAGGGTAACCGAGGCCGATGGCCAGTTCTGGTTCTGCGCAAAGGATATTTGTGATGCGCTGGAATTAGATAATGTGTCAATGGCATTGCAAAAATTAGATGAAGACGAAAGGGGTATGAAAATCTTTGATACCCCTGGCGGCCCTCAGGAAATGCTTGTGGTTAAAGAAAGTGGGTTATATGCTCTTATACTTCGCAGCAACAAACCACAGGCACGCGCCTTCCGAAAATGGGTAACCAACGAGGTGCTGCCCGCACTGAGGCGCACCGGCAGCTACGAAGTAAAAAATGCCCGCCAGGTAGAGCGCGATAATGAGAATGCCTACCGGCAGCTGCTAAAAGAACTAAACCGCGAGATGCTGTGGAACGATGTGGGCATACTGGCCCGAAAATCTCGCATTGACCAGGATGCCATATGGCACGTACTGAACGGGCGGACGAAAAACGCCATAATACTTAACGAAATATATCTGTACTGCTTGAAGAAGAAGGGGCTTGAACGCTTTTATCACCATGAAAACGGCATTAATAAAGCCATAGAACTTCTGAAGGGAGAGTTTGAAAAGTTGCAATTGCCAAGTCAGTACAAGTAATCATGGAGCTTGTTGGTAAAAGACCCGCAAATTGGCGCGATGCTGCCCCATCGGATGGGGCTGCGGGAGCAAACTTTTGGATGCGACCCGGAGGCCACCACGGCAGGATAGCAGAGGCCGGCTACCTGACGGAGGCCGGGTCAAGTAGGATAGCCCAAGCGCAGAGGGAATACGGCCAACTGCGCTGGCAGCCGGGAACAGACCGGCACTCTTAACTTAACAAGTTAACAAGCCATGCCCCAGTACTACAACGACATTCTGTGTATAACCGTTGATGAATGGCTAAAATCTGGGCTATCGTATGCATTATATAGGTCAGATAAAAAGCGTAACTATCTTAATGTTGTGAGGCATGGAGGTGGAGGGCATCCTGCCTTAATTGAGTGGGACACGCTGCGCGCCGACCGCAAGGAGGCCATAGTGGCGGCGCTTGGCGATCCCCGCAAGTTGGCCCACCGGGCACTGCTTGAAGATTACATTAAACCCGACCATGAGGCGGCTACATACTTTGCCAATTACCTGTTACCCGACGGCCGCAAGCTCGATTTTAAAACGCAAAAGAAATACCTTACCGAGGCCTGCCTGCTGAATGCCCTCAGGGCATACATT
>JAAZNU010000152.1 GCA_012798135.1 Veillonellaceae bacterium | reverse complement strand
GTGATATTAAAACCTTTATTGGTATTTGCAAATTTATATGTTAGACATAAAGGCTTTTTGGACGGAGTGAGAGGTTTTTTGTGGTGTTTTTTCTCAGCCATGCATTATCCCTTGGCCTATTTTAAATATCTTAACACTAACAACAGGCAATGAAATTAAAAGGTAAATTAATTATAGTTACCGGTGCCACCGGTGGAATCGGTCGTGAACTTGTAAAAGTTCTTGATACCGAGAACGCAAAGTTAGTTTTGATTGCAAAAGAAGAGAAGAAACTAAAAAACATTTTAAAAACTCTTAGAGGGCAAGAAAATAGCTACTTTGTGAGTGATTTTTCTAAACAAGAGGATGTTATTAGGTTGTCTGGGGCAATTAAAACAAAATGTAAATCTATAGACATTTTAATCAATTTGGCTGGAATCGGAGTATACAAACCGCTTGAAACGGTTACTTTGGAAGATTGGAATAATTCTCTAAATGTTGGGTTAAACGCGCCGTTCATTCTTATTAAGGAGTTGATTAAACTTCTCGGAAAGAACACTGATTCATTGGTATTAAATATCGGTTCCGGTATGGGTGTTATTCCTACCGCTGGCAGGAGTGTTTACTGTTCTACAAAATTTGGTTTAAGAGGTTTGACACTTAGTCTGGCTGAAGAATATAGAGGGGTGAAACCTTCATTTTGTTTGATCACTTTAGGTAGCACTCTGACTAGTTTTGGTCCAATGAGTTTAAAAGAAAAGATGGAAGAGCAATTTAAGGGGAAAGCTTATTTTACCCCGGAATGGGTAGCCAAAAAATTAATTGAAATTATCAAGGATGATAAAAGGGAAACTGAATATACGATCTATCCTGGAGATTACGACCTCGGCTGGTGGAAAAAGCCTCAATAGAATAAAATAGAGAAACATATGAAGGTGGGAATTCATCTTGGTGGAGTTCGGAACGGTCATGAAGTTCGGGGAGTAGGAGTCCACACCGGTGAACTCCTACGCGCCTTAAAGTCATTACCCAAAAAAGACGAGTTATTGATTGAAGAGTATAATCCGCAAGGAAAATATGACCTGGTGCATTTTACGGTCTTTAAGCCGTTTGTCCTTTCGATACCGTTCGTCAAACCGGCTCCAAAAGTTTTTTTGACCATCCATGACTTAATTCCTCTTCTTTACCCCAAACATTACCCCGGCGGGCTAAGGGGTAATTTGATTTTAATGATTCAAAAATGGTTAGTTAAAAGAAATATTGATGTAATTATCACAATTTCTGAAACTTCCAAGAAGGATATTTGCCGATTGTTAAAAATTTCTCCAGATTTGGTTCATGTTATCCGCTTGGCCCCAAGGAAAATTTTTAGAAAACTTGAAAATGGCGGTTGGAAAAAGGAGATAAAGAAAAAATATAAACTTCCCGAGAGATTTGTCCTATATGTCGGGGACGTTAATTATAATAAAAATATTCCCAATTTGGTCAAAGCTTGTGAAATAGCCGGCACCCCTTTGGTAATTGTTGGTAAACAGGCGGCAGAGATTGAAACCATGAATTTAAATCATTCGGAACTTAGACACCTTAAAAGTGTTGATTTTTCTTCCGTAATCAGATTGGGTTTTGTTTCCGATAACGATTTAGTGGCCATCTATAATTTGGCGACAGTTGTGGTCCAGCCTTCATATTATGAAGGCTTTGGTTTGCCGGTTTTAGAAGCTCTCGCTTGTGGTTGTTCAGTTGCCGTCAGCCGGATCCAGGCCCACGTT
>JAAZNU010000250.1 GCA_012798135.1 Veillonellaceae bacterium | reverse complement strand
TGAACCGCAACCTGGACCTGCAGAGGTATAAAGTGCTTTACGTCACTGGCAACTACTCCCGGATCCTTACTCGTCTGAGCCGCAGGTTCACCGAGCTGGAGATCCAGAGGGGCTTCACGGTCTTCCAGCTGATGACCATCCTGGAGCAGGCCCGGCATTCGCTGATCTTAATCGAGCACGATCACATGCTCTACGAAGACGCCCGGGAGATGATCGAGTATGTCTCCCAGGCCATGATGCAGGCGGGGCAGGAGGCGGCAGTGCTGCTGTATGCTGTGGGCATGGATCCCTATTTCGAGGAGATAGCGCAGAATGCCGACCGGGCCTGGTACTTCGACGAGGAGCCCAGGTCAAAGCCCCGGGTTTCGGTCAGGGCGCATCCCAAGCTGCAGAACAGCCAGAAGACCCTGGAGGCCTTCTCGTGAGATGGATTCTCGGGCGGAGGTCCGGGCAGATCGAACCCTCATTGGTGGATCCAAGGCTCGGCGAGCTGCAGGCCGCCAAGGAGATCCTGGCCGAGATCTTCCGGGTGCGGGCGGGCGAGGTGGAGGAGATGATCCGCAGCAGGATGGCTGAGGAGAGGGCTCTGCCAAAAGCAGGATGTGGCCGAAGAGGTTTTGGGTAGGGGAGTAACCATGGGAAGGAGCTTCGAAGGCGTGAGTGATGTCTCCGCCAGATGGCTGAAGGCCTCCAGGGCGCTGAAGATAGAGGACCAGGTTAGCGGAAAGAGGCTGGCGGAGATGGTCTATTTGCTTTTCATCTCTGCCACCGCTCCAGTTGACCTTATGACTTGATCTATGGTGAGAACAGGCTTGGCATCGAACTCGACGTAAGGCCACCACTTTATAAGTGAGGCATGAAGTTCCGTTATATCGTCGCCTTCACAGGTTGTGTATCCACCTGACCCGTCACAATACTCACCCCAGTCCAGGATCAAGCCTGAATCTAGTAGAGATTTAGCCTCTTCATTCATTGATTGCAAGAGCTTCATACATTCTTCAGGATTAGTCGGCATCATTTGGGGGTTAACTTTCCATTTCAGGAGAAATTTTGGCATTTTGCATCCCTCGCTGAGATCAGGTATGCGAATGGGACAATTTAACCTTTCCGATAAAATCCAAAAGATATAGCCGAGGACGGGCAGCATATCTTGCAGGGTACGCAGCTCGCCGCCCTGGCCATCCCGGCCGGATCCTCCAAGACCGTCACCCTGTCAGGGACAGGATACATCACCATAGACGGGACCTTCAGGGCCCGGAGAATTTGGGTATAGGACAAAAAGGATGACTCCTAGCCGCTGCAGGACCGGAGAAAATTGCCTTATCCCGGGGGCTAATCCCCATTGCTCCCAGGATCCTGTCGGCCGGCCAGAGGCCGCCAGCTTCCAGGAGGCCTCTTAGGTCCCCAAGATTGCCGCGGCCATGTGATTCCAGAAAGGCGGCATTCTGCAGCCGGAAGAGATCCGTCTCGGCCTTCTCCAGAGCTAAACTGCGTAGCTTCAGCTCATCCCGAAGCTTGCGGTTGTCGTCCTGCAGTTTAGTGTCCGTCCTGGGCGGTCGGGACGGGGCTGTCTCCCTCATATAGAATTCTACAGCCTCCCTGATGAAGGCGGCCCGAGACATTCTCTCTTTTTTTTGCTCTATCTTCCCAACGGATCTTTTGTTGTTCCCCTCCTGGCTCAGGAAAATGGACGTCGATGAAATGTAGGTCTTTTCGGGGCATGCGCAAAGGTCGAAAAGAGAATTTAAAAGCGTTACCTGTATGGGTCGAAAATAATGCGTTTTGATCGTTAATCCAAGAACTTATCGATGGGTTTATTACCGAAGGAAAGAAGGAGTGTGGCTACTTTGCGGGGTTTGGAGCTTATGGCTAAACTTGGTTTCGTTGTTTCGGAGTTCAATAGAGATATCACTTATCAAATGGAGCTGCTGGGCAAAGAGCACGC
>JAAZNU010000085.1 GCA_012798135.1 Veillonellaceae bacterium | reverse complement strand
GTTCTGTCCCTGAGTGCGACTGACGGTGATGCTCAGACGGCGGTCACTTTGGGCGATATAATCGATGTCGAAGACGACAGCCGGATTATGGCCGGTGAGATCACGATCACAATATTTTGAGGAGAACTTAATATGCCTAGACCAATTGATTTACTGAGATCCGGCGCTATAACACCAACCGTATACAAGAGACTGAGAACTGAAGGATATGCGAATGATCTTAACATATCGCTCGAAGAGATCAATCGCAAGTTCGCGTTTGCTGGCCTGGTTTATGACGTTCTGGTACGTCCGGACGGAACCGAAACAATCGCCGTTGCCGACGGGGTAGAGATATCCCGAGACGACGAAGCCGAAAAGGTTATCACCGCGGCTGTCCTTGCGGCGCCCGATGATGGCACCGTTCTTATAGCGGCAGGAACCTATGAGCTGGCTGCGAGCACTCTGTTCTACCTAGATCCCGGTGAACAAAATCCGTTCCATTGTTGCATCCCAACCTACGGCAAGAACGTTCGTCTGGTAGGGGAAGGTCCAACCAATACGGTGCTGCGGTTAGCCGATGAACAGCACTATGAAGATCATCCAGTAGCCATGATCCTGGCAAGAGCAGAAAGTGTGATGGACCCAGGGTACACAAGTTTTTCAGTCAGGAACATGACCCTGGATGGGAACCGAGCGGAACAAACTGAATGGGATAAAGACGGTGCTGCTCTGATCCTGACGGGAAGCACGCGAGAAGGCGGGATATTCCGGGACCTGGTGTTACGAAACTCCTATGGATCTGGTCTTTATCTGGGAAACAATGGGTCCGGCCCGGAGGAGGGTGCACAGGTTTCCAGCCTGGTTGTTCGGAATTGTGCTGCTCACGGGATTATTTTGGACACTGCCCGCCAGTGTTATGTCGGAGATTGTTTGATCGAGGACTGCGACGTGACCGGTCTTTACTTGAATGGCGACGAGACCACCGTTGATTCGAGAGGAAACGATAACCTGAAAATCCGGAGAGTCCAGACAATTAACGCATCCATCACCATGTATTGCGTGAACGGCGTGGACATGGCGGGAGTAACTATGGATACCGTCGATTGCTTGACATCGTACGGCCTGGCGATCCGAAGTTCGCAGGGTGTCTATGTTGCCAACTCCAAGTTTACTGCTGACAAAGCCAAAACAAATTCGTATGGCGGAGCAACTTACATCGAGGGAGGCACCGACGGGCCGGCTGACGTGATGCTGGAAAATTGTGTTCTGATTGGATATTATGGGTTGCACGGGCTGGGAGGCGAAGCGACCAGTATCATAATGGCCGGAGGCGCTATCGATGCCGCCCACGCCGGAATATATCTGGGCGATGTTGAGCCCACCATCGCAACGGCTAATCTAATCGGCACGGTACTGCGTAGCGCCAATTATCATGTAGATGCCGCCGAAGGCACTGCGTGTGATATGCAGGGCTGCTTCTTTGATCAGACGCCGGTCGTAAATGGCGACGGCACAATAGATAACCTCTCGCCGTTGGCGTTTTGCCAAAGCGATAATGCGACCGTCTGGGCCAACCTGGTAGCCGCGATCCTGGCGAAAGAAAACCTGATCGCATCGATATGATCGCCATCCCGGAGTGTCCCGCGTTCGGCAAGTGTACTGGCAGCTGCGAAGTCTGCCAGTCTCTCGCTGTCGAAGCCTGGAAAGAGCATGTC
>JAAZNU010000174.1 GCA_012798135.1 Veillonellaceae bacterium | reverse complement strand
TATTGACATGATGGGGATGGGTCTATTAACGGTTGAGGAGGCAGTAAATGGCGAACGGAATTAAAGCACTGCGGCAGATACAACTCTGCCGGGAAGCTACACAGGGCACGGCGACAACTGATTTTACGGTATGGCGCGGTGTCGGGACATTGGAAGATTCCCGCGAGAGCGTGTGGCCGGAAGAAGATATTGGGATATTTGGCGGTACAGATAGGCAGTATTTTCCAAAATTAGCCGCAAAACTTGAAATGGACGAGGTTGAGGCCACATTTGAACAACTGCCGCACATTCTTGATGCGGGTATCAAATATGCCGCGCCGACCACGGATACGGGCTCGGGTTATATCCGAACATGGACAGAGCCGGTGGCAAGTAGCAACGTTTCAGCGTCAACTGACCTGATTACTTATTCGTTCAAGGCTGGTGACAACAACGAGGTCGAAAAATTCGCCTTTGGGTTCGTGACGGATTTCACACTATCCGGCAATGCCGGGGAGGCCTGGAAAGTTAAGTCTACCTGGATGGGACGCGAAGCATCCACGGACAATGACGGGTTCAATACCGTTACGCCCCCAGATGTTGAAGAGGCTCTATTCTCCAAGACGAAATTGTATATCGATGCAACGAGCGACACCATAGGCAGTACGCTTATCAGTAATACTCTGATCGGCGCGACGCTCGAAGTAACTACTGGCTGGCAGGCGGTTTATACTGGCTCTGGACGCTTAGACCTGTCATTTGTGAAACAGGTAAAGCCGGAAATAAAGCTTGATATCACCTTTGAGCACAATGATATCGCATCTTATGAAAAATATGCCTGGAGAAACAAGATAGCCCGTCAAATCCGGTTGTTGTGTGAAGGAACCGCATTATCGGACGGTGGCACATATACGTATAAAACCATGCAGATCGACCTTGCGGGGAAATGGGATACGTTTGACAAGATCGACGAACAAGACGGGAATGACGTTGTAACCGGTCACTTTATAGCCCGGTACAATTCAACGGCTGATTTACTGGCCGCATTTACGATTGTGAATGAGGTAGCCGACCTATGAAATTCAAGGTAGATATTGAACAAATAAAAACCCGTGAAATAGTCGAGGCCGAAGGATCGCTAAAGGCTGCGCTCCAACTGATGAGCCGCTTTATGGTGGACGAAGCTGGCGAACCTGTTCCACAGGATGAGGCCTACGAAAAACTATTAGACCTGAATATCCTGGAACAGCAAAGCGTAGCAGACTCGTTCGCCGGTTCAATCCTCCCTTCCCTGAAAAGGCGGCGGTCATAGCGTGGGTCAACCACAACGGCCGACCGCCTGTATGGAGTGAAATATTAGAAGCGGCGAAGGAGTGGGGTTGTCACCCAAGCGAAGTATGGGAAGGTTCTGCAATCTGGTTTCAGCGATGGCGGTTTCAGCGGGTGCAAATGGATCAAAAACTCGAAAAGGATGCTAAATGGCAGAAGTAATCGAAATTGATATAAACGCAATAGATAATACCTCTCGCGCGGCTAATTCTGCCAGAATGAATTTCCAGAAATTAGGGCGGGAAATATCCGGCATCGGTCAATCAATGACCAATATCTTCACACGTCCTATCATGCAGATGTCAAGCTTCATCATGAAGAATAAAGAAGTCCAGGAAGCAATGAAGCCGATCAATGAGGCATTTACAAAGGTCGGTGAAAAACTGGCTACTTCATTTATTCCGGTTATAGAAAGATTGACACCGGCACTATTGAGCCTTGCCGATTCATTGAGTAAGATAATTGACTGGTTCGCCAAACTTCCGCCCGGCGTTCAAGATTCAGTCGTTGCTTTTGCCGGGATTATTGCAGCCGTCGGGCCGGTTCTTACGACAATCGGCTCATTGATAACAGCTTTCGGAACAGTGGCTACATTCTTCACCACAGGCGCGGGTGCTGGATTTGGAACGGCGGTTGCGGGTGTTTTTGCGACTATAACCGCCCCTGTATGGTTGCTTATCGGAGCAATCGGATTATTGGGTGTGACTATTGCCGTATTCGGTAAACAGGCATGGCAGACAGTAACAGACATCGGCAAGATATTCCAGGCTATATGGACGCTCATACAAATAAAGATCGACCAGATCAAGCAGGCATGGTTATCTGTCGATTGGGGCGGAATTGGTAGAAATATCATAAACGCGGTTATTAATGGTATCCGGTCTGTCAGCATTGTTGGAGTTATCGGTTCAATCGCCGGAAGCATCACAAAACGGGCAAGCGGCGGGCCTGCATCCGGTCTTACTCTGGTAGGTGAACGCGGGCCGGAATTAGTCAGTCTACCACAGGGAAGTTATGTAAACAGCAATTCGGCAAGCCGGGGAATGTTATCCGGTGGAAGTGTATCCCTAGTTTATTCGCCGATGTTTAGCATGGGAGACCGCGAGAGTTTGCAAACCGCGTTAGAACCATTGTTCAATGAGTGGAAACGGAAACAGCGGTGAAATACGGGACTTTCAAATACGGCGATGGTACAAAATACGGCTTATCCGCTATACCCGATTTAACATCTGACGGGGAGGTTGTCTGGATCGTCAGTATTGACTGGGATGGCACAGGATACACAAACGAAGCGGACAACCTGACGGCGTTATCTGGCTTTTGTGGCGCGGAACATTATGTCGGTTATTCCGGTGATGGGTTCGAGTCATTTCAACCAGCGAAATACACGTTGACCATGACAGATCACGACCGGCGGTATGATGCGCTCAACGCGGACAGTCCGCTGTACCCGTATGTTATGCCGGGACGAGATGCACAAATAGCCGTTTATATTCGGGAAACGGGCGCGACTATCCCGCTTATCACGGGGACGATCACCGACATCCAGCCGGTCAGCGGGCGTGAAGAGGTCACTATTGTCATTGAGGACGGGATGCGCGACCTGGACACGGACGTGAGCATCGGCATTGTGTCAAACGCGACCATTGATCAATGTATTGGATTGACACTGGACGCAGCCGGGTGGAACGGGGCGCGTAATTTACGGACAACAAACCAACCGGTACAGATATATTCGGCCGAAAGTGAGAAAGCTCTTGACCTGGTTAACTCGCTGGCTATGGCTAATCTCGGATCGTTCTTTGTGGACAGAAATGGCCGGGCAACGTTCTACCCGATAAGTTACCGGTCAACCACTGTAACCACGCTAACACAGGATTTACTGCTCAAAGAAATCCGGCAACCGCAACCGTGGGAGATGGTACGCAATTCCATCACTGTCATCGCCAACCAGAAGGCAAAGCGGCCTGGGTCTGTCATTTGGTCAATCGGGAAGCCGTTGGAAATTGGAGCGGGTGATACCGTTACGTTCGGGCAGGGATTTGACTTGTCTACGGGGATTTCACAGCCGAGGCCTTATACGGATTACATTGCCAACATGGCATCCAACGGAAGCGGGACGGATGTTACCGACCAGGTTACGGTATTGTTTTCATCGGTCTACGATCAAGAAACGCTGATGTCAATCAAAAACAATACGGCGGCCTCTGCATGGATTTTGAAGCTGAATTTGTTGGGGCATAAGATCGTCAACTGCCCGGAACCGTCAAGATCAGAGGACGCGACAAGCATTGCCTATTTCCGGCGGAAACGAACCCTAAAACTGGATAACCCGTTCTTGCAGGATAGGCAATTCGCGTCAACATATGCCGGATGGATCAAAGATTTTCTGAAAGACCCGAAGCGCGCGCCGGTCATCCAGATTCGACAACGGCCGTCTGTACAGTATGCTCTATACCTGATGGATCGGGTCAATCTGTCTGTTACTTCCAGGGATATTGATGACACGCTGACAATCCGGGGTATTCGGCACGAGTGGCAAAACGACACCGGGCAGGATGTTCTGACAACGGTTTATCTGGCGGACATGCTATACAACACCACCGAGATCACGCCAGAGCCGTATGTGCCGGGCGATGAGCCGGTAAGCGAAGTGCCTTTTACCGACATCCCTCCATATATCGACCCGTATGATCCATTAGATGGATTACCCATCACCATAAACCCGCCCAATCTGGGAGACAGCTGTTTATGGACAGACGCGGAAACCAACGGGCCATTTTCCACGACCTGGACACCGCTAACCGGACTGACAAACCGGAACGATGTCGCTTCCGAGATGGAGCGTTTTATCTGGTATCCGTGCACCCTGAGAAAGGGCAACGCGATCAATCCGAGTTACATCACGGTTGACGCTACCTGGTGGATCGAACAACCAACGCTTGTACATGATGAAAGCAATGCCTGGTGGCACGTTGACGCTATCGATGCAAACAAAAATGTATTGTGCAGTGGGACGATTGAGAACATCACGGCGTTCAAGCGGAAGGTTACTTTCAGACCAACAAATGCGGTGGAAATTGCCGGGTTCCGGGTGTGGATCGATGGTCTAGGAATATACGGATTTGACCCAACAGAAATACAGACTGATACATTGAGTTCAACGGATACGGTTGGAACTTTGTTGACGACTACAGTTGGGAAATATTATGCCTGTGAATCTGCTGGCGGCCCATTTGATATTACAAATCCAAATGGCGCGTGCTATGCCGGAAATATAAAAGATACAACCAGAATATCTGGCGGATTTGGTTATATACGTGTTGACGGTATGCAATTAGGCAACGGGACGATTGGATTACATTGTGAGGCTGTTGGCACTAAATACGGGAGAATATATTTCAAAGCGTTAGCTAATACATATTACCGGGCTTACGACTACAACAATGATTCTTATTATGCCGATAATTCCGGCAATACCAGTTTTATTCTGTACAACGCCAGTAATGCCGGGGCGAAGACTTTGTCACTGAACACCGTGCGGGCGTTCAATGTTTGCGGAACAGGCATTTTATAGGAGACAACTATGGCAACAGATTATCCAGGCGATATTGACAGTTTTGCAGTAAAGACCGACGAAGTAACGGACGTTATGGCGGCGGATGTAAATGACTTGCAGGACGCGGTCGAGGCTATTGAAACAGAATTAGGGTCAGACCCGGCGGGTACGGCGGCGGACGTGAAAACCCGCCTGGCTCAATCACTAGACGGTCTGGGTAATCTGGATTTCAAGGCGATTGCCGCGCTGACGATTTCCGGCGGCTCTGTCACACCAACGCAGAACTGGCACGTGGTAGATACCGAGGGCAGCGCCGCGGCTGATGATTTGGACACCATCGCCGCTACGAATGTCACAGATGGATTTGTCCTGTTCCTCCGTCAAGCGAATGACTCGCGGGATGTGACCATCAAACACGACACCGGCAACATCAAATGCCCCGGCGGGGTGGATATTACGCTAGCGGACACCACACAGGTCGTCATGTTGATTTACGATGGAACATTGTCAAAATGGCTGGCGTCTATTTGCCCGGCGAACGTTGCCTTGACGAATAAGGCCAACACATGGGCAGCCGAACAAATTTTGACAAAGTCCGAGCGGCACGCCTATACCAGTATATCGACAAATACGACACTGGACGCC
>JAAZNU010000030.1 GCA_012798135.1 Veillonellaceae bacterium | reverse complement strand
TTACCGGTTCCGCGTTATAATATTTTTGGAGTATTGTGGACGGCTCCTTATCTCTGGACAAAAGCCGAGAAAAGAGTACAATAAAAAGTCGGAATTTATCCATTCCCCGAAGGAAACAAGGAGCCGCTATGAAACTGAACGCTTTTACGTCACCGCCAGTCCATCCTGCCACCCAATGGCGTCCTTATCTTTACAGTCTTGTCATGATCGGCCTGGTTACTTTCGGCGTAATGTTCACGAAAGAACACGAGCTCATCAATATCGCCCTATTTTACCAATTGCCAGTCATTCTCAGCGCCTTCTGGTGGGGACGCTGGCCTTCCTATTTCACTGCCGTCATCAGTATGCTGGCTTTTGATTTTTTGTTCATTCCGCCCACTTATACACTTACGGTCGATGATGTCCGCTACGTTTGGAGTTTCGTTACTTTTCTGCTGGTTGCTTTTATTATTGGCGGCCGTACGGAAGTATTAATGCATGAAGCGGCGGCCGCCAGTCAACGCGAACGCAGTACGGCGGCGTTGTACCAGTTTAGTCGCGAAATCGCGGCTATCGTTGATTTGGACGCCATTGTCCAAAAGCTGGCCATGCAGGTTGCCGACACACTGGGGCTACGAACCCGGGTGATACTCCCCGACGAAAACGGCGGCCTCACAGTTCGGGCGGATCACAAACCGCCGCAAGCCAGCATGGATACCACTGCCAACGATCCGGAGCCACCAACCCTAAGTGCGCCTGAACTGGTTGCCGCCAGCTGGAGCTTTGCAAAAAATAAGCCGGCGGGACCTACAACCGACCATTTCGCGGCGGTGGATTTCCTCTATTTTCCCATGGCAACCCCGGCGGCGGTGGCGGGCTTATTGGCGGTCCAGGCAAAAAATGTCACCGTCTCGTCTGAACATCTGACATTGTTGGAAGCCTGGGCTGGGCTGGCTGCCGTTGCCATGGAGCGCTCCCGACTAATGGCAAAACAGCGGGAAGCGGCCCTGCTTCTGGAATCCGACAAGCTGCGCACCGCCCTGTTGAATTCTGTTTCACACGAGCTGCGTACGCCGCTGTCATCGATTATCGGCTCCGTCTCCACCTTGTTGGAGTCTGAAGCCCTCTACTCGAGCCAGGACCGTCACGACCTGTTGGTCAATATTCAGGACGGCGCTCACCGAATGGATCGCGTCGTCGCCAATTTGTTGGATTCGGCGCGCCTGGAAAGCGGCATGGCCCATCTGAAGCTCGACTGGTGCGATTTGGAGGATGTTATCGGCGCCGCGCTGCATCGCCTAAAGGATTTGATCGCTAACCGCACCATCCGTTTCAACGGCTCTTCATGCGTCGCCATGATTCACGCCGACTCGGTGCTCTTGGAGCAAGTCATGATCAACCTGATTGATAATTCCCTGAAATATTCCGCGCCGGACTCACCGATCGATATTGCGGTCGCTGCTGTTCCCGGCAAGTTTTCCATAACGGTCGCCGACCGGGGACTGGGAATTCCCCCGGACGAATTACCGCATATTTTCGATAAATTCTATCGGATTCGTTTACCTGCCTATCGTGTTGACGGCATCGGACTCGGGCTTTCGATCTGCCGCGGAATCATTGAGGCGCATGGCGGCGAAATACAAGCGCAGAACCGGCCCGGCGGCGGTACCATAATGACGGTCAGTTTGCCGGCGCCATCCGACCAACCGACTCCCATTGAAAGAGGGTAATTTCATGTCGGAAAAAGGCTTGCGTGTTCTCATCATTGATGACGAACCGCAGATTCGCAAATTGTTAAAAGTTTCTCTCGGCGCCCATGGTTACGACGTTCACGAGTCAATTACAGGCTCGGATGCTGTAACGCAGGCCGCCGCCATCAAACCGGATCTGGTAATCCTGGACCTTGGCCTGCCGGATCTCGACGGCAAGGAGGTTGTCCGTCGTCTCCGCGAGTGGTCTGATTTACCCATTCTGGTATTGACCGTAAGGGATCAGGAAAAAGAAAAAATTGATGCGTTGGATGCCGGCGCCGACGACTATATCACCAAGCCGTTCAGCATTGGCGAGCTATTGGCCCGGATGCGGGTTTCCATACGCCGGGCGGCGCATACGGGCGACGAACCGGTGATCCAGTGCGGTGATTTGTCAGTCGACCTGTCGCAACGGCGGGTAACGATCGATAATCAGGAGATCAAGCTCACTCCTACCGAATATGATATTATAAAAGTTTTGGCGCAAAACGCCGGCAAAGTGCTGACCCACCGTCAACTGTTGAAAGCGGTCTGGGGTGATACCTACGCCGATGATACCCATTACGTCCGCGTATATATCGGCCAGCTGCGGCGTAAAATTGAACCCAACCCAACCCAACCCCGGTATATCATCACTGAATCCGGCATTGGTTATCGTCTGATGGCCAGATAGTCGAGGAAGTCATTTTGTCAAATCACCGCGGTCTGCCTAATCCCTACAAGATTTTCTTATTCTGCGGCTGCGCTTGGTCGGCGTTGCTATTGGTCTATTTTATCAGCATGACATATCACGGTTCAGGATATCACGCCACCGATATCGCTCTTATTCTCACTTTCGTTCTCATTTCCTTCGGCGGCGCCTTGTATATCAAGATCACACAAAAGTAACAGGAGGTCAGTTATTTCATGTCCAATTTGGCTGAAACCGAGCAGCAGCAGTTGTTGCAAATCGCCGAAATTGCCACTCGCCGACAGGTCGTAATGGAAAAATGCCGCTGCATCGAAAAAAGCGATTTCAAGTGCACAATGCACGGGGTGGAACGGTTACGGTACTATCGGCGGGAACTGGATCAAATTGAGCGGGAGTTGGAAACAGCCGTAAAAAAATGGGACGCGTTCACGCCCCATCATCCCAAAACAGCAATGTTCTAAATCACGAATCGATCAGTCAAACTTAATCAGTACCTTGCACACTTCAGCGGGATGGTTGGCGAACAGCTCCATCCCTTTTTCAACGTCCGAATACGGTAAAACATGGGTCACCAAACCGGTTGGATCCACTTTCTTTTCGGCGAACCAGCGCACAACTTCGCCGAATTTACGATTGTTGAGCCGGGAACCTTTGATGTCGAGTTCCCGTTTCATGATATCCGCCGGCGACAGCTTCGCGGGCTCCACCGGAAATCCCAGCACCACTACCCGGCCCGCCGGTGACATCAACTTGGCCACAATCAATTCCAGAATGGATATGACGCCCGTTGCCTCCATGGCCACATTGATTCCTTCTCCCTCCGTGAACTCTTTCACGGCCGCTTCCAGATCGGTATTTTTTGTATTTACGACCGCATCGGCGCCCATCGCCGCTGCCGCTTTCAAGCGGGCATCAACAATATCCATGATCAGCACGCGGGCGCCCAAGCTTTTGCAGGCTTGCAAAATGACCAAGCCAATCGGCCCGGCGCCGCAAATCAGCACCGTATCGCCTGCGCCGACCTGTCCCCGGTCGATGGCTTCCGCAGCGATGGCATACGGTTCCATCGTCGCCGCCAATTCCCAGGGTAAATCCGCCGGCACCGGATACAAATGGTCGGCCGGCAGTTTGATCAATTCGCTGAACACCCCGTCGATATGAACCCCGAGAACCCTGACGTTGCTGCAGACATTAGGCCGACCTATCCGGCAGGCATAGCATTTCCCACAGGAGAACACGTTATCGATCACGACATGGTCACCCACTTTGACATTCGTCACTGCCGAACCGATCGCTGCGACTTCGCCGGCGGCTTCATGCCCCAAAATGCGCGGGTATATGGCGAATGGATTCTTACCGTGAAGAATATGGACGTCGGAACCGCAGATTCCCGCCGCCTTAATCCGGACGATCGCCTCGTCCGCCGCCGGCGCTGTCGGCTCCGGTCTGTCAACGATGCGCAGTTCACCCGGTTTGTTTGCCTGAATCACTTTCATAACCTGGCCTCCTTGTTTTATGCATCAGCCATTCACGGTTCAGTGCCGGAAGCGGCTGATCTTTTTTGTTCAACGTTCCTTCCCCGAAGCTGTCAACTAGCGATAACCAATATGCACAGCGGCAATTCCACCGCTCAGTCGCTCAAACCGGACCCCCTGCAGCCCGGCCAGGGTCGCCCGCTCCGCCAGTCCCTCCGCTCCCGGAAATCGTCGCAATGATTCCGGCAACCATTGATAGTCGGCCACTGCCGTATGACCCAGATTGCCGATGCCGGGCACCAGATAACGAACGAAAAAACCATGCCCCTGCTTAAAAACCGGCCAGACGGGATGGGAAAGTTCCAGGCAAACCCACTTGCCGCCCGGTTTTAACACCCGTCGCATTTCCCGGATTCCCCGATCGAAATCCGGTAAATTTCGCAGTCCAAAACCGATGGTCACCCCGTCGAACATTTCATCCACATATGGGATATTCATGGCATCCGCTTCCAGCCAACGAATGGGTTGCTGGAGCTGCGCCAGCTGCTCCGCCCGCCGGGCCACCGCCAGCATGGACGGCGTGAAATCCAGCCCGACAACCTCGCCTTCGTGGCCCAGGATCCGCCGGATCGCCAGCGTCAATTTACCGGTGCCGCAACAGACATCCAGCCATTTTTCCCCGGGCCGGGGAGCCGCAAGCTCGAGGGCTCGCCGTCGCCAGTACTTATCCAGATTCAGGCTCAGAATCGTATTCATCGTATCGTAGCGGCCGGCGATCCGCGAAAACAGATCCCGCACCATCTGTCGATGTTTGTCCATAGTCGCGATATCCTTCCTTTTGAAAGCGGAACAAACTGCTTTACGCCGAATCATTCCCCGTTAGTCGAATTCGCCAAGTCTCGTCGTCAAAAATTTTCAGGGCAGCCGCTGCCGGTGCCGGGCGCTGCACCAGATATCCCTGAATCGTGTCACAGCCGCAGTCCAGCAATCGGTCCAGCTGTTCCGCGGTTTCCACGCCTTCCGCCACCACCGCCAGACCCAAAACATGCGCCATATTGATTATCGACGCCAGCAGCGCCAACCGGGTGGAGTCCGTTGTAACCAGATCGATAAAAGTTTTGTCGATTTTTACGGTCTGGACCGGCAAGCTTCGCAAATAGGTCAGCGAAGAATAACCCGTGCCAAAATCGTCCAGGGAAAGATGGACTCCCAAGGCTCGCAAATCATTCAGAACGCTGACGCATTCCTCCATGGATTCGATGAATACGCCCTCGGTAATTTCAATTTCCAATCGGCCGGCCGCCAGTTCCTGCTCCGTAAACGAATCGCGAACCACCTGCAGAAAGTCCCGCGCTTTGAGTTGTCGTGGTGAAACGTTCACCGCAACCCGCACGTCCGGATGCCCCAAAGAAATCAATGTGCGGGAAAAAACGGCCGCCTCCCGTAGCGTCCAGGCGCCGATCGTCTCGATCAAATGGCTTCGCTCCACCAATGGAATGAATCGCCCAGGCGATACGTCGCCGTGCAAGCCGCTGTGCCAGCGTAGCAGCGCTTCAAAAGCAATGGCTTCGCCGCTCTTCAGCGAAAGCTGAGGCTGAAAATGCAGCGACAGTTCCCGATTGGTCAACGCGCTTTGCAGGCCGTTAATCAACTGCATGTTGCCGTAGGCTGTTTCTTGCAGGGATTTGTGAAAAAACCGCCAGCAATGCTTGCCGAGGCGTTTGGCCTCATTTAGGGCCGTATCCGCATTGCGGAGAATTTCTTCGGTCGTCCGGCCATCTTGGGGATACATGGCAATGCCGATACTCGCGGAGGCATGAAATTGCAAATCACGAATTTCATACTCCCGGCTTAACGTATCGACAATTTCCGCGGCCAACTTTTCCACTCGCTGCGTTTCGTCCATTGCCGGCAGCAACACGATAAATTCGTCGCCGCCCACACGGGCCACCGTCGCCCCTAGCGGCGCCAGGCTAACCAAATGCATGGCGGCGGTAATAATCATCGAATCGCCATAACTATGGCCGTAGGAGTCATTGACCAGTTTCAGGTCGTCCATGTCGATATAAAGCACAGCGCCGGACGTATTCGCCGCTGCGGCTGCAAGCAGTTCGGATTTTAAAAATTCGATGATTCTCTCACGGTTGGGCAATCCTGTCAACTGGTCATGATAAGCCAGACGTTCTACATTCTGGGCGCTCTCGATATAGCTTTGCTGGGAGGACTGAATCCGTTCCATTTGCACGTAAACCAAGGCAAATAAGATTCCAGACGTCACCAGGACAAACAGGAACCCCTTCGCACTGGATAAAATAACCATTTTATCCGGATCCCGCGACAGCCACGGCAACAGGCGATCCGAAAACAGGATCCACAATCCGCTGACAACTGCATAACCCATAGTTATTCGCGCAGCCGTCTGTCGAGGATGGACCATCATTTCCGCTTTCGAATGCAGTTCATTCAAAAAATTGTTTTCCGCCATCAGAGCCCTGCCTCAAGAATTTTGCGCCGACAAATGTCCTTGCAGTATTATTCCAGCAGGCAGCGAACGAATCCTGCCGGCCGCCAGGTTTTTCACGAAAAAAACCGACCAAGGTCAGTCGTCCCTGATCGGCTGTGGGCTATTCATGCGGGCTGGCGGAGAGAACTAAGCCCCGGGGGCTTCCACCATGTCGCCGACCATTTTGGCGATACTCAGGCAGGAAGTCAGTCCCGGTGATTCAATTCCGACCAGATTGATAAAACCGGACAGACCCCGCTCGGTTTCATGCCGAATGACAAAATCAGCCACCGGTCCATCCGGCGCCTGAATCTTGGGGCGCATCCCCGCCATGTCGGACTGAAGATCGCTCTTTTCAATGAACGGCAAATAGGAATGCGCCGCCTGAAAGAATTCTTCAACATGGGCAGGATTCACGTCGTAATCTTCCCGTTCCTCGACATACTGGACATTGGGGCCGAGACGGGCACGACCGTCAAGGCTCTTGGTAATATGTGTTCCGAGTCCTTTCAGGCTTTTCAGCGGCGGCGGATAAATCAGATGGGAAATCAGCTTCGATTTGGACATCGCGACCGAAAAATACTCCCCTTTCACCGGATATATTTTGTAACCGGCCTCTGCCACGTCAATTCCCAGTTGCGCCGGAATAAAGTCTGAATAAAGGCCGGCGCAGTTGATTAACCAAGTGCAGGCCAATTCGTCTTCCTGACCGTCAGGACCAATGAACTTCACTTCATAACCGGCTGTTCCCTTGCGCACGCCGGTCACCTTATGCATGTAGGCCATCATCACTCCGTCGGCAATCGCTGAACGTTCCAGTTGCGCCATTAGCTTATGGCTGTCGATGATTCCGGTCGTCGTCGAGTACAGCGCAGCCACGGCCATAATGTTCGGCTCCAAAGTCGCAATTTCATTCCGGGTCAACATTCTCAACCCTGGAACCCCGTTGTCGGTCCCCTGTTTATAAATGCCCTCGATAGCCGATATTTCGCTTTCCTCCCGGGCAATAATCAATTTTCCCAGCTTTTGATACGGTACGTGATGGTGATCGCAAAACTCATATAGCAGCGGGTTTCCTTCCACGCAGAGCTTCGCCTTCAGACTTCCCGGGGGATAGTACATGCCGGCGTGGATCACTTCGCTGTTGCGGCTGGAAGTATCCTGGCCAAACTTCGGATGGCGCTCCATCAGCATGATTTCCGGATTTTCCAGTTTTCGCGCCAGTTCGGCGGCAACCGCCAGGCCAACGACACCTGCCCCCACAATAATCATGTCGACATGTTCCAACTCACATTCCTCCTTAGTCTTAATCGCACGGAAAGCATTAACACGCGGACAGTTTGTTTAAATTCTGCTCCAGGTTTTCCAGATGAACCCGCATGAGATGGCCGGCCTGTTCCGGTTGATGTTTTTTTACGGCATCGTAAATCAGCCGATGCTCTTCCAGCAGATTCACACCGGGACCATAATCCAGATTGAGCGAGTGCAACCCATCATAAAAAACGCCGGCAATGGCATCGAACAGTTTTACGTAAACCGGATTGTGCGTTGCGGCCATCAGGGCGTTATGAAACTGATGATCCGCCTGCAGAGCATCCTCGCCCCGATCCAGCACTTCCGCCAAAGAAATCAGACATTCCTTGATCTTTGATACATCGGTTCGAGATGCCCGTTGAGCTGCAAGAATTGCTCCTGCCGATTCCAGACCCATTCGCACTTCCAGAATCTGAAACATATTGTCGGTATTGGTCAACATTTTCAGCGTTAGCGGATTGGTCAGCCGTTCGTTCACATTGCGCACATAAATACCGGAACCGTGCTTGACTTCAATCAGGCCGGCCGTCTGCAATGCACTCAGGGCTTCCCGCACCGCCGTCTTGCTGACGCCAAAATACTGCGCCAGCTCCTTTTCGGACTGAAGCCGGTCTCCTGGTTGCATATTGTTGGATTGCAGCATTTCTTCGATACCGGCGATGACATCTTCGTAAAGCTTTCTCTTTTTAATTTGCACCTATTTCACCCATTTCCGACTATTCCCCGGAAGCATATATGTGAATTATAACACGAACAGTTCGTTTCTTCCCATTGCAACCACTACCCTGTCCGTTTAAAATTATCCAGCATTGCCCTGCCTATTTCCGGGCGATTGCGCGCTTTACCGCCTGAACGAGGTATTTGGCGGTCAATGCGTATTTTTCCGCCAACTCTTCCGGAGTACCGCACTCCAGGAACGTATCGACAATACCGACCATTTCCACGGGCGTTGGCTGGTTTTTAACCAAAGTTTCTGCTACGGCGCTGCCAAGACCGCCGTTAAGCTGTGCTTCTTCCGCAGTGACGATGGCGCCGGCCTCTCGGGCAGCCGTCAAGACCACTGCTTCGTCCAACGGTTTGATCGTATGCATGTTGATTACCCGGACAAAAATGCCTTCCGCCGCCAGCAGGTCATGAGCCTGCAGTGCTTCGTAAACGATTGGACCCGCGGCAATGATGGCCGCATCATCCCCGTGTCGCAGGATATTGGCTGTGCCGATAGTGAAAGAATCCTCTTCTTGGGTGAATACCGGCGTCGCCTCCCGGGCAAACCGTAGAAAGCAAGGTCCCTGGATATTGCCGGCCGCAACCGTCGCCTTGCGTGCTTCCACGGCATCACAGGGAACAATGACCTTCATATTGGGCAGAACCCGCATCAGGGCAATATCCTCCAGCGCCTGGTGGGTCGCCCCGTCGCCGCCGGCGGAAATACCGCCGTGTGCGCCCGCAATCTTCACATTCAGGTTGGAATAACAGACCGTGGTTCGAATTTGATCCCACGCCCGTCCGGCCACAAACACCCCATATGTGGTCGCGAACGGAATCTTCCCCCCCAGTGCGAGTCCCGCCGCCGTACCGATCATGTCCTGCTCGGCGATGCCGATATCGAAAAAACGGTCGGGATATTTGGCGGCAAACCAGTCGGAGCGGGTTGATTTGGCAAGATCGGCGTCCAAAACCAGCACATCGGGATTCGCAGCGCCCAGTTCCAGCAAGCCATATCCGTATCCATCCCGTGTCGGCAACATTTTCATGTTCATGAACCATTCTCCTTACCGTAGATTTCAGCCAAGGCTTGCTGAAGTTCCTCGCTGTTTGGCGCCTTGCCATGCCAACCGGGAACGTTTTCCATAAAAGAAATTCCTTTTCCTTTGATGGTTTTCATGATGATTACGGAAGGTTTTCCCTTGGTTTGGCCGGCACTGTCATACGCCGCCTGCAGAGCAGCTAAATCATGTCCGTCCGCTTCAATAACATGCCAGTTAAAGGACTGCCATTTTTCCTGAAGCGGGGCGATCCCCATCACCTTTTCCACATTACCGTCGATTTGCAGGCCGTTATAGTCCACAATCGCACAGACATTGTCGAGCTTATAATGGGCCGCCGTCATAACGGCCTCCCAGATCTGTCCTTCCTGCAATTCACCATCGCCAAGCAAGCAGTAGGCACGGTAATCCTGGCGATTAATTTTGGCGGACAGGGCGAAGCCGTTGGCAATGGACAGTCCCTGCCCCAGCGATCCGCTGGAAACTTCGATGCCCGGCAGGGCCTTGCAAGACGGGTGTCCCTGCAAACGAGTTCCGCACTTGCGCAGGGTCAGTAATTCTTCGACCGGAAAATATCCGGAACGGGCCATTACCGAATACAGCACTGGACATGCATGCCCTTTCGACAGAAAAAATCGGTCGCGCTCCGGCCAAGCCGGCTCGGCCGGCCGATGTCGCAGCACATTGAAATACAGAACCGTCATCGCCTCAACCGCCGACAAACTGCCGCCGGGGTGTCCCGATCCGGCCGCCGCCGTCATCCGGACGATATCGGCCCGCACATCTTTGCAAATTTCCCTGAGTCTTGTCATGCTTTCCATTGATTTTTTGCAACCCCTTCCCATTTGTGCGCGACCTGTTCTATTGGCATTATTCCATAAATTCCATCAGGTTTCCTGCGTCGGAACCCTGTTTTTTGAAAACAACCGGTAACCAAATCATCGGGCTTCCTGTCAGAAAACCGTTTAAGTTTAAAAAGTTATGAAGAACAGGTTCCCTGTTCCGGCGGTTGAACCGGCGTCCGAAGCAACATAGACAGGAGGGCGGCCAAGATGGCGCAGCTAATGAAATAAGTGAACATTACCGAGTAATTGCCGAACCGGTCCAGCAGCATACCGGCCAATAACGGGGCCAGAAATCCACCGATGTTGCCGCCGGAATTCATGAACGAAAGCCCCAACGGATAAATGCCACGGGCGGCGAGCCGTATGGGATAGGTCATGAAGCCGAGTGGCGTCAGCCCGACAAAAAAACCAAAAAACAGCAGTGTGCCCAACAGCCAGGCCATTCCCGCCGGCGATGCGGCGAATAGATAAAGCGAAGCCGCCGTGGCCAGACTGCCCCAGCGCATCACCGGCAGCGGATTGCCACCCAGCCAGTGGTCCACAATCCAACCGCCGGCCAGGGAACCGGCGAAAGCGCCGACCCAGGGCACCGAAACCAGCCAACCCATCTGAATCATGTCCATGCCGCGTTCTTTAATAAAATAGGAAGGTAGCCAGGTAATCATCCCATAAAACACGGAAACAAAACAGAAATAGGCCAACGTTACCCACCATAGATCGGCCCGTTTGAAAAGCTGCGACTTGGTTTCCGCTACCGTCACCGTTTTTCCCATGAACAAGATCCGGGAAACCCAACCGGGCAGCCGCCGACGCTGCCCGACCGGCGGCAATACCTCCGCGGAGCGGATCACCGCCAATTCCGCAGGAGAGCAGCGTGGGCTCTCCTCCGGGCAGGAACGGATATACACGCTCCACCAGATGGCGGTCAGCAGACCGACCACGGCATACATCTGAAACAAATTCCGCCAGCCCCAATGCACGATAAACCAGGAGGCAAACGGCGGAAATAAGAACGGCGCCAACATCGTCGAACCGACCATCACCGAAATAGCCCTCGCTTGCTCGCGAGGCGGAAACCATTGACCGATGATCGCATTGCCACCCACGGAAATCGGGCCCTGAGATATTCCCAGGCCCAACCGGTACCAAGCGGCCCAGGTCAGTGTTGACATACAACCGAACAGCCACAGAAAAATCGACATCAACCCGAGGGAAACGCCAACCAGACCGCGGCTACCGAAACGGGCAATCCAAAATCCGGCCGGAACCTGGGTCAAAAAATATCCCAGAAAGAAAAAGCCGGACAGAGCGCCGGCTGCTGTATTGGTCATGCCAAACTCATCGATCATCGCCGGAATCGTCACGCCGATACTGATCCGATTCCCGAACACCACGGTGTACATGATAAAAACGATGAACAGGACAAATCGTCGATAATGTGTCATTGAGATACCAATCCATTCCTTATTCGTTTGCCGTTCAGAACATCGCGCCAATAAAAACCAGCAGCAAACCGGCACCAGCAATAACCAGCGGGTTCATCCCCGCTGCCAGGGATATATACAGACCGCCGGCCAGCCCCAGTAGAATTCCCGTTCCAATAAACAGCGCTCCCGGGAAGGTTTTTTGGATACTCTCATCAACTCCCGCTGCCCCGACAATATCCGTCCAGAGCAATCCCCAGCGGCTGATCCGCGGGTACAAAACCAGCAAGATCGGCAAACTGAGCAGCAGAACAGGCGCCGAGTTGTTCACGAAAATCAGCAGGGCCAATACTTTAAATGGCACCAGCCCCAACAGCTCCAGTCCCCAGCCGATCGTCAATGCGCACAGAGCGGCGCCGCCTACTGACAACAACAGAAAATTCGCGGCTTTCCGGGTTGAATTGATCCTTAGCGGCTCCAAATCGGCGCGCCGGACGAGACCGGTTTTCCACCACAACCGGTATGGCAGCCACGCCATGGCAAAATTGCCAATGAATCCGAAGAAGCTGCCGGGGCTCAATGAACCGAAAAAGTCACTGATGATACAGCCAAATCCGCTGCCCCAGGCGGCTGCCGGGCCAAACAAAATCCCAAGCACAGGCGGTAGCGCCATGCCGGGACGAAAATCCGAGACGCCCGGAACCAGTACAAATCCTTTGAAGGGGATCACCACGGCGGCATAGAGCGCAGCCGACACAGCGGTCAGCACCACCATCCGGGTATTCAACCACAGTACTCTGCCGCTGTTGCGGGTTACTGCCACTCTCAGCACCACGATGAAGACAAAAAACAACGACACTAAAATCAGTCCGCTCCGAAGAAGACCCCAAAACTCTCCCGTGTGCAGGCGCAGGCAGACAGCCGACAGAACCAGCAGGCCCAAACCCATCCCGGCATCATTGCGGCCGAAGCCGATTCGAAGGTATGGAGTCCGATGGAGTCGACTGCCAAAACCGCGACTTTCCAACGCCATGGAAAAATAGTTCGCATTGCGAATCACGCTAACCAAAGCCGGGATCAACAATGGAATATACTTGCGGATTCGCGACAAAATACTGCCGCTTGTTAAATCAAGGCCCCGGGATTGCTGAGCCTCGGCAACGGTCAGGCAACTGCCAACCATCCATGGGACCAGCCGGATCGCGGTGGAAAAAGCAAAAGCCACTGGATACGGAACTCCCAATTTTTCCATACCAATGCACATTTCTTCTATTTTGGTGGTACTGAGCCAAATCAGGCCGCCAATAATCATAATGGACATTTTGCAGCCCATGGTCAGTCCCTGGGTCAAGCCATCGACTGTAAATGGCCCCCAGAACCGGATGTTGCCGGTCGATCCCCCCCACAGGAGCGTGGTTGTCAGCAAAATCATGCCCAACAATCTAGCGATCCGCCTTAATCCTGCCCCAAAGCCGGCGCTGAGCCCGGCGGCAAGAAGCACGCCTACCAAAACCAGCAACGACCGCACCCCTTGCAGCCCCAACGCAAGAAAAAACACGGCAATCAGAGCAACAATCTTACTGCGGGGATCGGTACGATGCAGCCAGGACGACTCCTCAACATACAAAAACAAATTCACAATCGCACCCCCTTCCGGGTGCAACTAGCCAACTCGGCAACCGACAGGGCTGTGAATCCCAGGCGGTTTCCCAACTGGGTGATTTGCGGCGGCCGGGCCGCCACCGCCGCCAGCAAGGTTTCATCCGCAAAGATATCACGAGTCGGAGCATCGGCAACAATCATGCCGTCGCGTAACAATACGGTCCGGTGGGCGTATTCAGCGACCACCCACATCGTATGCGTAATCATGACAATAGTGTGACCGGCCTGATTCAAATTCCGAATCAGTTCCATCATCCGCCGCTGGTCCTTGTAGTCAAGTCCGGTAGTCGGTTCATCGAGAACCAGAATTCTCGGTTTGATGGCCAGAACCGATGCCAGCGCCACTCGCTGCCGCTGCCCCTTGGTCAACGAAAACGGGTCCTCTGCTTCACAATCGGCAAGGCCAACAGCTGTCAAGGCCTCCCCAACCCTTTCACGAATCACGGGTTCGGCAACACCGCGCAGTTTCAGACCATAAGCCACTTCTTCAAACACGGTGTCGCAAAAAATCTGTTGATCCGGATTCTGAAACACATAACCGACGATTTGGCCCAGTTCATAAATTGACAGCTTACGGCTGTCGTGGCCGGCCAGCTGAATTTCTCCCAGCTGGGGCCGCAGCAGACCGTTAAAGGTTTTTGCCAGGGTGGTTTTCCCGCTGCCATTGGCTCCCAAAATCGCGACGAACTCCTGTTCCCGAATCGAAAGATCAATGCCTTTCAAAACCTCTTTACCATCAAAGGCATACCGTAACCCGCGGATGCGGAGGATTTCCCCGCCGTAACGGGCCGCCGGCGCCATCGACTTGGCCAAAGCAGTCTGGATGCAGTCGGGGTCCAAGGCCAGATTCTCCCTGCTAAAGAGCTCGGCGGCCGCCGTCAGCGTCAAGGGCAATACGTCCCGGCTGACGCCCAGCCGCCAGAAATAATCGCATAGCGGCATAGGCTGCAATCCCAGCCGCTGAAACAGTTCCACGTCGGTCAAAATGTCCCGCGCCGGAGCGTCGGCGACAATCTGCCCTTTCTCCAGAACTACGATACGGTCGGCAAAGGTCGCTTCTTCGATTTCGTGCTCCACGACCACCACCGTATCGGCGCCAAGTCCGGGAAGCGGATTCGTCACCGCCTTCATTTGCCGCAGCAGCGCAAAAATTTCCGCTTTGCCCACTGGATCCAGGTCGGTTGTGGGTTCGTCCAGACATAAAATGCGAGGAGTTGCCGCCAAAACCGCGCCAATGGCCAACCGCTGCTTTTGCCCGCCGGATAAAGACGCCGGCGAACTGTTTTCCAGTCCTTGCAGCCCAACCGCGGCAACAATCCGCCGTACCCGCTCATACATCTCCTGCGGATCAATTCCTCGATTCTCCATGCCAAAAGCAATTTCCAAATCCACTCGCGTTGAGAACAGTTGCGGCTCAAAATCCTGGAAGACCAGCCCCACAATGCCGGACATGGCACTCACACCGATTTGACCGGGATTTAAGCCGTCAATCCGAATCCGGCCCGAAATCTCACCTGGCAGGAACCGGGGAATCAAGGCGTTGAATGTCTGGAGCAATGTAGATTTGCCGGCGCCAGCGGTTCCCATTACCAACAACAACTGCCCCGCAGGAATATTGAGGTCAACCTTGTTCAAGGCGAGGTGACTGCTTTCCGCATATTGAAATGAAAGTTCCTGTATTCGGATCAGATCGGTCCCATAATCAGTTTGCTGATTATAACGATTCGTCAAAATCTCCCCACTCCATCGGTGTCCAGCAATGGAAATCTATAATGTCAACTGTTGCTATTTTACCGCCAAAAGCGGTCTATGTCGACCGCCCGAACGCAAAATCAGCCGGACCCGCTATAGGGACCGGCTGATTTAATCACCATGGTTTGTTATTCTGCCGGGCTTTTCACGACCAATACCGGAATATGCGACAAACTCACCAAGTTGCGAGTCACACTGCCCATCAGCAGTTCCGCCAACGCTCCGTGTCCTTTGGTGCCGGCCACAATCATATCCGCGCCATTTTGGCCGGCATAGTCGATAATCGCGGCAGCCACGTTGCCTGAGAGTATCTCCGTTTTCACTTCGATGCCCTTCCGTTTTCCCGCATCAACCGCATCTTTCATCTGCTGGACATCAATTTTGTGCATTTCTTCGAACCGCTCGGCGAGAGTTGCGCCATACCCGGCTTGATAAAGTGCATAGGAGCGATTCATTTGCACAGGTTCCACTACTTTTACCACTACAACCGAAGCCCCGGAAAGCAGGCTGAGCTCAAGGGCCCAAGTCAGGGCTTCCCGGCTATGAGGCGAGCCATCATACGCTACCAAAATCTTGTTTGGCCTTGGCATAAGAATGCACCTCCTTTGCAATAGAAACATCGATATGCGGCTTTATTATAACATAATATTCAAAAAATTTACTACTGCCTGCCTTTCGTATTCCAGGGGGATATCAGCCCAAAGCAACATCCAAAATCATCATTATCGCAAAACCAATCATGCAGCCAATCGTCGCCACATTGGTGGAACTGCCGCCGGCATTATTCTGCGCCTCGGGGATCAATTCTTCCACCACAACGTAAATCATTGCTCCGGCGGCAAATGCCAGCGCGTAGGGCAACAACTGACGCATCGAAATTACCGCAAAAGCGCCCAATACCCCGGCGAGTGGTTCCACTAACCCGGAAGCCTGCCCATAAACAAACGCCTTCATCCGGCTGAAGCCTTCCCGACGAAGGGGGATGGATACCGCCGCTCCTTCCGGAAAATTTTGCAACCCAATGCCTAATGCCAACGCCAAGGCGCCGGTCAGCGACGCCGACGGCAGATTGTAAGCCGCGCCGCCGAAAGCAACACCGACAGCCAGGCCTTCCGGAATATTGTGCAACGTAATGGCCAGAACCAGGAGAACGCTACGTTGCCAACTTGTTTTGATGCCCTCGGCCTTATCTTTTTCCAATCCCATATGCAAATGCGGCAGTGTGATATCGACCAGCCACAGGAACAAGCCGCCAGCTAAAAAACCGACCGCCGCCGTCAACCAGGCCCGATGTCCCAGGTCCTCGGCCATCTCGATCGCCGGCGCCAATAAAGACCAGAAACTGGCCGCAATCATTACCCCCGCCGCAAAACCCAACATTCCGTTCAAGACCGTCTTGTTGATCGACCGGAAAAAAAACACCAACGCCGCGCCGAGCGCCGTTACGCTCCAGGTAAACAGGGTTGCCAAAAGCGCCTGCCATACCGGCGAAACTGTTTGAAGCCACTCCACCGAGTACCTTTCTCCTTTCCTCGCATCAGTGCACGATATTACGAACCCATCCGCTTAGGCTTCTGGTCCCTGTCGCCATAAGGCAACGGAATATACTGCACCGACGGCCGCCGTTGCGGCGGCTGCGGGTACAAATCCATCAACTCATACACTTCCGTTGGAAAATCCGTCGTGTTGATCGGCAGTCCCATTCCCTTGATGATTTCGCAGGTTATAGGATAGTCATGCGTCCAGCGGCCTTCCGTCAACATTTTTGCCAATTCCCGGGCCCGGTCGCGGGTCTTCTCTTCCAGAACCTGAGTCACAAAATCTTCGACCTGCCTGACGGCTTTGGCCGCCATGTCCGCCAGGATCAAAGTATTGTCATCGACCCGGTCGATGTTTTTCCGCTCCACCGCCTGCAAAATCGAAGCCGCCGGATACTGGCCCAACTGCGGGTCTACCGGCCCCAGCACAGCGTTGCAGTCCATGATGATCTCATCGGCTGCCAGGGCCAATAAGGTTCCCCCGCTCATGGCAAAATGCGGAATAATGACTGTGACTTTTGCCGGATGCCGAATCAGCGCATGGGCGATCTGCTCAGCCGCCAAGACCAGACCGCCGGGTGTGTGCAACACAATATCAATCGGCATGTCGTCAGGAGTCATGCGAATTGCCCGTAAGACCTGTTCCGAATCCTCGATATCGATGTAACGGCTGATTTGGATTCCTAACAGGCTGACACCTTCCTGTCGGTGAATCATTGTGATGAGGCGCGATCCCCGCTTTTTTTCAATCGCCTGATGGACTCGCAATCTGGCTCGTGCCAGATTCTGCTGTTTGAGCATCGGCCAGACGGTAAACGCCAGGAATACGATCCAGATCATTTGTGTAAAGTCCACTCCAACCACCTCGCCATAAAAATATAATTCGTCGGCACTTGTCCGCGACGTTGACGCTTGTCTATATTTTACCATCGGCAGCAAGATATTTGGAATATGTATCCACAAAAAAAAGTTACGGCTCCAGATTTTGTTCCAAAGCCGTAACTGACAAACACCGCGTAAACTTGAAGTGTGTCCCCCGCTCAGGACTGCAACAGATTTTCCGCCATCTCGCCCAATTTACGGGCTTGCGCATTCGCTTCCTGCACCGCGTTGGTAACTTGGGTAATCGCATTCGCAATCTCGCCCAATACGATGCTGATATGTTCGGTTTGGTCATTGGTCTGCTTGCTGTCAGCCTGAACGGATTTAATCATTGCATCGATTTTTTTGATGGAATCGGCGCTATCGATGGCCAGCTTGCGAATCTCCTGGGCGACCACGCCGAATCCCCGGCCCTGGTCGCCGACCCGGGCCGCCTCAATGGCCGCATTCAGGCCCAACAGATTGGTCTGGCCGGCAATATTTTTAATGAATCCGATGACTTGGTCGGTTTCCTGCACCCGATTCTGGGAATCGCGGGATACTTTCACCAATGTCTGGCTCACTGCGGAAATCTCCTGCGTCTGGGCGGAAATTTCCTCGGTCGTGCTCGCCAAAACATTGATGCTGTCCGACAGGGCCGCCGCCACCTGCAGCAAGGTATCCTGCCGTTCCACGGACTGGGTAACGATGGCCGAGCCAATGACTTCTTTCGCTTCATTGTAGAGTGGAATTGCTACCGCGATGAAGGGAATCCCATGCAGGGACGCATCAACCCGGGTCACGATTCTTTTCTGGTTATGAATGGCCTGGTACGCCGCCATCTTCGGTTCCAACGGCCGCCCCGGCTGAATTTTCAAATCAAATTTCCTTCCCGGCCGGTACATCAATACCTTTTCGCAGTCCGTCATACACACGCTGACATCGTCGACCAACAACTCATTCATAAATGGCAATACATAATCGAAACATCCCAATATGCGCGCATTGTCCTGCTGCACCCTGCCATTACCTCCCCGCAAAAAAATCTAGACTATATTAAATTCGACACAATATTCAAAAAACCTTCAAGAACAGGTATATAAAGCAACCTTATTATTGCCGCAGTATTGTTTGCCGGCGTGAAAAATAATCACAGGAATAGCCGACGGCTTAACCGAATAATATACGATCGGGCAGACTGTTCCGTTAATTTCAGGGCTGCCAACTCGCGGATCTGCCCGACCCGGGGTCCCGGAAAAGCCACCTGTTTAGTTTTTTACGGGAGGCGGTACCATGCTAAACCGGCAGCTGATGATGCAAAAGATAGCCTTGCAACTTCTCAGCGATCTCAAATCTGAGCGGGCCTTGCAAGATTTTCTGCAACAAACCATGAACATCTTTGGCGCAGCCAATGCCGCCATCTTTTTGATGGAAGATGACGATCCCGCCTGGCTGCGGTTGCGGGTCGGCGCCGGTATGGACGCCGAACTGGTCGGTTTGCGGATACAAGTCACCGAAGGCGCGATCGGGGAAGTATACCAAACCGGCAAACTGCTCATTATCAATGACTATCAAAGCTGGCCCAAACGCATTAACGATCCGCGCTTTGCCCGCATAACCACCTCCATTTCGCTGCCCTTGCGAACCGAAGAACAGTTTCTCGGGGTTTTGCAGTTATCCTGGAATGACACGGTTCATTCAATTGACCATGCCGAAATCAAAGTTCTGGAACAAGTATCGCTGCTGGTGGCGGTTGCCGTAACCAGCGCAATGCTGTTCGATCAGCTGCGCCGGGAAAAAGCCATTACCGACATCATTCTCGACACATTTCCCGGCATGTTCTATCTGTTCGACGAAGAAGGCCGCACGGTTCGTTGGAACCGAAAACTGGAAGAATTAAGCGGCTATTCGCCGGAAGATCTGCACCGCATGAACTGCCGGGAATTCTTTCTGGATAAAGGCGTTGAACTCCATGACAAAAAAATGGAGCAGACCTTTCGGGACGGGTTTGCGGACTTTGAAACCGATCTCAAAAGAAAAGACGGGACAAAGATTCGGGTATATTTTTCAGGTGCACCCATCGTCATCAACGGACGCAAGCATATCATCGGCGCCGGTATCGACATTACCAGACGGTACGAGGCGCTCGCCGCCCTGCAACGCTCCGAAGAAAAGTTTCGCAACATGATCGAGTTTTCCCCCTTCGGCATGCATCTATACACGTTAAACGATCAGGGAGAACTGCGTCTCAGCATGTCAAACCCAACGGCCGACCGTATGCTTGGCGTATCACACAATGAACTGCTGGGCAAGACCATCGAAGAGGCCTTCCCGGCTCTTGCGGAAACCGAGCTGCCGGATTTATACAGAGCCGTCGCCCGCAACGAAATCCCGGCGCAAACATTTGAAACCGCCTATGAAGATGGCCGAGTTCAGGGCGATTACTTTGTAACTATATTTCATATCGCCGACAACGCCATGGCCACCACCTTCATGGATATTACCCTCCGTAAGCGGATGGAGGAAGAGTTGCGGCGCCATCATGATCAGCTGGAAGAACTGGTGGAAAACCGAACCATCGCTTTATCCGCCGTCAACCAAGAGCTTACCGCCATCAACGAGGAAATGGCAACCCTGAACCAGGAGCTGCAAAAGACCAATCAACACCTCCGGAATGAAATCGAATTGCGCCAGGCAAAAGAACGTGAATTAGTCCTACGCGAGCAACAGTACCGGGCTACAACCCGCTTACTGACCCTCCCGGCCCAGGATGTGGACTCCACACTGCAATCCATTCTGTCGGATGCACTCCAGCTGGTCAAGGCGCCGGCCGGCTACATCGGCTTATACAACGAGATCGACCAGAGCGTTCAGTTTCGTCAATCGATCGGCCCGATCGATTTCATGAGCCTGAGCCAGCGACCCGCCGATTGGGGAGTGATGGGCCAGGTCGTCACATCCCGAAGTCCCCAGTACATTGAAGACTATCGAAATTATCCCCATCGGGTCAGAGAACCGGCGTTTAGTCGTGTAGCCAGCCTGCTCTCCTTCCCGCTGAAGCATGGTGATCGCCTGATCGGAGTCCTATCGGCCCACTGGCTGGACACGCCTTGTCACCTGAGCGGCGAAACCATTGAAGTTTTCCGGCAGTATGCTGATTTGGCCTCTGCTGTTCTGGAACGGGACGAAATCCAAAACAAACTTACCCGAAAGAACGAATTGCTGCAGGGATTGTCGGCCACCTCGGCCGCCTTGCTGGGCGAGCTTGATTTGGACGCGGTCTTGCGCGGGATTTTAGACAAAACCATCACCCTGACAGGAATTTCTCACGGTTTTGTGTATCTGTTCGAACAAAACGGCCACAACGGCGGATTTCAGATTGGTCAGGGCCGCTACAGCGGCTACCAGGATTTTTCCGCCGAACTGAATGGCGGGATTCTTTCGGAAGTCATTCGCACCCAAAAAATGGTCATTATCAAGGATTATTCCCATTGGCCCCAACGTCTGAATACACCGCTGCATCGGGAGATCACCCTGGTCATGCAGGCGCCGCTGAAAATTGGTGACAAGCTGATCGGAGTCATCTGTCTGACGGCATTCGGCGAAGTGGTATCGCTCGATCCGGATAAACTGGAAGCCGTAGAACATTTGGCGTATATTGCCTCCATTGCGGTGAAGAACGCCATCAATCATGATGAGACACGAAAACTTGCCTATTATGATACTCTGACCGGACTGGCGAACCGGGCCAATCTCAACCTATGGCTGGAAGCGGAAATGGTTAAAGCCCGAAATGGCGTAACCCGCGGCGCTGTATTTTTCGTCGATCTGGATGATTTAAAGACGATCAATGATACTTTGGGGCATTCTCTGGGTGACGGAGTCATTATCGCTGCCGGCAACCATATCCGGGCAGCAGTCGGCCCGCAGGCGTTCATCGCCCGGATCGGCGGCGATGAATTTGTCGTAATCTTGCCGGGACAGAGCGACCGCGCCGTGATCGGCGCCCTGGCCGATCACTTAGTGTCTTCTTTGAGCCAGGAGTATAACATCTCCGGTGAAAGGGTGCATATGTCAGCCAGTGTAGGGGTCGCCCTGTACCCGGAAAACGGGCTGACACCGGATGACATTCTGAAAAACGCCGACAGCGCCATGTACGCCGCCAAACGCAACGGCCGCAACTGTTGGTCGTTCTTCGAAAGCGCCCTGGAAACCGAGGCGTACGAAAAAATGGTTCTGACCAACAGCTTACGGCGGGCTTTGGAGCTGAATGAGCTGACGCTGCAATTTCAGCCCAAAGTACAGCTGCCGGACAAAAAAATAACCGGCTTTGAAGCGCTCCTGCGCTGGAACAGCGCGGAGCACGGACCGGTATCGCCAATAAAGTTCATTCCCTATGCCGAACAAAGCGGGCTCATCGTATCCATCGGCCAATGGGTCATCCAGGAATCCTGCCGGTTCGTGCACCGACTGGCGGAACGGGGGATCAGGGATCTGCGGGTGGCCATCAACATTTCGCCGCGGCAACTCTCTGAGGAACACTTCCTCGACATGGTCCGTGAAGCCATCGGGGACAGCTCGATTGCTCCCGAGCAATTGGAATTCGAAGTCACCGAAAGCATGCTCATTGAAACGATGGAGGAAAGCATCAGGAAGCTGATCGAACTACGAAACCTCGGCGTCGGCATCGCCCTGGACGATTTCGGTACCGGCTATTCCTCCCTCACCTATCTCCGCCGCCTGCCCGTTGACACCCTGAAAGTCGACAAATCCTTTATCGAGGATATTCTGGACGATGATGTGCAGGCGGATCTGGTCGGATCGATCATTGATATGGCGCATACCTTGAATCTCACCGTTGTCGCCGAAGGTGTCGAAACGGATGCCCAAGTGGAAAAGTTGCACCAATATCATTGTGATTGCCTGCAGGGTTATGTTTTCAGCACGCCGGTCCCCGTCGAAGCGGCCTTGACCTTGCTGAACTAATTCGGATCGGCCAGTTCTCCCCGGAATACGGTCACTGCCTGACCACCGATCCGTACCCGGTCGCCGGCAACCGTCAGATGCAACACTCCACCTCGTTGCGATGCCTGATAAGCAACAAAACGATCTTTGCCCATTTTTTTCTGCCAATAAGTGGCCAGACGGCAATGCGCCGAACCGGTGACGGGGTCTTCGTTGATTCCCACCGCTGGCGCAAAAAAACGGGAAATGAAATCATACCCGGTCGAGACCGAAGCGGCCGTCACAATGACATCCCGACAGGCGACCTGCAATAAACGGCCAAAATCAGGCATAAGATTCCGAACGGTATCTGGCGATGCCACTTCGATCAGATAATCATCACCATTGTGGCCCACAAAAATTGGCACAACTCCCAACGACTCCAACAAACCAGTTGGCGGTTCAACAGGAACCATCGGGATCGCCGGAAAATTCAACTCGATCATTCCGTCGCCGGGCGCATATTGGGCAGTCAGCAACCCACTGGCCGTGTGGAAATGAGCCGTTGCAGTTCTCGGCAACAGGCCCTGCTCGAATAAAATGTGCGCACTCGCCAGCGTGGCGTGTCCGCACAATTTCACTTCCGTCTTCGGCGTAAACCAGCGTAGCCGATAGCCATCATTTTCGGGCAGCAAAAATGCGGTTTCCGACAAATTCATCTCACTGGCCACCGCCTGCATCCAAGCGGCCTCGGCTGGCTGTTCCAGCAAACAAACGCCGGCGGGATTCCCCCGAAACGGCCGATCGGTAAACGCATCCACCTGAAAAATTCTAATTCCCATAAGTACCCCCTCCTCAATTCAAATCATCCGCCTGCCGCAGCAGTATTAGCGCCGGCGGGTCTTTTTTTGACGGCGGTTCGTGATGGGCGCCGATGATACGCAACAGTTCCGCTTCCACGCCGAGCTGCCGCAATAAGGCAACGCCGCGCTGCGGGTGGCAGGCCGACACATGCAGCGCGTGCCGCAAATTGTCCAGTCGGGTTCCCCGCCCCGCCCGCGCCCACCTCCGGGTCTGCCCGGGGAGAAAGTAGTGCAGCAGCACGGCGGCAATCTTGTCCCAAGTACTGACATCTCCCCAGCGGCGCCCCACATCGTGCAACAAAGCGCACCGGATCAGGAACCGGGTTTCGATATCGCTTCGGTCCTCAGCCAAGCTGACGATATCCCGGGCAACCCGCCGGCAGTGATACTGATCCTGGACGCTCATGCCATAGAACAATTTCTGCTCGCCGAGGCTCAGATACTCGTCTATGAAAAGGCGGTCGGCCGGTGTAATCCGTGCGCCCAGCGCCCGGAGAAATTGTTTGACGCGTTTTCTCATGTAGGTTTATTTCTCGTCCGGTCGTGTAGGCTCCTGCTCTCAGTCATGGTTTTTTTATATTGGGCGATTGAGAGATAGCCTTTGAGGTTTTCGCCGGACAAAGGAACAGCTACGGTTCGCCTGCCGAGCGAACCGTAGCTGTTCCTTTGCAATGAAATGTCCCAGTTCTAATCCAATTTCCGGATCACATCGATGATGGTTCCATCCCGATATTCCACCAAGCCGACAATGTCGCCTTCCGCCGGAACAGTTTCACCGGCCCCGGTGATTTTCAAAGCCAATTTATGCAGTTCTTCGATATCCATGAGCGGTAACCCGGAACCCGCCAAGTTTGACAGCAGGTCACGCCGAATTGGGTTGACGGCGATTCCCTGGTCGGTTACCACAACGTCGACCGTAGATCCGGGTGTAACCACTGTACGAACCTGCTGGCGTACTACGGGGAAAGCTTTGCGAACCAACGGCAATGCCACGATGCAAAGCTTGGAGCCGGCGGCAGTGTCCGGATGTCCGCCTGGCGCCCCCATCAGCTTCCCATTCGACCCGGTCAGCACATTCACATTGAAATTCACATCCACTTCCGTTGCGCTCAATATGACAGCGTCAACTTGGTTGACGATCGGGCCCCGATTGCCGGGACTCGCATAATACGAAGCCGACATTTCAATATGACTTTGATTGTCCCGCAACGAACGGATGGCTTGGCTGTCAAAGCTCTGCACGTCAAATAAGAGTTCGACCAACCCTTCCTCCATCATTTCCGCGAAAATGCCGGTGACGCCGCCAACACCGAAGGCCGCACGGATTTTCTCCGCCCGCATCTTTTCCCGGATAAACTTGGCGGCTGTTAAAGAGGCTCCGCCGCTGCCCAGTTGCAACGAAAAGCCATCCCGGAAGCAGCCGGAATGTTCGATCACTCTCGCCGCGTACTCCGAAATCAGCAGCTCCCTGGGATCGGTACTGATCCGCAGGGACCCGGTACTAATGCCTGCCGGATCGCCGATGGAATCGACCGGAACGATGAAGTCGACTTGGGTCTGCGGTATACTGACATGCTGCAGCGGGCCCCGGACCAAATGGTCGGTGACGGCCACAACCTTGTCGGCGCAAGCGGCGTCAATCATGGCGTACCCAAGGGAACCGCAGGCAGCCGGGCCGTCGATCCCGTTGATATTGCCGTAAGCGTCGCAATTCGGCGCGCCGATGAAGGCCACATCAATCTTCAATTCGCCGGATTCGATCGCCCGGGCTCTGCCGCCATGCGTCCGGATCATGACCGGATTGGGCAGGCGACCGGCGGAAACGAATTTGCCGATTTGCCCGCGGATGCCGCTGGTGTCGAGAGCCACAATCACGCCGGACTCCAGATGCGGCAGCAGTGCATCCTGTACTTCGCTCAGTGAACTGGCGGAAAGCTTCAGGCCACGGATTCCTTTACGGGCAATAGCGTCAACAACCTGTTTCATGACAGCATCGCCGTTACGTAGATGGTGATGGAAAGAAATAGTCATCCCGTCGCGCAATCCGCAGGCATCAATGGCGGCATCCAGAGATTTAAGCAATTTTTCCGAACCGGCAACATCGATCCGTTTGCCGGTCGCCTGACGTGTCGGGATACATTGCCAAGGCCCCTGATAAAGGTTAAGTCTACAGCCGGCTATACTGTCCGGAATCTCCCGGCCTGCTGCGTTTCTCATGAGTAAATCCTCCTCGAATTATTACCGCAAGTTAAATTTACAATCCCTGTGATTGCCGGGCCTGCCGTTTCTTCAGCTCGAAGGCCTGAATGGCCGCAGCGCGCTGAAACAACTTTTTGGCCCGTTCATAATGCACATAATCGATCATTTTTCCTTCAAAAGTCGTTGAAGCTCGCCCTTGGGCCACTGCCGCTTCAAACGCCTCGATAATCCGGCCGGCTGTTTCGTTTTCTGCCGTGCTTGGCGAAAATGCCCGATTCAAGATCTCGACATTTCCGGGATGGATGCAGCTGGCGCCCAGGAAGCCGTGTTTATAAGCAAGTTCGGCGCTTTTGGCAAACGCCTCGGCATCATTGTAGTGAGCCAATGACCCGAGCAGACCCATCGGGGTTTTCGCATGCGCCCGGGCCGTAAACAACAGTTGCATCCGTGGCTGCAGAAGTGCCTGGAAAGTATCGGCGCAATCCTGAATCCCGGCATCACGCAAAAAGTCCTCATTGCCAAGAGTCAGAGAATCAATCCGCTCGCTGCTGCCGGCTATCTCATCCATCCTCAGAAATCCCAGGCACGATTCGATCAGGACAGATATTTTAATTTGTCCCGTAGGTATTCCTCGCTCGGATTCCAGCCTGGCGATTTGTTGTTCGACCTGGAGCAGTTCGACGCCGCTTTCCACCTTCGGCAGCACAATGCCAACCACCTCCGGCCAAACCGCGGCTTCCACATCGTCCCACAGCCAGCGCCTGTCATTATTGACGCGAACCAGTACATCGCTGCCGCCCTTGCCCGCCATTGCCACTTGCTCCCTGATCTGTCGCCGGGTTGCCGCCTTTTCCGCAATGGGTACGCTGTCTTCCAGATCCAGGACAATTGCATCCGCATTCCGTTGCCAAGCCTTTTCCACAAATTTCGCCGAATTCGCCGGCATAATCAGGCGCGAGCGCCGCACCTGCGCTATTGTATAGTTCACACCCATTTTAAATCTCCTCCTGTTTCATTGCAGCGAGATTAAGGTTAATCTCCCATATCCCAGCCGTTTACATAGCCTTGCACAAAACCGACCAGCCCCGTCAGCGCGGCAATAATAAACGCCGGCTTGCCGACCGTTTTCATGATCTTGACCGCGAGCGCGCCGTTGGCAGTCGCAATGCTGTACATCTGCACCAACACAATGATGGTACCCATGGTCATAAAGGCAATTATGCCGCCGACAAATACCGTATTCAAGAATTTACGCAACAATTCCATTCCCTCTTCCCCCTTACATGACCAAAGTCGGCAGAAAACCGGTTGCAATCAGCACGCCAATCACCAAGATCGGCAAAACATAGTACCAAATTAATGGCATGAAGGTTTTTACCGGGTCGACATTAGCAATGCCACAGGCAATAAAAATCGGTGCGGCGCCTGGCGGCGTAGCTCCTTCCGTCGAGGAAAAAATCAAAATGACCGCGGCCGCCGTCGCGGGATGCACGCCGGCATAGATCAAGGCCGAAAAGGAAACCGAGCCAATGGCCACGACAGTTGCGGTTGATGTCAGCGGGCCGCCGATCAGGGTTACCAGAATTCCTACGAGGATAATCATCAACAAGGGAGACAGTTGCATCGATTTCAAGATCGCCATCATATCCTTGGCCAAGCCCAGCCTGGTCATCACTTCACCGGCGGCAAAGGCGAAGAACAAGGTCGCACCAACAACCACATAGCGTTTTGCCGAAGATTGAATCAGGTTATACATCCCGGAAGCAGTCCTGGGCAAATATTTTCGTCCTTCAAAAATAGCAATCCAGCTGATGAGAACGGGAATCCAGACAATGATCGAAATACTCTTCAGACCTTTCGGGCCAAAGCTTTTTATCCCGGTCAGAATATCCGCCACCGGACCGATTGTCAGTCCGACGGGAATAATAATTCCGGCGAAGATCAGCAGGGAAGTCCAGCCATCCCGGAAAGTCCGGCTAAATGGTTTGATCATTTCCGGCGGCAACGGCTGGATATTGTAGCGATAAACGAACCAACGGACCAGAATCAGCCGGTACAGCAATGTCCATAATCCGGCGGTAAGCAGTGCAATGTAAAGGGAGCCGGTCGTCACTTTTTCGGCGACAACACCCAACCCAAGCAACAAAAACATCGACGAACATGGCGGTAAAGCAATGCCCAGGCCGGCATTGCCGGAAACCATAGTCGCGCTCAATTGTGGAGACCAATTGGATTTTACCATCCAGGGGATGGTTACAGCGCCAACCGCCGCCGCATTACCGGAACCTGACCCGGAAATCAGCCCCATCAATGCGCTGGCCAAGGTGGAAATGTAGCCGGCGCCACCGGCGATTCGTCCCAAAGTCGAATTGAGAATATCCACCATGCGATTGACCAAGCCGGTTTTGGTCATAACAAATGCCATGAACACGAATGCCAGCGCTGCATACACGGTTTCTTGCAGCGCGGCGAATTCAAGGCTTTTCCACATGAGGTCGAAAAATTTGCTGCCGCCGAACAACAGGACTGCCAGCCAGCCGACTACCATGGCTTCGCCAATGTTGCGTTTCAGCTTCGAATTCCAGAAGATAATGACGGCAATGTAGGCAATCAAAGACCAGATGCTCATTCCCATATTTTTTCCCCCATCACTAAAATAATCTTGCTGCCTTTATCATAAATACGATTCTGAAAAATTTGAAATATATAAATATAATAGGGGGCATTTTAAAAAAGTATCGCTACGCCCAGCCGCGCATGAAAAACGCTTATCCCGCCAAAGTTCCACGGCGAAATAAGCGTGAACGGAATCCACAAATTTTTAAAAAGTTCAGACGAGCTTGGCGTAGTCGACGCTTTTGGCAAACTCCAAAAACAATCGAACCAGTTTTAGTTCCAACATTTCCGTGTGATACAACATCCAGGTTTTTCGCAGCAGCGGCTGCCCGTTTTGATCCCGGAGGATGATTCGGTGCATCGGCTCCACCCCATCCAGCAAGGAGTACGGCACAATGGCATACCCCAGGCCATTTGCAACCATCGAGCGGCAAACATCGATATAGCCAACGGTCATGCCGACAGTCGGCGGCTGCAAAAAAGTTTCGCTCCACCAGGTATCAATCAGGTTTTTGAAAGAATCATCGGTGTGATAATCAATCCGCGGTTTTCCGGGAAGGTCCGCCAGTGTCATCGCCTCCTTCGCGGCAACGCAAACCGGCTCCTCGTATAGAACATGCTTTTCTCCGTGCCAGCCAAAATCAGACCGAACAAAGCCTACATGCACATCTTGATTATAAAGGAGACCGCAAACATCCTTGCTAAAAGAAGTAATCACCTTAAACTCCACTTGCGGATAAGTCTCCTTAAACAGTCCCAGCAAGTGGGGAATCTTGTATTTGGACAAATAATTGGAAGCTCCGATGCATAAAGTCCCCTTGACTTCATTCCCCATATTCACTACCTGTTCCTTGATCTGGCGGATGTTGAGGAGCATATTCCGCGCACATTGGGCCAGATAGTCGCCTTCCGGCGTGAAATGGACGCCTCGGCTGCCCCGGTAGATCATCTTAACGCCAAACTCTTCCTCAATATGGCGGATTCGGGTAGTTAAATTTGGTTGGGAAATGAACAGTGCCTGAGCAGTTTTTGTGATATTCTTCTGCTCCTGCAACACTTTAACGATCAGCCAGTCACGGTCCTCCATATCCTACCTCCCAATATAGTGCGGTCAAAACGACGATGAGATGTAAAAATGAAAACAAACTTCACCAAATTATTATGGTTGCCCGGTAATATATCCCGGTTCATGACTTTCCAACTCAACCCTTGATCTTATATTGCGCTATTTGTTTCATCTTAGCGCTCTTTTTCGCGAATTGTCAACGGACACGTGAACAACAGTATTTCCAGTTTCTACGTCTGTAACGTGCATTTTTGTCTTTGTATAAAAATTTCTGTCGATTTTTGTGTAACCTGGATAATTACAGGGCCTGGATCATGCCATAAAATAAAGTTGTCAAAAAGTACTGTCTTGACCGATTCCAGAGAATGCGCACGGCCAGCATCGACACAAAGGAGAACTGCACATGAAAATATTTGCAGTAATGTTGGCAGTAATCATGTTCTTGCTCCAGCCAGCGGCGGCTTCACCGGCAACGCCCATATTTTCCGCCGCCACGGGACAAGAAGGGCTACACCCGGATTTCTTTCCGGATGATCTTCAGATCGCGAATTGGATGTTTCAAGGGATGCCAACAAAATATCCGCTCCCCAGCATCATTATCGGCAACGGTTCAAGATTCAGCATAGCTCACGCAACATTCCGCAACGGCGCTCGTTTCGCCGATACCAAAACCGTTATGGCCAGCATTTATACAAAAGTGGCGGAAAACTGGGGAGTCACGGTTGGTTATGAAAATGGGCAAAGCCGCTTCGGCGGCCTGAACTTCGGCGCCTTCTACAACATTTCGCCAAATGCGGCAATATCGATCATTTCAACGCTGAATACAAACTATACCCTATTGAAAAACACAGCCATCGCCACACAGTTGATCATACGGTTTTAGACCAAACGACGGTGAGTAGTCAAGACAGTAGTCGAAAGACCTATGAGGAGAGTGGCCGGCAAAAGTGAAAGACGCTGCGGATAACCGCAGCGTCTCTTGTTTGCGTTGGTGGGGTTAGGCGGACTCGAACCGCAGACCTCTTCGATGTCAACGAAGCGCTCTAACCAACTGAGCTATAACCCCGATTCAATTGTCTGATGTGACGAAATTTATTATAGTATGTGGTGACCGCCTTTGTCAAGGGAAAAAGCATCTATTTCCGCGGCAATCCGCCAAAAATCAGTACAGGATGCTATTGGCAATGACCAATCGCTGAATCTGGTTGGTGCCCTCGTAAATCTGCAGGAGCTTGGCATCACGCATCATTTTTTCCACTGGATATTCCCGCATATAGCCATAGCCGCCCATGATTTGCACGGCATCGGTGGTGACCTTCATTGCCACATCGGCGGCCAGGCACTTGGCCATGGCCGATTCCAGCTTGTATTCCTGTCCTTGGTCTTTCAGCCAACAGGCCTTGTAAACCATCAAGCGGGCAGTCTCCACAGCCATCGCCATGTCGGCGATCATCCCCTGAACCATTTGGAACGAAGCGATCGGTTTGCCGAACTGTTGCCGCTCTTTGGCATATTTGCAGGCCGCCTGCAAAGCGGCATCCGCCAGTCCCACACCGACGGCGCCAACCAGTGGCCGAGCCGCGTCCAGTGTTTTCATGGCGATTTTGAAGCCTTCGCCCTCGCGGCCGATCCGCATGCTTGCATGCACCCGAACATTGTCCAAAACCAGTTCAGTTGTGTTGGACGGACGCATGCCCATTTTGTCTTCCTTTTTACCTACGGAAAAACCGGGAGTATTCCGGTCGACAATAAATGCTGTCAAGCCACGGATACCAGCAGATTTGCGAGCATTGGCAAAGACGGTGTAAATATCGGAAATGCCGCCGTTAGTGATAAAGCACTTTGTTCCGTTCAACACATAGTAGTCGCCGTCTTTCGTCGCCGACGTGGATACCCCGCCGGCATCCGAGCCGGCATTGGGTTCCGTCAGGGCAAAAGCCGCCAATTTCCCGTCGTTGATCACGTCAAACATTTTGCGTTTTTGTTCTTCGGTCCCGGCCACTACCACCGGATAAGAGGCCAGCGCGTTGGCGGCTGCCGAAGTGGCGATCCCGGCGCACCCTTTCCCCAACTCTTCATAGATTAAAGCGATTGACAGGGCGTCTAGTCCAGGTCCGTCATATTCTTCCGGAACCACCAAATTCAGAATACCTGCCTCGTGAAACTTCTGGATAAGCCCCGGTCGCATCTCGCCTTTTTCATCCATTTCGCGGATATATGGAGTGATTTCCTTGGCCACCAATTCCTGCGCCATTTTTTTAAAGGCGATCTGATCCGGTGTTAGATTGAAGTCCATGCGTGTCCTCCTCGATATCGTCAGATAATGTAATCGGGGTAAAAATAGACCCTTAGGCTTTAGTATACCTTATTCGGCAATTTTTGTTAAGCCCTGCAAATCGGCTTTTTCAAGTTAACTTTTTCACAGAAACGCTCTAGTTTTTCTGGTTGGCGCTTCTCCGTTGGTTAAAGAAAACAATGCCGACAGCAATCCCACCCGCAATATCTGTAATTATACCAGGAATCATCAGCATCAACGCCCCAACCATCATTAAAGCTCGCTCCCAAAGGAGGCATTTGCGATACAGCCAATTTTCCAAAGCTGCGCTCAGGGCGATAACGCCTATCACCGCCGTAACAAGCGCTTCAACCAATGCAAATGTCGAATAGGTGCCGGCAAACATCAACATGGGCGAATATACAGCGAGGAACGGCACCAGAAAACCGGCGACACCAAGGCGAGTCGACGTCCAGCCGACCTTGTATGGCCCCGCGCCCGCTATTCCGGCGGCGGTAAAGGCGGCCAAACATACCGGCGGGGTCAAATTGGACAGACAGGCAAAATAAAACACAAAGAAATGGGCGACCAGAGGGATTACCCCCAGTTTAATCAAGGCCGGCGCCGCAATCGTCGCGCCAACAATATAGCAGGCCGTCGTCGGCAAGCCCATCCCCAGAATCAACATGGTTATCATGGTTAGAATCAAGGTAATCAACAAATTATTGTGAGAGAACGATAGAATATTGCCGCCAAACGTCAAGCCCAGACTGGTCAGGGAACTCACGCCGACGACAAAGCCCACGACTGCGCAAGCCATTGCCACACCCACAGACCCCTTGGCTCCAGCCTCCAGAGCCCGGATAAAACCATGAAAACTGATAGCTGTTGCCTTGCGCATATAACTAACGATGATTGTAAGAATAATGGTAAAAAACGCCGCGTAAAGTGGAGTCAGTCCGTACAACAACAATGCGACAATTCCAATGATCGGAATCGAAAGGTGGCCTTGTTTCCTGAAAACCTCCCCGGCATTGGGCAATTGTGCTTTGGGAAGTCCCGACAAGCCTAATTTTAGAGCTTCCAGATGGATCATTGTCCAACAGGCCAAGTAGTATAATGCGGCAGGAACCACGGCCGCAATCATAATCGTTGTATAAGACATTCCCAGGAACTCCGCCATGACAAAGGCTGCCGCCCCCATGACCGGCGGCATGATCTGTCCGCCCGTCGAGGCCACCGCTTCTACCGCACCGGCAAAATGCGGCCGATAACCGATACTTTTCATCAAAGGTATCGTGAATGCGCCGATCGTCGCAACATTAGCCACCGCGCTGCCGTTAATCATGCCCAACAGGCCACTGGCAAATACCGCAACCTTGGCCGGTCCACCTGGTGAACCTCCGGCTACAGCCATGGATAAGGAATTAAAAAACTTGGCCATCCCGGTTTCCGTCAAAAACGCGCCAAACAGAATGAATAGAAAGATATATGTGGCGGAAACGCCCAACGCCACTCCATAAATCCCTTCCGTAGTCAGAAACATATGATCGATCAAGCGTTCCAGGCTATAGCCTCGATGCCCAAACTCACCGGGTATCATATCGCCAAACAACGCATAGGCTACGAAACACAAGGCCATGATCGGCAGTTCTTTGCCGGTCGCCCGCCTTGCCGCTTCCAGCACCAGCAGACACAATATCCCGCCCATATAGATGTCCATTGGTTCTGTAACACCGCCACGATTGGCCAACGCATCATAAATGATCATCAAATAACTGCCAACACCGACCGACAAACCGACCAAAATCCAGTCCCACCATGTAATTCGGTTGGTTCCGCCTTTAGGACCTGAAGGATATAGCAAAAACGATAATACGAGACAAAAAGTCAGATGGATGTTCCGCTGCTTGATCGCTTCCAGTACGCCAAAGCCGGCAGTATAAAGATGAAACAAGGACATGGCAATACAGATGCCGGCCACCAGTTTGCCAATATTGCCGGAAAATTTACGAAATCGGGATTCAGCCTCATATTTGCGGACCACTTCATCAACGTTCTCAGCTGATTCCTCATTAATAAACGCATCAATCGCGGATTGGTCAATTGGCTTGTCATTTTCCATCGGTTTGTTTTCTTCCGTCGCCAAAATAACGTCTCTCCTCGCGTTCATATTCCACTATACAAATATCGCAGACAGGCAAAAGCCTGTCTGCGATATCAAGAACAGGACTACTTTATGATCCCTTTCTCTTTGTAATATTTCTCGGCTCCAGGATGCAGGGGAACCGTCATGCCTTTGAGCGCAGTCTCAAGCTTCATGGCTTTGGCTGCACTATGGGCAGCAACGAGATCCTTCTGACTTTCATGCAGTGTTTTCGTCATATTGTAAACTAAGTCATTGCTCAGGTCTTCCCGGCAAATCAGCAGATTGGCGACAGCCACCGTATGGACGTCTTCGGTCTGCCCCATGTAAGTGCCTTTGGGAATGGTGATTTCATAATACCAAGGCATTGTTTGTTTTAACTTCGCAATCATTTCCGGTTCCAGGGACAAGATACGAATTTTCAAAGCTGATGCTGCGTCCAGAACTGCCGACGTCGGCAAGCCGCCGGCGATCAAAATTCCGTCAACGCGACCGTCTTTCAGGGCTTCCGCCGCTTCGGAATAGCCGAGATATTCGCCTTTGACATTTTTCTTGTCTTTATAATCCAATCCATATAAACCAAGAATCTCTCGTGAATTGATTTCGGTGGCGCTACCGATGGCGCCCGGTACAAATTTTTTCCCTTCAAAATCCTTGATAGACTTGATGTTGGAATTCGCCGCTACCACGATATGCATTACATTGGGATACAAATTCGTAATGCCGCGCAAAAATTTAGTCGGTTTATCTTTGAACATTTCTTTGCCATTATACGCATAGTAGGCGACACCGTTTTGGGCAAAGGCAACTTCCGCTTCTTTCTTCTGCATCAGCAAAATATTTTGCGGGGTCCCGGCGGTAGCCCCGGCCGACGCCTTTATTCCTGGAATTTTGTGATTGAATAATTGGGCCATGGCGTTTCCCAGTGGATAATAGACACCACCGGTAGTAGCCGTGGCGATGTTGATGTTCTGAATCTTGGCCGGCGCCGCTTTTTTGTCGCCGCCACTGCCGCCGCAACCAACGATCACCATGGATAGAGTAATCAGGACAACCAGGAATACCAACCAGTGTTTCTGTTTCACGCACAAACCCCCTTAAATTGTTAGACTTTTCGACCTAAATCAATTATTCGATGAGTTTGCCGCATTTCCTCTTTTTGTCTAAATTTTTTATTTTTCTTGTACAATATCGAACTTACCCACAACATAAAACGTGCCGCGTGCTTTCCCCAGCAGGGCATCATTTTCGCCCATCAAAGCACACTCAACGACCAAGGTGTGGTGCCCGTTGTGAACCACCTGGCCCAGAGCGCGAATAGTAGTGCCCGGTTCCGGAGCTTTGATAAAGTTCATATTCAATTCCAGAGTAACAACCCGCCGTTCCAACGTGGCACAGGCAACACCCATTGCTGTATCGGCCAAGGAAGCCAGTGCACCGCCATGTGCGACGTTATAGAGATTCGTGTGTTTGGCTGGATCGATCGGCATGGTCAGTTCCGATTTTCCCGGTTCCATATGGGTCAACTTCATTTCCAACAAATTTACAAAAGCATTCTGGTTGTATATTTTTCGCAAAAACTGCTGCAATCTATAAACTCTCCTTCTATCACTCGGCCAAAGCCTTCAAAGTCCTCGTCAACACATCGATTCCGGTCATGATATCCGACGGTGCGGCTGACTCCTCCGGGTTGTGGCTGATTCCCCTGGCGCAGGGAATAAATATCATGCCGGTCGGAGCCAGCGTCGCCATATGCATGGCGTCATGCCCGGCGCCGCTATTCATTCGCTTATACGATACCTTCAGATCGCGGCAGGCATTCTCCACCATGCCAATCACCATCGGATGGAGCTTCACCGGTTTATCGGAAGTCAACACTTCGATGGAAACCGTCGTGCCCTCCGCTTCCGCGATGATGCTGATCTCATCCTTGAGTTCCTGCAACACATCGACAATGCTGTCATGATTTACGCCACGAATATCGACCCACATTTCGACCAGTCCGGGGATCACATTCATCACGCCTGGATGAACCTTCAAATTGCCGACGGTTCCAACCGTGCCTTCGCCGTAACGCGCCAGCGCGACTTCGCGGACAGCCAGCACGACCTGCGCCGCTGTAACCAGGGCATCCTCCCGCGAGTCCATTGGCGTGGTCCCCGAGTGACCCGGCGTTCCCTCCACCCGGATTTTTAAACGGGTAGGCGCCGCAATGGCTTCCACAATGCCGATCGATAGTTCTTCATCCTCTAGAATCGGCCCCTGCTCAATATGCAGTTCGACAAAGGCGTGAATCGGTTCACCCACCCGGGATGCCGCGGCGATTTGATCCGACGGCAGGCCGGCCGCCGCCAGCGCTTCCGGGAAAGTGAGCCCTTGCGAGTCTTTTGCCTTGGACCAACCTTTTACGTCCGCTACTCCGGCCATGGCCTTACTGCCCATAGTTGCGTAACCGAATCGGCTGGACTCCTCGGCGGTAAAAACAATCAATTCCAGCGGTCGTTTTGTCTTTCCTTCCTCCCGGATCCTCCGGATTGCCGCCAGTCCGCCGACGACGCCCAGCACTCCGTCATAACGGCCGCCCTCCGGCACTGAATCCAGATGCGAACCAACGATCACCGGCGCCGCCGCCGAATCGGTTCCCGCCAAACGGCCGATGATATTGCCGATGCCGTCAATCCGAATGTTCATGCCCAACTCTTGCATCAATCCGGTAACGTAAGTTCGGGCCTTCAGTTCTTCCGCCGACAGCGCCAGACGAGTGATGCCGTTTTCGCCGCGGCTGAACCCCGCTATTGTTTCCAGCACATGCAATACCCAGTTCCTGTCCATGAATTTTCTCCTTTCGCAGCTGGCCGGCTGCCCGGTATTTATGATGACAGAAACGAGAAGACAATCAACGCGAGTATGCTCCCTGCCGCCAAACCGCCGATATACAGTGCCTTGCGGTTCAATTTGTCGACCTCTTGCCGATTGTGCAGGCGTTTGCCCTTATTTCTGGTAATCGTCCCCATGATTAAACCTCCTCTTGGTGAAGTCGATGAGCAATTAAAGACATAATTCAAGATTTGGCCGTCAACTTCCTGCCACCCGCCAGAATTCCTACCGGCATTTATACAGCCGGGCATAGTGTCCGCGCAGGGCGAGCAGTTCGGCATGGGTTCCCTGTTCCGCCACGCGTCCCTGATGCATCAGCAGAATTCGGTCGGCATTCACCACGGTGGACAGACGATGCGCCACCACCAGCATGGTTCGCTGCGCTGCCGCCTTTTCCATGGCCTTCTGGACCAACGTCTCCGTATAGCTGTCAATGCTGGATGTCGCTTCGTCCAGGACCAGCACATCGGCCGACGTGGCGAGCGCCCTGGCAAATGACAACAGCTGCCGTTGCCCAGCCGACAGGGTCGATCCCAGATAGCCTGCCTGCGTGTCATAACCCTGCGGCATTTTTTCGATGAACTGCGACAGGTTCGCCAATTCCGCCGCTTCCCGAATCTGTTTGCGGGAAAGGTGGGGATCGTACAAAGAAATATTTTCGGCCACGGTTCCTTTGAAAATATGAACATCCTGAAATACGACGCTGAGCCGGTGCCTCAGCACCGCCGGCGGAATATCCCGAATGTCGGTTCCGTCCAACAGGATGCGGCCTCGCTGCGGTTCATAAAAACGCAGCAGCAAACTCAGCAGCGTTGTCTTGCCGGATCCCGACAGACCAACGATTCCGTAAAGAGCCCCGGCCGGCACCGAGAAGCTCACGCCGGATAAGACCCAGTTACCCTCTTCATAGGCGAACCAGACATCTTCAAAGTCGATGCGCGCCGGCGAACAACGTCGCGCCGGCTTTTCGCCAATGTTGGGGTCTTCCGTTTCGACGAGCATCGGCTGAATCCGTTCCGCCGCGGCCAGCGCCGACTGCAAAAGGCTGTACTTTTCAGCCATGTCCTTGATGGGCCAGAAAAACTTTTCCATATATCGCAGAAAAGCGATGACAGTGCCGATCTCTATACCAACAACGCGGGACTCAGCCTCGCTGAAATGCAGCACCAAAATCACCGCCAACACATACATCAAATCAACCAGCGGGCGAAACGCCGCAAATGTCCGCATCTCCGCCAATCCCGCCTGCAAATACTCCTCGTTCACCCGCCCAAAGGCCCGGTCCGTGACCGTGAACACCGCGAACGCCTTGATCACGCCAATACCGTTCAACCGTTCCTGAATATAAGAATTCAAGGCGGCGGTTTTTTCGCGGACGGCGCGATAAGCCCGGCGGGCGAAGCGTTGATATCCGGCGGCCAGTAAAACCATCAAAGGCAAAATCGCGAACGACAGCAAGGCCAACTGCCAGTGAATCGCCAGCATGGCCGCAATGATTCCCACCAGCATGACCGCATCGCTCGCGAACGCTACAATCACTTCGGTATAAAGGTCTTTCACCGCATCGGTATCGTTGGTCACGCGGGTCACCAGGCGTCCGACCGGCTGCGCCTCCAGCTTTTCCATGGTCTGGCCGACGATATGCCGGAACACTTTTTCCCGCACCGCCAGGATGACCTTCTGTCCCGCCTGTTGTAGCAACAGGTTCTCACCGTAGGCCAGAATCAAGCTTAGCAGGATGGTCGAGAGGTAAACTGTGAACAGTGTTTGCAAACCAGGGATATCCCGCAGCGCCACGTAATGGTCGATCGCCAGTTTCATCATATATGGGCGAACCAGATCCGCCACCGCTCCCAGCAGCATCAGGAGCATCGCTCCTGCCAACAGCGGCCGCACCGGCGCCGCCAACCGCCATAACACCCGCAACAGTTGCCGATCGGCCCAGCGCTTATTATCATTTCTCTGTTCTTCGTAATCCCGGCCCCGGTAATACAGGCTCATGACACTTCCCCCGCCGCCAGTTGCTGCTCATATAGCCGATAGTACAAGCCGCCGGCGTCAATCAATTCGTCATGAGTTCCCATTTCCGCGATTTTCCCCTCATCCATAACCAGGATAATTGGAGCATGCTTCACGGCCGCCACGCGTTGCGACACAATTAACGTAGTCCGGCCGGCTTCGATTTCGTGCAGGTTATCGATCAATTCAGCCTGCGTCCGATAATCAAGCGCCGAGAAAACGTCGTCCAGCAGCAACAAAGCCGGGCGCCGGATCAACGCCCGGGCCACCGCCACTCGCTGTTGCTGGCCACCGGAAAGCCGGGTTCCCTTCTCACCCAGTCGCGACGCAAACCCTTCCGCCCGGGCGTCGATGTCCTCCCTGACCACAGCCAGGCGTGCAGCATCCCGCACCGCCTGTCGGTCATAGGGCTGCCCAAAAGTTATATTTTCACCAATGGTGGCTGAAAACAGCGCCGCATCCTGCGGAACATAACCAATTGCGGAACGCAGTCGGACAAAGCCGAGCCGGTTGATATCCTCGCCGCTCATAAAAATCTTGCCGTCGGGAACCGGGTACAGACGCAATAGGAGTCTGAGCAGCGTAGTTTTTCCGGAGCCGGTCCGCCCCACGATGCCGACCGTGGAACCGGCCGGAATTCGAAGGCTGATCCCCCGCAAACTGGGCACACTCGCCAGGGGATACTGAAAAGTCAAGTCCCGCAGTTCAATATCGCCGTTCAATATGAGCGGAGTACTGGAATCTCCGACTTCGCTCCTATTCTCATAAGGCAAAATCGTCAAAAAGTCTCGGATGCGCAACCAAGAAGCCCTGCCCCGCTGCACGATGTTGATCAGATAACCCAAGCCCATGACCGGCCAGATAATCAACCCCAAATATCCGGTAAACGCCGCCAGATCTCCCACGCTGATCCTGTTCTCGATGATCAGGCGCCCGCCGAAGCCCAGCGCCAGCGCATAGCAGGTCAACGGCGCCACGTGGGTGATTGGAATGTATACGGCCTGTATTTCCGCCAAGGCCAAATTGGCCGTCATATTGTCCCGGTTCACGTCAGCAAACCTTGCCGTCAATATCTCTTCGGCGCCGAACGCTTTCACGACCTTCACGCCGCCAAACAATTCCTGGGTGAATTCAGTCAGGACGCTGAACTTTTCCTGCACACGCCGGAATCGTTCATGGACGACGCGACCCAATACTGCCGTCGCGATAAAAACCAGTGGCAGAGGCAAGACCGATACCAGGGTCAGGGTCGGATCGATGCTGCGAAACATCATGGTGAACGACACAACCCCCATGATCCCGGCATCGACCAGCAGCATAATGCCCAAGCCAACCGCCACCCTTACGGAAGTCACGTCGTTCACGGTCAATGCCATGAGCTTGCCGGGGCCGGCTTCATCGTATATGCTCATCGGCAGATATAGGGCCTGACGGAATATCTGATTCCGCAAAAAATATTCGAGCCGGCGCGTCGTGCCCATGATGCATTCCCGATAAAAAAAGCGGAGCACCGCCATGGTCGCGGCGATGGTCGCCAAAAACCACAGGGAGTCCGTAACGTCACCATTACCGCCGATGATGTCGATGGCCCGGCCAATCGTGCGGGGAATCAAGATCGACAACAGGTCCGTGATGATGAGCAGCGTGATGCCCAATCCATATAGCGGCCAATGCCGCATTAAAAATTCCCGAATGATCATGGTTAATATCTTCTGCCCGGCGGCCCGGAAGTCCTGCCATTATCGGCATGACCCGGAGTTGGATAATGTGAGAACGCTTCGCCGCTTCGCTTAACTCCGCTACGTCCAAAGTCACGCCGGCTGTCCAGCTTTTCCGCTGCGCGAGAAATCATAGCTCAAGGCGAAACGAATGCCGATGAAATCCACACCAACCGGAATGAACCTGCGATTTCATAACAACGCAACAGACGGGCTTTTATCAGCATCCTTGCCTATCAACACAAAAACGGCCCCAAGAGGCCGTTTTTGCGTTGACAGGAGAATAGGGGGGGAATGATCAGATGTCCAGAAGATTTCGTTTGTAAAGTTCGTAGGCCGTTTCCAGTTCGCCCATCTTGGCGGCCATTTCCTGCTGCATGGCGGAAGCTTCGCTATACTTGCCGGCGGCCAGAACTTCCCGAACTTTCGTGAACAACGATTTTTCCGCGCCGTCTTTTGCCAAGTACAGCCGCAATTCGTTGATCTTGGCCCAAGCCGCGTCATCAACCGGGTTGGCAACGCTATGCAGGCAGGTAACTTTCCGGATCGAATCAAGGTACTGCGGAATAATCCGTTCGATGATTTCCACTTTCCAGCGGAGCAGTGCACCGTTGACAAACGCATCGATCAAATCCTGACGCAGTACATTACCGGCTTTCAACACTTTCAGCTTTTCCGGATATTTTTTCAGCGCGTCCATGTTTTCCCAGACCGTGGCCGGTGGTTTGCCGAACATCTTGTCGCGTTGTTCCGCTGTATAATCATCGAAGACGTCGTGCTCGCTGCGATAGGCGCGACCTTTCTCCAGATAGAAACCAGCTGCGGCCGGTTCTTTCGACAACTCGGCGACCAGTTCAGCGGTCGATTTACCGGAAGTAACAGCGGCCTTGATACCATCCAACATGGCCAGATAAGCGGCGGAAATGCCGACATAGGAGTTGCTGAGCGGATTGAATGCACGAATTTCGAAGCGGGTAGCCAACGGATTATCGATGTCGCGCACCAAGCCAGCCAAAATGGTCCGGTTACGGGACGGTACTTCCGGACTGTGACCGAGTGAAGTAACAATGCAGACCGGCGCTTCGAAGCCGGGCTTCAGGCGGTTGAACGCGTCGTTGGTCGAGGTGACGAAGGGATTGACGACTTCATAGTTCTTGAGCAGGCCCATGATCGCTCCATAACCGACCGCACTCATGAAATCCTTCTTCATGTCTTTCGGTGCGTACAGGTTGACGATCTTGCCGGACTTCAGTTTCGCCGCCATGCCGGTGTGAGTGTGTTCGCCATTGCCGGCCACGCCGATGATCGGTTTTGCCTGGAACGATACCTCGAGGCCATTGAGGCGAAACGCTTCCTTTACCAGAATCCGGGCCAGCAGTTCATTGTCAACTGCCTGTACGGCCGGCGCAAACCGCCAATCGATTTCCATCTGCTCCATGACATGGTCCAGAGTGCCGGCTTCGCCGATTTTCGCCTTTACGCCGCCGACTTCCTTATGGCCCATTTCCGGTTGCAAGCCATAAGCTTCCAACATCAGCATCGCATCTTCCAAAGCGGTCCGGGCTTGGCCGCGGGTACGTTGCCAGTAGTTTTCCTGCATGACCTGCGTGGAAGAAAGTTCATTGACATGCGCATCTTCCGCCGGTGATTTCACCCAGAATTCCAGTTCGGTACCAATAGTGAACAGAATCTCTTCGATTTCCGACGGTTTGACATGTTCCAGGCCGGGAACCTTGCCGGTTTTTTTGATGAGTGCCTTGATTTCGGCACCGACATATTCCAAAGTCTGAGTCAGAATCGAACGGGAATCCACTCGCAATCCATTGTGCACGAGGAAGGACGGGATGCGGAGCGTACCCACCGGCAACCCGGTTTCTTCGTCTTCGGATTCATAGTTGTAATCGACATACCAGTTAACGCTGGGATCGACATACATATCCACCTTGGCATTGTTCAGGGTGGCAATGCCGGTGAGCACCACGGAAGAACCGTCGGTCTGCACCGCATGCCCCGAATAAAAATCGTCAATGTCCTTGAGGAAAATCCGAACGGGAATTTTCTCGTCGGTGTCGTTGCCGGCCAAGTCAATGCCGACCAATGAAACAAATTTGATTTCCGGATGAATTTTCAAAATGTGGATAATTTCTTTTTTGTCGCATTTGTTGGCTGGGATTACATAGAGTAGTTCTTTTGCCATCTTCTACACCCCTCTGTCATTTTTTTGATCCGGTAATAAAAAAAAGCCAAATTTGACCACGGACTACACGCCCTGCATCAAATCCGGCTTCTTTGCCAAGATTTATTGTGTACTTGAATTGTGTTTATTGTACCCGACAAACTATTGCCTGTCAACATAAAAAAGTGGGATTTTGCAAAAAAGCCTAAGCTTTTTTGCAAAATCCCATTGTGACAACATTATTTCGCTTTGGGAAACAGGATCGTTTTTTGCCCTTTATTCCATTGAATGATCATGACCTGCTTGTCAGCCTGCCCTTTGGCATCGAACGTAGTCGGTCCCTGAACGCCAGGCAGATCTTTCACCTTGGCCAGCTGATCGCGCAAGGCAACCCGGAATCCGGCTATATCCTTGGTGTCGCCCATCTTTTCGATGGCATCCTTGGCGAGATAAACGGATTCGTAAATCGCTGCGGCGAACATGTCGGGATCGACATTGTATTTGGCCTTATAGGCTTTGATGAAGTTCTGGGCCAACGGATTGGGGGAAGCGTTTTCAAAGTAACTGGTGGCGATCAGTCCTTCATTCGAACCAGCGGCGACATTGTTGAAATCATAGGAGGACAGGCCGCCGAAACCATAGAGTTGGGCTTTGATTCCCAATTCCTTAAACTGGCGGGTAATCTGCGATCCTTCCGACAGGTTGCCGCAAATAATCAAGGCTTCGGGAGCATTATTCTTGATTTTGGTCAGTTGGGCATAAAAATCGGTGTCGCCGATCGAGTAGGACTCCGCAATCATGGAGCCGCCGTTCTTTTTGATGAAGCTTTCCACTGCCAACATCAAGCCCTTGCCGTAGTCGGTGTTTTCATGAATAACGGCAAATTTACGTTGTTTGGTTTGTTTGTAGATATAGTTCATGAGTTGCTCGGCCTGCATCGGATTGGTGGCCGAATTGCGGAATACCCATTTGTTGCCGGATTCGGTGATTTCGATCGCCACGGCGATTGGAACCAGCATTGGCGTCTTGTCGCGCTCGATGATCTTCATGTCGGCCAGGGTTGTCGCACTGTTGAACGTGCCGATCAAAAAGGCCACTTCATCTTTGTTGATCAGTTTTTCCGTTGCGGAAACCGATTGGGCAGGAACGGAAGCGTCATCTTCAAACATGGCGACGAGTTGGCGGCCTTTGACGCCGCCGGCTTTGTTGATCTCTTCGACCGCCAGGTTGACGCCCTGTTTCATGCTCTGGCCCGGTTTGGCGTTCGGCCCGGTGTAGGGGCCGATGATCCCGAATTTAATGGGTTCCTTTGAGGCAGTTTTGGTGGGTTCTTTGGCGCCGCTGCCGCCGCAACCGGCGACCAGAGAGGCCAGCATGACGCCGGCCAGTGCGAGCGCGCACAGGGACTTGGTCTTCTGTTTCAGCATGAATGAATCCTCCTCTTTATATTTTGATCAATGTAAATGGATAGGCAATAGAGAAGTCTTTAGGGGTTTTGATGAAAATTATGTTGCGATATTGATCGCCGGAATTCGTAACTAATTGCAAGCTGCTACGAATATCGGTGAAAATACTGAAACAAAAGTTTTTGCGATACAGAGCGGAAAACAGCCTGCTTTATTCCCCCAGATACGCCTTGCGGATATGGTCGTTGTGCATCAGCTCGGCGGCCGGTCCAGCGATCGACACGCACCCCGTTTCCAGCACATAGCCCCGGTGCGCAATATTCAGCGCCTGCCAGGCGTTCTGCTCGATCAGCAGCACCGTCGTCCCTTCCCGGTTGATGGTCTGAATGATTTCGAAAATCTTTTCCACCAGTAGCGGCGCCAACCCCAGCGACGGTTCGTCCAGCAGCAGCAGTTTCGGATGGGACATCAACGCCCGGCCAATGGCCAGCATCTGCTGTTCGCCCCCGGACAAGGTTCCACCGAATTGGGTCCGCCGCTGCGATAGCACGGGAAAATAATCGAAAATCCGGTCATAATCCGGTTGCAAGTTATTTTTGTCCTTGCGGGTATATGCACCCAACTCCAAATTTTCCATGACTGTCATGCGTGGAAAGATCTGCCGGCCTTCCGGGCAATGGCTAATTCCCGCCTCCACGATCGACTTGGCGTCCCAGCCGGTGATCGGCTTTCCCTGAAATTCGATGGTTCCGCCGGCCGGTTTGATCAGCCCGGACAATGCCCGCAACGTAGTTGACTTGCCGGCGCCATTCGCACCGATCAACGATACGATTTCGCCCTGGACGATCTCCATATCGACATTTCGTACGGCCTTGATCTTGCCGTAATGAACGGATAGATCCCTGACCTTAAGCACTGTCCTTCACCTGCTTTCCAAGATAGGCCTGAATCACCTCGGGATGGGTCTGGATCTCCCGGGGTACGCCTTCGGCAATTTTTTTGCCGTAGTTCAAAACCGTAATCCGGTCGCAGATGTTCATCACCAACCGCATGTCATGTTCGACCACCAAAACGGTAAATCCTTGTTCGCGCAACCGCTGGATCTGCTCCGTCAGTTGAGCGGTTTCCCGGGGGTTCATTCCCGCCGCCGGTTCATCCAGCAGCAACAGACGTGGTTCCGAAGCCATCGCCCGCATGATTTCCAATTCGCGTTGCAAACCGTAAGGAAGATTCTTCGCCAGTTCTTCCCGTAAATGTTCCATGTGGAAGAGCTGCAGGAGATTTTCCAGCTTTTCGCAGGCAACTGCCTCTTCCCGGCGCTTCGCCGGCGTAGCGAACAAATCGTCAAGCACTGTCTGCTTCAGGCGGCAATGACGGCCGACCAGCAAATTCTCCCACACCGTCATGTCACCGAACAGGCGAATATTCTGAAAGGTTCGGGCAATGCCGGCCCGGGTCACCTCATCGGTCCGTCTGCCGGCGATGGATTTTCCTTCGAAAACGATACTGCCCGCAGTTGGTTTATAAATCCCGGAGATCAGATTGAATAACGTGGTTTTACCGGAACCGTTCGGGCCGATCAAGCCGCGGATTTCCCCGGCGTCAATCGCAAAGTCCAGATTATCGATGGCGGCCAGTCCGCCGAAACGAATCGTTAATCCTTTGCAGGACAGCATTGGTCAGGCCACCTTCTTTCCGGCAACCGCGCGCTGCCAAAGATTTTCCAGCATTCCCGCGACTCCCTGCGGCATATACAAAATAACGACAAACATGAGCAGGCCGTAGATCACCAACCGATATTCCGCGAACACCCGCATGGTCTCCAGAAGATACGTGATGGAAAGTGCGCCGATGATCGGACCGACGATCGTACCCATTCCGCCGATAACCATCATGATCAAAATGTTGATCGATTCGCCGCTGGTAAAAGTATCGGGACTGATAAAACGAATGTATCCGGCGTACAAAGCGCCGGTAAGGCCTGCCAGCGCCGCTCCGCCCGCAAAGGCAAGGATTCTGTAAAAGGCGATATGGATCCCCATGACCTGCGCCGCGATATAATCGTTGCGGATGGCCCGTAAAGCCCGACCGATTCGGGAATTCACCAGGTTATAGTACAAAATCAGCACGACGAACAAAACGCTCAGAATCAAATAGTAGTTTTCCATTCTGCTTTCAAACGTCAATTTAACGAACCCAAGGTTAATCGGGTCTGGCGCCGGAATGCCCGGCAACCCATTCGGGCCCCGCGTTACCGATTGCCAGTTCAAAAAAATCAGCCGGACGATTTCGCCGAAGCCCATTGAGGATATAACAAAATATGGTCCCTTGAGCCGCAAAGTCGGCAAACCGATCGCCACGGCCACCAGTCCGGCGACAAGCGCGCCCATCGGCGCGGCAAGCCAGAACGACCAATGTTGAGTCAACGTCAGCAGCGCCGCCGTATAAGCCCCGATTCCGAAGAAAGCCGCATGAGCCAGTGAAAGCTGGCCCGCATAACCCGCAATCAAATTCAACCCCAAAGCCAGCAAAATATGCAGCAGGCTCAACACTGCAATATGCAGGTAATAATTCTTAATTCCTAACAATGGGAAAACCAGCGCCAATACCACCGCCAGCCCCACACCGATACTATTTACGGTCATGCCATGTTTCATGTTCACACCTTTTCAATCTGGCTACGCCCGAACAGGCCCGCCGGTTTGACGATCAATACCGCGATCAGAATCAGGAAAGTGACAACATCTTTGTAATACGACGACAGGAACCCGGCGGTAAGGCTCTCCGCCAGCCCCAGAATAAAGGCCGCCCAAATCGCGCCGGGAACATTGCCCATGCCGCCGAGAATAACGACCGCGAATACCTTGGAAATAGCAGCCAGGCCCATCTGCGGCGACACCAGGAATATCGGTCCGACCAGCGTACCCGCCGCCGCCGCCAACGCGGCGCCGATCGCGCACGTAAACAACGAAATCCGCTTTATGTCAATCCCCATCAAGCGGGCGGCGTCCGGATTCTGCTCGCAGGCGCGCATCGCCTTGCCGACCGTCGTGTATTTGATGATGTAGTTCAAAATTCCGATCAACAACAATGTCACACAGAACACCATCAATCGCTGTAAGGTAATGGAAATCCCCAAAAAGGAAAGATAGGAATTTGAAAACTCCGTGGGAAAGCGCACCGGATTAGGGCTGAACACGATGACGGCCGCTTGCACCAAAAACGTAGAAATTCCCAACGTACCAATAATCATATTCATTTCCGGCGCCGACCGCAGAGGCCGAAACACCAAAAGATCCATCGCCATGCCGAACAAGGCCATCACCGCCATCGCCAGCACCAAGCCGACAAAAAACGGCAGATGCAAGTTGACAACCATGAACACGCCGACAAAGGCGCCCAACATATAAAGCTCGCTATGCGCCCAGTTTACGATGCCCAATATGCCGTAAATGAGGGTCAATCCGAGCGCAATCAGCGCATAGGTGCTGCCGAGCACCAGTCCGTTTACGATTTGCTGCACAATTTCCTGAAACATGGACACCGGCCTCCCCGTTCATTGCGCCGACAGAATCAATCTGTGCCGACTCGCTTATTATAACAGACTTGCCGTTTTTTCGGCAACAAAATATTCTCGTTTCCTGCATACTTATCCAGCAAAAATCCACGCAGCCCGGACATGACCGAACATAAAGAAAAGACGCCGAACCCTTGCGGTTGCAGCGCCTCATTGCACCTGCCCCATTGTAGTACCTTTAGGGTCTACCGTTCAAATTTCATTTTACGGCAAACGACGTTTGAGCGATTCGTTTCCCGTCCCACCAGAACTCAATCCGATAAGCGCCCGACGAATAGGACCCACCGGTGGAACGTCCCCAACCATTGGTAACATTGCCGACCGTTACAATATTGATATTCTGGCTGAAAGTGTACCCTTCCGGGCTGTTGCTGCCGCGCATCAACGCCCCGTCCGGCCCGATAAACTTAACGCTCAATTGACCTTTTTGCGGCTGATTCGTGGTATTTGCCAGCGTAGCGTAAAAGGTGATGTACTGAATGTCCTCCCGGTCGAAAGTCCAGCCGTAGTCGCTGAGTGGCGTACCATCCTTCATCTCGTTGCGCAATTTGAGGGCGGTGATTTTTAGCGGCGCCTCTTGGGCGTTGACTGCAAACGTCACCTGGTGGATCCGTTTGCCCTCCCACCAAAATTCGATCCGATGCCGGCCCGGTTCAAAGGACCCGCCGGAAGCCCGACCCCAGCCACCGGTAATCTCCCGGGAATTGACCACGTTGACATTGTGCTCAAAAGTGAATCCAGCCGGGCTCTTGCTGTTTTGCTTAAGTTTACCGTCGGGTTGAATATAACGAACGCCCAGTTTTCCCTGCAGCCGTTCATCCGTGTTGTTCACCACACGAATGTAGTAGGAAATCCAGCGAGTTTCATCATAATCGAAGCTGACTTTGTAATCGCTGAGAGCATTGCCTTCCTTATCTTCATTGCGAACCCGCACCTCGGTGATCGATAACGCCGGCCCACTTGGCTGCGTTGGCGGCGACGGCGGACGTACCGTCACCGGCGGGGATGGCGGTTCTTCCGGTGGCTCTTCCACCGGCGGCCTGACGGAGTCGTCGGTGCCGTCGGTAGCGGAAGCGGCGTGAGCCAACGACTGCGGAAGAATTCCGTTGATCCCGACTGTTAGGGTCAGCATCAACGCAAACAGCACCACCAGCGACAAACGCCGGAATTCGATTGTTGCTGCCGTTTTCAAAGCCATCGACTCCCCTGCGATAATTTCAGTAACTTAATTTCGCCCATTGTTGGCTTTTTTCCTGCACGCCGGAACTCCAGCCATGACAATTCACGAGCGCAAAATCAGTTATTTTCATCATTCGCCGCATTCAACGCCCGTTTGCGGTCACGGCCGCGCTGAGCCCGATCCAGCACCGCTTTGCGCAGGCGCAGGCTCTTCGGCGTCACTTCGACCAGTTCATCGTCGTTGATGTGTTCCAGGCACTGCTCCAGACTCATAATTCGCGGTGTGATCAGTCGCAACGCTTCGTCGGCGGCGCTGGAACGGGTGTTGGTCATCTGCTTTTTCTTACAGGGATTAATATCCATATCCAGCTCACGGGTGTTTTCACCCACAATCATGCCGGCGTACACCTTTTGCCCCGGCTCGATAAACATCACGCCCCGGTCCTGGACATTAAAAATGCCGTAGGCGCAGGTTTCACCGGTTTCGAACGCCACCAAAGCGCCCCGGGTCCGGCCGGGAATATCGCCCTTGTATGGCGCATAGCCATGGAATACATGGTGCATGATGCCGTTGCCTTTGGTGTTGGTGAGGAACTGCGAACGAAAGCCGATCAGTCCACGTGCCGGAACGATGAATTCCAGCCGCAGATAACCCGACAGCTCGATCATGTTCACCATTTCCGCCCGCTGCGTTCCCAGTTGCTCCATCACCGCACCCATGAATTCCGGCGGGACGTCGACCGTGAGAAATTCCAGCGGTTCGCACTTTTTGCCTTTGATCTCCTTGTAAATGACCTGCGGTTTGCCGACTGCGAATTCATACCCCTCGCGGCGCATCGTCTCAATCAGCACCGCCAGATGCAGCTCGCCGCGTCCACAGACCTCGAAGGTATCGGGGCTGTCCGTCTCCTTGATGCGCAGGCTGACGTTAGTTTCCTTTTCCTTCATCAAGCGCTCCCGCAAATGCCGGGAAGTAACGTACTGGCCTTCCTTGCCGGCGAACGGACTGTTGTTCACCATGAACATCATCGACAATGTCGGCTCGTCAATATTGATGGTCGGCAGCGTTTCCGGATTTTCCGGGTCGGCAAGGGTATCGCCGATCGTAAAATCATCCAGACCGGTGATGGCGATGATATCTCCCACCGTGGCGCTTTCCACCTCATTGCGTTTCAGGCCGTTGTACACGTACAGGAGGCTGATCTTCTGCTTGCTCTCGGCGTCGCGATGCAGGACGGAAACAATCTGACCGGTCTTCACCGTACCGCGGACCACCCGGCCCACGGCGATTTTCCCCACATAATCATCATGGTCGATGGTCGTCACCATGATCTGCAAGGGGGCATTCTCTTCGCCTTCCGGCATCGGGATCTCATGGATCAAGGTTTCAAACAGCGGCTGTAGATTCTCACTCTCATCCGTCATGCTCAGTTTGGCGATGCCAGCCCGGGCAGTCGCGTACACGACCGGGAAATCGAGCTGTTCTTCGGTCGCACCGAGTTCAATGAACAGGTCGAGAACCTCATCCACGACTTCTTCGGCCCGCTCATCCTGCCGGTCGATTTTGTTGATGACCACGATCGGTTTCAGTTTTTGTTCGAGCGCCTTGCGCAACACATATTTCGTCTGCGGCATCGGTCCCTCGAACGCGTCCACCAAAAGCAGCACGCCGTCCACCATATTGAGGACCCGTTCCACCTCGCCGCCGAAATCGGCGTGGCCGGGAGTATCGACGATATTAATTTTAACGTCATTGTAGAAAACCGCAGTGTTCTTGGCCAGGATGGTAATGCCCCGTTCCCGCTCCAGATCGTTGGAATCCATGACGCACTTGGGCACAATCTCATTGGCGCGGAACACGCCGCTCTGTTTTAGCATCGCGTCGACCAACGTTGTTTTGCCATGGTCAACGTGAGCGATGATCGCCACATTTCTCAGGTCGGTTCGTTTCATTCTTATTACCCTCTTTATTTAAACGCTTTGAAGGTTAAAATATACTACAAAATCAGTGAAATGTCCACTATAAAATCTTCAACCGCTGCCCAATCAAGCCGGCGTCTTCCGGCTACCCCTCTTGACGAGCGGAATTCCCTGCTTGCACAACGGACAGTCGGTCGACGCATAGGTTTTGATGTCCAGCGTCAGCAACGCTTTGGCCGGCACGCCGAAGTCCACGGTCCCGCCGCTGCGGTCCACCAGCATGGCTACGCCGGCGACGACGCCGCCCCATTCCTTGACGACCTCGATGACTTCCATCACGGAACCGCCGGTCGTTACAATATCTTCAACGATCAGGACCCGTTCGCCCGGTTTGATCTCAAAGCCACGTTTAAGAGTCATCTTGCCGTTATCGCGTTCGGTGAAAATCGCCCGCGTTCCGAAATGTTTGGCGGTCTCATGCGCCAAAATGATACCGCCGGTCACCGGACCAACGACCACGTCGATCTTTTCGCCGGCAAATTTTTCCGCAAAACCTTCACAAAGTCGTTCGGTAGCCTTCGGATATTGCAGGACCTGAAATTTTTCGACGTACATGCCGCTGTGCAGCCCCGAGGTCAGTAGAAAATGTCCCTCCAGGATTGCCCCATGTTTCATCAACAGTTCCCTGACTTCCGCTTCGGTCATGATGTCAGCCCTCCATCTCTTTCAATATTGCCAACGCCGCCGCCCGGGGATCCGGTGCCGCCAGAATCGGTCGCCCCACGACCAGATAGTCAGCTCCGTCCGCCAACGCTTGGGCAGGCGTCGCCACCCGGCTTTGGTCCCCCTTGTCGCCGCCAGCTGGACGGACGCCCGGGGTCACGATCAAAAAGTCCCTGCCGCATTCCGCCCGAATGGCCGCCGCTTCCTGCGGCGACGCCACCACACCGTCCACGCCCGCCTCCCGGCAAAGTGTCGCCAATCGGAGTACGGAATCGCGTACTGCGCCGGCATGACCGATCGTCGTCCATTCGGCCTCGCTGATGCTGGTCAGTACGGTGATACCGAGCAGTTTGGGCCGGGGCACGTTCCAGCGCGCCGCCCCTTCCTGCGCCCCCGCCACTGCCGCTTTCAGCATCGACGGACCGCCGCCGGCGTGAATGGTCGTCAGCACCGGCGCAAACCGGCACAAAGACTTGATCCCATTGGCCACCGTATTGGGAATGTCATGCAGTTTCAGATCCAGAAACACTTTTTTGCGTCGCGCCGCCATTTCATCCAATACCGGCTGCCCCAGGCTGTAAAAGGACTCCATCCCCACCTTGTAAAAATCGACAGCATCGTCAAGAGTATCGACCGTCTGCCGCACCTTCTCCAGTGTCGGCACATCCATCGCCACAATCAACTGTTCGCGGGCATCTCGCATCTTCCGCTCACCCCTCCGTTTTTATCTGTCCCACCAACTGGCTCACATGGGTCAGTCCCCGGAACTCCAGATAGTCTTCCAAGCCGGCTGCGACATCCCGCATCGCGCAGGGATTCACAAAATTCGCCGCGCCGATGGCCACGGCCTGCGCCCCGGCCAGCAGAAACTCCACCGCATCCATCGCCGTCGAAATGCCGCCCATCCCCACCACCGGAATCTTGACCGCCTGCGCCGTCTGCCAGACCATCCGCAGGGCGACCGGCTTGACCGCCGGCCCGGACAGTCCGCCAATCACATTGCCGAGAACCGGCCGCCAAGTCCAAGGGTCGATCGCCATCCCGACCAGCGTATTGATCAACGACACCGCATCGGCGCCAGCCGCCTCCACCGCCCGGGCAATCACGGTAATATCGGTGACGTTGGGCGACAACTTCACGATCACCGGCAGTTTCGTCCGTTTTTTCACTGCCGCCGTCACCGCCGCCGCCGTTTCCGGAACCACTCCGAACGCCATGCAGCCGTGCGCGGTATTCGGGCAGGAAATATTGACCTCCAGGCCGGCCACGCCGCTGTCGTCGAGCACTTCCGCCATATAGGCATAATCCTCCACGACATTGCCATTGATATTGGCGATGATCGGCGCGCCGTAACGCCGGATACGCGGCAGGGTTTCCCTCAGGAACACCTCCACTCCCGGGTTTTGCAGTCCGATACAGTTCAACATGCCGGAAGGCGTTTCGGCGATCCGGCGACCAAGGTTTCCCCGGCGAGGTTCGCGGGTCAATCCCTTCACCACGATCGCGCCGACTTCACTCAGGTCGAGAAAATCCTCAAACTCCTCGCCGAACCCGAAGGTTCCCGAGGCTGTCATCAGTGGGGTTTTCATTGGAATTCCGGCCAGATTGACGGCTAACATTTTACTCATGTCCAGTCCACCTCCGTCGCCGGAAATACCGGGCCGTCCTTGCAAACCTGCCGCGTGCCGCCATCCTTGGCTCCGCAGGTGCAGGATAGGCAGACACCAAGGCCGCAGGCCATGTGTTCCTCCAGAGAGACTTGAGTCGGGATGCCTGCCGCCAATGCCAGCTCCGCCACTCGTTTCATCATCGGCCTCGGCCCGCAGGTCAGCACACCGTCATAACCGCCCTGGCTCAACAATTCAGGCAGGACATCCACACAGGTTCCGCAGGTTCCCATACTGCCATCATCGGTGGTGACATGCACTCGTTCGCAAACATTCCGAAACAATGGAATCCAAAACAGCTCATCCCCAGTCTTCCCGCCGGCCAAAACATCCACCGGTGCCGGGCAACGTCGTTCGGCCGCAAACAGCAGCGGCGCAAGGCCCATGCCACCGCCCGCCAGCAACAAACGTCCGCCGGCAAGATCGAATCCACGTCCCAAAGGGCCTACCATATCCAACGTATCGCCGACTCGCGACGTTTTCAGAAGTTCCGTGCCATGACCGACAACCCGGTAAATCAGTGTCACCGTGCCTTCTTGAGCGTCCGCGCCGGCGATGCTGAATGGCCGCCGCAGGAACGGATCGGTCCGCCCCGGTTGTCCCAACATCACAAACTGTCCCGGTTGACAAGCCGCCGCGATGCGGGACGATTGCAGAACCAGTTTATGGACGCCGGCGATCAAGGTTTCATGAACCAAGATCAATGCCGGATCGAGAAATTTTGTTTTTTCCGCCACGCCCTTACCCTCCTCACTCCTTATTTCACCATGAAAAAACGCCCTTTCGGCGTGTGAGGCACGCAAAAAGGGCAGTAACGATCGTACTGGACAATCACCCCTTACCGGCCTCACGGGACCAGTTTAAAGGATATTTTTTCTAATTGTAGCAAGCCCAGGCCGGCTTGTCAATGTGCGCATTCACCCTGAAAAAGCGATTTCCTTTTGCGGTAGCGACACAGGATCGTAGCATATGTTTCGATAGTACGAAAAAACGCCGGAAAACTTCCGGCGTCGAAACAGCTTGGTAGCTCCAAGGGGAATTGAACCCCTGATTCCGCCTTGAGAGGGCAGCGTCTTAACCACTTGACCATGGAGCCATAGATATATTCTTTATCCGTTGTTGATTTTATCTCTTTTACCGGAATTATTCAATAGGCAACTTCCGAAAGGATGGATCTTTTCCAAGAAAAATCCGGGCGCGGTCGAGTCTTTCCAGACACCGTTCCTTACCCAGCAGTTCCATCACGTCGTACAATCCGGGACTGGCGGTCCGGCCCGTCAATGCCAGGCGAGTCGGATGAATCAGGGCGCCCGGTTTGATTCCCAGCTCCTCCATCAAACGTTGGTAGACGCATTCCAGCGTTTTGGCATCAAAGACCGCCAGCGACTTAAGTGCTGCTTGCGCTGCGAACAGTATATCGCTCGTATCCGGTGATGCAAAATATTTATTGCGACCTTTCTCGTCATACTCGACCACGTCCCGAAAAAAATATTCCACAGCATCGACCAGTTCCGTCAATGTTTTGGCACGGCCACGAACGACATCAACGATTTTTCGGATTTCATCGTATCTTTCCCTGGCTGCCTGTTCACCGAGCAGTCCTCGCTGAACCAAAAACGGGATCGCTTCGCGTGTAACCGCGTCCAGATCCAGACTGACCATATACCGACCGTTCATCCATGTCAATTTTTGAATATCATAAATGGCGGCTGTTCGGGAGATCTTTGCAAGATCAAACTTCTCCAGGGTTTCGGCCGGAGAAAATAGTTCCTGTTCATCTCCCGGCGACCACCCCAGCAGTGTCAAATAATTGACGATGGCCGGCGCCAGAAAACCCTGCTCGCGGAACTCTTCCACCGATGTAGCGCCATGGCGTTTACTGAGCTTGCTGCGGTCGGGAGCTAAAATCATGGCCGCATGGGCAAACTGGGGAATTTCATGCCCCAGTGCCTCATAAATCAGCACTTGTTTCGGTGTATTCGACAAATGTTCTTCCGCCCGGATGACATGGCTGATCGCCATGGCGTGATCATCCACGACGCAAGCAAAGTTATAGGCAGGCATTCCATTGGATTTCAAAATGACCAAATCATCCAACTGATCCAGCGAAAAGTTCACATTTCCGTGAATGAAATCATTGACTACCACTTTTTCCTGCGCCGGCAACCGCAAGCGTATGACCGCTTTCTCTCCACTGGTCAGCCGTTGTTCGGCCACCGCCAAAGAGAGATCGCGGCATTTCCCGTTGTAACGGAACGCTTCGCCGGCTTGTCGCTGCCATTCTCGCACGAGTTCGAGATCTGACGGTGTACAAAAGCAGTAGTACGCCTTCCCCTCCCGGACCAGACGTTGCGCCTCCCGTCGATATAGCTCCAATCGCTGCGACTGGAAATAAGGTCCGTATTCACCGTCAACTTCCGGTCCTTCGTCCCAATCGATGCCCAACCATTTCAAACTGGTCAAAATCTGCGACACGGAATCTGCCTTCAAACGTTCAACATCGGTATCTTCAATCCGCAAAATCAACTTTCCCCGGTTCTGCCGGGCAAACAACCAATTAAACAAGGCTGTTCGTGCGCCGCCGATATGCAAATATCCGGTCGGACTCGGCGCAAACCGTACCCTGACCTCATTCAACACCCATTCCTCCTCCGTGCGTAGTCATTTCATCGTTTTATTGTACCACAACCAAAGTAAATCAGGTATTTGACGTCTTCCTGCCAAAAATATAGTATAGATAGTATGAAATTCCAGTTGTCCATAAGATGGAAGGCGATGATGGTATGAAGAAATCCGTTGGTTTGCTGATAATTTTGTTGTTTGTCTGGGTCGGGCTGCTTGCCGGTTGCGCCCGGCAGACAGCGGCGCCTATAAAATCCGTGAATGACCTGGCCGACAAACGGATCGGTATCCAGAGCGGCACCATTTACGACAAACTCGCCGGTGAGCGCTTCCCCGCCGCCCAAATTCTGCGCTTCAACACTACGGCCGATATGGGGCTGGCCTTGAAAGCCGGCCAACTGGACGCTCTCATTATCAGTATGGGGCCGGCGCGGGAAACGGTGCGCGTCAACCCGGAAATCGGCATCCTGACCGAAGATTTTTTTACTTCGCAGATTGGCATCGGATTCAATAAAAACAACCCTGCCCTGCGGGAGCGCTTCAATGCCTTCCTGAAGGAGGTCCAGACCGACGGTTCGCTGGAAGCCCAACGCCGCAAGTGGTTCGAGCAGGAGATCACCCAGGTAAAAATGCCACAGTATCCGCCGCAATCGACCGGCCAGAAAATTGTCGCCGGCGTCTCAGCTGGCGACCTGCCGGTTTCCGCTTATGTCAACGGTGAATATGTCGGTTTTGATATCGAAATGATCCGCAATTTCGCTCAAAAGGAAAAGTTGAAGGTGGAATTTGCTCCCCTCGAATTTAGCGCGCTGATTGCCTCGCTGGCCAGCGGCAAGGTGGACATGATCGCCGACTCGATTTCCATCACCGAGGAACGGCAGAAGCTGGTCGATTTTAGCAATCCCTACATGTCGGAAAAGACTTTTGTTCTGGTGTTGAAAACAAATCTCGCCGGACAATCCGGCGGTGTCAAAGCCGCGACGCCGGTCAAGTCCTGGTCTGCGGATCTGGCCGACCGAATCCATAGCAATCTCTGGCAGGAAAATCGCTATCTGTTGATTTGGGATGGTCTGAAAACGACTCTGATCATTTCGGTTCTGTCGCTGCTGCTGGGTACCTTGCTCGGAGCCGCCGTCTGCTATTTGCGCATGTCCGGCCGCTCTGTCTTCAACTGTCCGGCTCGGCTATATATATCCCTGATGCGCGGCATCCCCGTGCTCGTCCTGCTGATGATCACTTACTATGTGATCTTCGCCAACTCCAGTATTTCGCCAGTAATCGTCGCCGTCCTCGCCTTTGGCATGAATTTCGCCGCGTATGTGGCGGAAATGTTCCGTACCGCCATCACCAGCATCGACAAGGGGCAGACGGAGGCCGGTATTGCCAGCGGCTTCACCCCTTTGCAGACTTTTGTTTATATCGTTCTGCCGCAGGCAACCAGCCGCGTCCTGCCGGTTTATAAAGGCGAAGTGATCTCCCTGGTCAAAATGACCTCCATCGTCGGCTATGTCGCCGTCCAGGATTTGACCAAGGCCAGCGACATCATCCGCAGCCGGACGTTCGACGCCTTCTTCCCGCTGCTCCTCACGGCGGTATTGTACTTCGCCATTGCCGTGCTGTTACTGCAGATACTGGAACTCATCGAAATCCGGACTGATCCCCGGCGACGCCGGCAAACGCAGGGAAAACATACTGGACTTCGCCATGTCAACATGACGCTTGTTGCCACGTTAATTTGTCTGGCCGGCGCAGTTCTGTTCGCCGGAGAATTGGCTGGCGTTTTGCCCCGAAAGAATGCAGCCGATTCGCCCATTACCCGTCCGGCCGATCTGGAAGGCCGGCGCGTCGCTGTCATCACTGGCACAACCGGCGATTTCACTGTCCGTAAAAACTATCCCAAAGCGCAGATTCTGGACATGGTCTATGCCGCCGACGCTGCCCTGGCTGTGCAGACGCGCAAAGCCGACGCGTTTGTGTTCGACCGGAACACTCTCCAATACATCATCGCCCGCAGCAACAACGCCTTCGCGCTGCTGCCGGAGCGGGTCGCCACTGTGGACATCGCCATTCCGATGCGCAGTGCCGACACCGAACTGCACAAAAAAGTCAACGCCGTCATTACCCGGTTTCAACAGGACGGAACCTTGCAAAAACTCAAGGCGAAATGGATTGACACCCCGCCGCGGGACCCGCAACCGCCCAACATCGTTCTCGCCGGCAAGAACGGCGTCCTGCGCATGGGCACCTGCCTGCTGACCGAACCCTACGCTTTTGTAGCCAACGGCAAAATGGTCGGCCACGACATCGACCTAGCCTATTTGCTGGCCGAGCAGCTGGGAGTTTCCCTGGAAATCACCGACATGTCTTTCGACGCCATGAATGCGGCGCTCCAGGCGGGGAAAATCGACCTGGCGATCGCCAATTTTTATAAACAGGAAGGCGTCGAAAAAATCTGCGTGTTTTCCATTCCCTATATTCATAACGATATCGCGGTACTGGTAAGGGGGCGGCAACCATGATCTCCGTCCGGCATCTATCCAAACGCTACGGTGACCTTTGGGTCCTGAAGGACATCAACGCCGAAATCGCCAAGGGCGAAGTCATCTCGATCATCGGTCCGTCGGGCACCGGCAAAAGTACCTTCCTGCGCTGCCTCAACCTGTTGGAGCGTCCCAGCGGCGGCAGCATCATCATCGATGGGGCCGACATTCTGTCCAGGGGAACCGACGAACCGGCGCTGCGCCGAAAAATGGGGATGGTGTTCCAGGCCTTCAACCTATATGCGCATCTGACCGTTCTCGAAAACCTGTCGCTGGGTCCCATAAAACTACTCAAAAAAACGCCCGAAGAAGCAAAGGCAAAAGCGCTTGCTCTGTTAAACCTGGTAGGCTTGGGGGAAAAAGCCGACAATTTTCCGGATGAACTCTCCGGCGGGCAAAAACAGCGAGTTGCCATTGCCCGTTGTCTGGCCATGGATCCCGAAATCATCCTGTTCGACGAACCGACTTCTGCACTCGATCCCACGATGGTCAGCGAAGTGTTGGCGGTCATCCGTCGCCTGGCCCGGGAAGGAATGACCATGGCGATCGTCACGCATGAAATGGACTTTGCCCGCAGCGTGTCCAGCCGCATCTTCTACATGGATGAAGGTCTGATCTATGAAGAAGGAACCCCGGCCGAAATTTTTGAAAGCCCCAAAAAAGAAAAGACCCGCCTGTTTATTCAACGGATCCGCACCTTAACCGAAAAAATCGCCAGCAAAACCTTCGACTTGTACAAACTTAACGCCCGGATTGAAATGTTCTGCGCCAAGCACACCGTGGAAAAGAAAACCGTCAACACCCTCCTGCTGGCGGTGGAGGAGATTCTTCTGCAAATGCTGCTGCCCCAGCAGGCAGGCGAACCTGACATAGATCTTCGCCTGGAGTTCTCGGAAAAAACCGGCGAGTTCCAGCTCCTGTTCGACTATCCCGGACCGGCGGAAGACCCGTTCGATGAAACACTCGCCGTCAACGACCTCTCGCGTCGGTTGGTAAAACGGATGGCTAAAACCTGCAACCATAACTTCGCCGACGGTAAAAACCATTTATCCCTGACCGTGTAAACACCAAGGCTTATTGCGGAAAAGAAAAAACTCCTGCGGCGAGTGGTTCGTACTCGCCGCAGGAGTTTTTGATTGCAAAACAGATAGCGTCACCGCCAGGCTAAATACGGAATTTGCTGACCGCCGTCTGCAGCTCTTGCGCCAGCGTCGCCAACGCCCGGCTGGATGTCGATATTTCCTCCATCGACGCCAGTTGCTCTTCCGTAGCCGCCGAAACGCTCTCGGCTTCCTCGGCGGACTTTTTGCTCAAATCGTCGATCTTCTTGACCGATCCCACGATCTGCTGGCTGCCGGTCGCCATCTGTTCGATGGCCGCCGACATCTGTTTGATCTGATCCGATACTTCCGCCACCAGATCGGCGATCTCCCGGAACGACGCTCCCGCCGCATTGACTACCTCGGCGCCGGTTTTGACTTCCCGGGTTCCGTTGTTCATGGCGCCAACCGCCATATCGGTGTCGGCCTGAATTTCGCCGATCAGGCCGGATATTCGTTGGGCGGCTTCTTCCGACTGTTCCGCCAGCTTACGGACTTCTTCGGCGACCACCGCGAAGCCGCGCCCCTGCTCCCCGGCCCGGGCCGCCTCGATCGCCGCGTTGAGCGCCAGCAGGTTGGTCTGTCCGGCAATGCCGGCAATCGCGTCGACGATCTGGCCAATTTCCTTGGACCGTTCGCCCAACTTGGCAACGACAGCCGCCGATGAGTTCACGGTCTGCTCGATCCGGGACATCTGCTGAACCGCCTTGTCGACCGCTGTCCCGCCATCCTTCGCCTTTTCCCGCGCCTGTTCCGACTGTCCGGCGACCAATCCGGCATTGGCGGCGATTTGTTCGATCCCGGCCGACATCTCCTCCACGACGGCGGAAGCATCCGTAGCGGACGCCAGTTGGGCATTGGCGCCTGCGGCCACCTCGGTCATGGACACCGCCACCTGGTTGGAGGCCTGCGCGGATTGCTCGGCGCTCGCCGTCAGCTCTTCGCTGGAGGCGGCCAACTGTTCGGCGTTCGAATTGATCTGCCGGATCAGATTGCGCAGATTATGGGTCATCTTCACGACTTCATCGGCCAATTGCCGGATCTCATCCTGCGTAGCGATGTTGTGGCTCCGCTCGCTGAGGTTGCCGTTGGCCACTTCTTCCAGATAGGCCACGATGGTCTTCACCGGCCGGACGATGCTGCGGGCGGCAAAAATACCGATCAGGATTCCGACCAATACCGACAGAATCATCGACAAAACCACCGCATTCCGGGTGTCCGTAGCGTTATCGATCGTGCGGGCGAAAACCCCCTTTAGGAAGTCCTGGCGATACACCTTGTATTCTTCCATCTTCTGTCCCAGAACTTTGGCGGCAGGCGCCACTTCACTCTGATTCAGTTGCAGCGCTTCCGCGTCTTTGCCGGCCTTTTTCAGCGGAACCAGCTTCTTTTCCACCAGTTCGTTAAATTCGGTATCGAGTTTGAGCAGTTCGGCGGTCAGTTTTTTCCCTTTGTCCGTCCGCATGATCGCTAACAGGGCCTTTTCCGTTTCCGTATCGATTTTGGCCAACCGGTCGTACTCCTGCAAATAGACGTCGCTGCCGGTCAGCAGATACCCGCGGACCTGGGCGACTTTGGCCATCGTATTGGCGGTCATGTCAGTCGTCTGGTAGAAACGGGGCATCTCGACGTTTTGCGTATTGCGGGTGTCATCCAGAATCCCGGTTACCTTAAAAATGGAATAAACAAACCCGACAAAGCTGATCAAAACTACAACCAAAAAGTACGCGATCATTTTGGACGTAAGTTTCATGTTGAAGTCTCCTCCATCTTCCTTCGAGATTCAAGTGAGCCATATTCCGAATATTCGTTCTGTAAAGACTTTATTCCTGCTTTTTAGTTATCTAACCCTGAGCGGGACCATTTCCGTTCAAGAATAATAAAACAGGTCCCCCGTCATTTCCGGAAGACCTGTCGTAAATAGTCTGCTCTATTTCCCGCCATCCCGTTCGATCATGCCCAAGCCCAGTACATCCATCGCCGTTTCGATGGTTTCCGACAAACTTAGTCCACAGTTGGCCAGCAGCCCGCTCTGATCGCTCATCATGATTCCCTCCGCCATGGAATACAGACTCAGCGCCAGCGCCTTCGGGTCGAGCGGCCGGATCTCCCGCCGGGCGATGCCGGTCCGGATAATGTCCTCCATGACCTCGAACATGCCCCGCGATTTCTGCCCCAATGCCGCCGCCATTTCCGCCGGCAATTTGATGCCGCCGAGCGGGTGCGTCACCAGCTTCAGAATTTCGAACATCTGCGGTTCCTGCCGATGGAAGGAACGATACACCTGATAGGTTTCCCGCAGACGTAACGCGGCGTGACCGTCGGCCGCGGCGATTCGACGATACTCGCCGGTCAGTCGCTCCAACGCTTCATTGCAGATATGGAACACCACTTCCGCCTTATTTTGAAAATGGAAATACAGCGGTCCGGTCGAAATCCCGGCGGCCGCTGCGATCTGGCGCATACTGGTCCGATGATAGCCCTGCATCAAAAACAGTTCTTTGGCCCGCTGCAAAATCAAGGCACGGGTGTCCCGGCTATCGTCGGCAACTCGTTGTTCCGTCATATCATTGCCCGCTTTCTTCGGCGCAAATCCTGGCCAGCTTCTTTTGATAGGACTCCGTGACCTTGCCCATCATCATGGGGCTGTAAATCTTCCGGCGAATCGCCGGGACCGCAATCAACAGGCGCATCCCCCAGTTTTGCAGACGGCTGGGATAATCCTTCTGGGGAAAATCATAAAATCCGTGGCGGCGATAAAATTGATCGTCGGCGACAAAGGGAAACCGCAATGGCCCCCAAATCTCATCCCGAAAAATCTTGTGCGCACCAACTCCCAAAAAGGTGTCCGGCTGGACGTATCCCGCCTGCGCGAAACGAAGACTGCGACGGGCCGTCTCCTGAATCACGGCATCCAGTTGCCCGGACTCCGCGGCTTCATCCGTGACGATCCCCGTCAGATTGGCCCGTTGAACCTGAGTATAGGCCTCCAGAATCTGACGCAGATTCGGCAGTTGCGCCAATGGTCCGCTGATCAGCCACACCAGCTGCTTGTCCATCAGCGCCGGAATGTGGGTATTGAAAAACGCCCGGTCAAAATAGGTTTTCCAGAGCGAAGACAAATAACGGTCTTGGATCTGCCCAGCGAATACCAAAATGTCGGCGGGACGAATTTTCTGGTTGAAAAAGTCGACGAAGCCATCCTGCCCGGTATAGATGCAGGTGTTGTCATAGCCGCAGCGGATACAGCCCAGGCAACTTCCCTTGATGTCGATGTCGCGCAAATTGATCGTCTCCGCCGCCCCACCGTATACCGCCGCGAACTGTTGCGTCATGCGGCGCAGGTTCGGCGACGATGCATCATCGTCTGTGACAATCACGATCTTTTTGCCTGCCGTGTCCAGCACTTCTCTGTTGTTGTCCGGCCGATATTCCGCAGTAACCGGCACCACCGGCGGATAATCGCGGACTGTGGGCACCGACCGTTCCACCGCGTCCAGAAAATCTTGCGTGAAACAACGTAGCTTTTGTCGTCCATCCGGGCGGAACAGATCATGCATGTGCGCGGAAAATCCGCCGCAATACTTCATGTCCCAATCGTCGCAGATTCCATGAACATAGTTGTGCGCCGTATGATCATAAAATTGAATGGAAGTGGTCAGGATTGCGGCGTATTTTCCCCGAAATGCACTGGTAACGCCGCGTTCGGCGACCAGTTCAATGAACCGTTTGTAATGGGCATGAACCAGCAGGACATACAGGGGAAACGCCCATAGAACCGCCGAGCAATTCGCCACGGCAGCCAGCGTTTCGCGAAATACCGCCTCGTCCGTTTCCAGTCGCTTAATTTGCTGGGCGATATTGAACTGCACCCATTCATGCTGCGGAAACTTTTGCCGCAGATACTCGACATACTGCATGGTCACGCTGTTGTTGCCCTTGGGACTGCCGTTGAGTACGACGATTTTCATTCCCATCACGTCCTCATCCACTAATTACCGATTATGATTGGCTTCGTCACGTAGCTATAACATTGTTACAGTTGCAACCATACTATAACAATGTTATATTCGGCTGTCAAGGCTTATTTACATCTTCAGCCGCAAAAATAAACAAACGGACCGGCCATGCATTCAATACGCATGCGGTCCGTTTGTAGCGAGCGTGATATGCCGTAACGTTTACTGTTTCAAATGGTTAGCCCAAACATACACGTCTTTTCCCTTGAAGTTCACCTTCACCATGGCGCCTTGCTGTGAAACGACCTTTACTTTGGCGCCTTCCTCGAGTCCGTCAATGACTTTGTCCAACACCAGTTTCCCGAGAACCGGTTCGTTGTCCGACTGCAAATATTCTACCATCTTTTTGGCATTAGCCTCATCAAAGGCCAAATATGAAGGAACTTTTACCACGGCTTCCTTGCCGACCGCCAGCGGAGTCTCTTTTTTGGCATCCGAACCGCCGCATCCGCCAATCAGCAGTGTCAAAGCCATGAGTCCCAGTACAACCAGCGCAATTGTTCTTTTGGACATTTGTTCCATCTCCCCCCAGACAAATTTTTCAAACGTAGCTATTCTACCATTCGGCTGGAGGGCTGAATAGAATAAACAATTTAAAAAACCGATAAATTTAATTTATAGCGATTGTAATATTCGAATTGTCTTGGCCAAGGTTGTACATTCTTCCATCCTGGCATAACGGCGCAAGGCGGGAATCCATTTGTTTTCATTCCACTGCCGTCGGGATTGGGTGTTCAACCATACCAGTTTTTTCACATGACCGGCCAAATGGCGCAGTTCCCGTAGCGCCAATTCCGGTTCCACCGTTTCGGCGTCACTGACCAGGAGCAGGCAAGTAGACGCATTCAGTGTTTCCGGGTATTCCGTTCGTAATGTAAAAAAAGCCTGTCCCAAGTTGGTGCCCCGCCCCACCTGGGTCGTCTGGCGAAGCATCCATTCCGTCGCCTTCTGGAAATCACGCTCGTGTCGGAACAGCTCCGTTACTTCCTCCAGTCCGCCGGCGCAGACAAAAGCCCGGGTAGCCTTCGCCATCCGGGACATGCCGAACAATAACGGCAAAGTAAAGCGGATATGCCGGATCATCGAGGCCGACACGTCGCAGACGATCACGATCCGCGGCTGGCGCAGGCGAGGCCGACGAAATCCCAAGGAGAATAACGCCCCGCCGTAGCGAAAACTCCGCCGCACACTGCGTTTCACATCAACCCACTGGGAACGATGAACCGGCCGCTGACGTCGCGAGCGTCGCATTTCCAGCCGATTCAGCAGGCGACGGATCCGTTCCACCAAAAAAGGAAAATCAGCCGGGGTAATCGTGTCAATATCGCGCCGGCTCAGTGATTTTCCCGACTTGCCACCGCCTTCACCTTCCGCACCCGCCTGCATCGGTGCGAACTCCAGCTGCCCCAGCAAATCGCTGCATGCACTGCCAAACAACGCCCGCTCGTTGGGTTTCGCCGCCAAAATCGGTTTAAGCGCCTTCCATGGTGTTTCCAGAAAGGATCTTAGAACGGGTTGAACTTTTTTTTTACCGCCCGTGCCAACAATGAGTCACCTTTGGCGGTAAGGTCGGCGCCGTCCCAACGCTGTCTTAGCAATGCACAAAAACCCTCAAAGCCAATCGTCTTGGTGAACACAGTAAAATCGTGATGATTTTTCAACAACAGGCCCATAGTTTGCCGAACCGTCTCCGGCGACAATTGGCGGCACTCCATGTCGACCAGCGCCACCGCCCAATCGATCGCCTCCGCCGTGGACGGCGGCTTCTCCAAATCAAGCTCATGACGCAAATACTGCATCGCCGTAGTAATCTCCCATTGCAATCGGTCCGACAGTCCCGGTGCCTTTAGCTGCAATATGGCGTTCTCTTTCTCGGCGGTCGGATAATCGATATACAGATAAACGCAACGGCGCCGCAGCCCGTCGGACAATTCGCGTTCCTGATTGCTGGTCAAAACAACAATGGGAATATGCAACGCCCGGATCGTTCCCATTTCCGGAATGGAAACCTGAAAATCCGACAGCAGTTCAAACAAGAATGCTTCAAACTCTTCGTCCGTCTTGTCGATCTCATCAATCAACAACACCGACCGTTCCGGCGAACGAATCGCTTTGAGCAGCGGCCGTTCCAAAAGATAACGGGATGAAAACAATTCCTCCTCGACGGAATGTTCGCTGCCGGCATCCCGAATCATCTGGATCTTGAGCAATTGCGCCTGGTAATTCCACTCATACAGCGCCTTGCTTTCGTCCAGTCCCTCGTAACACTGCAGACGAATCAGCTCGGTTCGCATAGCCGTGGCCAGCACCTTGGCAATCTCAGTCTTGCCTACGCCGGGAGCGCCTTCCACCAACAATGGGCGGCCCAATTTCAGCGCCAGCGCCACGGTGGTTACCAAATCATCTTCGCATATATAATTTTCGGCGGCAAACGCCTGACGGAGAAACTCCAAATCCATCTTCATAATAGTTTAGGTATTCGCCGCCAGCTCGCCCTCTCCTGCAACGAAACAAAAAAAGACCGGAAGAGATTCTCTTCCGGTCCGAACCAACGCGATTCTGTTATTCTGTCTTGCAGAGATTGTCCGTCGGTTTGTTGAGAGCGCCCCAGGCCATTTTGCAGAGCACGACCGCCATGACCAGCAGGACCACGGAAATTATGGCCAACAGCGGTTGTTTTGACAGGTTGTCCACGATTAGCAGGCCCAAGCCGGCGAAGGTGGTGAACAACATGAACAACATCGGAATCATGATGAAGTTAGCTGGTCTGTTGAGGCAACGAATAACCCAGACGCCGATAGCCAACAGCGCCATCGCCGCCACCAGTTGGTTCGCTGCGCCGAATACCGGCCAGATCAGCGCCCAGGCCGGAATGTTGCCGCTCTTCCAGAACAGCAGAACCAGCGCAATGGCCACGCCGACCGCCGTCGCGCTGTATTTGTCGAGCCGGTTGCCGGTCAGTTCCTGGAACTGATAACGGGCAATACGGGTCGCGGTGTCGAGTGAGGTCAGCAGGAAGGAGTTCAGCGCCAACAGGCCGAGCGAAGTTCCCACCTTGGGATCGATACCGATCAAGCCGCACATTTTGCCGATGCCGGCGCCATATACGACGGTCGGACCGCCTTTCATCATTCCGCCAGCCATGATGAGGGTCCCCAGAGCGATAACCGCCACGACGCCTTCAATCAGCATGGCGCCATAGCCAACCGGCAACGCATCGGTTTCTTTACGCATCTGTTTGGAGGTTGTGCCGCTGCCCACCAGGGAGTGGAAGCCGGAGATAGCGCCGCAGGCCACAGTGATGAACAGCAGCGGCCACAGATACTGGCCATCCTTCGGGGCAAAACCCGCAAACATCGGAACTTTGGTAGTGTCAACGCCGCTGATGAAGATCATGCCGACAGCGCCGATAAACACCGAGAAATACAGCAGGAACGAAGCCAAGTAGTCGCGCGGTTGCAGCAGCAGCCAAACCGGCAGCACCGACGCGGCGAAGATGTAGACGACCAACGCCCAGCGCCAGAACTCGACGCTGTATTTGAAGGTCGACATAACCCATGCCGAAGAATTGCCATAGAAGATTGAACCGATAACCAGCGGCACCATGATGATGGTGCTATACAGCAGGTTCAGGCCCAACCGATATACCAACCAGCCGAAGATCATGGCAATGACCATGTACACGATGGCGGAGAAAGCCACCGCCGGGTCGGCCGCGAAGGTCTGCGCCGAAAGTTCGAGGAACACGGCGATGACCAGAGTCAAAGCCAGCCAGGTGAACACCAAAAACAGTTTTTTTGCCGGCGCGCCGATCCATTCGAAAACGACTTCGCCGACCGACAGGCCCTTGTGCCGCAGGGAAGCGACCAACGAACCCATGTCATGAACGCCGCCGAAGAATACCGATCCAAGAAGGACCCAGAGATAGGTCGGCAACCAACCGAACACCGAGGCCGCAGCGATCGGTCCGACGATCGGGCCGGCGCCGGCGATGGATGCGAAGTGGTGGCCCATCAGGACTGCCGGGTGGGTCGGACAATAATCAATGCCGTCATACAAGCAAGTCGCGGGAGTTTCTTTGTTGGGATCCAACGCAAAGACATTTTTCAGCCATTTGCCGTATGTCACGTACGCCAAACCATAAACAACGATTGCAACGATAAACATGGTTGCTAACATGAACAAACACCTCCTGCCAAATTACGTAAAATAAATTCAATGGACCTATTATCCCAGTTCCGCTTCGCCTCCTTCCTTTGGAAAATCGCTCAATCCTACCCCCTTTGCAGCATATTCCAGCCCCTTGTCCACCAAAAAGACAAGATCCTTGAACTTAGCGGGGACCGGATCGCCGACCCGATAGCGCATGACCTCGACGAAGCCACCCAGCCCCAGCCACAGACTTTTAGCCCTGGGCGACTTGCCCGATTCCGCCGCTAAAAGCAAAAACCGATGTTTCATGACATCCGTTTCCGCTTTCCATTCCTTGAGGATTTTTTCCTCATCAAGCACGCCACGATGCGTCCAAATTATATAATCGTCCGAATGGAATTCGGCGACTTTCCCAAGCAGTCCATCCTTAATAAAAGTTGCCCGACGGTACACGCCCGCCATGTCGCCTCTGCGCCAAAAAGAAAACCCAACATACTCCCAATAGGGCTGCATGTCTTGCAATACCAAAATATTCTGCAACTGAACCTGCCAACCTCTCCGCTACCGATCGTCGCCGCTGGATTACCGTGGACAATCGTATCTATTTCAAATACTCACCGAATAAGTATACTCTATCGAACCGAAGAATTCCTGCATTTTACAAAATTTTTTTCGTAAATATTCTAAAACTTTGTCAGCGGATCAATTCCCGAACCGCTTGCATGACCTGAACGCCGATATCCACCGTCTGTTCGTCGTTCATCGGTTCCGCCGCCCTCATACCCAGGGGGGCTCCAAAACGAATTTCGACTTGCGGAAAAAAATTTTCCCGGCTGAACATCTGTCGAGTCCCCTTGATTCCCACCGGCACGATCGGCGCCTGAGCCCGGGCCGCGATCAGGGTCAACCCCGCTTCAGCCGCCTTCAGTTCGCCGGTTTTGCTGCGCGTTCCTTCCGGAAAAATGGTCAGCAACTCGCCTTGTTTGAGAATGTCGATGGCATAGCGGATTGCCGTCCGGTCCGGCGCGCCCCGTCGTACGGGAAAGGCCAGCAGCGTCCGGATAGTCCAGGCAAAGAGCGGGTTGCGGAACAATTCGCTTTTCGCCATGAAATGGGTGCGGCGGCCGGCAAGCGCCAGCCCCACCAGGGGGATGTCCCAGAAACTTTGATGGTTCGGCGCGATGATCGCGCCACCCTGCGGCACGTTTTCGAGTCCGCTGATCCGCAAGCGAAACAACAGGCGGAACAAAAGCCAAAATATCGCCACTAGTGGCCAGAATACCAGATGATACATCATACCGTTACTCCCGACACCGTCCATCCTGATAAATTTGCACGATCCGTTCCACAACCGCTTCGATGCCCAATCCCGTCGTGTCGAGGGCAACGGCGTCCGCCGCCTGAACCAGCGGCGCCAGCTCCCGCTCGGAATCCTGCCGGTCCCGTTCTTCCATTTCCCGCCGCAATACCGCCAGATCCGGTTCGAAGCCTTTCTCCCGCATCTCCAGCCAACGCCGGCGGGCCCGTTCCGCCGCAGTTGCGGTCAGAAAGATTTTGCAGCAGGCATCCGGCACGACGACCGTACCGATATCCCGTCCGTCCAAAACCGTACCGCCAGCGGCCGCCAACTCGCGCTGCAGCCGTACCATGGCCCGGCGTACCGCCGGAATCTGGGAAACCCGCGATACGGCAGCCGTCACCGCCGGTGTACGAATCGCTTCCGTGACATCCTCGCCGTCGGCCATCATCCGTAGTCCCGCCGGTGACTTTGCAAACCGCACGTCGATCCGCGCCGCCAGTTCCGAGACAGCCGCCACGTTTTCCAGGTCCAGGCTCCCGCTTAACGCGCGACAGGTAACCGCCCGATACATCGCGCCGGTATCCACATAAACAAAGCCCAGCTGTTGGGCGACTTGACGAGCCACCGTACTTTTTCCGGCGCCGGCCGGACCGTCGATCGCGATCACGTTTTGTTTCATGCCCGACATCCTTCCATGATTTCAAAAAAACCGGGAAACGAGATGGCGACGCACCCGAGATCATCCAGACAGACTCCTTCGCTGGCCAGGCCGGCAACCGTCAACGCCATCGCTACCCGATGATCGGCGTAGGTCAAACATTCGGCGCTGTGCAGTTTACCGGCGCCTTCGATGATCAACCCGTCCCGGCGCTCGGTGACATTGCCGCCCATCCGGGCGAGTTCGCAGGCCATGGCCCGCAGGCGATCCGTTTCCTTGACCCGCAGCTCCTCCGCACCCTCGATCCGCGTCCGGCCGTGAGCAAACAGAGCCGCCACCGCCAACACCGGGATCTCATCGATCAGGCGGGGAATCATATCCGAACTTACCGATACTCCCCGCAAGGGTGCGGACCGAACCCGCAGATCGGCCACTGGCTCCTCGCCGCTGCATCGTTGCGCCAACACCTCGATGTCGGCGCCCATGTCCCGCAATACATCCAAAAGTCCGGTTCGGGTCGGATTGATGCCGACGTTGGTCAAAAGCACCTCACTGTCAGGAATAATCGTTGCCGCCACCAGCAAAAACGCCGCCGAACTAAAGTCGCCCGGAACATCGATCACCGCCGGCGCCCGCAGGCTGCTGACCGGGTTGACCGTAACAGACAGTTCCTCCCGGAACACCGGTACGCCAAACTGGATAAACATACGCTCGGTGTGATCCCGGGAAAGATAGGGCTCAGTCACCACGGTCGGCGACGAGGCGTACAGCGCAGCGAACATGATCGCCGACTTCACTTGGGCGCTGGCCACCGGCATATCATAATGAATCCCCTGCAGGCTGGCGGAAGGTTCAACGGCCACCGGTGCATAGCGGGAATTTTCCCGGCCGACCAGCTTCGCGCCCATTTGGGTGAGCGGTGTGATAATCCGGGCCATCGGCCGCCGGCGCAGCGAATCGTCACCCGTCAGAACCGAAAAAAATGGCTGGCCTGCCAACAACCCGCTCAACAGACGAATTGTCGTCCCTGAGTTGCCGGCATCCAGCACATTATCCGGTTCACTGAGTCCATACAAACCTTTTCCGCGAACGGTGATTTCCCCATTCGCCCGCGTTTCGACTACTATGCCGAGCGCACGCAGGCAGGCCACAGTCGACAGGCAGTCCGCCGACGCCAAAAAATTCTTGACTGTCACCGGTGTATCCGCCAGCCCGGCCAACATAACACTCCGGTGCGACAGCGATTTGTCCCCCGGAACCGCCACGGTTCCGCGCAAAGCCCTCGCCGGGCCGATGAATCTTCCTCCTGCCATGACAGTCACCATCCTTCCCTGCTTCTTGCTCCACTATTCGCCCAACACGATATTACTATTCTACTTTTTGCCGACCAATTCCTTCAGGCGTTGCACTTCCGCCGGTTCCAACGAACGCAACTCGCCGGCCTTCAGGCCGCTCAGCGTCAAAAAACCATAGCGAATCCGTTTCAGGCGCCGGGCGGTCAGTCCAACCGCTTCCGACATCCGGCGCACTTGCCGGTTTCTTCCCTCGTGAATGATGATCCGGAAGCGCCAAAACCCATTTTCCGCAATTACCGGCGGAAATGTCCGCGCCGGGGCGGTCATCCCATCGGCCAGACTCACTCCAGCTTCCAGGCGTTTCAGGAGCTCAGGCATCGGTCGTTCTTCCACATCGACCTCGTATTCCTTTTCCACTTCGAACCGCGGGTGCGACAACCCCTGCGTGAGTTCCCCGTCATTCGTGAGCAGAAGCAGTCCTTCGGTGTCGTAATCCAGTCGGCCCACCGGGTACACCCGGTCATGGACGCCGGCGGCTGCGGCGAGTTCCGCCACCGTTTTCCGGCCCTGCGGGTCCTGCAACGACGTAATCACGCCATAGGGCTTGTTCAACAAATAATAAACCAACCCGGCGCGTTGCAAGAGCTGGCCGTCCACTTCGATCCGGTCGGTTTCCCAATCCGCCCGTGAGCCCAGTTCCCGGACCACTTCGCCGTTGACCGCGACCCGGCCGGCCAGAATCCACTCTTCCGCTTGCCGCCGGGATGCCAGTCCGGCCGAACTGATGATTTTCTGCAAACGTTCGGCGCTCATGCCTCCCCCAGTCCCGGTTCTTCCGGCAGCGGTTCGGCTTCCGGCAACGGCGGCAGCTCAGCCAGACTGTTCAGCCCGAAACAGGCCAGAAACTCTTCGGTCGTCCCGAACAAAATCGGCCGGCCGATCGAGTCCTTGCGTCCGACCTCCTTGATCAGGCGTCGTTCCACCAGGGTATTGATGACACCGTCCGACTGCACGCCCCGGATCAATTCCACATCCTGCCGGGTCACCGGCTGTTTAAATGCAATGATCGACAATGTTTCCAGCGCAGCGGGTGATAATTTGGCGTCCTGGTGAGCCGCCAGTTTTTCCACTACCGGAGCCAACTCGGGTTTGGCGCACATCTGCCAGCCACCGGCCACCTGGAGCAGGCAAATCCCCCGTTCCGGCCGGTCCATGTCCGCCTGCAACTCCCGCAACATTTCCAACACATGATCCAACGGAATATCCAGCAAATCCGACAACCGTTCCGGCTTTAATGGATCGCCGGCGGCGAACAGCATGGCTTCCATCGGGCCTTTCAGATGCTGATAGAACATAATGGCATCATTCCCTCCATGTCAGGAAAATCGGGCCAAATGCCTCCGGTTGCTGAATCCGGATCCGCCGCAGCCGGATCAGTTCCAGAATGGCCAGAAACGCGCTCACGATCTCCACCTTGGTACCCGTACGTTTGAGCGTCTGCCGGAACTCCAGACGACCGCCGTGTTCCGTCAACAGCCCCAGAATGTCCGTCATCTTGTCCTGCACCGTGATCTCTTCGCGGGCAATCGTGCGAAATTCTTCGGCTACCGTTTCCCATAGCGCCGCGAACGCCCCCAACAGCTCCTCGATTGTCAGTCCCTTCGGCAGCGCCCGTTCGACCGTGAACACCTGGGGCAGACGGTGAACATAGCGCTGCCGCTGCTGCAGCAGCTTTTGCAACGCATCACCAGCCTCCCGGAACCGTCGGTACTCGATGAGGCGTTCGACCAGTTCGGCGCGCGGGTCTTCCTCTTCCTCCTCCGCTGCATCTTCCGGCTTCGCCGGTTTCGGCAGCAGCATTCGCGACTTAATGAGGAGCAGCGTGGACGCCATGGTGAGAAATTCGGTCGCCACTTCCATGTTGAATTCCTTCCAGGCGCGCAAATAAGCCAGATATTGCTCCGCCACCGCCGCGACCGGAATATCGTAAATATCGATCTTGTTTTTTTCGATCAGATGGAGCAGAAGGGCCAACGGCCCTTCAAATGCTTCCAGCTTGATATTGTATTCTTCGGCGTTCATCCCATGTGCATAGCCGAACGGACTTGCTCCATCGTCGCTTGCGCGGTTTCCCGGGCCCGTTTGGCGCCGTTATCCAGAATGTCTTTCACGTCCTTGGGGCGGGAAGCCCAATCCTGACGCCGGTGATGGATATCCGCCAGCGCCTCGACCATGTGTTCGGCCAGGCGTTTCTTGCAGTCGACGCAACCAATGCCGGCATTGCGGCAACCAGTCTCGATTTCGCCAAGTTCAGCCGGACTGTAAAGCTTGTGGAAGGTGAACACCGGACAAACTTCCGGCCGGCCCGGATCGGTCCGTTTGATACGCTGCGGATCGGTCACCATCAGTCGCACGCGGGCGCGCAGTTCCTCCGGGCTGGCGGCGAACGGAATCTCATTGCCATACGATTTGCTCATCTTGCGTCCATCGATTCCCGGAACCACCGGCGCCGCGCCGATATATCCCTTCGGTTCCGGAAACAATTCCTGCTTATAGATAAAGTTGAACCGACGCACCATTTCCCGGGCCAGTTCCAGATGCGGCAGCTGATCTTCGCCGACCGGCACCGTATCCGCCTTGTACAGAATGATATCCGCCGTCATCAGCACCGGGTAGCCCAGAAACCCGTAAGTGTTGATATCCTTGCCCTGCTCGCCCAACTGCTGCAATTTGTCCTTGTAGGTCGGCACCCGCTCCAGCCAGGACAGCGGCGTCATCATCGACAGCAACAGATGCAGTTCCGCATGTTCCTTGACGTGGGACTGAATAAAAATCCGGTTTTTTTCTGGATCCAGACCGGCGCTCAGCCAATCCAGGGCCATATTATGAATATAATCCGGCAGTCGCGACGGGTCTTCGAACGACGAGGTGAGCGCATGCCAGTCCACGATGCAGAAGAAACACTCATACTCATGCTGCAGTTTCACCCAGTTCGACAACGCGCCGAGATAATTGCCCAGATGGAAGTTCCCCGAGGGCTGCATTCCGCTGAAAATACGACCTTTGACCATTTTACCCGCTCCTCTTATAATACAATTCCCAAAATAATTCTGGCGGCGCCCCGGATCACAAACTCGACCACCCGGAAAAATGGCGTCACGACGAAACTAAGCAGACCCGGGATCAGCACCAGGGCGATCAGGATATAGTTGCCGTACGGCTCAAGCTTCTGGTACTGATACGCCAATCGTCCCGGCAACAGACTCATCAAAACTTTCGAGCCATCCAACGGCGGAATCGGAATCAGGTTGAACACGGCGAACATCACATTGTACCGGTATAACTGTGCAAGTGTCTTTTGCCAGACGACACCGATCAGATTCAGTTCATACAGGAAGTTCAGGAAAAAGAACGCCACGAACCCGAGCGCGATGTTGGCGCCGGCGCCGGCCAGGGACACAATAAACGTTCCTTTGCGGCCGTCAAAAAAGTTACGGGGATTGATCGGCACCGGTTTCGCCCAGCCAAACCCGGCAATAAACAACAGCAACAACCCAACCGGGTCAATATGGGGAATCGGGTTCAGCGTCACGCGTCCCAGAAACCGGGGCGTCGGATCCCCCATCGCCACAGCCGCCCGGGCATGGGAATATTCATGAATCGTCATCGCCGCCAACAGCGCGGGAATCCGATATACCATATCTACATCAAAACCGAACACGAAGGTCCTCCTTTTTCATGCCGTTCATATAGGATACTCCTCTTTGTCTGTCAATATTGTAATTATAACCGGAAACCCGGCCGAACGCAAAGAAAAAAGACCTGCGACGCGCAGGTCTCCGGCTGCTCGATCCCCTATTATTTTTGCGCCAGCTGAAATACCTCATTCAAAGAGATTTCCGCTTTGTTGCCCCAACGGATGAATTGTCCGTCGGTGCTCACCTTCGCAAACACCTCGGCATCCGCCAATGCCATGAAACGGATATGTCCCAGCCGGGCAGCCATGTTCAGGACCACGGCGGTCCCGTTGTCGAACACTATCTCCAGCAGGTACGGCCGCCGGGCGGTCACTTCCACAATCCGAATGATGGCGATCACAATATGAAAACCCGGAATCCTCTGTCGAACCAGACTTTCGATCAACTCATGAACGTCGGACCCATCCAGCAGGTGATAGTCGTCGATGACGAACAAAACAGATTCGGGGACTTGCCGTCGGCAGGCAGTCCGAACTCCCCCAGCTTGCGGGCGCACTCACAGTCGAGCTCGGCGAATACTCCGCAAAAGTCGTCCCAGAAGCGGTCGGCGGAGTTTTCGTTAACGGTTGCCCACAATGCCTTGGCCCCGGTTCTGGCAACATACGCCTGAATCGCCGTCGTTTTTCCGTAACCCATCGGCGCTTCCAGAACAGTCAGAGGAACCTGCGGAATTTGGTTCAAAACCTCGGTCAACCGATCCGAAAAAAACAGACTCCGGGAATTGGGCCGCTTGTTGTTGACCATTCATTGCACCTACCGGTTCATTCATCGCACGCATCATCGGGAATTCCCCGTCGTGCGCCAATCAATGACGTTCGTCGCAACGAACTGGTATTCCTGCCCGCTGCCGGCCTTTCAGGAAAAAACAGGTTGTCGTTCCAAAAATCCGGCGACGTCCTGCGACGGCAACGGATGGCAGAAATAATAGCCCTGACCCTCGTCGCAGCCTTCCGCCCGCAAAAAGTTATACTGGGAAACCGTTTCCACGCCTTCCGCCACCACGGACGCCTTCATACTGCGACCAATGCTCAGAATGGCCCTAACCAGCTCCATTTCTTTCGAACCCGACGCCATTTCCCGCACGAATGAGCTGTCAATCCGCAATTTATCGACCGGCAACTTTTTGAGCAGCAGCAAACTGGAATAGCCAGTGCCGAAATCGTCGATGGAAAGATGAACGCCGAGTGATTTCATTTTTTCCATTTCCTCGTTAACCCGTTGCGGATCCTGCATGATCGAAGCTTCCGTCAACTCCAGCTCCAAACCCGCCGCCGGCGCCCGCGTCTCGGCCAGCAAGTCCTCGATCACGTGCACGAACCCCTGGCCCTGAAAACAAGAATCAAACAGACTGACTGCCACGGTCCCGGCCCAGCCGGCTGCCTGCCAGTCCCGAATCTGCCCGCAAACCCGGTGCACTGCCCATTCACTGATCCGGCCGATCATTCCGCTTTCCTCGGCGACGGGGATAAACACGCCGGGAAAAAGGATTCCCAGCGAGGGGTGCTGCCAGCGGATCAATGCTTTCAAACCGCTAACTCTGCCGGTTCGCATCTGGACGGTCGGCTGATAAACCAGCTTGAACTCATCCTCCGCCAACGCACGTTCCAATTCCTTGTTTAGCTCGAATCGTTCCCGCATCCGCCGGTTCAGCTCCGGCGTAAAAAAACGGTAACTTCCCCGTTCCACTTTTTTGGCGTGATACATCGCCATATCCGCATTGCGGATCAGCGTTGGCCATTCTTCGCCATCCGACGGAAATAAGCTGATGCCGATACTCATGCCGACCGCAAAGTCGGTATTGCCAACGCTGATGCTGCCGGCAGTCAGTTTCCGGGCCACCAACGCCGCGCCATCGGCGCCGCAATCCCAAAGTACGATGACAAATTCATCGCCGCCGTACCGGGCCACCGTGTCACCGGCACGGACGAAATCGTTCAGTTTGCGGCTAACGCTCACCAGCAGCTTGTCGCCCATGTCATGGCCCAGGGAATCGTTGATGAACTTAAAGTTATCCAGGTCCAAAAACAGCAAGGCCACTTCTTTTTTCTCCCGACGGGCAACGGCGATCGCTTTCTCCAGTCGGTTGTTCAGCATATTCCGGTTGGGCAGCTTGGTCAACGGATCATAATGCGTCAAAAACGAGCAACGTTCCTGAATATTCCTCATCTCGGTGATATCCAGCATCGACCCGTCCAGGCGGAACACTTTCCCCGCGTCATCCCGCTGAGCCGCACAGTTGTTAAGGACCCAACGCTCCGTACCATCCTTGCGGCGGATCCGATGTTCAATCGGCAGCCGGCGGCGGTCGCCCCAAATATCCCGCAAGAACTCCTTGATCATCTCACCGTCGTCCGGGTGGATCATCCCCAGCCACAAACCATGGTCCCGACGGAATTCATCCTCGGTGTAGCCCGTTAGCTTCAGGCACTGGGGGCTGTGGTAAATCGACCGGATCAGTCCCTTGTAACAGGCGACCGAATAGATATATTCATTAATATGATCCAAAATCGCTTCGCAATGCTCCAGCTTTTCCCGCGAAGCGCTATCGTGGATTATTCCGGCGCTCTTACGATTCCGGCGGCGTTTCGTCACATCAGCAGTCACTTTGCCCACCGCTAACCGCAACCCATGTTTTATCAACATGCTGACGCAACACTACCGGCACGCAGTGCGATTTTTCGCGGAACAGGATGGCATATTCCCGTTCGATCCGTTGCAACAGATTTTGCGTCAGCGAATCCGTCTGCCCGACATCGCTGGAATGCGCCAGCTGTCGCAATTGATCGGCCAACCGACCGATTACCAGCACTTCGCGGGCCTCCTGGCGCAAGGCTTCCTCCAGTTGCGAAAAATCATGCACAACACACATTTTTATCCCCTCTTTTCAGCACGCGTCTTTGGGTTCTCCCACCTTCCTTTTTCATTTTCTCATAAACCGGAAATTCTGCATTCTCTGCGCAGGATAGTTTTCCGAAATAAAACAGAGCCGGTTTTATCGTTTTTCGATAAAACCGGCCCCATTCGACGCCGTCTATACCACCAGATTCGCCATTTTTAAATTTTTCTCCATAAAAGATAGCATGCGCACGGCGATTGTCAGCCTCAGCCGCACTTCCATGGCGTCCAGATCGACATTGAGCGCACGTTCGATTTTCTTTTTGCGGAACGCGACGGTTTGCGGATGAATATTTAACTTGTGGGCAATCACCTGGGCCGATTCGCCGCTCAGCAATTCCTGCAAGGTCCGCAGCAATTCGCCCGGCTCGCCGGCAACGGTATCGCGCGCCAAGGTCCCCAGACTGTCCCGTACAAATCGCTGAGCCCGGTCTGAGCCCAAGTCGTTCAACACAAACTGAAAGCAACCCAGATCATGCCAGAAATGGACCGGACGATCCGGATGGAGTATCGGGCCGTAAGTGATCGCCGCCTGGGCTTGGGCATACATTTCGCCAAGGTTCTGGGTCTGAATCGAAAGGCGGGAAATGCCGACCCGCAAAGGTATCCCCTGCCAATAGCGGGAAACGGTTCCCACGATTTCTGCGGCGACTGTTTGGGACTGCTGCATGATCTTGCCCGTCCGCTTCTCGGCAATCGACCGCAGGACGGCAATTCCGTCGGCAGCTTGCCAGGTCAGTCCGGCGCCGACATATTACAGTGTCTCGATCAAACTGTCCAGGGCATACTGGCGCTCAATCCGGTCCTGTTCCGAAACGCCGGGCGAAAGATACGATGCCGGGATCTCCAGCAGGGACAGCACCAGGGGCGGCTTAAGTTCGATGCCCAACAGTTGGGCCGCATTCATCCATTCCGTCACGCCCATTCCCCGTCGGACGGCTTCATTCAGAAAATCCGTCTGGCGCTGCTGCTTGTGACGTCGCATGGCTTCCTGTTCGGAACGTTTGCTGTCCGTCACATCCACGCCAACGCAAATCACCATCTGTTCGCCGGTTTTGGGGTCCTGCAGAGTGTGATTCGTCCAATCCACCCAGACCCGGCGGCCCGAGCGGGTCAAGTTTTCCTGGATATTCCGTCGTTGACCCTCCGTCTTGACGCCCTTGAACCTTTCCAGCGCCGCTTGCCGATGCTGCCCTGTCAAATCAAAGGACGGAGCAATCGTTTCAAAAATGGAACGGGATAACAACTCCGATGAGGTAAATCCGAAGAAGGAAAGTCCATAATCATTAATAAACGTTACTTCGGCACGCTCGTTGAGAATCATCATGATCACATCCGCGCCCTGAATCAGGTTGCGATACTGGAATTCCCGACTGGCGCCGGACTGCTCTTCGGCTTTGGTCTTGCTGATATCGACATAGACCAGCGCCATGTGTTCGGCTGCCGGACTGTAGGCAATCACGGACAGCCAGCGTCCGAGATTTTTATCATAATATTCAAAGCAGGCCGGTTGCCGCCCAATGCCCACATCCTGGCAAAGCCGCTGCCAATTGATGGTGGGAGCATGGCCCGTTAAATTCATCTCGCTGGAGTTCTTGCCGATGATTTCATGGACCGGCAAGCCCATCATCAGGCCGAAGGCATCATTGGCATCCAGTAAGACCGGTTCGCAGGCCTCCTCCCGATTGCCGCGAATAACCTTATGATAGCTAAAAGCGGTACTCATATTGGCAAATAGAGATCGATATTTCATTTCATTGGCAGCCAGGTAAGCTTCTTCACGCCGCTGGGCCGTGATATCCGAAAGAACGGCATGACATTGTTCCCGGTCACGCCCGGTCTTGCATTCCAGCCTGACCCATTTGACCTGGCCCTCGCTTCCTTGCAGTCGCACTTCGCAATGCTCCTGGTTGCCGCCGGCAAAGGCCCGGTCCAGACATTTGCGGAACACGGCGGCGTCTTCGGGCTCTGGAAAGGCTAAGCGCCAGCCCTGTTGCCGCAGCGTTTCCAGGTGAAATGAGTTGAGGCCTTCCAAATTCATGTAGCAAATGGCTCCCTGGCGGTCAAACACCATATAACAGCCGAACACTTGGGAGTTTCTCTCTATTTCCGCCACCAATCCAGCCCGAATCTGCCGCACCTGTTCTTGCAGCAGGGACACATTTGCCAGGGATCCTTCGTGTAGAGCGAATTCGTTCACCAGAATACCCTCCTTATCCATGACGGTTAAAGTCGAAGGAAATTCCGCTTAATGCCGAAAATCGTCAATCTACCGCGAAATGCCAATCCATGCCAATAATTGTCCGGTTTTGACCTGTTCGCCCTCGGTGACGTACAAGCGTTCCACCACGCCGGTTTCCGGCGCCAGAATCAGTGTGCTCAGTTCAGGGGACTCGATGATCAACAGTTCCTGATTGTGACGAACTCCGTCACCGACTCCCACCATAATCTCCCGAATTTTCCCGCTGCGAGGCGCTGCAACTTCGATCATTCATAGCCCCTCCTCCTCTGGTCGACTTTGTTTGTCGCCGCAATGGAGAAAATTCTTTAAACAAATCGTCGCTCCCTTCGTAATATTCAATAAAAGAACTGATAAAAAACGGGGCGATATTATCCATTCGCAATAATACCGTCCCGCCGTCAGCCGTGCGGATATTCCTTTTCCGTCATTGACATCATTTTGAGGGCAATGGCGATATTCAGAACTACTTCCGCGGAATCCAGGTCCACGTCAAGAATTTTCTCCAACCCCTTCTTACGGAACACCAGCGTCTGCCGGTGAATGTGCAGTCGTTCCGTAATCACTTGGGCGGAATGGCCCGACACAATTTCGCGGAGCGTGTCCAGTAGCTCCTCTCTGGCGCCGGACCGGTTCATCTGCAACAACGGCCCCAACTGATCCTCCACGAATTGCTGGGCCATTCCGGTATGCAAATCTTTTACAATGAACTGGTAGAAACCAAGGTCATCCCAATGATGCAACCGGTTCGCCGCGCTGAGTACCGGACCGAAAGACAACGCCGCATAGGCCTGTTCATACAGTTCCGCAATCGACTGCATCGGATGGGTCGAATGCGCACAGCCGACCCGCACGCCGTTTGTCTTTGCACCGAACTGAACAGCCCGCTTCGACATTTCTTCGGCGATCGTCCGGGCCAATTTCGCGTTCATTTTGTCGGCTGCATCGGGAAACGAGCGAACCACCGCGATTCCATCGCGTGTTTTCCAGGCCGCCCCGGCTTCCCACGGCTGCAAGGCTTCAGTGATCCCATCCTGCTTGCTCTGCCAATCCACGACTTCCCGGCCGGCCCCCCCGGGTGCTTTGACCTCCCGGTCGATCTCCAGCAACCCCACCACATATGGCGGCGAAAGAACAATGCCCAACTGCCGGGCAGCACCGATCAGTTCCGAATGGGACAAACGACGGCTGATCCCGTCATTGAACAGATTCCACCGCCGTTGCCGGTCCAGATGTTTCTCAACTTCCCGCTGGTTTTTCCGGGCATCGATGGCATCTATGCCCACTGCCACGAACCGGGCTTCATCACCGGTAAAATCCTGACACTCTTGCACTGTCCAATCCACCAAAACTCGCTGTCCCTGGCGGGTAAGGCTTTCGATCATGCCCCGGTGATGCCGTTTGATTTTCATCTTGAAAATCGCAAACAACTTCCGGATATCCTGCTGTTTATCGCGATCCAGGCGAATGATCGGGCCGAAAACGCTTTGGCCGATCAGTTCCTCGCTGCGATAACCGAAGAAGGAGAGGCCATAATCGTTCATGAATGAAATGTCGCCTTTGCTGTTCAAAATCATAATAATCGCGTTGGCTTCGCAGACTAGCGATCGGTACCGTCTTTCCGTCTCGATGGCCAGCTGTTCCTTCTGCTTCTTTTCCGTGGTGTCCAGATAGATAAACGCCAAATGTTGCGGCGACGGCACAAAGGCCATAATCAGAAACCATTGCTTCAGATGCTTGCAATAATATTCGAACGTCACCGGTTGCCCGGCGGATACGCTACGTTGATACAACGGCCGCCAATCGAAATCCGCCGTCAGGCTGAACAGGCCGACCTCGCTCTTTTTGCGGCCGATCAGTTCGGACAGTGGACGCCCCAGCATCTCGGCATAGACGGGATTGGCCTCCAAAATGACCGAATCGAGGATTTGTCCGTCAGCATCCTTCTGCAACAGATGGTAACTGAACCCGACATTCAGATTTTCAAACAGCGTGCGATACTTCGATTCATTGAACACCATCGACTGTTTCACGATGCGGGATTCCGTCACATCCCGCATCATCAGGCAACATTCCTGCAGGTCCCGGGTGGCAGACCCTTCCAGGGACACAAACAACAACCGGTCTTGCCGGTTATTGATGCCGATCTCGCAGGATTCCCGGCCGGAGCTTTGAAAGATGCGCTGCAGAAACGCATTGTATTCTGAACGATCCGGCTCGGAAACAAAGCCGTCAAACCACAGACCGCAAAGCCGGTGATTTTCCTCCCCAAGCAGGATGGAACCGGCTGGATTCAACTGTCGAATCTGCCCGTCCGAGCCGAGGACGACGTAGCCGACCGGGGCATTTTCAAACAAATCGTCAAAAATGATTTTCTCGGCCGCCAGCGCTTCCTGTTCCCGCAACAGTTCATGCACTTCCGCCGACATATTTTGCTCTCTTGCTTGACTCCCCTCCTCTCGGACGAGACTTACTTATTTTTCGAGTGTACTTTTAATTATTCTGCGACAAATTTTATTTTCCTGCCCCCAATTACGAATATTCTGCTAATTATTTATAATTTCCTTTGATCTTTATTATACCGACTTGATAATATGTTAACTTTCCCCATATATTTCACATATTTTTTCTGCCAGCTGCACAAATATGTCCACCAACTCCGGATCAAAATCGCTTCCCCGTCCGGCAATGACCGCCGCCATGGCTACCTCGTGCGGCAACGCCTCTTTGTAGCAACGCCGGGAACGGATCGCATCGTACACATCCACGATCCCCATGATTCGGGCCGATAAGGGGATGTTTTTTTCAGCCAGCCCCTCGGGATAGCCGCTCCCGTCCCATTTTTCATGATGAAATTTAGCGACATCAATCGCCATTTTCAAGATTTCAGTTGGATAGACGCTGCAGATTCTTTCGAGTATCTGTGCTCCAAAGGTGACGTGCCCTCTGACAATACTCTTTTCCTCGTCCGTTAATTTAGCGGGCTTAAGCAGCACTTTGTCCGGAATATAGGTCTTGCCGATATCGTGCAATGCACTGATTTGATGTAAGTGGTCGATAAAGTATTCCGGCACAGATTCATTGGCGACGTCACGATCCCGCAAGCCTTGCGCCAGCAATTTGCATAGACTGCGAACTCGTTCCAAATGCTCATGAATATCAGGATCACGCGCTTCCGCCAATTGAGCCATGGCAAAAACGATCGCTCCCTGGGCCCGCGACAATTGATCCGCCTGCCGTTGCAACATAATATTCTGGTGACATTGTTGTTCATTCAATTTGCTTTGGTGGCGGCTCATTTTTAGATGAGCCGTAATCCGAGCCAAAATCTCTGGAATGTGAAAAGGTTTGGTGATGTAATCGATGGCGCCGCTGTCAAAAGCTTTTACTTTTTCCTCCAGTGCGGACAACGCCGTGACGAATAAAACCGGAATATGCGTATATAAAGAATTGGCTTTTATCCGGCGGCATACTTCATAGCCATCCAGGTCCGGCAAACATACGTCCAAAAGGACCAATTCAGGAGGAGTAAAGCACATGCTGCGCAGCGCCATTTCGCCAGTGGCGGCAATTCGCACCTTATGTCCATAAGAATTCAAAATCCCGGCCAGCAGTTGCAAATTCGCCGGTTCATCGTCCACTACCAGGATTTCAGCCTTTTTTACTGTCGGTGTCCTGGTTGCATTAAGCATGTGCTACCCTCCCCTGAAAAATCCGGGTCAAATCCGGAATTTGTTAACGGCGGCTTGCAGATCCTGCGCCAGTTTCGCCAGCGCTTGGCTTGAAGAAGCGATTTCTTCGATTGATGCCGACTGTTCTTCCGTGGCGGCCGACACGGTCTGCGTTTCACCGGCGGCGGTTTTGCTCAGGCTGTCGATTTCCTTCACCGACGACACAATCTGCTGGGTCCCGCTGGCCATCTGCTGAATGGCGGCGGAAATTTCCCGCACCTGGTCCGACACTTGCAGGATCAGTCCGGTAATTTCCTTGAATGCCTGTCCGGCGGCGGTCACCACTTCACTGCCGACCTTGACTTCCCGAGTTCCTTCATCCATGGCGACCACGGCTTTATCGGTGTCGCCCTGGATTTCGCCGATCAGATTGGCGATCTGTTTGGCCGCGTCTTGCGACTGCTCCGCCAATTTCCGGACTTCTTCGGCCACTACGGCAAATCCCCGGCCCTGTTCACCGGCCCGGGCCGCTTCGATGGCGGCGTTGAGGGCCAGCAGATTGGTCTGGCCGGCAATGCCGGAAATCGTGTTGACGATCTGGCCGATTTCCTTGGAGCGTTCGCCCAACTTGGCGACAACCTTGGCGGAATGATTCACAGTCTGCTCAATGCTGACCATCTGGCTGACCGCCTTGTTGACGGAGATATCCCCTTCTTGGGCCTTGTCCGCGGCCTGCGCCGAATGCGTCGCCACCTGGTTGGTATTGGCGGCGATTTGCTGGATGCCGGCCGACATTTGCTCGACGATCGCCGAAGTTTCGCCGGCGGCTGTTAGCGTCTTTCCCGCGCCTTCCGCCACGCCGCTGATCGCGGCGGCCACTTGGTTTACCGCCTGGGAGGACTGTTCGGCGCTGGCAGTCAGTTCTTCCGAAGAGGCCGCGACTTGTTCGGCCGACTCATGGACCTGCTTTATGACATGATTCACACTCCGCCGCATATTCACCAGGGCATCGGACAACTGACCGATTTCGTCTTTCCGGTGAATCGTTTGGGCTTTGTCTAGAAAGATGCCTGCGGACATATCATTGCAAGCTGCGACAATGACTTGCAACGGCCTGGTGATCGACCGGGCAATGGTCCAGCCGATGGCGGCAAGCAATGCGGCCGTCACTACGAAAAATATGCTCATGAGGATTGTGGCTTTCTGCTGGTCCGCATTGGTTTCAGCGTCCAGTTTTTTTGCCAATGAATCATAGTGGTTGGCGAGATCACGCACATTATCCGCATAAGTGTCCATCAACGGTTCCACAATCCGCACATATTGCGCATAGGCTTCGCCATTTTTATTTTGCATGGAAAGATTGATGACCTCGGCGCGGGCATTCTGATAAGCCTTTTGCGAATCCTTGACTTTGCCCATCAATTCTTTGGCTTTAACATCCATGGGTAATTTTTCAATGATTCCAAAGTTTTTATTGGCGATTTCCCCTCGTTTGTCAATTTCCTTTTTCAATTTCTCATTTTTTTGGGCATCCGTTGTCAGCATCAGTTCCAGAATATCGGCACTTGCAGCCCGTATCTGATTTCGGTTGTCATTCATTAGTGCGACCGGCACCAGTCGCTCCGCATACATGATGTCCAGACTGTGGTTGGCCTTTTCCAGCTCATAATAGCCAAGCACTGCCATGGCCGCCAAGGCGATAAACGCCACTGCAATCAGGATCGCGAGTTTTTTCCCCACCTTCGTGTTGTTCAGAAACTCCATATTACTCTCCTCCTCCTTATTCGGCATCGACGCCATCCTTTGAAAATGGCTTTTGCCAATCGCTATGACCAATTGCAAGTGCCATGCCAAATAAAACGGCGCCGGGAGTGAAATTCGGGGAGAGCCTGAAAGCAAAGCAACCACAAGGGTACAGCGCATAAATTTTTCCGGGATAATGATTGCTGCCAAGAAGGATGAAATAAAAATGGCCGACCATTTGGTCGACCATTTGGTGGGGTGTATCCATATCGTCAGATTAGCTGCTTTTCGTCGCAATTAGGTTTTTTCATCGTCCAATCCGAATTCTTTCCCCATCGCTTTCAGGCGATAGGACAGAGTGCGGGGAGAAATCCCCAGATATTGGGCTGCGCGGGTCACATTCCCGTCGAAACGCTTTACCGCCTTGCGCAAAATTTCATAGTGCAATTTTTCCAACTGAAATGCGTTATCCGGAAGTTCAACCCGGGCCGCGCCGGCCTGCGCCACAAAACCCGAGTCCGATTGCGGGCTCTCCGTTTGCGCTGAAACGGTTGACTGTTCGCCGGATGGTTTCCTCCGGGGTTGCGGTTCCAGCAGTACCAAATGTTCCCCGCGCAGGATTTCATCATCAAATAAAACCACCGCCGCCTCAATCACATTCCGCAGTTCCCGGACATTCCCCGGCCAGTTGTGCTTCATCAGACAATCCGCGACTTCCCGGCTAATGCTGGTGAAATGTTTCTTTTTCTGCTTGGCAAATTCGGCCAAAAACATTTTCGCCAACGGCAATATTTCTTCCGGCCGTTCCCGGAGCGGCGGCGCCACGACCGTGCCGACCCGCAGGCGGAACAGCAGATCCTCCCGGAACTGACCGGTTTGGACCCGTTGTTGCAGATCCACATGCGTGGCGCAAATGAATCGCACATCGGCCGGAATTTTCTCCAGTCCGCCGACCCGGTAAAATTCGCGTTCCTGAATGACTCGCAGCAATTTTGCCTGCAATTCCGGGGGCATATCGCCGATTTCATCCAAAAACAAGGTTCCGCCCATCGCCGCATCCAATTTCCCCTTGCGCCCCTTGGCGAGTCCGCCGGTGAAACTTCCGGCCGCATAGCCGAACAGTTCGCTTTCAAACAGCGACGGCGTCAGCGCCGCGCAGTTGACATCGACGAACGGACCGGCCATGGCAGCGTCTTCTCCATAATGAATCAATCGCGCCAGCAGTTCCTTGCCAGTGCCGGTTTCGCCCTGGATCAGCACCGGCAGGGAGCGATCCCGGTGGTATTGGAGACAGCGCTGCGTGACTTGCCGCATTTGCGGCGAAAAAACGCCAAACTGCGCCAACCCGGCTTCGCTGCGGACGGCGGTCCGCAGTCGCTGTATCTCGTCCCGGGTCGCCGCCGTAGCTTCCTGGACTTCGTCCGCCAAATGTTCGCGCAGATAGCAGTTTTCCCGCCGCAATTTCTGATGTTCCGCGACCCGTTCTGCCACCAGCGCCAATTCCTCGATATTGACCGGTTTCAGCAAATAATCATAAGCCCCTGACCGCATGGCCTGAATTGCCGTATCCAATCCGCCATGGCCGGTCATCAGAACCACGTCGGTATTTTGCCCTGCCGGCAAGTGCTTTATCGCCTGCAACAACTCAATACCCGACAATCCGGGCATCCGGATATCGGAAATCACCAACGGAAAATCGTCCCTGGCATATTCCTGCAAGGCTTCACTACCATTGCTCGTTACCTTGACAGCATAGCCCAAACGTGTCAGAAAACGCGCCAAGGTTTCGCAAGTTTCGGAGTGATCATCAACCAGCAAAATGTTCAATGTCCTTTATCCTCCCTCGGTCCGGCTGATTCGACCGCCGGAATTTGAACGAGGAAACGAGCGCCTTCCGCCGCATCATCTGCCAACCAGATTTTCCCGTCATACAATTCGATCATGGACTTGATGATCGGCAGCCCGAGACCGGTATTATTTTCGGTCAGACCGGTCGTGTGAAAGGGCTCGAAGATTTTCTCCCGGTCCGCTGGCCTGATACCCGGCCCATTGTCGGCCACTTCCAGCAGTAAATCCGAACCGGCGGCTGACAGACGAATCTTTATCTGTTTGCACGGCCGGTCAATCCGCCCCAACGCCTCGTAGGCATTGATCAGCAGGTTGATCAATATCTGCTCCAAATGGACTGTCGCCATCATCACTTGGGACGGCGGATTTCGGATCTCCAATTGGGCCACAATATGCTGCCGGGCCAGACGATATTCCACCAGTTGCAGGATATTCCGGGTTGTCGCAACGACTTCGCACACCGCCGACCGGTCCGGTTTCTGATCCCGGGCCAAAGATCGCATATGCTGGATGATCTCGCTGATCTGACCAGCGCATTGCGAAATGGCGCGCACATCCTGCATAATTTCTTGCACTGGCGGCAAATTTCGCTGGTTTTCCCAGTACAAAAGACTGTCGGCGCGCATCTTCAACGCATTGAGCGGCTGATTGATTTCATGGGCGATCCCGGTCGAAATCACTCCCATCATCCCGACTCGTTGCACCGCCGCCGCCCGTTCGATCGCGGTCGCCGCTTCGCGGACCTTTTCCTGAACCAACGCTTCCAAGTGCTGCTGATAACGATACAGTTTCAGATGGGTCTCGACTCGCGCCTCGACCTCGGCGCTGTGAAAAGGTTTCGTCACATAGTCGACCCCACCGGCGACAAACGACTGAACGATATTTTGTTCTTCATCGGAAGCGCTAATGAAAATCACCGGAATCATCGTCCAGTCCGGATTATCCTTCAGGCGTCGGCATACCTCATAGCCATCCATTCCCGGCATGTTGAGATCCAGCAGGATCAAATCGGGTTTTTGCCGGCTAATGTAGTTCAACGCCAACTGGCCGCTTGGCGCAACCCGGACGGCGTGGCCACGCCGTTTCAGCAAGTCGGCCAAAAGCTGCAAGTTCGCCGGTTCATCGTCCACAATCAGGATCAGTGCGCCGGTAAGCAGATCCGGTATCTCGCCCGTACTCATAGTGTTTCCTTTCCACCCAGCAAATCGATCAGACGCTGAAATTCGAAGCGTTGGACCATGCCGCGCAGAACGGTTGCCGCCGCCATGTCCACACTTTCCAATTTTCGGGTCAACTCCAGCATGAGAAAGTAATCCCCATCCAAAGCGGCATTACACAATTCCTGCGTAAAATCCGTCGACAGCCGCCGCAACTGATCCTGGTTCAGTGTGTAGGGAACGGCTTCCGCAATCGTCGGGCGGGAATACTCATAGGCGAGATTCAAACGCGACCGGATCAGCTGCAGCAGGGTTTCCGCCCGAAACGGTTTCAAAAGCAATTCGTCCGCACCATACTGTGCGGCATCCCGTCGGGACTCATCCAGAACACTGGCTGTCATGGCAATGATCGGAACCCGGTCGCCGCCCTCACTGGCGCGAATCCGGCGGATCGCCTCACAGCCGTCCAGCATCGGCATCCGCAGATCCATCAGAATCAAGTCGGGATGCCACTCCTGAAAGGCCGCAAAACCTTCCTGGCCATTGCCGGCCTCACGGGTAGAAAAACCGATGGATTCCAGCAAATGCACCAACAGCTGCCGATTCAGCCGATCATCGTCCACAATCAGAACCCGGGGAGCAGGAATCCCTGACGGAATGCGAACGATGCTTGGAACAGAAAGTTCCGAACGCTCACCCGTGGCAGAGGCTTCGGCAACCTGGATCCAGAAGGAAAATACGCTGCCGGATCCCACTTCGCTTTGAACCGCGATCTCTCCCCCCAACAGACGGACATAGTTCTGTGTAATCGTCAAGCCCAGACCGGTGCCGCCATTTTCTCTGCCTGGTTGCGCCTGCTCGAACGCATGAAAAATCCAGGGCAGTTCCTCCGGCGCAATTCCCACGCCCGTATCGGCAACTTTACATTGCAATCGCCATTGACCGTTTTCTTCCGGCTGAGCGCCCACTTGCAGGGAAATTTGTCCTGACTTCGTAAATTTCAGGGCATTGCCGAGCAGGTTGATCAAAATCTGGCGTAACTTTCCCTTGTCGGTGACGATGGTCACCGGCAACGACAAGGAAACCTCAACGCTAAACTGAAGCCCCTTTGCTTCCATTCGCAAGCGGAACATCCGCTCCAATTCATGAACAAAGGGAATCAGTTCAAACCGGTCCGAATTCTGTACGGACTGCCCCGCTTCGATTTTGGATAAATCGAGGATATCGTTGATCAAGGCCAACAGATGTTCTCCGGAACGGTTGATGTTGTCCAAATACTGCCGTTGCTGCGCCGAGAGCGAATTGTCCCGCAAAAGCAATTCGGAAAATCCCAGGATGGAATTCATCGGCGTCCGAATCTCATGCGACATATTGGCCAAAAAAGAGCTTTTGGCCCGGTTGGCCCGTTCCGCCTCGGCCTTGGCCAGAATCAGTTCCTGTTCGACCCGGGTGCGCTCGGCGATTTCCTCTTCCAGTACCGCATTCGTTTCCTGAAGCTCCTGCGTGCGTTCCTTAACTATATCTTCGAGGCCGGCGTTAAGTTTTTCCAGCGACTCCTTGGCTTCCAGCAACTTCTGCGCCGTTTGAATGCGTTCCGTTACATCCCGGCAGTAGCCGCCTACTCCCACGACTTCCCCCGACTGATGGATCGGATTCAGACTCACCTCCAGCAGCCGACTCCCCCTTGATGTTTCGTGTTCAAACTTTATTGACCCTTGCTGAAATACCTGTTGATAGAGAGGCCACCAGAACTGCAAATCCCAAGCATCGTCCGAACCGAAAGTCCCGCTGGCGATATGTGCGCCATACTCTTTCAGCATATGGTCATGGATGCCTTGTTGAAAAACATTAATTTATATTCCCGGTCCACGGCCCAGATATAATCCGGCGTGCTATCAAAAATGCTTTGCATGGTGTTCGCTATAAGGTCCGTTTCCTGTTTGCGCCGGGCTATTTCCTCCTCCATCCGGCGATGCTCGGTAACATCCGTACCAATCCCCAGCAGAAATTCCACCTGGCCATTGTCATCGAACAACCCAATTCCACGCCACTCCACGCGAAGAAGCTCGCCAGTTTTCGTTCGCATGGTTTCTTCACCCATCACCATTCCGGTCTGAGTGCGCATCTGTTCATGTACATTCCGGACTCTGTCGTACTCGTCCGTAATCGACAACACTTCGACGACATCCTTGCCGCGAACTTCCGCCAAATCGTATCCCAACACTTTCAGTATGGTCGCATTCATGTGAACGACCGTACCGTCAGGGTTCAATACCATAAAAAACACCGGCATGATTTCATATAATGACATTTGTTTCAGACGCTCGAAAGCCGAGTCCACCGTAAACCACCTCACAGAAGTATTCGGGGCGGAGAAAAAACTTTCCTGCCCGCATCACGCTGTCGTTTTTCCGTTGTAGTCATCCCTGAATATTCCGTCATTTGATATAATAGGATTAGCCACACCTTGTATCCGGGATCAGTCCTTTCGCCGCAACCGTCATAATGCGCAGAGGAGGGAGAACAATGGGCATCGCCTTGTTCACGGATCTCTACGAATTGACAATGGCGCAAAGCTACCTGGAGCACCGCAAAACCGGCAACGCCGTATTCAGTCTGTTTGCGCGGCGATTGCCGCCGGAGCGAAACTTTCTCATATCCTGCGGATTGGCCACACTGGTGGACTATCTGAAAGCATTCCAGTTCTTTCCCGTCGACCTCGAATACCTGCGCAGCCTGAACAAATTCAGCCCGGATTTTCTCGACTATCTGGCCAACTACCGCTTTCGCGGCAAACTGTACGCCATCCCCGAAGGCCGCGTCGTCTTCCAGAATGAGCCGATCATTCAAGTGGAAGGGTCCCTGCCTGAAGTGCAGATTCTGGAAACCATCGTGATCAACTGTATCCATTTCCAGACCCTGATCGCCGCCAAGGCCGCCCGGACCGTCCTGGCCAGCCGGGGTAAAACGCTGGTCGACTTTGGGTTGCGCCGTTCCCACATGCCGACCGCCGGCATCTTCGCCGCCCGTGCCGCCTACATCGCCGGCTTCGACGGCACCTCGGACGTGGAGGCGGGACGCCGGTTCGCCATGCCGGTGTATGGCACGATGGCCCATTCCTTTGTGATGGTTTTTGACAGCGAGGCCGAAGCGTTCCGGGCATTCGCCGAAACCTTCCCGCGAAACACCATGCTGCTCATCGACACCTACGACACCCTGAAGTGCGCCAAGACCGTCGCCCGCCTGGCCCAAGCCGGCCTGCCGGTCCAAGGCGTCAGGCTGGACAGCGGCGATATCCCCCCGCAGGCGCTGGCCGTCCGAAAAATTCTGGATCAGGCCGGTCTGCAGCAGGTCCAGATCTTCGTAAGCAGCGGCGTTGACGAATATTCGATCGACGCCTGGCTGGCAGCGGGACTCCCCATCGACGCCTTCGGCGTGGGCACGCATTTCATCACCTCGTCCGACGCTCCGTATCTGGACATGGCCTATAAACTGACGGAGTACAAAGGCCAGCCCAAAATCAAGACCAGCCCCGGCAAGGTCACCTTCCCCTATAAACGACAGGTACTGCGATTCTATCACGACGGGGTCATGGATCACGACGATACGGTGCGCATCGGCGAAGAAAAAAGCGGCGAGCCGCTGGTCCAACTGATCATGGACCGAGGCGAGCTCACCGCTCCGCTGCCAAAAACTGAACAAATCCGCCAGACCTGCCGGCAGGATCTGGAACGGCTGCCGCCGGCGCTGCGGCAACTGGGCAGGGCCGACTATCCCGTTATCATCCAATAGGAGGCGAATCCGATGAAAATTCAACTGACCCCAGCCGACGCCCTGATTATCGCCGATGTGCAGCTCGACTTCCTGCCAGGCGGCGCTTTGGGCATCGCGAACGGCGAGAAGGTCATTCCGCCGGTCAATGCTTACATCCGGCGGTTTGCCGAGGCGGGAAACCCAGTGTTTCTCACCCGGGACTGGCATCCCGGCAATCATCTGTCATTTCGGGGACACGGCGGCGTCTGGCCGCCCCACTGCGTGGTCGATTCCCCTGGAGCCGCTTTTTCGCAGGATCTCGTCATTCCAGGCGACAACAAATACATCATCTCCAAAGGAACCAGCCGCGAGTTCGACGCCTATTCGGGCTTTCAGGGAACCCATCTGCTGCAGCTGCTGCAGGAACGGGGAATCCGGCGGGTCATGGTCGGCGGGCTGGCAACCGACTATTGCGTGAAAAATACCGTGCTCGGTGCCCTGAACCTCGGCTTTACCACCTTTGTCCTGCAAGATGCCTGCCTCGGCGTGGAACTCACCCCCGGCGATTGCGACCGGGCCTGGTCGGCCATGCAGGCGGCCGGCGCCATCGTCGTCATGATGGCGGATATTGTGTAAGGTTCAGCCTTGACGAGCCTTGCCGGTCACGTGCTCCACATTGATCCGCAGCACTTTGGTTTGCGGGCCGGCATTCTCGATATACCGTGTTCCCGATTCCTTGAAATCAGTCGAGTATTTATCCAGGAAGGCCAACAGCGCCTTCCTTTTTTCGTCGACGTCGTCGACCTCGGCGGCCTGACCGAAAGCGATTACACTGGCATAGTTGGTCGCAAATTTATCCGCCAGCACGTCCACCGCCCCGACTACGCAAAAGGACACCCGGTTGTTGCCGTGAACCCGGTCGATTTTTTCGCCGGTCGGCGCGCAGTGAATGTAGATGCGGCTTCCGTCCACCGCATAACCGACGGGAACTCCGTAGGCATAGTCATTTTCATTCTGTCCGTTCAGCGATAGAACTCCATACGTTCCCTCCGCCAGAACCTTTGCCGCCTCCGCCGGCGTCAACGCCCGGTCTTTTCTGCGCATTTCCCTGAACATAACCCAAACCCCTTTCTCTGTCGTCCCTGTGTATCTTTTTTTCGGCACCACCCATTCTTTTTCCTGTCCAAGACAGCGCCATTACAGCAGAGGCTTGCAATCGTGCGATCGCAAGCCTCTTTTCTCTTACACCAAAGGTGTTATATATATATTCTGGGCATCTTTTATGATTGTCGGGCATAAATTCAACCCCGAAATTTTGGTCGTTGCTCGTGCCAGTTTGTAATTCGCTGATACTCTGATCCGGCTGCCAGTAGCAGCGATTCCGCCAACAGGGGCCCCACCAGCTGCATCCCGACCGGCAACCCCGTCGCGGCTTCAAAACCGACGGGGATGGTCATCGCTGGCAAGCCGGCATTGGTAAAAGGTCCGTTGAAGATGGGATTTCCCGTCTGATAGCCTTTCGGGGCAACGGTAAGAGTGGATGGTGTCAGCAACAGATCCACATCCGCAAACACTTTCAGCAATTCGTTGCGAAAAACAGTCCGAATCCGTTGTGCTTGCAGATAATCCACCGCCAATGTTTGTCGGCCCAGCGCAATCTGCTCTCGGATATACGGGCCGAATCTTTCCGGGGTTTGTGCATACTGCGTCTGATGGTAGGCGGCCGCTTCCGCGCGCATCACGATTGGGAGAGAAGCGACTGCCTCCGGCAGGCAATCCGGCATTGCAACGGGCCGAACATGCATTCCCAACGTTTCCATGACCTTGACCGCACGCTCGACACAATACGTAATGGCCGTATCATCCGCCCGAAAGAAAGATGTTGGCAGCCCAATTATCTTTCCTGTCAGGGATATCGTCAGCGTATCGGCATAGTCAGGAATTTTAGTCGTCAGCGATCCCGGATCCTGCGGATCATGTCCGGCAATTGCTGACAAAACGATGGCCGTGTCCTCGACGGTATGGGTAAAGGCTCCCAGATGGTCTAGACTCCAACTGGCCGGTATTACTCCCCGTCGGCTTACAAGTCCGTAGGTGGATTTTATGCAGGTCAATCCATTGAATGACGCCGGTCGAAGCAAGGAACCGATGGTCTGTGTTCCCAGCGCAAACAACGCCATGGAGGCAGCCACTGCCGCAGCTGATCCGGAACTCGACCCTCCCGGCGTATGCTCCAAGTTCCAGGGATTGCGCGTCGCCGGTTCGCCGCCGAGAAAAGCGAACTCCGTGGTGGTGGTTTTCCCCAGAAAAATTGCCCCCGCTGCTGTCAAGTTGTCGATAATGGCCGCATTTTTCGCCGGTACATACTCCGGTTCGACCTGGGACCCGCCAGTTGTGGGAACTCCGGCAACATGAATGATATCTTTCGCCCCATAAGGAATGCCATGTAACGGTCCCCGATAATGGCCGCTCCGGATTTCTTGTTCAGCTTGTTTGGCTTGTGCCATCGCCTGTTCCGCTAAAACGACGACCCAGGCCTTGACCTGCCCATCGACAGCCTCGATTCTGTCCAAACAGGCTTGGACAAGTTCGACCGGTGACAAAGCTCGCGAACGAATCAGGTCTGACGCCGATTTCAGCGTCAATGATTCTATATTGATGGCATTCATCGGCAAACCTGCTTGCCCCGGCATAGCTGCGGTTCTACTTCCCGGGGCATGGGGTAGGCGCGGATCGACCGGATTTCATAAGCATACTTTTCCCACGCTCCATCGCTGACCGGTGAATTGGGCAACACGCCCAATTCGACCCGGCCGGCGGATTTCATTTCGATTTTCTCACCATTTGACACTTCCAGCATCTTCTTTCCAAAACTTTTATTTTTTCGTAAAACTCGGGTCCACGATATCACCATACGGAATATCCGCTTTTAAGTTACCGATGAACTTCTGTACCTCAATTGCACTTTTGTAGGCCGATTCCGTGACCAATCCTTTAGGCAGGTATACGTTGCTGTCGATCATACGTTTTACGGCTTTGTTCACGACATCAGGCGCCATGTTGGGAAATTCTTTGCGGGCGACCGCCTGTGCTTCTGCAGGGTTGGCGTGAATATAGGCCAAAGACTCTTCCATAGCTTTGACGAACCTTGTCACAAGTTCTGGTTTTTCTTTTATGAGTTTCAATGAAGCATTCGTTGTTGAAAAAGCAAAATCCGGGTAAATCTTGGTAAAATCATAAACGACCTCCAGGCCTTGTGCGACACCCTGATCAGCCTGCGGTTCATAGACGATGGCGACATCCGCCTGATTGGCCAGTACCGGCCCCAGCTCCGATCCATTCTGCACTTCGGTGATTGTCAGGTCTGTTTTGGCATCAATTTTATTATCAATGAGCAACTTGCGGAACAGGGTATTCGAGGTAGTAGGTGCCAAACCGACCACGATTTTCTTCCCTTTGAAATCTTGCGGCGACTTGATAGTCACACCTTTCTTGGCCAGCACCCATACTGGAGCGCTGTTGGCTACGGCGCTCAGTGCGCGGGTTTCTCCACCCTTGGCTTTGGCAAAGGCCACATGCTCCGGCCCATGAACAGAAAACTGCGCTTCGCCTGAAAGAACGGACGCCAGTGCCGTCGGGCCACTGCCGGCGGCACGGATAGCGGAAACCTGAATGTTGTTCTTCTCAAAAAATCCTTTGTCGCGGGCTACGTAGAGCGGCAAATACAATAAGGAGTGGAACGCTTCCGTAATCAACACTTGGTCGCCCGCAGCAGCCGCCGGTTTAGCCGGGCTTGCCGGCGCGGTCGCTTCCTTCTTGCCGCAGCCGACCAACGCTAAGGATAATACCAACATCAACGAAAAAATTCTCAGCCAGTTCATTTTTTTCATCATTTCATAATCCCCTTTGCTTTCATCACATATTTCGCACCAAGACCATCGAGTTGCCATCAGGCCGCTGCGACCTTGCCGTCCTTGGCGGTGTTTTCATTCCATGGCAACAACCTGGTTTCCATATACCCCACACCGGCATACAGTAGCATGGCGACGACCATCAACATCAAGACGCCCACCCAGACAGCCGGCAAATTGAATAGGTTTCCTTCGACAAATACCATGTGCCCCAACCCTTTATCCGAAGAAATGAATTCGCCGCCGACCACCGATATCAATGCCAGGCCGATATTGATCCGGAATGCGGATATGATCCAGGGCAAGGAGGCGGGAACGATAATTTTGCTGAAAATCTGCGACTTTTTTGCTCCAAACGACTTCATCAGGGTAATCTGCGTCGGATCGATCTGGTGTGTCGCCTGATAAGCGGACAACAAAGCGACAACCATCGTGGAAATCGTGGCCAGAACAATTTTAGAAAAAATTCCGGAACCAAACCAAATGATAATCATCGGCGCCAGAGCTATTTTGGGCACACCGTTCAACGCCACCACAAACGGGTCAATGACCCGGGCGATGATCTTGAAATACCACATTATCAAGCCAATTGCCGATCCCAATAAACTACCGATTAAAAAGCCGATCAGAGTGGCATATACGGTGGCACCGATATCCGCCGCCAAACGACCGCTAATTGTCATATCATAAGCCGCCTGATAGATTGTGGTGGGCGACCCCATCAAGAACGCGTTTACCGTCCCCAGATTCACTGCGGCTTCCCACAGCATTACCACAACGGCAACAATGACCAAACGCCAGAAACAAGTCTGTACTTGTGCATTAAAATATCGTTTAAAAAGCTTTTTTCGTCTGACATTTGCTGGAGCTGTTGTGGTTTGATTTTGTGATTTAACTACAAAAATATTTGATGGAAGGGAAGCCATTAGTGACACCCCCCTATCTGAATGTCCAAATCGCGCCAGATGGATTCAAAATATTCCTTGAACCGATGGTCGGAACGCGCCTTCATCACCGAACCATGACGAGACGCCAGACGTATATCATACATCCGTTTCACAGATGTCGGCCGTTTTGTCATCACCGCAACCCGGTCTGATAGAGCAATCGCTTCTTCGATATCGTGGGTGATCAAAACACAAGTTTTATTTTCGTTCTTCAGGATCGTCAAAATCTCTTCCTCCAGCACCAGTCGCGTCTGATAATCCAAGGCGGAAAAGGGCTCATCCAACATGATAATATCCGGGTTGGTCACCAGCGTCCGAATAAGTGCCACCCGCTGCCGCATGCCACCCGATAGCATTGTCGGATAGGAATGCGCAAAGGAAAGTAGTCCATAGCGCTCCAGATAGACACGCGCTTTCTCGTATCGCTCCTTCTTTGACATCCCTTGAATTTCCAGACCGATGCTGACATTATCCAGCACGCTTCGCCACGGCAACAGCAAATCTCGTTGCATCATATAGCCAACATGACCGGTCGTTCGATTGATTTCTTCCCCGTGTACCATGACTTTGCCGGAATCCGGCTCCAGTAAACCGGCGATAATGTTAAAAATAGTGCTTTTTCCGCAACCGCTCGGCCCAATGATGCTGAGAAATTCTTGCCGTTGCACCGACAAGTTTACCCCCGAAAGGACCTCGATGACTTCGCCCGATGGATGTATAAACGATTTGTACACATCGCAAACTTCAATAACATCCTCCGGCATTTCCACATAAGGAACACTGTCGATCCGAATCGCCGACACAGCTGGTGTCATTTCACCCATCTCCTTTTCCCAAAATATTTATCGGTCCAATCTATAAAAAAAGACGCTCGTCGTGTCTGTCCACTACACGCAAGCGCCATTGCATAAACAAAAACCGTTACAAGTGTGTGAATTCTTGTAACGGCCTCATTGCCTCTTGTTAACTTTGTCGTTAGTATACACCCAGCTGCTTTTTGTGTCAACCTTTATAATCGCTCTTCCTTCGTCCGCTTCTCACTTGCTCAGCAGCTTGCCGATATTCTTCAGGGCGATGGATAATGTTCCATCGGGCTGATTGATGAATTCCACATACTCCTGGTTTTGAAAGTAATCGATGGGAATCGATAGTTCGATGCCGGTATCGGTCTTGATCTTCTGCGTCCGGCCGGTTTTGACCGCCAAATTCCGGTCAATTTTTACGGCCCCGGCGATTCCCGCCTGTTCCACTTCCTGCAGATATTCCTGCCGCATGATCGGCGAAGCGGCAAACACTTCCTGCCCCAGTTCCACCGGATCGAGAACCTCCGATGCTTCCGTATTTTCGAGGATAAACGTCTTGGCTTTGGAAACGGCGATCGCCGGATTTTCGCCATGATTTTCCGCCACCTTGCGGGCAATGGCGGTCACCCGGCCAATCGTCTCTTTCGGTGAAACCTGGGCCTGACAATTTAAGACCACATCCGACAAGATGAACACTTCCCGGCCGTCGACGCAGCTTTTCTTGTCGGCAACCCGAATAGATGCATCGTCACTCCCGACGAAAGCATATTCGTCGATCTTCTGCGATGGGTTGGGCAGAATCGCGTAGTGGTTGATGATCTCGTTGCAGATTCCTGCCTCGGCCTGGGTCACCTGGTGGGTGAAGCCGAACCGGTTGTTGCATTTGAGTAGCGCCAGGACCGGCTCGCCATTCACCGTCAGGTCGCACACCAGCAAATCAGCGGAAATTAGCTTGTCCGAGCTCGCGATGGCTTCCACCATCCAAGTGGCGACTTGCACCGAAAAGTCGACGAAGCTCAGCTCGCCGCCCCGATACGCCGCCAGCTGCTCCCGAAACCGGCTGTCCGGATTAAAAGAAGCCGGTTTGGCGCCAGGGTCGCAATACGCCTTTTCGATGTGTTTCATCAAAAATTCAGCTACACTGCTCTTCCCCAGCTCCAGCTCACTGGCGGAATACACCGTCAGGTTGGAGTTGAAATCCAATATGTGCAATATTGCCTTGTTGACGCCGATTATTGTTTCCATCATCGATTCCTTTCCCTCTTTCAAAGATCCGTTCCCTGTCCAGGCAATCATGGACGAACGCACCTTTCTATTATAAGTATTTGCCCCCGACAGAAACAAGCTATTCCAACGCGACCAAATCTGGTGTAAGATTAGGGGCAAACCGACGTGGGAAAACGTGCGGTGCAAGTGATGGCTAGAGAGGAATAACGCAACGGATGAACTTACTGTCGATCGAAAATTTAGCGAAAAATTACGGAGAACGGGTACTCTTCGAACAAGCATCCTTTGGCGTGGACGAGGGCCAAAAAATCGGCTTGATCGGCGTCAACGGCACCGGCAAGTCGACTTTTTTAAAAGTTGTCGCCGGGATTGAGCCGGCCGACGCCGGCAAAATCATCTGGGGCAGCAACGTACGGATAGGCTATCTGCCGCAGAATCCCGATTTCGACGTGGACTCCACCGTGTTGGCGCAAGTGTTCGCCGGTGACTCACCGGTCCTGCGGCTGATCCAGGAATATGAAACCGCTTTGGCCGAAACCCAGCTGCATCCCGGCGATGCGCAGCGGCAACAGCAACTGATCCGCCTGAGTCAGCAAATGGATGCCCAAAACGCCTGGCAACTGGAAAGCGACGCGAAAACCATCCTGTCCAAACTGGGCATTACCGATTTCGCGGCACCGATCCGTTCGCTTTCCGGCGGACAACGAAAGAGGGTCGCGCTGGCCGGTGCGCTGGTGAACCCCTGCGACCTGCTGATTCTGGACGAGCCGACCAATCATATCGACAACGAAATGGTGGCCTGGCTGGAGCAGTACCTGCAGTCATTCCGGGGCGCCCTGCTCATGGTCACGCACGACCGTTATTTTCTGGACCGGGTCACCAACCGCATGATCGAAATTGATCAGGGCCGGCTGTACATGTATTCCGGCAACTATGCCGATTTTCTGGAAAGCAAGGCCAATCGGGAAGAACTGCAGGAGAGCATGGAACGCAAACGGCAAAGCCTGCTCCGGAGTGAGCTGGCCTGGATCCGGCGGGGCGCCCAAGCCCGTTCCACGAAACAAAAGGCGCGGATCGAGCGGTTCGAAAAGCTCAGCGAACAACCGGCCGAACGTCCGGACGCCAAGCTGGAAATGGAAGTCGGCGCCGCCCGGCTGGGCCGGAAGATCATCGAACTGGACCACTTGCATAAAGCCTTCGGGGATCGAATCCTGATCCGGGATTTTAGTTATCATTTACTGCGAAACGACCGGGTCGGCATCATCGGGCCGAACGGCTGCGGCAAATCCACGCTGCTGAACCTGATCGCCGGCCGCCTGAACGCCGACTCGGGAACGGTGGTGATCGGCCAGACGGTAAAAATCGGCTACTTTTCCCAGGAAAACGGCGAAATGGCTGAATCGCTGCGAGTAATCGACTATATCAAGGAAGAGGCCAATTTTATCGTCAGCGTGGACGGCGAAACAATCAGTGCCTCCCAAATGCTGGAGCGGTTCCTGTTTCCGCCGGCTTTGCAGTGGACGCCCATCGCCAAATTGTCCGGTGGCGAAAAACGACGGCTGTATTTGCTCCGGATATTGATGGGTTCCCCCAATATCCTGCTGCTGGATGAACCGACGAACGATCTGGATATTCAGACGCTCAGCATATTGGAAGATTATCTGGAGGATTTTCCGGGAGCGGTCATCGCGGTGTCCCACGACCGTTATTTTCTGGACCGGGTCGCCGAGAAAACCTTCGTCTTTGAAGATCGCGGCGGTATCCGGCAATATCCTGGCGGCTACTCCGACTATCTGGAAAAAAGACCGTCGCAAGAAGCGACGGTCAATCCGAGACAGCGAACTGGCGAAATCAAACCGGCGACAACTTCAACCGAACCCAAACGTCCCCGCAAATTCACCTTCAAGGAACAGCGGGAATACGAGCGGATCGATGCAGTGATCGCCGCTGTGGAAAAGCAGTTGCAAGAAGTAAGCGCGGCCATTGACGCCGCCGGCAGCGACTTCGAATCACTGCAAAAGCTGGTGCGTTCGCAAACGGAGTTGAACCAGGAGTTGGACCGGTTATTGGACCGCTGGACCTATTTGAACGAGCTGGCGGAAGAAATGGCCAAAGGGCAGTGACTGCTCACCGATTATAAAATGATTTATTCCTTTTGGTCGCCCATATATGCCAGGAAGGCTTTCGCCAGCTGTGGATCGAATTGAGTGCCCTGCCCCGCCGCGATTTCCGCCAGGGCGGCATTTTTGCCGACAACAGCTTTATACGGGCGGTCATGGGTCATTGCGTCATAAGCGTCCACGATGCCGAACAGCCGCGCCCAAAACGGAATCTCGTCCGCCGTCAGGCCGCAGGGATAACCGGTTCCGTCCCAGCGTTCGTGAAGAGCCAGGATTGTGTCGGCGAGGACGGGTTCGCCAATGGACTGCGCCATGCGGAACCCGATTTCACTGTGCGTTTTGACAACTTCCCATTCGGCGGCCGTCAACGACCGGGGCAGGGAAATGATCTCGGCAGGAATGGCAGTCATGCCAATGTCGTGCAGTTGGGTCAACTGTTGTAACATTCCTTGTTCGGCAGCGGAGAAAGGGATGCCCAGAAAACTGATGAAAGCCAGCGCCAGTCTCTTTACCCGTTCCTGGTGGCCGGCGCTGCCGCTGCCGCGTTCCGCCAACAGTTTCTTTAATCGGGCGATGATGGCGGCGCGCATGGCCCGACTGCGGATCAGCTTGTCGTTGTACATCCGGTGTTCGGCAGTACGCAGCATGTCCATGATTCGGGGAACTCCTAGATTCTGCGTTTCAGCGCCGATTCCCGCACTCAGCGGGATCGCCAGGTCCGTTCGTTCGGCGCAGGCCTGTTGGATAGCCGCGCACACCCGCCGGCATTCATTCGCATCGGTATTCGGCATCAAAACCACGAACTCATCGCCGCCCCACCGGGCTACAATATCCTGGGAACGGCAAGCCGTTTTCAAAGCGTTGGACATCGCCGACAAAAAGGAATCTCCCTGCTGGTGTCCGAACACGTCATTGACCAACTTGAGACCGTTCATATCAGCCATGATTACGCTGAACGGCAACAGCCCTGGTTTTTCCAGCCCGGGCAGCTTGGCCTCCACGTAGTCGCGGTTATGGAGAGCGGTTAATTTGTCATGATCGTTCAGAAATTGAATTTGATCCATCGCCCGCAATTTTTCCGTGATGTCGGTCAGAATCATCATGACGAGGAACGGCGCGCCGTCGGCCGTGGATGAAGCGATCACCTTGCTTTCCACGCCGATCGTCTTATCACCAATTTGAAATTCCGCCGGCAGCTGGGTGAGCTTGGCCGGCGCTTCGCCGACGGAACCATCGAATAGCTGACGCAGTTTCTGTTGCAGCGTGAGTTGCAGCGATTCATTTTCCCAGCCCAGCAGATGAACGATGGAAACGCCGGCGATCTTGTCGCCGAAGATCTTCGTGCAAGCGGCGCTGTACTGGCGATCAACTTTCAAATCGGCGCCAAACGTCAAAAATCCCTGGTTTGCGTTGTCCAACAATAGCTGAATGTCATTTTGCTGCCGCTGCAGCATTGAGCCCTGACTGTCGCTGATATGGAAGATTTTTCGGGTCACCGTCAGCAATTTTTGGTACTGGGTCGCCAAAAGCCCATAACGAGGCAAAAGCTCGTTTCCGGCGTAACCGGACTCAGCCAGATCGGCCAGCGCCCCTTCCAGAATCGTCTGTTCCGTTTCAAACAAATGGTCTTTCGCCATTGAACCGATCGCTCCCGTCTCTAACTTACTGTGAAGCCTACAATCGTAATGTCGTCCCGTTGCGCTTCACCGTGCATATATTCCCGCAACGCCGCCGCAAATGCCGTTTCCTGATCGGTCAGGCTGATTCCGTCTTGGCGGGCGATTACTTCGGACAGTCGGTTGCGGCCGAACGGCAAGTCCTTCTCGCCGCCGTTTTGATCGAGATAGCCATCCGTGGTCATATAAAACCGGTCTCCGGGCCGAATCGCCCACTCGTGGACGTCAAACGTCAGTGTGTCGGCGGATTGGCGATAACCAAGGCTTTTGTTGTCGCCCTTGATCCGGGTGACCTCGTCTTCGCGGCCGATGTACAGGGAAATCTTGGCCCCGGCAAAAATCAGCCGCCGGTTCCGGTCAATGCGGCAAATCCCGATATCCAGACCGTCATCGGTCATTTCGCCGGAATCGTTCCGGTGCAGCGCGGCCTTGATCTGATGATTCAATTCCGCCAGAATCGCCGCCGGTTCGGTATGGTTCTGATCCACAATGTGATGCAGGGCCAGATTCACCGCCATCGTCATCAGTGCGCCCGGCACGCCATGTCCGGTGCAATCCGCCACGGCAAACAAGACCCGGTCGGCATCCAAGCGGCGTAGCCAGTAGAAATCGCCGCCAACCACATCACGGGGTTGCCAGAGAATAAAATAATCCCGAAACGCGGCGGCCAACTCCGCCCTCGTCGGCAGGATGGATTCCTGCAGCCGCTTCGCATAGTCGATGCTGTCCATGATTTTGCGGTTGGTTTCCGCCAGTTCCCGCGTGCGCTCCCGAACTTGGCTCTCCATTTCGTCGGCGAGCAGCAAGGCTCGTTTCAGCGGATCGGCGATCCGGCGGGATACAAAATAAAAAATAAAGACCATGACGATCAGTGCCACCAGTCCGGCCACCAGGGTATTCCATTTAATGCTGTCGAGCAGGCCGACGCTTTCGCGGCGGGGAATCTGAAAGACCAGTTTCCAATCCGTCGTTTGAGTCGACTGATAGGCCAAATCAACGGTCTCGCCGGCCTCGTCGGTATACTCGATAGTATGGGATGACGCCGTTGAGACGGTTCGGTCGTTGACGATCCGCGAAGCAACCGTCAGCGGGATCAGCTCGCCGAGATACTTGCCATTGTCGCTCAGATTATCGGATAAATATATCTTGCCGGCCGCATCGATCATCCAGAGACGGCTGTCTTCGCCGAACTTGAATTTTTGGAAGTCCCGGCTGATATCCCGGAGGCTCAGCCCCACGCCGGCGACGCCCACCGGCTGCGCCGGATCGCCCATCAATGCGTTCAGGAAAACGAAGGTGTCCTGCCGGGCGCTATTATAGTCCAAATTTAGTTGCAGCGGCTTGCCGGACTTCATGGCGTCAAAAAACCAGAGCGAATTTGGATCGCTCGGCGACATGACCTGGATCATCTGGAATCCTTCGGCCCAATAATGATTGGTAACAGCGCTGACAATGAACGAATTGGCGTAATCATAATGTCGGGCGATATCGTGGAGTCTGGTCTTGGCGTATCCGCCCAGACGCTCGTCCTGTTCCGCGCCGTTGACCCATTGAAGAATGGCGGGATCTTGGGCCAGCATGGAAGCCGTTTCCTTGGCCCGGGCGACGCGACCGTCGATCTTGCCGGCGATCGAGTCGACCACCACCAGCAAATCCCGCGACTTCAGCTTGTCCACCACGGCCTTCCGCGTGATCTCATAATTGATGAAACCGGTCAGGGCGACGGAAACGACAATGATCACACAGGCCCACGCCACGACTTTGATGGTTCCCCGATCATAAAAGAGTCCCCTGTCGTTCAGACCATTCATTTTCACGGGCGGTCCGCCGACGACGAAATTTGAAACGGCAAGGTTAAATCCTCTTTGAATTCTTCCGCGCATTCCAACGCCATCTCATTTTCCTCATCGTAATACCAGCGCACCGAAACCGCCTGTCCGCGTTTATGCGCGTTTTCCAGTTTTTCCAGCAGCATCATGATACATTTGGAACTGCTGGTATTGATATACGGCATGTAATAATAGAATTCCAGGACAACGCCCTGGCGGACATCCTGCAGGTACTCCTCCAGCCAGGTAAAAATCGGCTCATAAAACTTGAAAGCATTTTCCGGATACGATTGGCCGTCAATGACCAGTTTGTTGTTTTGCGGATCAAACCGCACTTCCGGGGTGGATTTCGTTTTCTCAATATATAATTCGCGCATGAAGCCGCCCTCCTAGATTGAAACCTTCAACGTAAAAAATGACAAATTCTCGTCCACCGCGGTAAAGGAATACGTCGGCGGGCTGCTGGCGCGGCGCGCCATGTCCAGAAAGCCAAGTCCGGCGCCGGTGCTGCCAGGGGGGACAGCTTCTCTGAGCTGCTCTTTATAACGTTTTTTCAGACCTGCTTTGTCCAGACCGACGATCTCCTCCAGTAAAGTCGTAAGACCGGATATATCGCTGTTGTCCACGATATTCCCCGATGATACGAAATACCCCGTTGGGGTTTTGCCGATGGCGACAATGCCGGAGTTGGCAATTCGCTCGCCGAACGGGGAGTCGGCTTTTTTCACGTCGTAATTACGGATGTTCTGAGTTTGCTCGATAAAAACGGAAAACACGTTGTAAGTGTCGGTTAGCGAGGTGGCTTCCGTTTCCAGATATTTTTTTACGGCGTCGCCCAACTGCTCAATAATGGCCTGGGTAAATCTACCGGAAAAATTAATCATCACTCCGTAGCGTTGCAACGTATTTTGCAGTTCCAGCATATTAAGCTCCATCCTGCTTGCCCTCCCCCAAGTAAAGACTATATTTACCCTTTCTTCGACACACTTGCCCGTTATCCTGCCCATTCCCGTTGCCGGTGGCTTTACGCTATCACAGCAGCCAGTGGATTGTCAAAGGTTACTGACAAAAAAAACCGGGCCGAAGCCCGGTCAGACAAAAAGATACGCGATGTACTCCATCAAATCCGGAACTTGTTGACGGCAGCTTGCAGATCCTGCGCCAGTTTTGCCAGCGCCTGGCTCGATGAGGAGATTTCCTCCATGGATGCCGACTGCTCCTCGGTGGCGGCCGACACGGTCTGGGTCTCGCCGGCGGCGGATTTGCTCAGGCTGTCGATCTCCTTGACCGATGTTACGATCTGCTGGGTGCCGCTGGCCATCTGTTGAATGGCCGCCGAAATTTCCCGCACCTGATCCGATACTTGCAATATCAAGGTCACAATTTCCTTGAAAGCGCCGCCGGCGGTAGTCACCATTTCCGTGCCGAGTTTCACTTCCCGGGCGCCGTTCTCCATGGCGCTGACCGCTTTGCCGGTATCTTCCTGAATCTCGCCGATAATTCCCGCAATCTGCTTGGCCGCCTCCTGCGACCCTTCGGCCAGTTTTCTCACTTCTTCCGCCACCACGGCGAAGCCCCGTCCCTGCTCGCCGGCCCGCGCCGCTTCAATGGCAGCGTTCAGCGCCAACAGATTGGTCTGGCCGGCAATGCCGGATATCGTGGAAACAATATTGCCAATTTCCTTGGATTTTTCATTCAGTTTGCTCACTGCGTCCGCAACGACCTGGGACGAACTTTCAATCGAACCCATTTGGTTGACGGCCTTGTCTACCGCTTCGCCGCCGGCGCCGGCCTTGTCGGCGGCCCGCGCGGAGTGGGTGGCCACCTGATTGGTATTGGCGGCAATCTGCTGAATGCCGGCGGACATCTGCTCCACGACGGCGGAAGTGTCGGTAGCGGCTGCCAGTTGTTTCGTGGCGCCTTCCGCCACACCGCTGATCGCGGCGGCAACCTGGTTCACCGCCTGGGACGACTGCTCGGCGCTGGCCGTCAATTCTTCCGAGGAAGCCGCCACCTGCTCGGCGGATTCATTAACATGTTTCAACACATTGCGGACATTGGTCCGCATATCCACCAAGGCATCGGCTAATTGGCCCACTTCGTCCTTTTGACGGAAGGTGCGTGCCGTTTCCACAAAATTCCCTTTTGCCAACTCGTGGCTGAAAGCAACCATGACCTGCAGCGGCTTGGTGATGGCCCGGGTAATCAGCCAGCCGAGGACGATCAACAGAATTACCGTCACCAGAAAGAACACCGCCATGACCATGATAGCCTTGCGCTCGGCGTCTTTCGTCGCCGTTGCGAGGCTCTCTGCACGTGTCCCATAATGGTCGGACAGTCCCGCGAAAGCTTTAAAATAGGCGATAGCGGCCGGCATCACTTTCGTCGTATATAGGGCATAGGCTTCGGCGTTTTTGTTTTGCATGGCCAGACTGATCGCATCATTGCGCTCTTTTTGATAGGGGGGGCGCAACTCTTTGACTTTCGACAGCAATTCCTTCCCTTTGGCGCCCATGGGTATTTTCCCGATTTCTTCCAAATGCTTGCTGACTATAATTCCATTATCGTCTATCTTTTTCTTCAATTCTTCTTTTGTTTTGGCGTCGGTTGTCAGCATGAGTTCCAGTGTAAACCCGTTGGTGGCATTTGAAATTCCTAGAGAATCTGCAATCTTGTCGTTAGGCACAAAGTTCTCCGCATACATCTCGTTCAGGTTCTTGTTGGCTGCTTCCAGCTCATAGTAGCCGATCCCCGCCATCGCCGCCAAGGCGATAAACGCGATGAAAACCAGGATCCCCAGTTTGGTGGCCATTTTGGCGTCCTTTAAAAAATTCACAATTTTTCCTCCTACTTTCTTTGTAGCTTCTGTTATGATGCTTTATCTTCACAGTTTTCAGCTGCAGATACCATTAACTGGGGAAAACCTTGCGCTAACAGTTCCATAGCAGTATCGGCCGGCACCGGTCTGCTGAAAATAAACCCCTGCATATAGTCGCAATCGCATTCCTTCAGGGCAACAAGCTGTTCCGGCGTCTCCACGCCTTCCGCCGTCACCCGCAAATTCTGCCCATGAGCCATGTGGACAATGGACCTGACAAACCTCTGTTGCGCCGGGTCGCCCGCGATTTCACGGATAAAGGATTGATCGAGCTTGACCGTTTCCACCGGCAGGCTTTTCAGGTAAGTCAGCGAACTGTAACCGCTGCCGAAGTCGTCCAGGGCCAGGTGAAATCCGGCGCTCCGCAAATCGGCCAATTTCGCGACACATTTCTCCATCGACGAAATCAGGGCAGTTTCGGTGATTTCCAGCTCCATTTGCCCGGGTTGGATTCCCGCCGTCGCAACGGTGCGCAACAACCCGGCGGTGAAATCGTCGGCCGCCAGCTGGCGCGGCGACACGTTGACATTAACCCGGATACTTTCTCTACCGAGGTCGCGTAATCTGGCGGCAAATCGGCAAGCCTCTTCAAAGACCCATGCGCCGATCGTCAGGATATCGCCGCTTTCTTCCGCCAAAGGGATGAACCGTCCGGGCGGAATCGGCCCGAAATCTCCATGACTCCAGCGGAGCAGGGACTCGAACGCGGCAATAGTACCGTTTCTCGAGTCAAGCAGCGGTTGGAAAACCAAGTGTAATTCCTTCCTTTGAACGGCTTCGCGCAAGCCCTGTTTCAGGACCATATTCTCAAATACCGCCGTTCGCAGCTTGGCGTCAAAAAAACGCCAGGTGCATTTTCCTTCCCGTTTTGCCTCATACAAGGCCATATCGACATTCTTCAACAATTCCTCCGCCGTTTGGGCATCGCCGGGGTACATGGCGATGCCGATGCTGGCGGAAATATTCATGATGCACATGCCGAGGTCATAATCCCGGCAAATCCGTTCTTTGAGTCGAGCCACCGCCTGCTCGACAGTACGGCGGTCGCTGACGCCCCGCATCACCGCGACAAATTCGTCGCCGCCGATTCGCGCCACCAGGGAACCCGGACCCAGTTCGTCGGCTAAATCGGCTCCGATCAGGCTGATGATTTTATCGCCGCAGGAATGGCCGAAATTGTCATTGACCGTTTTCAGATCGTCAACGTCAACAAAAAAAACAGCTCCGCCGGCGGCATCGGCGCGAACCGTTGTCAGTTCCTTGTCCAAGTATTCCATTAACATGGTCCGGTTCGGCAGCCCCGTGAGCGAATCGTGATAGGCCAATCGGCGTACGAATTCCTCTTTTTGCAGCAGTTCGTCCAATTGCTGCCTGATCTCCTCCTCTGACGCCAGCAGTTCTTCGTGCGCGGCCAACAGTTCTTGATGTTCGCGTTGCAGCTCCGCTTCCAAAGCGTCTCGTATACTGATGTCCCGAATGACGCTGACAACCAACTCCCGCTCGTTATGGTACAAACGGCGGCTACTGACCTCGACTGGAAATGACTCTCCCGAGCGTCGACGATGCCGGGTTCGGAATAGAATACCCTCTTCCTGGGCCTTTTTCAATTGCGCCTCAATCGAAGCAACTGCCTCGGCCGGCCGCAAATCATGGACCCGCATGTCCGTCAATTCCGTCCGAGAATATCCGTAGATTAATTCCGCTGCCTTGTTGACACTTACAATTCTGCCTTCACGGTCGACGACCCAAACGACATCGCGAAGTTGTTCCAGGGCGAGTGAGAAAAGGTCACTGTCAATTATCCGCACGCACAAGCTCCCATTCAAAAAAAATACCGGCATCATTCGCCGTTCTGTTCATATTTTCTAATCAATCCTGCATAAAAAAAATTCCCGGACCAGCCGGAAATTCCTTTGGACAATCCTCTAAATATAGCGGCAAGTTTGCCGAAATTTTTATCCGTTTTTACAACGCTTCGCCCCGAATATTCTGAATATCATGCAAACGCAAGGCCAGCGCGACATTGATCCGAGTCTCTCCCGCGAATCCTTCGACCCCGAGCAATCGCGTCAAAGCGGACATGCGGTAGCGGACGGTTTGTCGATGAACATTCATTTTTATCGCAATCTCCTCCGCCGATAGGCCATCCATTGTCATACGCAAAGTGGACAGGAACAACTCGCGTTTTTCAGTGTCGGGCAAGCGAAGCACTCCCGACAAATGCTCCGCCACAAACTCACGGGCATCCGGTGACTCCACGTTTTGAACCAACAGGCGTAGCCAGCCCAAGTCCTGCCAAAAAAACAGCCGACGGCCGGGATGTAGGCAAGGGCCAAACGACACCGCACTCCGGGCTTGGGAAAACAGCCGGGCCACACGGGATTCTCCGTCTGAGGCGGCAATTGCCGCTCCGACGGCTTTCACCTCATGAAGCACATATTGCTCCAGTTTGCGCCAAAGCTCCTCCACCTGTTGGAATTCAGTTCTCCCCGTTTGCGGCAACAGCTCGGCGTCGTCGGAAACCAAGATACCGATGCAATCGGCAGCCTCCCAGGCAATCCCGCCCGACACGATCCGGCAACGATCCAGCAGCAGATCCGTTTCCTGCCGCAGTGAAGAGTATTCATCCGGGCAGTCCGGCGGAACGCGCCGCACGGCAAGGCACAACAAGGGCTTGCGCAAATCCAGTCCCAGCGCGAGCAATGGCTCCGCCGCATTTTTTTCGGCGAGACGTCCGGACAGGATGTCCTGCATGATCTCGTTTTGCCGGTTGCGTTCCAGTCTGTGCCGTTCCAGCTCGAGGGACCGCTGTTTTTCCGTCACATCCACGCCTATGCACAGCCAGCCCTCTTCAGTCGTCATCACGGAGACTCCCGGCTGAATCGACCATTCAAGCCATAACCGCCGACCCTGTCGCGTCAGATTTTCGTTGATGCATTCCCGCTGCGGCAACGACCCGGTCCAAATCCGGCGATACAGCGACCACAGATTGCGCCCTGTGGACTCCACCTCTGGCAGAATGGTTTCCTCGACCGATCGCCCCAGCAGCTCCGCCGGGGCAAACTGAAAGAGACGGGAACCGAAAGAATTGATATATTCGATCTTACCGGTCGGGCTGACGACCATGATCACCGCCGGGGCTTCTTCCACCAGTTTCTGATATCTCGACTGCATCCGGGCGACTTCCGCTTCCGCGTTGCGCAGCCGACTGATATCGTGGGCCGCAATCGCGGCCCCGATGATCAAACCGCCGGCGTCGCGCATGGGATTGTGCTCAATCAGAACATAGCAGGTCTGATACTGCTCATCGCCGACGATCGCTTCCACCGTGACCGATTCGCCAGCAAGGGCACGGTCGATATTTTTCTTGGCCTTTGCCCGATTGACTGGGTCCGGGTGATAGGACAAAAGGTTGCCGCCCAATTCGATATCAGCGTCAAACAAGGATTTCATCAACTGGCGATGCGCTTCGTTGTATACCAGGTAGCAATATTGCCGGTCCACGAGGAAAAACGGATAATTCAGTCCATCAATCACATGTTGAATAAACGTCTCCCGACGGATCAACATTTCTTCGGCCCACACCCGTTCCGCCGCATCCATCCCGATCCAAAGCGTTCCTTGGCAGCCAAATTCGCCGTCCAGGGGGCAATACTGCCAGGACACGAGGCGCCGTTCCCCCACTTTCGTCATGACAGGGTGTTCATTCCTGGTTGCCGAAACCGATTCCAGGCAATCCCGAACAAACGACCGCGCGGCCGCTTGACAATCCGGCGGCGATAACAGGGCGATGGCGTCTTTTCCCATTACTTCTTCGGCAGAATATCCGGTGATCTTTTGGGCGGCTTCATTGAAAAAGCGAATCTGCCCTGTCTGATCCGTCATAATTACAATGTGGGGATTAATTTTTGACACTCCTTCTCATGCCTTCGCGATCATTATTTCATACTCGACGGCCGAATTCTGGTTTCGGAAATTCAGTTCCTTCATCAAATAGATGATCCCGACCATGATATGATATATTTTTATCCTTTACGTTGCAACCGGGCCGCCGGGCGGTTTTTCATCAATAGCGCCACCAAGCCGGCCGCCAACGGCAGCACGAACAGCGTGAAGATCGCCGACTCCAACCCCCAGCGGTCACCGATCCGGCCGATCAGGATCACGGCCAGCCCGCCGATTCCGCCGGCGAAGCCCATGGTCAACCCCGCCGCTAGGGCTTTATTGTCCGGAATCGCTTCCTGCGCAGCCACCACGGTCACGGAAAAGCTGGACAACAGCGCCGCTCCCGCCAAGGCCAGAAACAGCATGCTCCAGGCGCCTTGCGTGTAGAAGAACACAAAAAACAGCGGCGTGGACATCAGCAACGATCCGACCACCAGTTGCTTGCGCCCGTAATAATCGGAGATGAATCCCCCCAGAAGACCGCCCATCGCACCCGCGAACAGCATGATGGTCAGCAAATGGCTCGCCGCAATGTTGGATAAATGTTGCGACTTGAAGTACAGGGGCATAAGCGCCAACATTCCGGAATAGGACAAGGAACGGATCGCAATGACCCCGATAATGGCCGTCAATTCCCGTGTGGACGATTTCAGGGATCGGATGACCGCGGACAGCTCCGGAACGGAGCCCGCCAAATCCGTATTGCTCGGCGCAAAATAGTACAACAATACCGCCACGAACAAGCCGGGAATGACCGTTACGGCCGTAGCGTGCAACCCATACGCTTCAAATAACGGCACCAACAGCAGCGGCCCCAACGCAAAGCCGACATTGCCGAAGGCGACAAAAAAAGAGAGCATGACGGCTTTATAGTCGCCGCTCAAAACATTGACCATCGTGGATGCCTGCGGATGAAATGCGGCGGTGCCCAGACCCGCCAACGCCGCCAAAAGCACCATTAGCCAATAATTGTCCACCCAGCCGGTCAGGCTCAGCATCACCGCCATCCATAGAGTTCCCACATGAACGAGCCAGCGTTTGCCTTTTCGATCCAGAAAATAACCGAACAGCGGCTGGACCATGGAGGAAGTGAAGGTAAACGCCGACACCAGAATCGTGGCGCGGGTAGCCGTAAAACCGGGGCTGAGAACCACCAGAAACGGGAACAATTGCGGCAGATAATTGCTATATAAATCGTTAAGCATATGCGCCAGGGATAAAACACCGATTTTCGCATACTGGATCTGAGTACGAGGATTCATGAAACTGCTCCTTCCCAACTATTACGTCTCTGTTTCGTCGTCATTCAAGCGAAAAACATCCTGGAGGAATCTCAGGATAACGGCCTGTTCTTTGTCGTTGTACCCGGCCAATACCGCCAATTTATCCTGCCGGGCCTTGCTGTGGCAGATTTTGTGTTCCTCGAAAATTTGCTGTCCGCCCGCCGTCAACCGAAAATAGATTTCCTTGTTATTTCCCGGACGTTGATAACTTTCGGTCAATCCTTTGCACAACAATTTTTTGGTGATTTTACTGACGGCTCCTCGGGTTAGCCGCATTGCGTCGGCGATTTTGGTTACATTTGCATGATCAGTGATGCCGATTTGATCGATGCAATGCACTTCGGCCAAATTCAAACCGTCCAATACGACGGAATCACCATGGCGCAGCAATGCCGAACGTTCGGCAATTTTCGTCAGCAAATCGATGATTTCCAGCATTCGGTCCATAAGCGTCCTCCTTTTTGTTTACTTGGAAACAATAAAACTATAGCAGGTTTTTGTTTCCTCGTAAACAAAAACCTGCTTGACAAATATCTGCCCTATTCCGAATGATCCCGACTGCCTTCAAAAGTACATCGGGGCAGCGGCAAAGAACGCCGGACTGGGTTTACAACAACGTAAACATCACCAGCAGCGCGGCGACAATCGTCGGTATCGTATTGCGTTTTGCCAGTTCCATCGGATTGACCCCGGCGATCTTGGCGCAAATGATCCCCGCGCCCGCCACCGGCGACATGGTGCGGCCCAATCCGGCCCCGATCTGGGCCATGGAACCAAGTTCGACGATGCCGTAGCCGAACTGCGCGGCATGCGGCGTGACGGCGCCGTTGAAGGCCAAGGCCGCCGCGTTTCCGGAACCGGACACCACCCCGATCAGAAACGGGCCGAAAGCCGAAGCCACTTTGGCGATCTGCTGCGAATTTTTCATCACATCGATCAGCGCCCCGGTCAAACCAATCACCGTCATCCCTTGCGTAAACACGGCCGCCGCCGCCATCAGGCCGACGATGTCGGCAAATCCGTCCCCGCTGCCCTTAAAAAACTTTTTCGTCGCCTCGGCGACATTGACGCGAGTCGCCAGCATTCCCAGCGCCGTTCCCACGACCATGGCCTGCGGCACGCTGAATTCCGGGATGAGTCGTACTTGCTTGCTGCCCAGAATCAATAGAACCAGCGGAATCACCGGGATAATCGCCCAAAAATAATTGATGCGGAAGTCATCCTCATCCGTGACCGTTTGCCCGGAATGTTGGCTTCCCGCCCCTTCTTTGCGGACGTGGGCGATAATGGCCAGCAGTACCGCCGCCACGACGGCGGCCGCCATCACCTGTACGCTAAAAGTGGCAATCACCGACATCACATCGACTTTGGCCATTTTGGCGATTTGCGGATTGAACATGAGTCCGGGGCTCATGACGCTGCCCCAGGTTCCCAGAAACACCGCACTGGCCGCCAATGCCGGGTGAACCCCGGTGGCGATCAGCGTGGGAATCAACAGCGCGCCTACTGCCGCGGCCGCTCCCGCTGCGCTCGGCAGCGCGATGTTGATGGCGAAAGTGGCGAGCGCCGCCCCCGGCACCAACAGGATCTTCACTTTTTTCAGCAAATTGGTCATAAAGTAGACGAGATGCTTGGTGCAGCCGGTGTAATCCATCACATAGCTAAACCCCATGACCGTGCAGATCGTGGGCACCAGACCGCCCTCCACCATCGTCTTGACAAAGCTGTTGAACGCGCCGACCAATCCTCCCCCGAGAATAGCCATCACGATCCCGGAAACAAACAGGACCAGTCGCGTTTCATAATTTTTGATGATCGCATAAAATGTCGCAATGACAATGGCCAACCCTACCCAAATCATCATCGTATTCCCTCCCGTCTATTTTTCAATATGGCCGTTGGCGACATTCGCCATGACTTCAGTCAGCACATCAACGCCGGTCATGATATCTTCGATCTTCGCAAATTCCGCCGGATTGTGGCTGACCCCATTGCGGCACGGAATATGCAGCACGCAGGTCGGGACAATCCGGGCGATATTCTGGGAATCGTGCCCGCCGCCGCCAATCATCCGCAGATGGGAAACCGCCAGTTTTTCACAGGCGTCGGCCGCCGCTTGCATCAGACCGTCATCCAGATGCACCGCCCTGGCCGAAGAAATCACGCCGATATCGAGCCGGACGCCTTCCGCCGCCGCATAACCGGCCGCGCTTTCCTTGATCTGCTCAATGACCCTGGTGACGCTGTCATACCTTACACCGCGCACATCAATCCACAGTTCCGCAAAGCCGGGCACGACATTCATCGCATTGGGCGCCGCCTTCAACATCCCGACCGTGCCGACGACGCCTTCGGCCGCGGCTGCGGCGGCGTGCTCGCGAACGGCGGCGACAATGCGCGCCGCCGTCAGCAGCGCATCATGCCGGACATCCATCGGTGTGGTTCCCGAGTGCGCCGCCGTGCCATAGACCTTGACGGACAGGCGGATCGGCGCTGAAATATCCGTCACAATCCCAATGGCCGTATTGGCATTCTCCAAAACCGGGCCTTGCTCGATATGCAGCTCGAAAAACGCTTTCAGTTCCGCCGGATTGCGTTTCGCCGTCGCGATTTGGCTGAAGTCCAGCCCGCGCGCCGCCAAAACCTGCGGCACCGTGCTGCCTGTCGCATCCTGCATCGTGGCCCATTTTTCCGGATCAGCCATGCCGCAGATGGAACGGCTGCCCAGATGGGCAAAGCCAAATCGGCTGGACTCATGGCCGGCAAACACCCACACTTCCAGAGGATTCTTCGTCACCCCCAGCGCCTGCAGGCGTCGCACCGCGCACAACGCACCGACGACGCCGATCGAACCGTCGTAGTTGCCACCTTCCGGAACCGTGTCGACATGTGACCCTGCCGCCACCACCGGCGCTGCCGGATCGCTGCCGGCCAAACGGCCGACGATATTGCCGACGGCATCCATGCGGACCTGCAACCCCGTTTCCGTCATCGCATCCATGATCAACCGCTTGGCTTCCCAGTCCGCTTCGGAATAGGCCAAACGCGTGTAGCCGGGGTCCGTTCTGCCGATCTGCCCCATTTTTCCCAGCATCATTTCCACCCAAGCCCTGTCCAATAATCCCATCCCCTTTTGCCCGATTCGTTCGAATGATCTCACCTTAACTGTAGCATACGGTAAGCCGGTCGATGATACGGAGTTCTTATCCTATCATTCACACAAACTATTTTACGGATACGCCCATTGGCCCGTACCCATTATTTCCTGCCGCGGAAACGTGCTATACTATCAGTGGCGCCTGAAACAGCATCGGATATGTCGAGGAGCATGCATGGAACTCAAACAGCTGGAATACTTTCTGACCGTAAGCAATCTGAAAAGCTTCACCCGCGCGGCGGAACAGTTGTATATCTCACAGCCCAGCGTAACGACCGCCATCCGGCGACTCGAAGACGAATTGGGCATTGTTCTGTTCGAACGCAACAAAAAGCAGGCCGTGCTGACCCCGGAAGGCGAAATATTCTACAGCCACATTTCGATCGTGATCGATGATGTTTCGAAAGCAACGCAAAAAGCCGCTGAACTTCGGAACTTGAACAGCGGCTGCATCAAATTGGGCATTTCCCCGGTTACCAGTTTATCGGTCGCCGCCTTTTTGCTGGCGAAGTTCCGTACCATCTATCCCGATCTAAAAATTTCCTTCCTCGAAGACGGCTCGTACACCATCAAAAAAATGCTGGAAGAAGAACGAATCGATCTCGGCCTGGTCATCAGCGACGACAACATGGACGCCTTGGACTTCATTCAGCTCGGGCAACAGGAACTGGTAGTCTACACCTCCCCGTTCCATCCCTGGAAAAACCGCCAATGCGTCTCGCTGTCCGCCCTGAAAAATGAAGCTTTCATCGCTCCCAAAGATACTTGTGCGCTGCGCCATGTACTAGACGCCGAATTTCATCGGCAAAACTTCGCGCCGCTAATCTGCTTCGAAACCAACAGCATCCAAATGGTGAAACATCTGATTCTCTCCGGCTCCGGGGTCGCCCTGCTGCCGAAGGACGCCTTTGACGGCAGCGCCCTGCACGCCATGACGCTGTCGCCGCCGCTATACATTTCGATCGGACTGGCCAAAAAAAAGCCCAAGCACCTCAGTCACGCCGCCCAAACCTTATTTCGATTTTTTGACAACTCCTTTCGGGAGTCCTGAGCCGTCGATGCGCCCAAACTATTACGGGGCTGCGGAACACCTTTCATCAAGGTTTCCGCAGCCCCGTTCGTCATAGTCCGATCCGGCAGGATTAGCGCCCTGCCGACCTTAGTTTTGGTTTTTTTCAAAATGCAGAACGTTACTGCTCAAGACATTGATGTCTTCCAGTGCGTGTACGATGTCGGCATTGGAATCAGCCGCCGCCGAATCGCCGGCCGTCAAACTGATATTCGGATCGATTTGCGCCGCAAAGGACTTCATGATCGTGTCGCGCAGCGTCAAAATGGAATTATCGCTTTCCGAAATCAGCTTCTCGATCTCGGTCGCGATGTCGGCATAGCGTTCGCTGTCGGTTTGGGCGGATTCGGAAAGCTCTTTCATCTCCGCAGCCAGCACCGCGATCTGTTTCGACGCCGTCGTATGGAAATATTCCGTCACCCGTTGTATCAGCAAAAAGGCCGACTGCATCGTGGCCACCCGGGTATTGCCGATGATCGTGACATCCGGCCGCAAATATTGCCGATACCGGTCGGACAGCAGCGCTTCCTTTTCGACCAGCTTGCCCACGCCGATAATGTAGCGCGCTTGCCGAAGCTTGGTGATCACCTCTTCGCCCGGCATGTCCTCATAGGCGATCGGTACGAACTCGACCGCCCGGATGCGCAAGGCGTCGCAGGACTGCTTCAGCAATCGGGCATAATTGATATTGGAGTTAAAAATATAGACCGTCTCGCCGGCGGGAATGCGGGACACGCGCATAAAAAACTGCGAAGTCGGCCGCAAATCCAAAACGACCATCTTGTCGAGCGGAACCACCCGGGACAAAGGCTCCCGCTGCGTGACCGCGCAGACAAAAATATCCCCGAGTTGATCATCGGTCAGCGAAGCGGTAGTAACGGCCGTGATCTCGGCAACGTCGCCGACGATCACCCGCACCGCATTCGACACTTCTTCGGCAATCAGCATGTTACTGCCGGCGGCAACGATTCGCAATCCCATGCGTTCTAATCCTTTCCGTGCCCCAATACGTTTTGGTTTGGCAAGTTCGCCTCATTATATCATGTTCCGACCGCAATTCGAAGGACGAACAGCCGCCAGAGCTCCCGATCCCGGCACGAATTACGGGAACTTTGCCCGTACGAAATCGATCAGCTTCCGCACATCGGAATAAATGCGACGATTTTGTCGGGTGACAATCCCGGCCTGAATCCGCAGCGGCGGCAGGAACGGAATCGCCACGATTGCCGGATCGTCCCGCACTGTCTCCCGCATCAGAAACGTCGAAGCCAGCTTGCGACTCACCAGGTTTTTCACCGTGTGCAATTGCGCCGAACGCAGAACCACTGCCGGTTTGACGCCGGCATCGGCAAAAGCGCGCTGCACCATCCGGTTGATGAAAAACCCGCCTTGCAGCATTACCAGGTTTTCCGCGACCAAGTCCGTCGCTTCGACATGTTGCCGGGACGCCAGGCGGTGGTCCGAATGCGTGCAGAAACAGCACTCACTGTCAAATAAACGTGTGTAGTGCAAGCCGCTGCAAAAATCGACTTCGTAGATCGTAATGGCCAGATCGAGTTCTTCTCGTTCCACCATGCGCAAAGAATCCATTCCGCCGAGTTCCACGATTTCCAGGTTGATTTCCGGATACCGCGGTGTGAATTCTTCGAAAATCATCGGAATCAGATACGAACCGACCTGCAGGGGCAGAGCCAGTTTGATATGATTCTTGGTATTCACGAAATCCAGGACGTCATTATTTAATTGCTCCACGCTATGGATGACCGCGTTGACTCGGGCCAGAAGGAATTCACCCTCTTGCGTGATACTGATCCGTTTGCCGCTGCGCAGAAACAGATTCAGGCCGGTTTCCGCCTCCAGCTCCTGCATGGCCGTAGTCACCGTCGGCTGCGATACATGGAGATTCTGGGCCGCCTTGGTGACGCTTTGCTCTTTGCAGACTTCCCGGAAGTATTTCATCTGCGTCAGCGTCATGCGCGTTCCTCCATCGTTGGCGGCTATTCCGCCGGATAAGTCATTATACAGCCGTTTATAGAAAAAAACTATCGAAAAATAGCAAACCGGTATTTTACCGCCGGAACCGCAACTGGGATAATGAGAGTAAAAGAATCCGTCAAGGAGGGTTTGCTCATGTTGGCAACAGACTATTTCCCAGGGTTCAGGCACGAAACGGTGGATGTGGGCGGAGGAATTCGGATCAACACCGTGATCGGCGGCCAGGGTAAAGAAGCGATCCTGCTACTGCACGGGCATCCGGAAACCTACATCATGTGGCGGTTTATCGCGCCGCAGCTCGCCGAAAAATACACCGTGGTGGCCACCGATCTCCGCGGCTATGGCGACAGTTCCAAACCGCAGGGCCTGCCGGACCATTCGAATTATTCCAAGCGGGCCATGGCCGACGACCAGGTGGCCGTCATGGCGCAGCTGGGCTTTTCGCGTTACCATGTGGCCGGACATGACCGGGGCGCCCGCGTCAGTCACCGCCTGATCATGGATCACCCGGAAAAAGTGGCGTCCTGCACGCTCCTGGACATCCTGCCGACCTACGACATGTACCGGGACACCAATCAGGAATTCGCCACGAAGTATTGGCATTGGTTCTTCTATATCCAACCGGACGGGCTGCCGGAAAAACTCCTGAGTGCCGATCCGGACTTCTTCATCCATTTCAACCTGCAACGCAAAATCGGGCCCAAGGCCCGACACCGTTTCCCGGAAGATGTGCTACAGGAATATACCCGCTGTTTCGCCGATCCGAAAACGCTCCACGGGATCAGCGAAGACTACCGGGCTTCAGCCACCATCGACATGCAATACGACTTGCCGGACCGGGAACGAACCATCCAGACCCCGCTGCTCGTACTCTGGGGCGCCAACGGCGTCGTCGGCAGCCTCTGGGACGTTCTGGCCGGCTGGCAGGAACGCGCCGCCAATGTCAGCGGATTCGCCGTGCCGGACTGCGGTCACTTCGTACCGGAAGAACAACCGGAAATCGTCTTGTCGGCCATGCAGGATTTCTTGACTCGCCATAAAATCTAGTCCAATCAATAATTGTCTATTTCCAGACCTGTCCCCGGGGAACGATCTTCATCCGGCAGATCTCATCCCCGGCCTTGATGCTCTGAAGCAGGTCGACGTCGACCTCGCAGCCGAAAACCTTTTCGAACAGGACTTTGCTATAGCCCGTGGTGCATTGGCACCAAGTGAAGCTATCGAGTCGATCCACCTCCGCCAGCATCGGACAGGGACAGAACGGAAATTGCAGGTAAAGCTCCCCATCGACGCAGGACAATCCGGCCGCTTTGGCCTTGTCCAGATTTGCGAACTCTTCCAGGCTGGACGATGAATCCAGCAGTTCTTGCACCAAGGCGATTTTTTCGTCCATTCCGTAGCCGCATTGGCAATTCATCCGGATCTGTTTCACGGTCGCCGCGTCAAAGCGGTCTTCCAGCCGCTGCATGGTGGATTTCACCCAGGTCCCGTTATCCTCCGGCAAAGACGCCCCGGCATCGCCATAAACGATTTGGGTGGCAGTCGCCGCATCGCTCGCCGCCGCCACCGCGCCAAAAATCACTTGCTCCTGAATTTTTCGGATATCAAACATAAGGAAACCCTCCGTGTAATAATACTATCGGGCCTTGAGATATTGTTCCGTTCTGTGGGCGGCATTTTCCCTGAGGTTATAGTAGTAAAACAAATAATCGTAATGATGGTAAACGCCTTTGGGAAACACTTTGTTCCCCGGCGACAACTTGTTCACATCCACCGTGCTGCAGATCACTACCCCGCGCGCAATACTCACCTGCGCATCCGCATAATGGGGCAGCGTTATTATTTTTCCGGTTTCGTCCCGGTCGATGGAGCCCAGACTTTCGGCAGCGGTGGCCGGTTTTTCATCCCGCGTCCAACTGATCGGATTGATCGCCATGGCGCCCGGCAACACGACCGGATTTTTCCCCGCCACTTTCGGCGCCTCGGTGTTGTAAGATACAATGACCCCGGTGTCACTCGCCCCCTGGGCAAACTTCAAATGGGGATTTTTCGCCAGGTACTCCGGTGTGATGGAATAGCCGATCACATAGGCGGCGATCATTCTCTCCCGCACTTCGGGATGCGCCTTCAGATAGTCGCCGAGCAAATACAGAAGAACATTGGAACCTTGTGAATGCCCGGCCAAAATAAAGGGGCGCCCCTGATTGAAGTTCCGGATGTAATAGTCAAATGCGGCTAGCCCATCAGTTGCCGGGATCCCGCCAACCACTTTTGTCTGCTCCGCCAGCGGCAGCGTCAGGGTATACGCGGCGTCCGCCTGCCGGTAGTAGGGCGCGAACAGATTCCCAACCGGTTCAAACGCCGAAGCCTGGAGTGCAAACGCCAGCTTTGAATTCTGCAGCATCCCGGGATTATCAATGTCGCAAATATTCGGATCGTTTTTAGCCGCTTTCTGAAATACAGTCGGGTAAAGGTAAAAGACATCGACGGCTTTGTCGGTGGAGACAGGCAAGGACAACCAGTGTGCGGGATCGGCGTAGTCGGTTGCCGGAACTCCGTTTCCATAGACAGCAACGGTAAATTGGAACACCAGAGCAACCATTAGCAGGGCGATTCTTTTTGCGTTCATTCTGCGGCCTCCTTTTTCCTTCTGTTTGATACGGCGTTCGCTGTTTTAGCCCAGCCCCAAATATTTCTCGAAGAAGCCGAGCAGCTTGTCAATGGTACCCCGCTTCTTGACCGCTCGGCCGCCGCTGTAAAACCACGACACCGGCGGCATGATTTTATCGATGGCCGTGCCGGTCGTTTTCAGCGTCCCGTCGCGAAACGCGTTGCTCAAACTGTCGTCCGTGTCAATGCTGACCATTTCCTTTTCGCCCTCCGGTTTCCAATCCCCTGCCCCTTTGGAAAATTTTTGTCCATCCAGGACATATAAAAACGCGGAGAATAGACATCCTATTCTCCGCATTTTTTTGCTTATTCATTCGTCAATTGTCGATTTCGTTTTTGTTCTGAGGCCCGCGTTTGCCAATTTCTTTTTTATCAGCCGCCGGCGGCAAAAAGTTTTCTCCGGTCACTACGCTGCGCCCGGTCTTTTCCTCCAGCTCCTGCCGGGCCCGCTTGGCAATGCGCCCGCCTTTTTTACCTGCCTCCGTATTCTCCTCCATCCCTGTCGCATCGACGCTTTCGGCGATCTGCCGGGTGGAAAGCTCAGCCAGCGCAGTGAAGATCAACTCCGCTTCGCTCATATGGTCGCGCAGATTCTGCGTCTGCAAATTCTTCATCGCTTTGTGTTTCTTGACCGACACGCCACTCCATTCCTGATGAATGATATTCGTCAATATGGCGTATTCCGCTTCGCCCTGGATCTCGTGGTCCCGCCAGTAATCTGTCAACTTGTTGCGGGTTTCCTGTCCCATCATACGCTGCTGAATCCACTTTTCGCTGCGGCCATGCTGCTGCCAATATTCCCGGGCCCGGTCGAGCGAGCGGGCCGGGTCGGCCATATCCTGCATCCGTTCATAGCCGACCTTGGCCAGCCATAGTTTGATTGGTTCCGCTTTGGGCGACGGAATCGACTGGATCAACCGCAACAATGTTTCCGCACTGGCAACATCTGTGAGTCGGAGTTTTCCGTCCTCGGCCTCCAACTTCAACTGGTTACAATTTGTAACCGTTTCACTGCCTTCTTTGTTTAACCGGTTCTTTAGCACTTTCCAGTAGTTGCGGGCCGCTTGGTAATCACTCTGCTGAAGCAAAGCCCTAACAACATCGATAACCGAAAAATACCACGTCTCGGTCTTTTCGTCGAAATGTCGCCTAATCTTATAATTTTCAAACAACGCCAAATCCGTCTCGTTCATGCTCCCAGCCTCCCTACACCGTCCTACACCCATTCGGTATAAAAGGCGGCTTCCTTTCTTATTTCTATTTAGTCACTTCCCCACCAGTTTCGAGTTTCCTGCCCATGGAAATTTTTTATTTTGATTTTACCGCGTGACGGTGACAACATCCTGTCAGCGGATTTTGAGGGCGCAAAAAAAAAAGGAGCCTGCTCGGCTTCCTTTTTCGATCCGTTCAGATCGTTCCTTATTCCTCTTCGTCGTCCTGCAGCTCTATGCTCTCGCCTTCGAGCGTGCCGTCCCAGGCGACCTCCGCCAGCGGCTCGTCCTCGTCGTCGACCTGCCCGGAGTCGTTCGGCTCCATCGCCAGGATCGCCGCCACCCGGTGGATGATGTCATGCGCCTCCTCGACGCGCTTCTCGGCGATGGGGGAGTCCTGCTCCTCGTCTTCGGCCACGTCTTCCACCGCGCCGATCACTTCGCCGATCTGGCCGATCCTTCGCTGCGTCAGCGCGTCCTGCGCCGCGATCGGTTGGTATGCCGCCAGCAACACCCGGATGATTTTCGTGAGTTCCGTCAACAGCATGTTCATTCCTTCTTTCGTGATTTGATTGGGAGTGATCTATTGGGAAAAGGTGTTGGGGCATGCGATAAGCGGAGGTTAAGCGAAGCGTCGCAGCGTTCGCATCCCCAACACCTTTTATTGATGCAATAACAGAGGGGTTGGCAGAGATACGGTTGCGTGAATTTGGTGAACCGTTACGAATTCCGGTGAACTTTTCAGCAACCATTCTCTGCCCCAACCTCCCTACTTATTTGCCGGACTGCCGTTTCGCGCCCGCCAGTCCCGGCACTCGTTGCAGCGTTTCGCCTGGTCCTCCAGCCGCTGGCAGATCGCCACCGCCGTCTTCTCAAAAGCCCCGAGGCGATCGTCCAGCCTGTATAAGAACCAAAACGCCACTACGAT
>JAAZNU010000151.1 GCA_012798135.1 Veillonellaceae bacterium | reverse complement strand
CAAAATTACTTGGGATAGATAGCCTATTTTATTCTTTAAAACTTTGTTGGGGGGCTTGACAAGGCCCTTCCATATCAGGGGATGACAAGACATAATGGAAGGGCCAGCCACTCAAATAGCGAGACGTAGGTTATACTAAGCCGTACATAGCTACAAGCTAAAGGAGGAGCTAGCAGCCTGTGTGTGTATTCAAACTCAGGCTGTAATAAAATGTAATTTTCAGGCTGATTAATCGAAAATAATCATTCAACTATCATTATTAAGCCCATTTTAACCGGTAAATCTTCAGTAAATTAGCCACTGAACATACAAATCGCCAATAATGACGCGCCTTATCCAGTCCCCGGAGAAGGAATTGACGGAGTTTAAGTTGTTCTTTGATAAATCCAAATACCGGCTCTACTGATATTTGCCTGAGTTTATAGCGCGCTCGGCCTCGTTTGGTCTTTAGCTTCCTTCTCATTAAGTATTTAATGTCAGCATTTTTAGGGATACGACCCCTGGGTGCTATGGCCTGACGCCACTCGCTGTGTTTTACTTTTTCCGGAGGGATAAATGCTTCTATCTCTTTTCCTTTAAGAAACATGAGGTTGTCTTCACTGTAGTATCCGGCATCAGCACTGACTTCTTTGATTTTCTTGTTTGTGTTTGCTGCGGCCTGCTCAACTATATCCGGCAATTGGTTTACATCCGCTGCCTGATTGCTGATATCGGCAGCAACAATGATCTGGGTATTGGCATCTACAGCGATTTGTCCATTGTATCCTTGAATGAAAGCCTTATCCGAGTTGCGCATAATCCTGGATTCCATGTCAGTAAAATTGCGCTGTGCTTTGTCTTTCGGAGTTTTTTCCGTGGCTTTCTTTCGAGGTTTGTATTCTTTGCCCTGTTGTTCGGCTTTCTCTTTTTTGGCTGCTTGTTCCTTTTTCAAGTTTTTCCCGGGCTTCGGCTTCGAGTTCCTGTTTGGCCTTGCGGATAGCTTCCCGGCGCTTCTCAGCTGTAGAGAGCTCTTCAGGGAGCGACCAGCCGTTGCTCTTGCCGTAAAAAGAATCCTCTTCTTGATCGGTGCGTTCGGCTTCTTCAAGGTAATCATTAATGAGCTTGGTTAAACGTTCTTCCTCCTTTTGCATGCGTGCGTAGCTCATAGCACTGTGCTTGGAGGCATTGGCCTTTATTTTGGTTCCGTCAACAGCGATTTGATCCAGTTTGACCAAACCGGCTTTTTCTGCCAACTGGATGCTCTGAATAAAGAGATCTCCCAGAGCTTCCAAATGACGTCGCCGAAATTCGGAGATCGTCCAGTGGTCCGGCTGTTGATTTGCAGATAAGTACCGAAAACCGATATCATCATGTAATGCTTTCTCAATTTTGCGGGAGGAATGGATGCCTTTTATTACGGCATAAATCAATATTTTTACCATCATGATTGGCGAATAAGGCGGATATCCTCTCAACTTACTATATTTCTTATATATGGCCGATAGATCGAGGTTCTCCACTACCTCGTCAATGTATTTGGCCGGATGTGTGTCGGATATCCAATCTTGAATTGATGGTGGAAACAACATTTGTTGATGCTGGTCATATTCTCTAAATTTCTTCATATTGGTTATTTCGATACTTAGATGGCATTTCCCCCTGATATTATTAAGTTTTTTAGGCACTTTATGTGGCTTTACTCACACAGGCTGCTAGCCTATTATGAAGTATACCAAATTTGTAGGACTTGATGTACACAAGGATACTATTGCGGTAGCAGTAGCCAGGGAAGGCCGAGAAGCAGCGGAACCTCTGGGCACGATAATTAACAGCCCAGAAGCCATAGCCAAACTAGTACGCAAGTTAGGTCCGGCTAAGAACCTATATTTTTGTTATGAAGCAGGCCCATGTGGTTACGGGATATATCGTCAGCTTACTGCGGCAGGGTCAACCTGTATTGTAGCGGCACCGTCCTTGATACCAAGAAAACCTGGTGAAAAGGTAAAAACCGACCGGCGTGATGCTAAAAAATTAGCACAATTATTACGTAGTGGTGAATTAACCCCTGTCTGGGTGCCGGATGAAAAACAAGAAGCCTTACGTGACCTAGTGCTGGCACGTGAAGACGCACAGGAAGACATAATTCGAAAACGTAATCAAATTAGCAAATTTCTTTTGCGCTTAGAAAAAAGACCTCCGAGTGGTGTAAAGAACTGGACTATGAAGTACTGGCAATGGTTAAACAGTTTAGCTTTCAGCCAGGCTGCTCAAGGTATTGTACTAAAAGAATACATTCATGCCTTAGAAGAAGCTGAAGCCAGGGAAAAACGTTTAGAAGAAGAGATTACCGAGCTGGTCAGATATAGTGAACAAGCTCCGATCATTGCAGCATTTCAGGCTTTGCGTGGAGTCGGTCTGATTACCGCTGCTACTGTAGTAGCTGAAGCAGGCGATTTAAGCAGATTTGATTCCCCGAAACAATTAATGTCTTACGTGGGACTAGTGCCTAGCGAATCCTCCAGTGGAAGCAGCCGGTATCAAGGGAGAATAACTAAATCAGGTAATGCGCATATACGAAGGGTAATAGTTGAATCGGCCTGGCATTACCGACGTCAACCATCAATTGGAGCGGGACTAAAAAAGCGACAGGAAGGACAATCAGAAGAAATAAAGGCAATATCTTGGCAGGCACAGCACCGGCTCAATTTAAAGTTTCGTCGTTTATCAGGCAGGGGTAAACCAAGTCAAACTGCGGCAGTTGCAGTTGCGCGGGAGCTATTAGGTTTTATGTGGGCGATATCTCAAGAAATAAGGCAGAAAAATAACCTTAAGAAAATTTCTTAATAATCAAGGGAGTAAGAAAATCAAATCAAGGTGTGGAGGCCAGTAGGCAAGTTCGGCCACGGTAAGGAGAAACCCCGGCGTCCCCTATGTGCCAGAGTTTACTATCTGATGCACGATGACAAGACCGGGGCAGCTCCCGACGTATTAAAGTCTTGTGTTATCCAATACACGTATATCAGGTTGAGCAACCGTCGATAAGCCCAATTGCCTATTGTCCCCTGCACCTTGGGGTAGGGAGATGAAAACAACTAAAAAGGTTTATCGCTTTTGTTCTGCACAAGGATAGCAATTAAGAAATAAGGGGCAACTAATTGTCACCCCTGCTATCCCCGGCAGAACCCCCTCTGGCGCTCGGGTTGCTCCTTGGCATTGCCCTATCCTCCAGGTGGGTAAGAGCCAATTTAATTATGTCCTAATTTTCTCAGGCAATTCATGCAAAATTACTTGGGATAGATAGCCTATTTTATTCTTTAAAACTTTGTTGGGGGGCTTGACAAGGCCCTTCCATATCAGGGGACGGGGTTATTGTCACCTTCAAACTTTTACACCAATTAGTAATACTAAGCGTTATTATTTAAGATGGTAAGGGACGAATCGGGATTTAAGGCTTCTGAAATAACTCCGTTCATATCAGATAGATACCACCAAGATGACGACTGAAGAAGTTGAGACGATTATATTTCGTTATATCCGCTACTACAACCTAAGACGATACGATTTGAACCATAGGTACGGTTGTAACCTATCAGCATAAAGGGGCTGTGTGAAAACCACTATTAATAAAGT
>JAAZNU010000225.1 GCA_012798135.1 Veillonellaceae bacterium | reverse complement strand
AATTGAATGTACATCTTAACTAAAACGACTAAATTATGAAAAGAGTAATTCCATTTTTATGGATTTGCCTGTTATCCTTATCTGTTTTCTCCCAGGTTCCGGAGAAAATGAGTTACCAGGCTGTAATCCGAAACGGCAGCAATGCTTTGATTACAAATGCCATGGTGGGTATGCAGCTCAGTATACTCCAGGGTTCCCCAACCGGTACGGCCGTATTTGTGGAAACGCAAACACCTACTACCAATGGCAACGGATTAATCACTGTTGAGATCGGTACCGGCACTGTGGTTACGGGTTCCATGGCCTCCATTGACTGGACTGATGGTCCGTATTATCTTAAAACAGAAGTGGACCTGGCTGGAGGGACAAACTATACGTTAACCGGTACCAGCCAGTTACTTTCTGTGCCTTTTGCCCTTTATGCCAAAACGGCCGGAAATGCCCCTGAAATTGACGGTTCGGTAACCAACGAGATCCAGACCCTGAGTATCAGTCATGATACTATTTATCTGAGCAACGGTGGTTTTGTAAAGCTCCCTGCTGCTTACATCACTCTTTCACCTCCGGATGCTACCACGCTCCCTGCCGATAGCATTCAATCCTTTTCCGCCGTGTTAAACGGAACAGTAAACCCGAATAACCTTCTTACGTCAGTTGAATTTGAATGGGGCGTTAGCTCCGGTTATGGCAATACTGTTATAGCGAAACAAAGCCCTCTTTCTGGTATTACCGATATAGCCGTAAGTGCCAAATTAACATCGCTGACCACGGAAGATACCTATCATTACAGGATTAAAGCAACGAATGCAGTCAATGTTGTTTACAGCAGCGATATGATCTTTACCCTTACGCCTACTACGCCCCTGCTGACCACTGCCAACATTACTTCTGTTACAGGAACGACTGCTGTTAGCGGAGGAACCATTACGTATAACGGTGGTTCGGATATTACCGGACGGGGTGTATGCTGGGGTATCAGTGCCTCTCCTGATTTATCCGGCGATTTTACAACGGATGGTTCAGGTTTTGGCTCATTTACATCGAACCTGACCCTTCTAACGCCGGGTACTACCTATTATGTCCGTGCTTATGCCACCAACAGTTCGGGTACAGGCTATGGGGATGAAAAAACCTTTACTACGGTTTCACTGCCTGCCGCTACTACAGGCTCAATGTCCGATATCAAAGGTATTGCTGCTTCGGGAAGTGGTACTGTTACGGATGATGGAGGAGGAACAATAACCGCCCAGGGTTTATGCTGGAGTACCAGTACCAGTCCTACCATCTCCGATAGCATTACAACGTCCTTTGAGGCTTCTTTAAAAAATTTAACGGCGAATACCGTGTATTATGTACGGGCTTATGTTACCAATGAAGCCGGGACAGCTTATGGCAATGAAGTGAGTTTTAATTCAGGGTATGAGATGGGGACAAGTACCCAGGGTGGCCTTGTATTTTATAACGACGGGGACGGTCACGGGTTAGTCTGTGCCAATGCCGATGCCGATACCAGCGCTTCCTGGGGTTGTTATGGTACTTCTATCGCTACAACTTCAACGGATTTTGGTACCGGCGCAGCCAATACGGCAGCTATTGTTACCAAATGTACCGCATCGGGCATTGCCGCCAAACTGTGCGATGATTTAGTGGTCGATGTATATGACGATTGGTACCTGCCTTCAAAGGCAGAGCTGAACCTGATGTATATAAACCTGCATACACAAAGCCTGGGAAGCTTTGAGGACGATAATTATTGGTCCAGTTCAGAAGTCAATTCTGCTACTGTTTGGTACCAGCGCTTT
>JAAZNU010000029.1 GCA_012798135.1 Veillonellaceae bacterium | reverse complement strand
TTCGGACAGAAAACCTCTGCTCTGAGAAATACTGCCTCGAAACGCCATCAGAGAAGCAATGCCGTAGACAGAGAAGAATGTTTGCAACGCTCAAATCATGGGTTTCTTTGATAGCGTCTCGTCTGTCACGGATTCAGGTAAACAGTTTTTTTTCATTGAGTCTCTCCTGCCAGTATATTAATGCTCGAAATTCAGATGTAGGCTACATCGCCCATTCTTCGTCGAAAAATCGACCTTATCCGCATAACGCATTACCAGATAGCCTGACAACCTTGCAAAAGCATCTTCATCATTTAGCATTTCTTCGGCCGTCGGCCGGGTGGCGGACAATACCGGCAAGACCCCTGCATATTCAATATCAACATTCAAATTAAACTCTTCAAAGCTTGCGTCGATACTTATATTGCCCTGCACAAGCTGAAATTCCGTCAAAGTCTCAATACATTGCGCCACTGCCGACGTAGTCCTGGAAACCACGTCCGATCGCGCCCCCCATAAGCCGCCGCAGTTACGAAAAAACACAAACACCGCATCCATCGCATCAGTTTCCGGTTCAACAACCAGTTTCTGATGCGTTGCTATGCCGATACGAAGCAGCAAATGTAAGGATATTCCTATAATAGTGCCTGTATTTTGCAAGCGTAAAATGCATATCATTGCAACAGAAGAACTAACGAACCCGGACCTGCATTTTTGTTGTTAGCCACTTGCCATAATCGAATGGCGAACCCGGTAACTTGGCCCGTCAAAAATAACGAGATGACTGTGGTGCACTAGCCTGTCAATCATTGCCGCCGTCATTTTCTCATCATAGAAAACGTTCACCCACTTTACAAACTCCAAATTCGTCGTAATGATCAAACTCCGGGTTTCGTAACAGTCCGCCACAACGTGAAACAAGAGTTGCGCCCCATCCCTGTCCAGGGGAACATAACCCCACTCATCACAAATCAGCAGATCCAGTTTGCCAAATTGCTTGAGCAGCTTGTCCAATTGCCCTGCTTTTCGGGCTTGCACCAGTTGGTTAACCAGGGACGCCGTACGAAAAAACCTCACCTGTTTGCCCGCCTGGCAAGCGGCAATCCCGAGCGCTGTCGCCAGATGTGTTTTCCCGGTACCAACGTTGCCGTAGAAAATCAAGTTACGGCGATCTTCTAGAAAACGGGTGTTTTTTAACTCTTCCACGGTGAGGGACACGGGTAGTTTGATTTCATCAAAGACAAAATCGCTAAAGAGTTTGAGCGAAGGAAACCCTGCTTGTTTGATTAACCGGTTCCGCCGCATCGTTTCCCGGTGGGTTAATTCCCGCCGCAGCACTTCAGCCAGATATTCCGGATGTGTTGGCGCTTCAATATCCAGTGCGTTTTCCACCAGGTTCTGGCTAAGCCGTAGTCGTTTGCACAGTTTGGTTAATTCCGCTTTCAATGCTTCTCACCCCCTTGGGGCAAGAAGTTGCTGTAAACCGATAGATCTGGCTGCAGTTCCCGTTGGCCGGGGATGGAGTCCGGGAGCGAAAAACAGGAGAAATCCAGCGGAATTTCTGTCATCCGGCGGAACAGGGCGATAATGCTGTCCGCGTCGTCGGCGCCGCGATTAAGCGCTTCCAAAAGCGCCGCCGTTGCCGTGGGAAAGTCGGTTTGTTCGGTGATCTGCGCCAGTACCTGGAGCGTCTCTTTTCTGCGGGCTCGGTCGCAAGCGTTTAGAAAATCTTGCACCGATGGCGGCAGCAGCGTTGGAATGCCAGAGTATTTGTAAGCGCCGGGACGTCGGCTCAGCTGTGTCAAATAAGGCAACCAGTCCATGGCTTCCTGCCGGCGCTCGCCGTAAAGGCGAGCGTGAGACACGATGAATTTCCCATCCCGATCGGTAATGCGTGCATCAAACGCGCTGAGCCTGACAATGACTTCCGACCTGACGTATTGTGGCGAAGTCGAGTAGGTGTATTTACCATCGATGGTGAATTTGCCGTAGCCATCGGTACGAACCGTCTCATAGCGTCCCGTGTCGAAGGGAATGGCCGGCAGCGGCAAGAACGCTTGACGGTCTGCGGCGAACAGTTCAGCGATGGTGGCATTTTTTCGGTAATGCTGCCGCTGCCTGTCTTCGTCGCCCCACTCAAGCAACTGCCGGTTAAAGGTGGCAATGTCATCGAATTCCGGAATCGGCACCAAGGCGTTGCGGCGATGATACCCCACTTTTCCTTCCACATTGCCTTTTTCGTGGCCGGCATCCGGATTGCAAAAGGTTGTATCAAACCGGTGGTGTTCCTGGAAACGGGCAAAACGCTCGGAAAGATTGCGGTCTCCACCCCGTAGGATTTTGCTCACAACCGGCTTTAAGTTGTCAAACCAAAGTTTGGTCGCCACGCCGCCCACATGAGAGAAGATCGTAAGCAAACCTTCCATGACGCATTCCAGGTTCTGTCCATAAAACAGCTGAAAATACCCGCCGTTACTCTGGGGATAGGACACATTCAGATAGAAACCGGTTTTCAGGACCCCGCGTTCACGCATATCGGCTTCACCGAAATCCACTTGCGCTTCCCCTGCCGGATGTTCCAGTGGGATAAATGCAGCCTGGTTACCAAACAGTTCCTGTCGTTTTTGCGTGACATACGCTGCAATGGTGCGATAGGACGCGGTGCAGTTCATCTCCTTGCGTAACCGGTCATATACCCGGCGCGCGGTGTGCCTCTGTTTACGGCGAGCCTGGCGGTCCGCCTCAAGCCATGCATCAATGGTCGGTTTGTATGGATCGAGGATGGAGGGAACAGGAGCCCGCTTTCTGGGAGCCGGAGTATTCCAGTCTTCCTGATCGATGATTTTGGTAACCGTACGGGGGTCAAAATTCAATTGCCGGGAAATTGCCGATACGGTCATTCCTTGCCGAAAGTACAGATTGCGAATCGCTTGCTTGTCACTCATTTTCAGCATCCTCCTGCTTCCTCCCTCACAGATTGGGCCTATGAGGGAAATTTCTCTCAGGATGCGTTAGTCTTCCTGCATTGTTGCAAACATCTGCATTTTTTCTCTGCAACTTTCTGTATCCTGCGACTGCAAATGCATGTACTGCTATTTTGCACTATATAAGTGCCCAAGGCCAAGGCATTTTTCGTAAGGGGCTGCAGCCACAGGGGAAAAGACTCGCCGAAACCGGGAACCATCGCAACTCCAAGGCCAAAAGTCAGGGATATGCCAAGAACAAACAGCCGTCGGGCATTGAGCATGCGTGACGAACAGATTTGCATGGCCGTCGGCAAAACAAAGGCGATTTCAACCATCAATATCACGCCGATAACCGGTTGAGGCATGATCGCAAACAACGCTGCGATCTTTGGTAAAATGGCCAGCACAATAAAGCACAGCCCGGTTCCAACGGCGATCTGCCGGCTGGTAGCGCCTGTTGCAACCGACAAGCCGACACTGCCGGAACTAGTGGTTTGGCCCATGGTTCCCAGCAGTCCGCCTAGTATTGTCCCTATGCCTTCGGCAAAAAGACCGTTTCCGACAGACTTCATATCCAGACGTTTCCATTCATCGTCATTTACCTTCTGGCAGGTCGTCAAATTGCCAAGAGTTTTGATGCTGGAAGCAAACGCCGCAATAATGAAGGGCACAACAAGCGCAGGGTCAAAGGCAAGCCCCATGTGACCGAAGCTAGGCAAAGCAATCCAGGGGGCATCGATAAACTTATCCACCTTGTCGGCAGGTAGCAACCCGAACATATAGGAACCCAAATACCCGACAACGATTCCAACAACAATCGAACACTCCCGAATTCGCTGGCTGCCCCAAATATGCATGCCGATGATCACGCCGAGTGCGGTCACGGACAACAGCGAAACCGGCAGACTCACGCTGCCTTGCGCATCAAGCCCGATAAAATTGGGCAAGGCATAAGTGATAAAAGTAATCGCCATCAGCATGACAATCAGTCCGATAATCTCCACCGGAAATAGAATCCGCAAGCGATGAATGATTCGGCCGATAAGCGACTGGAAAACACCCGCAAACAATGTCATCCCACACATCAGGGGGAATCCGCCAGCCTGAACCGCCATAATAGATGCCGGGAAGTAGGGCGTTCCGGTCTCATGCGCGCAAAAATATCCCGATCCGACGGGACCGTTTCGCCACGCTTGCAGAATCGTTCCAATTCCCATGGATATCATCATCATACTGACTGCGGTTTGCGCCATTTCCACTGTTCCACTCGCGGCGGCTACAATCAGCACCGGAAAAATCAGGTCCACTGAAAGCATAATTACCTGCTGTACCACTAATGGAATCAATGAGGACACCGGAACTGGATCGGCCACGCCATAGATCAGATTAGCTGCTCGGCGCGGCGATCGTTTTTCCCGATCACTCGCTTTATCGACTTGGGAAGGATTCCGGTGCACAACGTATTCCTCCATCAAGAACTTCTTTTGCTACTGCGCACACGCCTGCGTCCATGGCCGATTACCAGTGATACTTCTCGCCGTATCGGATATAACGGCGAAAAAGCTATTGTTCAAGTGCATTTGGACAGGAGTTCGATACGGCGATCCGTGCCCGGGCAGATCCACCCCAATTTGCATCTATTCGTATAAAGAATATGGAGCAAGAGAAAAACCTATAGGAGTTTTGATACTAGGTATGAGAATCAATGTTAATCAATCCTCGATAAGCACTGTTATTTACACAATGCTAACTATTTTTTCCAAGTTGTTTTTCCGGATAGCAAGGCTCCATTAAATATGGATTTCTCCAAAGCATGAAATAGAGCATACATATTAGAAATGCCTCCGCAAAACTCCGGTTCGAGGGCAATTGTCATGCCCGCAAGACGCGGAAGAACAAATTTCATTATGGTGCTATGCGGATTGAAAATACTTTCTATCACACTTTCAGAAACAAGAGAAATATTATTTCCACCACCGTGAGGATCATCACTTTCCGTAAAAAAATCCAAATCGACATCCAAATATATTTCTCGTTCACTTGAATACTGAACTAATACCTGTCGCATTTCTTCGGCACAGGAAAAACAATAAATACGATGTTCATTTCCGTATATATCTGTCAGTACTGGATGGTCGCCAATTTTTTGCTTGCATACAATAAATATATCAGCTAAAAGATTTAAATAAGCTGCACTTAAAATATGTCCATCATTGAGTGGGTTTAGTTTTGCCCATGAAAAAAAAGCAATGTTACTCAATCTTGAAAGATCAAGTTCTTCAAGTTCCCGACATTCATCTGCACAAGGCGAAGCAGTATCTTCATGCCAGTCAAAAGTTACAAGGGTTGGTGGTTGCTCCTTAGGTCGGCCGTGAATAATTCCTTTAGTCCAATCAGCCCAATAATAAAACGCTATACGATGTTCATGAAAAACAGCAACACTAACTGCTTCATCCACGTTATACGGATGGGAAATGATTTCATGGTATGATCCTAGCGGTTCAAGATAAAAAGGCAACTCCATCCTTTCACCTCCCATAAAGTTTTTCAGAAGTGCCCAAGCAAACAACAGCGAAGATTCTTAGCGATAGGTGAAGCCATCAATTTTCAAATCATGGATGAATGCGATTGCCCTGTCGTTTAAGATAACACGGGAATCTCCGTATCGCCTGGCGATTAATCTAATGAACAAATGGAGACGAACAGGAATGCTACGCAATGATCCGTACCTACCAAATCCAGGTAATAACATTTCTAATTATTTACTATCATCTTCACACCAGTAAGTTCCTCACAGACCAACCTAGGAAACTGTGCTTCAATAAGCGCTAACCAGAATATCTTGACCCCAGACTCGTGCAAGGGTAGATTGAATCTTCTTTTCGTAGAGCTCGGTCAATTTCCTATTAGAATCAACAAGACACCGTTCTTCTTCAATCTTAGCGACGATAGCTTTCTGTGTTGAAAGGGGAGGTAATTTGATTGGAAGAATTCTCAATTCTTCTCGATTGAACAATCCGTTCACATTTTGACGCATGAACGCCTGATAATTGCCTTCAATCCTATACTGGTTCAACAGAATCCAAAGATATCGCGAATCAAGTACGTCTGTCTTTGTTCTAATACCGAGACAGAAAGACGCAAAAACATAGTCGCCGTCCCAATCAAAATATCCTGTCTTACCTACAAGATGCTTGCTGCCATTTCGCCAGTTGAAAAGTAGGTCTCCCTTCCGCAAATAGTTAATCCTGGTCTTCTTTGGTATCTTGATAAATCTCAACCCACTTTTGGTCATCAATCCACTCTCGGCAATATTATTCATTGAAATAATGGGAACGCCATCGGGTGCTTCACAAGCAGGAATTGAAAGAGTCAAGCCGCTAACAAATTCAATATAGTCATCCAACAAGACTTCAGGCCATTGACTATCTATCTGTATACGAGGCTTCCAATTTTCAACAACCTGCCTTGCCCCATCAATAACCTTCTGATATCCCGCAATCTCCGCCACAATATCCTTCTGCACTTCAAGCGGTGGCAAGGGAATTTGCATTTCTGATAAAAACTTTCGAGTCACTCCCCGAACACCAATGCCTTCAGCATTTTGTTCGACTACAGTCGCTATATATGGAGCAACCGTAAGAATGAATTCTGGAGCAAGAAGTTCATGATTCTTTGAAACCAATGCTGTGAGATCTTGATTGATAGCATAATCATCATCAGCAAATGCAAATTTACCAACAGAAACACGGGTGATGATAATAGTTGAGGATTTTGGAGCAATTCTAACAGAAGTTTCTTCAACAGCTTTCTGGTTGATGAGTTCATATCCAGAAATTTGGCCATGTTCATCTATGAATTTTGATGAAATCCATTTGACGGTTCCATCTTGCCAGTAAGATTCATCTTGTTTTGACGGAGTTGCGCCACCAAGCAGTTCGCAGACATCACCAAGTGATACCAAAGGATGCTGTGATGTTCGAACCTTGCCTTCCCGGTACCTTTCTCCACTCAGATTGTAGTCTCCGTTTGCGGCAATCTTCTCTTTCTCCACAACCAGTCCCATCGTCAGCTGGAAGTCGGCCATTGACTCTCCTGTCCTCAACCGCCGCAGGTACTCGGTAATTTCTTTGTCGACAGTCGGGATGTCGCTGTGTTCAGGGCAAAGTTCCGGCTTGTCGCCAAAGTCGCTGCAGAGGGGACGCCGCTGCGCCCCCAGACCGTACCCGTCCTTCTCAATCTTGAAGAAGGCGATCGTACTTGCCCTCTTGGCCAACGTCTTGTCCAGAATCAGGATAGAGGTCTTGACGCCGGAATAAGGGTTGAACATTCCGGCAGGCAGCGACACCACCGCAACTAAAAAATCTTCCACGAGCATCTTCCGCAGCTGCTTGTAGGCGTTCTGGCTCTGAAAGATGATGCCCTCCGGCACGATGATTCCCGCACGCCCCGTGGGCGTCAGGTGCTCAGCCATGTAGTCCACGAACAGGACTTCGCTGCGGTTGGACTGGACCGAAAATCTCTTGTGCGGCCTGATGCCTCCTTTTGGGGACATGAACGGAGGATTGGCCAGAATCACATCAGCATTTTCATTCCACTTGTCCTGGCTGGTCAACGTGTCGTATTCGGCAATGTGTGGATCGACGAAGCCATGCAGGTACAGGTTCACCAGCGACAGCCGGACCATGTCCGGGGAAATGTCGTACCCCTTGAAGTTGCGCGCCAACCGCTCTCTCTCATCGGGCGTCAAGTTGCTGTTTCCGCTTTCGTCCCTGCTGGCCTCCAGAATGTGCTTGTAGGAGGAGATCAGGAAACCCGCCGTACCGCAGGCCGGGTCCAGAACGGTCTCGGTCTTCTTTGGGTCGAGAACCGTCACCATGAAATCGATGATGTGGCGCGGCGTGCGGAACTGGCCCGCGTCGCCCTGAGAACCCAGTACGGACAGCAGGTACTCGAAGGCGTCCCCCAGCCGTTCGCTGTGGTCATAGTTGAACTCGTCGATGATCTTGAGAAAAGCCCGCAGCGTCTCGGGGTCCCGGTAGGGCAGGTAGGCGTTCTTGAAAATGTCCCGGAACAGCAGGGGGATTCCCGGATTTTCCGGCATCTTGGCGATGGCCTCGGCGTACAGGTTCAGCGTCTCGAACCCGCCCAGCCCGGAGCGCATCAGTTTGGCCCAGCCGTAGCGGGCGAACTCATCGGCAAAGAACTTGCGCTTGCCGCCGAACTCCTCGCTTTCGGCGTCCATGTCGTCCATGAACTTGTAGATCAGGGCGATGGTGATCTGCTCCACTTGGCTCTTCGGGTCCGGCACCTTGCCCACGAGAATGTCGCGGGCGGTGTCGATGCGGCGTTTTGTATCGGAATCTAGCACAGGAATCCTCCATTCTTTCTCAGGCAACAAATTGGTTCAAGGAAACGTAATCCTTCACATATTCAGGAATGATCGTGCGGTACTTCTCTGGCACTGCGCGGAAGTCGCGGGTGGAGAAGACAGGGTTGGTCGCCAGATCGGTGAACTGTTTGGTTTCGATGATGTGCCGCAGCTGGTTGCTTGTGACGTACGCCTTGAAGAAGGTACGCAGGGCGGGGATGGCTTCCGCCTCTTCCGGCTTGGCGTCGGCGATGAACTTGCCGAACTCTTCTTCCAGCAGCTCGTCTTTCGACTTGAAGCGGGGGATCAGGCCGAAGATCTTCTCCAGAATCTCCCGCAGGGTCAGGCGGCGGTCCACCGCAGCAGCCTTGCGCAGCTTGTCCAGGGTGTAGTAGTCGTCTGGTTTGTCGAAGACTTCCTTGTTGACGTAGTCGATGACCCGGTCCCACTGGCCGGACTCCACGGCTTCGGCAATCTGCGGATTCTCACGCACAGTATCTTCGAAACGCTCAAAGAACATCCGGTCAATTCGCATTCCGTCGTAACCGACGGGTTCCTCCCGGATCGAGGCCATAATATCTTCGCCCAAATGCTCATATGTAAAGGCCTCTGTAGACTGGGGATTGTCACCGTTGAACCTTGTGCCGGATGGTTTGGGCAGTTGCAGCACTTCGTCGTAATTGTAGTCTTCCTCAAAATACTCGCAGTTGGCAAAAAAGTCAAAGAGTTTGAATGAGGTCTTCTTTGGTTGCATTACCCCAGATTTAATATTTTCGTCAAACAGTTCGTCGAGAAAATTGTGCAACCGAGTGCCGCGTCCCTTGATCTGAATAAAGTCCGTCGGGGAGAAAATCGGACGGAATAGGCCGAGGTTCAATACATCTTCGCAGTCATAGCCGGTAGTCATCATGCCCACGGTAACGCAGACCCTGGCTTTGCTGGTCTTGTAGGTTGGCAGGAAGTTGGCGGAGCCAAGCAAATTATTGTTGGCAAAGCTGATAGTCATCTGCTGGGCATCTGTGACCTGCGAAGTTACCTGTACGGCAAAGTCCGATTGGTATTTTCCCGGATACATCCTATCCGCCATGATGTTTAATATCTGCGTAAGCTTAGCGGCATGGCTCTGGCTGACGGCAAAGATGATGGATTTGCCCATTTCGCCGCTGATCGGGTCACGTAGCGCATTCTCCAAGAAAATTTTGCAGAATAGCTGGTTGGTTGAATCGGCAAAAAAACGTTTCTCAAACTCCCGCTGTTTGAACGCTGCCTGTTGGTCTTCTCCGGCATCGTCGGTGAAAGTAACCACAAAACCCTGTTGGGACAGAAGTTCAGCGGTAACGTTCGTGCGGGCATCAACTACGGTTGGGTTAATCAAATAACCGTCCCTGACACCATCAATCAAGGAATAACGGAAGGTTGGTTGACCTGTTTCGCAACCGAAGGTTCGATAGGTGTCGAGCAGTAGCCGCCGCTCCGATTCTCTTGGATCGCGGCCGGTCGGCGTTGCTTTGACAAAATTTTTGAGATAGTCTCTTGGCGTGGCGGTAAGTCCCAGCTTGTAGCCAACAAAATACTCGAAAACCGCCCGCGCATTGCCACCAATAGAACGGTGCGCTTCGTCTGAAATGACGAGGTCAAAGTCTGTCGGTGAAAAAAGCCGCTGAAATTTGTTGTTGAACAGGAGTGACTGAACGGTCGTTACGACAATTTCCGCTCGCTGCCACTCGTCGCGGTTTTCTTTGTAGATGACCGTGGAAAAATCGGCGGACAGATACGCGACGAAGTTCTTTTTCGCCTGGTCTTCCAGCTCCAGCCGGTCCACCAGAAACAAGACCCGTTTGGCGTTGCCGGTGCGAAGAAACAGCTTGATGACAGCCGCAGCCACCAGTGTCTTGCCGGTTCCCGTAGCCATCTCAAACAGAAAACGGTCCTTGCCCTCCCGCACTGCCTGCTGCAATGCTTTAACCGCCCTTAGCTGGTAAGGACGCAAAAAACGCAGCTTGTTGGCTTTGATATAGCCTTCGCGTTCTTCAGGATTTTTCCAGGCAGCTGCTGACCGATAATTCGGGCGTTGTGTCAGGGCCACATAATCTTCTGTTGCAGATTCGTCAATCAGTCGCTGTGGGTTCGGCTTGACTTGCTGGTAACCAGTGACCGAGTTAGGGGTGGGAAAAGCAGAAATAATATAAGGGTTTCCACGCTCCAAATCCCAAAAATAGTGAAGGTTGCCGTTGGAAAGGATAATAAACCGACAATTCATGGACCGGGCATAGGTTCGTGCCTGCTCTTTGGCAAAAAGGGGATCAATTTCTTCTTTCTTGGCTTCCAGCACCAAAAGTGGAAAGCCTCTGTCGTCCAAAAGCAAAAAATCCAGAAAACCGCGTTTGGTTTTTTCGAAATCATCTCCCATACCTTCAAGATCAGTTGGTTTGATTTTGACGCCAGACTCAAGCTGAATGTTGGCAGGTTTGCTGCCGTCAGCAAAAAAACGCCATCCTGACGCCTCCAACAGTTTGTTGATCTTGATGCGGGCCGTTGCTTCTTTGCTCAATGTTGCGCCCCCTGAATATGGCTGTTTCCTGCTTGGATAGAGCTTCGGAAGTCCCATAAATCGTGGCTAAGATAGTCGAGAAAAAATCTAATGGCGACGGCATACATTTTTTAAATTACACAAAAACATCCAAAATCCTACCCAAAAGAGAAAATATTATAGCCTCATCGGAGAATACTTGCTAATCCTTTTGCGGGAGAATGCATGGCGTGAAACCGATAACTGCAACTGCAAGAACACAATGGTCAGGAATACAGAAAAAGTATGCTAGCAGGTATTGCCCCTCGAAAAGCGGATACCAAGCTGGACAAAATCGTTGGGATGTGATGAACAAAAAGCTGACATAAAGAAAAAAGCCTGCACTTTGCTGAAAGTACAGGCTGCGTATTGAAAAATGGGTAGATTGGAATGGTGGAGGCGAAGGGAATCGAACCCCTGTCCTGATCACATGCCATCAGCTATTCGCCGTTACCAATGATACTTCTCGCCCCGGATGATCTTGAAGGCCCGGTAGATCTGCTCGACGAGCAGCAGCCGGATCATCTGGTGGGTAAAGGTCATGCGGGAAAAGGAGAGGCGCTCCCGCGCCGCCGCAATGACTGCCGGCGACAGCCCGAAAGCGCCTCCAATGATAAACGTGATATCGCCGTGCCCGGCCGTGCCGAGCTCGGCGATTTTTTTCGCCAATTCTTCCGAGGAGGCGGGCTGGCCCGCCACGTCGAGTACGATCAAATATGTGGCTGACGGTACTTTTTTCAGCAGCCGCTCGCCTTCCGCCGCCAGCACTTTTTCTTTTTCGGCCGGCGAAGGATCGTCCGGCATCCGTTCCTCGTCGATCTCCACGACCTCCAGTTTGCAGAGCGGTCCCAACCGTTTGGCAAACTCCCGGATGCCTTCCGTCAAATACTTCTCTTTGATTTTACCGACAGCAACGATGCGAATCCGGTTCATCCGTTACTCGTTCGGCACTTCGCTGAGTTTCACCTGTACATCGAACTGCTCGCCGTTGCGGGAAACCGTGACCGGAATGGTGGCGCCAACTCCCTGCGCCTCAATCACGGAGCGCAGTTCCGGCAGACTGTTGGTTTCCTGCCCCGCCAGCTTCAGGATGATGTCGCCGACTCGGATGCCGGCGCGGTCCGCCGGAGAGTTCAGAACGAGCCGGAACACATACAGGCCTTTCTTGATGTTGAGTTCGTAGCCGTATTTCTCCGCCGTATTTTTGTCAAACGCCACTACGCCCAAGTAGGGCCGGGCCACCCGCCCCTTCTCGATGAGCGCCTGGATGATCGGCCGGGCCGTATTGATCGGGATGGCAAAGCCGATCCCTTCCACGCCGCCGACGGCGATTTTGATGCTGTTGATGCCGACCACTTCGCCGTCGGCATTCGCCAGGGCGCCGCCGCTGTTGCCGGGGTTAATGGCTGCGTCGGTCTGGATCAGACGGAAGCGGCGTTCGCCGATATCCAGCGTCCGGTTCAATGCGCTGATCACGCCGGCCGTGACGCTGCCTTTCAGTTCCAGACCGAGCGGATTGCCGACGGCGATCGCCGGTTCGCCGACCTGCAGGCTGTCCGAGTCACCGAATTTCGCCGGCTGGGTCCCCGCCGGATCAATCTTCACGACGGCCAGGTCGGTCGCCGGATCGACTCCCTGCACTTTGCCCGGCACGGTCCGGCCGTCGGCCAGGGAGACCACGATTTCCTCCGCTTCCGCCACCACGTGGTAGTTGGTGACGATATGGCCGGCAGCGTCATAAATGACGCCGGAGCCGCTGCCGCGCTCGACCAGCATCCGCCGGTTGAAGAAATCGCTGACATAGGCTTTGTTGGTGATGCCGACCACCGACGGACCGACAATCTGGGCCGCCCGGACGATCGGCGTATTGCGGGCAGCCGACAGCTGCGCGTTGGCTGTCGGCGACGCCACTTCCTGTTTGATTTGCGTGAGCGCATCCGGAACGGACTTGCCGATAAAAAAGGGTCCATAGCCCATGACCAAGCCGCCGCCGATCACTGCGCCCAGGATCGCGACAACGAATAACGGTGCGTATTTTTTGTAAACAGCTTTCATGAAAACTCCTCCTTTATCTAATGTTCTCTAAAATAAAATCACAGAGCAAAACTGACGGTATCGCAGGGATGCGCCAGATGCAAATACACATCCTGTTCGAGCCGGACTCCCTGCCGTTCCAGCACCTGACTCACCGTGGACAGGGCCAGTTCCGGACAGTTGTTGTGCTGACTCAAATGCGCCAAAAAGACATGCATGCCGGATTTTTTATCCATCCGGGCGAGGCAGCGGCCGGTGTCCAGATTCGACAAATGACCGCGGTTGCTCAGGATGCGCTTCTTCAGGTATTCAGGATAAGGCCCGTTGCGCAGCATCGCCACGTCGTGGTTCGACTCGAACACCAGAACATCGGCGCCGGCGATATCCCGCTCGACCCGTTCCGACACGCAGCCCATGTCGGTCGCCACGACGCATTTGATATCGCCGCAGCGAAAAGAATATCCCACCGGTTCAGCCGCGTCGTGCGAGATGGCGAACGGCTCGATCCGGACTCCGCCGATGTCGAGATAGCTGCCCAATTCCCGCCGATATTCGGCTTCGACATGATGGGCCGGCTGAAAAGCGTCCCAAGTCCGACGGCGGGCGAATACCGGCGCCCCGAACTTGCGGGTGAACACTGGCAACCCGCTGACATGATCGCTATGCTCGTGCGTGACCAGAACCGCGTCCAGCTCCGCCGGATCGACGCCGACTCCGCGCAGGCCCCGTTCGACCCGGCGGGCCGATATTCCGGCATCCACCAGGAATTTTGCCCCGCCCAGCTCAATATAAATGGCATTGCCCGTACTGCCGCTCGCTAAAATGTGTAGTTGCATAATTAATTCATTCGTCCTATCCGCCGCAGATTCCTGCCAATAAAAAAACCCGGTCAAGCCGGGTCTGTTGACCTAAATTTTAATGGGTTTCGCTTTTTTTCTGGCATGCCGGGCAAACGCCGTAAAAATAAAATTGCTGTCCGGTCAGGCGATATCGCGTTCCCGCCTCAATTTCCCGGGTCACCTTGGCCGCATCCAGATCAAACACATCGTCGACCCGGCCGCATTCCACACAACGGACATGGGCATGATTGGACATGTCCGCGTCATAGCGGAAGCTGTCTTCGCCGGCGTTGAGGATCTGCACTAAGCCGATCTCGTTCAAAATATCGATCGTTTTGTAGACCGTGGCCAAACTCATGGTCGGATAGGTTTCCTGCAGGCTGCTGAAAATCATCTCGGCATTCGGATGCTCCTTCGTATTGGCCAGCACTTCATAAACCGCCAAGCGCTGCGGGGTGACCTTGAACCCGTTTCCACGCAGTAGTTCCGTAATATTTTTGCTCATGTCGCGCTCCTTTGTCAAGCTGTATGGGGGTCCCCAGTTATTCGAAAATCGTTATTCTTTAATAATTCTAGATTTGATTTTATATTCTTCGCCGACAGCTGTCAAGTAAAAATCCTGAACATCCCCGCCGTCCGTAAAATTTGCGGCAGCATCGCCAAATCTCAACATTTTTTCAAACTCCATGTAAGTTCAGCGCTGGTTTTGAGAGGAAATCGTCACTGAACAGCGAAACAAATACAGCATGGAAAAGAAATTATTGTTTGCACTGGATATCGGCACCCGCAGCATCGTCGGCCTGATCGGCGAAAAAACCGAAGCAGGTATCCGCGTGTTGGGCGGCGTTCGTCAGGAGCACACCACCCGCGCCATGCTGGACGGACAAATTCATGATGTGCCGGAGGTGGCGAAAGTCATTCGCTCGGTACGGCAGCGGCTGGAAGCGGATTTCGGCCCATTGCGACAAGTAGCCATTGCGGCGGCCGGTCGTGCCTTATCGACACTGAACGCCACTGCCGAACTCGACGTGCACAACCGAGGCTATCTGACCGCGCAGGAAGAGCGGACGCTGGAACTGACCGCCATCCAGGCGGCCCAGAAGCAACTGGCGACTTCACGGGTGGTCAATGATCCGGCCAGTTATTACTGCGTCGGCCATAGCATCGTGAACTTTTCGCTGGATGGAACCACTATGAAAACCCTGGTCGGACAACGCGGCCATAAAGCCACCGTGGAAATCATTTCGACCTTTTTGCCCCGTCAGGTCATCGATTCGCTGCAAGCGGCCGTTATGCATGCCGGCCTGGAAATCGGCACGCTGACCCTCGAACCGATCGCCGCCATCAATGTGCTGATTCCGCCAACCATGCGCCATCTGAACCTGGTGTTGGTCGATGTCGGCGCCGGCACTTCCGATGTCGCCATCACTCGCAATGGTTCGGTGGTCGGCTATGGCATGGTTCCCATCGCCGGCGACGAAATCACGGAAGAGCTGTCCGGCCAGTATCTGCTGGATTTCAAAGTGGCCGAAGCCCTGAAGCGCCGTCTGGGCAAAAATGTGAAGCACCTGAACTATGTGGATATTCTCGGCATCAAACACAGCAAACCTCCCGCCGAACTGACCGATAGCGTCGTGCCGGTCGTCACGGAGCTAGCGCAGGCGATCGCGGCGCAAATCATGCAATTGAACAACTCGGCGCCGCAGGCCATTCTGCTGGTCGGCGGCGGCGCACTGACGCCGATGTTGCCGGAGATTCTGGCGCAAATCATGGATATGCCCAAAGACCGGGTCGCGGTGCGCCGGCCCGACGCCATCGAGGATCTGCAGGACATTGCCGCCGAATTTTGCACTCCGGATGCGGTGACGCCGCTGGGCATCCTCAAGATCGCCGGCGCCGAAACCCTGAATTTCCTGAATGTCGTCCTGAACGAACAGCCGCTGCGCTTGTTCAATCTCGGCGGCCTGACCGTCGGCGACGCCCTGCTGGCCGCCGGCATCGATGCCCGGAGCCTGGCTGGTCGGCCGGGACTGGGAATCACGCTGAACATCAACAACGAACGCCTGTTTTTGCCCGGATCGTACGGCGAAACGGGACAACTGGCGGTGAACGGAAAATCCGCCAATTTCAGCGACGCGGTCAGCGAAGGCGACGTCATTATCGTGGAAAAGGGGCAGGACGGACAAAGCCCGGCGCCCTGTCTGGCCGATCTGGTCGAGTTGCCGGACCCGCTGCCGGTGGAGATCGACGGCAAAGCTTATCGTCTCCCGCCCCTGATCGAGATCAACGGCAAACTTGCTTCCGCCCATGTCACGTTGAACGACCGGGACCAAGTCCAGTGGCAGCCGACGAACACGGTAGCCCTCGCCTTCCGGGCCGCCGATCTGTCGTTGGCGCCGCAGCGCTTTAGTTATACGGTAAATCAGACGGAGCGCGTCCATTCGGTTTGGCCCACTTTTGCGATCAACGGACAGCCCGCCGAATCCGGCGCCGCCATTCAGGCCGGCGACAAAATCCGCCTGATCGCGCCAGCCCTTCCCTCCATCGGTGAAGTGATCGGTTTTCGCGACAGCGACGTTGATCCCATCGAAGTCTTGTTCAACGGCGTGACCTGCTACGTGCCCACCCGCCGCTACACGCTGAGCCTGAACGGTAGCCCCGCCGAACTGGGCGATCCGGCGCCGGACGGCGCCAGTGTCGAATTCATTGTATCGCCCGAAACGCAGCCGACGCTAGCCGACGTCCTGCTGGCCGCCGAATTCAATCCGGCCGATATTCCCGCCGCCGGCGGGATCACCGTAGTAGTGAATGGCAAGGTGGCCGAGTACACGGCCTGTGTAAAGAACGGCGACAAAATCGACATCGTCTCCCGCAAGCCCCAGTGACCTTCCGCAGTCGCTGCACTCGCGTCAAAAAAAAAGAGCGGTCCTCTTTACGAGGCCGTTCTTTTTTTCCCCGAAAATCCGGGGCGGGCAGCAACAAAAACCGACAGGGACGCCAAGCGCAGGGCTGACCCGCATGGTCAATTCTTGCCGCAACCCAATTGGTTTAAGTATAGCACAAAAGATGCCGGATTTATGTCAACGGCAATAAAATAACTTGATAAAGTCGGCGTTTATGTAATCCCCCCGTTGCCGGCATGAATATCGGCAGGGATTCCTGTCCGGATGTTGAATAATGATAAGAGTTAAAAGTATCCCAGATGGTGGAGGAGCCCATGCCGGATCAGCGCCAACAGTCCATCTTGGCAAGATTCCGTCGCAGCAAAAGTTCTGCGACTTTTTTCTTGTTGCCCTTGGTTTGCCTGCTCCTGATCGCCATAGCCTGGTATGAGGTATCCACCCGGGTCGAACGGGAATATCAACTCGAAGTGGAATCCATCTATCGCGAAAGCGACAATCTAATCCGCGCTTTTGAGGATCATGCCCGACAAAATCTACAAACCGCGGATGAAACTTTGCTGTTCCTAAAAATGCGGTTTGAACAACAAAATCAGGTTACGCCCGAGATGGTGGATTACATGCAAAAACACCGCAGCCGCCTGATGGAGGAAATCTCGGTGTACTCTCCGTCGGGCCGGATCGTCGCCGGCTTTCCCCACACCGGCAATCTCAGGCCGCCAGTCCACTTTGAAATCTTTAACGCCCACGCCAAACAGGATTCGGAACAACTGTTCATCGGCAAACCCATTTACGACCATACATCGGCCAGATGGTCCATTCCGGTCAGCCGTCGCCTGAACCATCCGGATGGCTCGTTCGCCGGCGTAGTTTTCGCTTCGCTCAGCCCTTATTATTTTTCCGATTACTATCGGCAGATGGTACTGGGGTATGACAAACAGGTCTCGCTGATCGGCCACGACGGCATCGTGCGGGCGTTGCAACATCCTTCGCAAAACGATGTCGGCCAGGATCTGGGCACCCATAGAATATTCGCGGAGTGGAAGCATGCCCTGGCCGGAACTTTCGAGGAAAAGGATTCCTTCGACCCAACCCACCGCTATTACACCTACCGGTCAATGACGGACTATCCGCTGATTCTGTCAATCGGGGTGTCTTCCGAAGATTCCCTGGCCAATTATGCGGCCCGGCGCAATTCTTATTATGGTTTCGCCGCAATTTTTTCGCTGGCCGTCGTCGGAATTTTTTCCTTGCTGTTGTATCATGTGAATCACCAGAAACAAGCGACCTTGCAGTTGCAACGCCGCAACAAACTGCTGGCGTTTCTGCACGAAACGTCGCTGGAAATCATGAATCGCCGCGACGTCGTGGATTTGCTGGAGACCATTATCAACAAAGCGGCCGAGATCACCGATGCACCGACCGGCAGCGTTTTCTTGTTCAATGAAGACCGGACCGAACGGATCCGGGTGGTTGCCACCGGGCCGGCCAGCACCATGCTGGGCTCCCGCAACCTCATTGAGGAAGGGGCGGCCGGGCAGGTGTATAAAACCGGCCAAACCGTACTGGTCAACAACTACAAGCAATGGGCCGGCCGCACCTATCCCGCCGAGACCCTGGCGGAATCGGTGGTGTACTTTCCGTTGAAAAGTGCCGGCGAAGTTGTCGGCATCATCGGCCTGTGGCACATTGAAGCCGGCCGCATTTTTTCGGCCAGCGATGTGGAAATGCTGGACCAGATCTCCAATCTGGCTTCCATTGCCTACGAAAATGCGTTTTTATACCGGGAAGCGCAGCGGGAAATCAACGACCGCAAACAGACGGAAAAACTGCTGCAGTACCAGAATTTCCACGATACCCTGACCGGTCTGTATAACCGGGCCTATTTCGAAGAAGAGATGCAGCGGATCGACAAACGCCAGGCGGAAGGGGTCGGCCTTATCATGATCGACCTGGACGGGCTCAAGCTAATCAATGATACGCTGGGGCACGAACAGGGCGATATTTTGCTGACCAGCGCCGCTCACATCCTGGCGGCCAGCGCGCGGGCCGCCGATGTCGTCGCCCGAATCGGCGGCGATGAATTCGCCATCCTGCTGCATCCTGCGACTGAGTCAAGCATTCAGTCCATCTGTGAACGAATCCATCAAAAAATTACGGAAATCAATGCCGGCCAGCACCAGGCGCCGATCAGCCTGTCGATCGGCTACGCAATCGCCGACGACCCGGCAGTGCCGATGCGGGAAATCTTTCAACGCGCCGACAACAACATGTACCGCGAAAAACTGCACCGCCGCCAGAGTACGCGCAGCGCGATCGTCCAGACCGTCATGAAGCTACTCGAAGCCCGCGACTATATTACGGAAGGTCATGCCGAACGCTTGCAGGCCATCATCGCCCGAATGGGCGGCGATCTGCTCCTGTCAGCGGAGAAAATCGCCGACCTGCGTCTGTTCGCCCAATTTCACGATATCGGCAAAGTCGGCATCCCTGACAGCATTTTATTAAAGCCAGGTCCACTGACCCGTGAAGAGAAAACCGAAATGCAGCGCCATTCCGAAATCGGCCATCGTATTGCCCAGTCGGCGCCGGATCTGGCGACGATTGCGGACTGGGTGCTCAAGCATCACGAATGGTGGAACGGTCAGGGTTACCCGCTCGGGCTCGCGGGCGAGGATATTCCGTTGGAATGCCGAATGTTGGCCCTCGCCGACGCCTATGACGCCATGACCAGCGATCGGCCTTACCGCAAGGCTTTGTCGCACGATGAAGCGCTGCGGGAAATTCGTCGCTGCGCCGGTATCCAATTTGATCCGGACCTGGTTCGCCAATTCGTTGCCCTTTATGATGAATCCGGCCCGGACCGCGCGGCGGCTGCAGACGATTAAAAGCCAGCTGAGAAAGACAGGCCCAAGGTATGAGATAAGCGAAGCGTGGCAACGCTCTCATCCTTGGGTCTGTTTGTTTGCACCGTTCAGTGATTGTAAATTTCGCAAGTAAATACAGCAAGGCCAAGGCATGAGAAAAGCGGAGGTTAAGCGAAGCGTCGCAGCGTTCTCATCCTTGGCCTTGTTTTATTCTGTCAATACAGGGGAACCTGATTTATACTTTCGGCAGGCATTTCAGCCCTTCCGTCAAATCTTCTTCCGGACAGGGCACATCGACCATCTTGCCGGCCAGATAATTGTCATAGGCCCCGAGATCGAGGAAACCATGACCGGACAAACCGAACAGGATCGTCCGGGATTTTCCTTCCTCCCGCGCGGCAATGGCTTCATCGATGGCGCCTTTGATCGCATGTGAAGATTCGGGTGCCGGCAGGATTCCTTCCGTCTGGGCAAACAAAATCGCCGACTGGAAGACGTCCGTTTGATTGTAGGCCCGCGCTTCAATGTGTCCATGATGATAGAGGGAGCTGACCAGCGGCGAATCGCCATGGTAACGCAGACCGCCGGCGTGAATGCCGGCCGGCATGAAAGCATGTCCCAGCGTATACATTTTCATCACCGGCGTCATCTTGGCCAAGTCCCCGAAGTCATAGGCATAAACGCCGCGGGTCAGCGTCGGGCAGGCCGAAGGTTCGACGGCAACGGCGCGGACTTTCTTGCCGTTGAAGCGATCAGCGACAAAGGGGAAAGCAATGCCGCCAAAGTTGCTGCCGCCGCCGTTGCAGGCCACTACCACATCCGGATAGTCGCCGGCTTTTTCGAGTTGCTTCTTCGCTTCCAGACCGATCACCGTCTGATGCAACAGCACGTGATTAAGCACGCTGCCCAGGGCATAGTTCGTGTCAGCGCGGCCGACAGCATCCTCCACGGCCTCGGAAATGGCGATCGCCAAACTACCGAGGGAATCAGGATGCTCGGCCAGTACAGAGCGGCCGGCGGCGGTAAGTTCCGACGGGCTGGGAACCACCTTGCCGTTGAACACTTCCATGAATGACCGGCGATAGGGTTTCTGCTGGAAGCTGACTTTGACCATGTACACCATGCATTCCATCTCGAAATACTTGCAGGCCATACTCAGCGCGCAGCCCCACTGGCCGGCGCCGGTCTCCGTCGCCAGGCGCTTGATGCCGGCTTTTTTGTTATAGTAGGCCTGGGCCAGGGCGGTGTTGAGCTTATGGCTGCCGACCGGGCTGGAGCCTTCATACTTAAAATAAATCTTGGCCGGCGTATCGAGGGCCTTTTCCAGTTCATAGGCCCGGATCAGCGGCGACGGGCGCCAGAGCGAATACTTCTCGCGGACTTCCTCGGGAATTTCGATCCAGCGTTCTTGGCTCATTTCCTGGGCAATCAGAGCCATCGGGAAAATCGGCGCCAAATCCTCCGCGCAGACCGGTTTCAGCGTGGCTGGATGCAGTGGCGGATCCAAAGGTTCCGGCAAGTCCGCCTGGATATTGTACCAGGCTGTCGGTATCTCCTGTTCGCTCAATAAAATCTTACGGGTCTTAGACATGACACTCTCCCCTTTCTTCGTTTCTCATTAAGCGTCAACGAGTAACAATCACCGCGACCGTGGCGAGGGCTAGGCAAGCCAGGAGCAGATAGTCCCGCCCCTGGAAGGCGATCCGCTGCGAGAAAGTGCGGTTGGCGCTGCCAAAACCGCGCAGTTCCAGACTCATCGCCATGGTGTCCGAACGGGTGATCGCCCGCAACACCATCGGTTCGACCAGGGCGGCATACGCCACGATCCGTTTCAGCGGATTTTTGCTGTGCACATAGCCGCGGCAGACCTGCGCTTCGCGGACTGCGTGACTTTCCGCGATGAAATCCGGCATGAACCGCAGGGCCGAGGTGAACATGAACGCGTATTCGTAGGGAATTTTGACCTGTCGGACCAACGCGGCCGTCAGGCTGGGCAGGCGGGTCGTCGCCAGCATCAGCAGCACGGCGACCGTCATCACCATCATCTTTAGCCCGCTGGCTGCCGCCACCGGCAGCGCGACATCGAACGGCAACTGAATCGCCGAAAAAAACAGGGCGACCAGCAGCAACCCGAACAGCGCCCGGCCGAGTTTCCGCAGCTGGCCGGCGTAGGCGAGCAGCCCGATCTCCAGGACCAGCAGGAAAGCCAGCACGGCCGGGTCCCAGATCAGCACCGTCCAAACGGAAACCATAATCATCAGAATGAGATTACTCAGGGGCGCCAGGCTTTTCATCGGTCTTTCCTCCCAGATATTGTTGCAGGCGGCCCACCAACTCCGACATGGACCGGACCGAACCGCCGAACTGATCGAGTTTGACGGCAATGGCGGCGGCATCAGGCAACCGCAGTCCCCAGACGGTCACGTCGCGCGCCGGATCGGCGAACAGATCGGCGGTCGGCCCGTCATACACCTTATTACCCCGGTGCAGCACGATCGTGCGCCGGGTGTGTTCCAGCAGCAACTCCATGTCGTGCGTCACCAGAATGATCCCGATGCCCTGCCGGTTCAGGCTGCCGAGCAACTGCATCAACTGATCGGATTCTTCCGCGTCCTGCCCGCTCGTCGGCTCGTCGAGGATCAGCAGTCGCGGCCGCAGCGCCAACGCCGAGGCAATCGCGATCCGCTGACGGACGCTACGGGGAAGGGAGCGGGGATAGGCGTCGGCGACTTCCGACAGACCGGTCATGGTCAGCGCTTCGGCAACAGCCCCGCGGCGTTCCTCATCGCTCCATCCCATCTGTTCCGGCCCATAGGCGACTTCCGAGGCCACGGTATCCCGGAAAATTTGCCGGTCGGGATTCTGGAACACATAGCCGATGGAACGGGCCATCACCTTCGGGCCGCACTCCTGCGTCGGCTTTCCATCCAGCAGCACCTGTCCGGCGGCCGGTTTGGCCAGCCCCGCCATCAGACGGGTCAGGGTCGTCTTGCCGCTGCCGTTGCGGCCCGCCAGGCCGATAAATTCGCCGGGAGCAATCGATACGGACACATTGTCCAGGGCCGGTGCCTGCCCGGGATAGGCAAACGTTACAGCAGAAATTTCAAGCACTCAGCGACATCCTCCCCGCCACCTGAAGACAGTCATTGATCTCCGCCGCCGCCTCGTCGGCCGTCATCCAGGCCGAAAATCTGCGGGCATCGGTTTCCAGCGCGTCTTTCAGTTTGCGGAGCGATGGCACCGCCGCGGCATAAATCTCTTCAGCCAGCATCCGTTCAAAAACCTCGTCCAGCGGACCGGCCAACGCCACCTTCCCGGCCGCCATCACCACCGCCGTGTCGGCATGGGGCAAGGCCCGGGCCAGGTCGTGCTCCGATACGACCACGGTAATTCCCTGCTCGCGATTCAGGCGGGCAACCAATTCATAGAGCTCCGCGGCCCCTTCCGGGTCGAGCGCCGAGGTCGGTTCGTCCAGCACCAGAATCGCCGGCTGCGAAGCCAGCACTGAAGCCACTGCCAGCCGCTGCTTCTGACCGCCGGACAGGGCCGACAGCTCTCGCTCCTCCAGCCCGCTCAGTCCCACTGAATCCAACGCCGCCAACACCCGTTCGCGAATCAGATTTGGCGGTATCGCCGCATTTTCCAGGGCGAACGCCACTTCATCGAAAACCGTCAGCGCCACCAGCTGGCTTTCATAATCGTCCATGACCAGGCCCACATTAGCCGCTGTATCGGCCACCGGCCGCTCTGCGGTGTTGTTGCCTTCCACCAGCACCCGGCCGGACATCGCCCCGCCGAAGAAATGCGGCACCAGGCCGGTCATCGCCAGGCACAGCGTCGTCTTGCCGCTGCCGTTGGCGCCCGTCACGACCGTGAACGAGCCCTGGGGGATCGTCAGCGTGACCCGGTCCAGTCCCTGCCCGGACTTGGGATATTGATAGGAAAAATCTTCGAACCGGATGGCGTCCATCAGGGCTGATCCTCCTGGCCGAGCAATTTCCGGGCCGGATAATACAGCACCTGCGCGATAATCGTATTGGCGATTGCGGTGAAGACGACCACCGGCAACATTCCATACAGATAGATCTGCAACGGAATGTTCATCAACAGCTTAAACGAAGTGATAAAGGTAAAACCGCTGGCAAAAGTGGTAATAAACGTGATCACTGCCGGTCGCAGACTGACGCCGCCCACCTTCATGGCGAACGGCAGTCCCATCAGCAATACGCAGGTCAGGGCGCCGATCGGTTCCGACAACAGATTCAAATGCGGCATCGGCGACTTGGACGTGATCGTGTTGATCGCCCCGGCCACCAGCCCAATCGCCACCGCTTTCGGCACGCTGGGGTGGATTACCAGAATCGTGATGCAATACATCGTAATGATCCAGTTGATGCTGACCCCGGCAAAGCTGGGGCTGACCAGGCGCATGATGGCGCCGATGGCCAACAGCAGCGCCGATACCGCCACCCAGCGGAATTTGCCCCCCTGCGATTTTACCTGGGTCATCTCGACCGGTTTTTGATTGTTCATTGTGGATTCCTCCTCTTGGTTCGACTAATTAAAAAACCCCTCGTCACTACTGCTGTAGGGACGAGGGGTCAACCCGCGGTACCACCCTGCTTGGCTCTGATGAGCCCAACTTGGCCATGGCACGGGACAAGCTGTTGTCCGATGCCCGCTTCCCATGATAACGGCGGAAGTTTCCGGCAGCGCCTACCCCGCGGTCAACGGCTCGGACTGCTTCTCTCAGGCCCATTCGTCGCGTTGAGTCGCGCCGGTCTTCCACTGCCGCCGGCTCGCTGAAGCTCTCTCGCGCGAGTACTCTTCCTGATCATTGAATTTGAAATATAAACTTGATGCTATTCTAACAACCCTAAAAAGGTTTGTCAAGCAACCCGGCTACTTCAGAGGCTTGCGATAGAAAAACGGCATATAGTGCTGGAAGCCAATCTCCCGGAAATTGAGGATGGCCTCGGTTCCACCGACGAACAGGACGCCGCCGGGCCGCAGGGCTTCCAGGAAGCGCCGGTACAGCTTGTCCTTGGCCTCCTCCGTGAAATAAATGACCACGTTGCGGCAGGAGATCAGGTCAAAGCTGCTGTCGTACTTGTCCAGCAACAGGTTGTGATGCTGAAACGTGATTCCTTCCTTGACTTCAGGCATCACCGCGTACCGGTCGGGGCCCGCCGGTTTGAAATATTTCGTAAGGCGGGGGGGCGATACATTTTTCAGCTCGTTGACCTGGTACACGCCTTCCTTGGCTTTCGCCAACATTTTCACATCCAGGTCGCTGGCTAGAATTTGATGCTTCGTCCGGGGCGTGATATCCGCCATCATGATCGACATGGAATACGGTTCGGCACCGGTCGAGCAGCCGGCGCTCCAGATCTTCAGCCGGGAAGTTTGCTGCAGCAGATCCGGGATTACTTTCTGCTCCAGTTCCACAAATTTCTCCGGCGTCCGGAAAAATTCCGTGACGTTGATAGTCAGATAATCAATGAAGTAGCGGAACAGGGTCTCGTCTTTGTCAATCAGGTGAAAGAAATCCATATATTTCTGCACGTTGTGGCGGGCCATCAGGTTGGTGATCCGGCGCTGCATCTGGGCCGGTTTATACTGGTTCAGGTCAATCTGCGACTTGGTGTTGAACTTCGTCTTGAACTCTTCCCAGTCGCGATCGATCAGCTCTGTTGTCATTTTCCAGTTCCTCCATTATCGGCCGTCAGTTCCGCCACGGATCCGCCGACCCAAATTTTTTCCGGCCTTGACGCCATTTCCAGCGGTTCCCCGCTCCACACCACAATGTCCGCATCATAGCCCGCCGCCAATTTGCCGACACGATCGCCGATGCCCAAAATTTCGGCCGGATCGCTGGTCACCGCCCGCAGGGCGAGCAACGGCGCCAGACCGAACCGGACGGCGAGACCGGCGTATACCGACAGAAACATGTTCGGCACCACCGGATGATCGCTGATGAGGGCGAACTGCACGCCGTGTTCCGCCAGCACCGCCGGCGTGCGATAACTCTTGTCCTTCAGCTCCATTTTCGCCCGCGTGATCAGCTGCGGACCGACCGCCGCCCGCGCTTGCCGGCGGGCCAGTTCCGGCGCGATCAGATGTCCCTCGGTGCAGTGGTCCAGCACAATCTCCACATCGAATTCCCGGGCGATCCGCAGGGCCGTCATAATATCGTCCGCCCGGTGCGCATGCGCTCGCAACGGCATTTCACGACGCAATACCCGGAGTACGGCATCCATGCCGAAGTCCGGCGTGAAATCCTTGCTGCCCTTTTTCTTCAGATAATTGCGTGCCTTTTGCAAGGTTTCCCGCACCAGGTACGCCGTCGCCATCCGCGTCACCGGCGCTTTCTGCTGGTCGCCGTAAACGCGGCGGGGATTTTCGCCGAAGGCGATTTTCAGTCCGGCGTGACGCTTGTACAGCATGTCTTCGACCGTGGAACGACGCGGGGTTTTCAACACCACGCACTGGCCGCCCACCGCGTTGGCGCTGCCCGGCGCAATCATCACCGTGGTCACCCCGCCGGCGAGCGCATCGTCGAACGCGATATCCGCCGGATTGATCGCGTCCAGAGCGTCCATGGCCGGCGTCACCGGACCGCTGGTTTCATTGCCGTCTTCCGCCGACCATTCCGTCGGCTCGGCATAAACCCCCAGGTGGGTATGGGCATCAACCAAGCCCGGCGTCACGACCTTGCCGGTCGCGTCGAAACGTTCGCAGTCCGCCGGAATATCGAGCCCGGCGCCGACGGCCACAATCTTGCCGCCGTCCACCAGAACGCAGCCCTGCTCGAGCATCGGTCCGTTCATCGAATATACTTTTCCGCCACATATTGCCAGCATCTTGTTCTTCCTCTCTAATCCGGCCATTTCCGCAGCACCGCTTCCAAAACCATGACCGTGCTGACCGTGCCGATTCCACCCGGCACCGGCGTGATCGCCGACGCCGCCGCGCTGACACCTTCGAAGTCCACATCGCCGACAATCCGGCCTTCCAGGTCATTGATTCCCACATCGACCACCACCGCACCGGGCTTGATCATCGGCGCCGTGATCAGTCGGGGTTTTCCCGCCGCCGCCACTACCAGGTCCGCCTGCCGCAGAAAATACGGCAGATCCGGCGTCCGAGAATGGCAAATCGTCACGGTCGCGTCCCGCGCCAGCAACAACTGACTCAACGGTTTGCCGACCACGTTGCTGCGGCCGACGATGACGGCATGCTTGCCGGCCAGCGGGATTTTATAATGATCCAGCACCGTCATGACCGCCCGCGGCGTGCAGGGCGCCCAGAGGCTCTTGCCGACCGCCACCAGGCCGACATTCAGCGGATGCAGAGCATCCACATCCTTGTCTGGGTCGAGACTGCGCACCACGACATCCGGGTCGATCCCGCGCGGCAGCGGCATCATCGGCAGAATGCCGCTGACTTCCGGGTTGCGGTTCAGTTGTTCAATCAGCGCTAAAATTTCCTTTTGAGTCGTTTCGGCGGGCAAAGCCGCCAGATGGTAGGAAATCCCCAAACTACCGCACAGTTTGCCCAACCAGTCGGCATAAATGATCGAGGCGTGGTCGTCGCCGACCAGCAGCACCGCCAAACCGCAGGAGATCTTTTGTTCCCGCAGTTTTTTCGCTTTTTCGGCCAGGCGGGCCCGCAAAACCGCCGCCGCCGGTTTTCCTTCCATCAGCAGAGCCATGGGGACCTTCCTCCTAAAACAATCCGGATATCCGGCCTTCGTTGTCCACGTCGATCTTTTCGGCCGCCGGAATTTTCGGCAATCCCGGCATGGTCATGATCTCACCCGTCAACATCACGACAAAACCGGCGCCGGCCGACACCTTCGCCTGCCGGACCGTGATCGAGAAACCGGCCGGCCGCCCCAGCAGCGTCGGATCATCCGACAGCGAATACTGCGTTTTTGCCATGCATACCGGCAAATTGCCATAGCCCATGGCCGTCAGTTCACCGATGCTCTTTTCGGCTTCCTTGGTAAACAAGGCGTCGTCCGCGCCGTATATTTCCCGGGCAATGGTGCGAACCTTATCCTTCAGCGGCATTTCCGACGGATACAGCGGTTTGTAATTGTCCTTACCGGATTCAATAAGTTGCAGCAGTTTTTCCGCCACCTCGATCCCGCCGGCCCCGCCGTCGCTGAACACGCGAGAGGCCGCCGCCGCCACGCCGTGTTTGGCGCAGATCGCCAATACGGCGTCCAGTTCGGCCTGGGTGTCGGTCGGAAACAAATTGACGGCTACCACAATCGGCAAGCCATATTTTTGCATATTTTCGATGTGTTTCTCGAGGTTGCCGGCGCCGCGCGTGACCGCCGCAACGTTTTCCGCCGCCAGCTCGGCCTTCGGCACGCCGCCATGCATTTTCAGGGCCCGGACCGTGGCGACCAGCACCACCGCCGCCGGCTTCAGTCCGCCCATGCGGCATTTGATGTCCAGGAATTTTTCAGCGCCGAGATCCGCGCCGAAACCGGCCTCCGTCACGGCGTAATCGGCCAGTTTCAGGCCCATCCGAGTCGCCGTCAGACTGTTGCAGCCATGGGCGATGTTGGCAAACGGCCCGCCATGAATGAGGGCCGGCACATTTTCCAGCGTTTGCACAAGATTAGGTTTAATGGCCTCTTTCAATAGCGCCGCCATCGCGCCGGGCACCTTCAGCATTCCGGCTGTCACCGGCTCGCCGCCATAAGTGTAGCCGACTACGATTTTCGACAGACGGTTTTTCAAATCATCGATGTCTTTGGCCAGACACAGCACCGCCATGACTTCCGAAGCCACGGTAATGTCAAAGCCGTCCTCGCGCGGCACGCCATGGGCTTTGCCTCCCAGACCGACCACGATGTTGCGCAAGGCCCGGTCGTTCATGTCCACGGCCCGCCGCCAGACGATCCGTCGGGGATCGATGCCTAGGACGTTTCCTTGCTGCAGGTGGTTGTCGAGCGCCGCCGACAGCAGGGCGTGCGCCGTGGAAATCGCGTGGAAATCGCCGGTGAAATGCAGATTGATGTCCTCCATCGGCACGACCTGGGAATAACCGCCGCCGGCGGCGCCGCCCTTGACGCCCATGCAGGGGCCGAGCGAAGGCTCACGCAGCATCATGATCGCCTTTTTACCCAGTTTTACGAGAGCCTGGGTCACGCCGATGGTCGTAGTTGTCTTGCCTTCGCCGGCCGGTGTCGGCGTGATTGCCGTCACCAGAACCAGCTTGCCGTCAGGCCGATTGCCGATTTCCTTCCATAAATCCAGCGAAAGCTTTGCTTTGTAGTGTCCGTAGTTTTCCACATACTTGCCGTCAATTCCCAATGCGGTGGCAATTTCGCCAATGGGTTTCATGTTGGCGGCCTGGGCAATTTCGATGTCACTTAACAACAGTCTTCCCCCCACTCCCTATGATCGGAACAACTTATTTCTATCCGGATAAATTCGCGAACAACGCAGTGGATTCCTGCCGCGGCCTACCGACGTTGTTTGCGTTTCTGCGACAACAACTCCGCCACCGCCCCCACCGAGCGCGTATTTAGAATGTCGTCCGCCGTCAGCCAGCCCTTGCGGGCAATTCCCACGCCATAGTCAACGACGGGCAGCTCCGCCGCCGAGTGGGCATCGGGATTGATCGCCAACAGAACACCCGCTTCTTTCGCCTGCCGGCACCATCGCCAGTCCAAATCCAGACGGTAGGGGCTGGCGTTGATTTCGATT
>JAAZNU010000202.1 GCA_012798135.1 Veillonellaceae bacterium | reverse complement strand
CGCGTCCTGGTGGAGGTCCATGGCGGCGAACGCCCGCCCCTTGTAGTAGTGGGCTTCCGCGTTCGTCCCGCTGATCTCGAGCGTGTGATCGAAGAAGCGGACGGCTTCGTCGAACCTGCCCAGTTCGAATGCAGTCCTTCCCTGCATGAAGAGCGCCGGGTGGCAGTCCGGCCGGATCTCGAGGGCCCGCTGGAAATCGCCGGAAGCCTCGTCATAATTCCCAGACTCGAAGAGGGCTTTTCCTTTTGCATAGAAGGCAGCGGCAAACCCGGGATGTGCGGCGAGAGCGGAATCGAACGCCTCGACGGCTTCACCGAGCGCCCCGTAGGTGAGGAGCGCCTTGCCCTTCCCGTACAGTGCCTCGGGGTTGTCCGGCTGGAGGGAGAGTGCCGCATCGTACGCCGCGATGGCGTCTTCGGTCTGCCCGAGCCGGAAGTGCGCGACGCCCCGGTGGTAATGCGCCTCCGCATGGGCCGGATCGAACCGGACAGTCCTTTCGAAGGCGTCGAGAGCCCGGGGATAGTCTTTCCGCGCCTCGTGCGCAAGCCCGATCTGGTAAAAGACGCGGGGGTTCTCCGGGGTGAGGGACTCGGCTTCGGCGTACGCCTCCAGCGCCTCATCATGCCTCCCGAGACGGGAGAGCGCGATCCCTTTCTGGAGGTATGCCTCGGGTATCGCCGGATCGATCGTGATCGTCCGGTTGAACTCGAGGAGCGCATCGTCGTACCGGTTCAGGTTGAGGAGCGCGATCCCCTTGTACACGAGGGATTCGGGGAACCTGCCGTCCCGCTTGCGGTTGGCGGCATCGAACGCGTCGGCAGCCTCCGGGAACATGGAGAGTTCCATGAGGGCACGCCCCTTGTAGAAGAACGCATCGGCACAGTCGGGCTTCTGCGTGAGCACGGAGTCGAGGTTCCGTATCGCCTCCTGGTAGCGCCCGAGCGTGAAGTAGGCGACCCCCCGGTGGTAGAGCGCGGCAACATCCCGGCTGTTGATGGAGAGGGCCTTGTTGAAGCAGCTGACGGCCTCGCTCGTGTCCCCGGCGCGGCTGAGCGCGATCCCCTTGACGACCCAGAGCGGCGCGAGGTTGGGGCGTGCTTTCAGTGCCTCGTTCAGGCTCGTGACCGCAAGGGAGTAGCGGGAGAGGTGGATGAGGGCACGGCCTTTCTGTTCGAGTGCCTCGAGATGCCCCGGCCGGATCGTGAGCGCATTATCAAACGCGGTCACTGCCTGCTCGTACATCCTGATGCTTGAGAGGGCGATCCCCTTCCTGAGGAACGCGTCGGCAAAATCCGGCCGGATCTCAAGGGCCTTGTTGAACGCCTCGATCGCATCCTCGTAATTTTTGAGCGCGAACAGGGCCGATCCCTTGGAGAACCATGCGTCGGGATTGGAATACTCGATCTCAAGGGCTTTGACAAACGACTCGATCGCCTCGTTGTTCTTCCCAAGGCTTAAGAAGACCTTGCCGCGGTTGATCCAGATCGCGGCCGAACGGGGCATGACGTGCAGGGCGGCATCGAATGCTTCGATGGCGTCATCGTGCCTTCCGGTCACCTCGAGGGAGATCCCCTTGTGGTACGCGGCTTCGACACTGCTGCTGTCGAGATCGAGCGTCCTGTTGAACGCAACGATCGCCTCCTCGTGCCTTCCGAGCGACTGCAGCGCTATCCCCTTGTGGTAGGAGATATCGCCGCTGTTCCTCTCGATCGCCTCAGCCCGTTCGAAGGTCTTTACCGCTTCCCGGAACATGCCGAGGGCTGAAAGGGCACGGCCCTTGTCATAGTGGGCTTCGGCGAGATCGCGATCGAGGTCCAGGGCCCGGTCAAGGGACCGCACGGCGTCCTGGTACCTCCCGAGACGCAGCAGGGCAGCGCCTTTCCTGTGCAGCGAGGATGCGTTGGCGGGCTGGACCCGGAGCACCTCATCGAACGCCGCAACGGCCTCCTCGTTCTTCCCGAGCGCAGCAAGAGAAGATGCACGGTGGTACAGGGTGTCGAAATGGCCCGGGCGGAGTGCAGCAGCGCGTTCGAACGCGGTGATCGCGTCGCTGTACCGCTTCAGCCGGAAGAGGGCGATCCCTTTCTCGTACCAGCCGTCGGCGCTGTCCGGGGCAGCCGCAAGGAGGTGGTCGAATGCGGAGACTGCATCCTTGTAGCGCCGGAGGGCGATGGCAGTCGTCCCGATCAGGTAGTGCGCCTCGGTATTGGAAGGTTCGCTCTCGGTGACGCGGCTGAATGCACGGATGGCCTCGTCATACCGGCCGGTCTGCAGGAGCGACGCCCCCTTGCCGAAGAATGCCGGGACGCTCTGGGGCAGGCGGTCTCCCGCGAGCGTGAACGCCTCCACCGCCTGCGGATGGTCGCCGAGGGCAGAGAGCGCGTGCCCCTTCTCCAGGTACGCTTCGCCATAGTCGCTCTTGAGCGCGATCACGGCATTGAAATCCTCGAGGGCTTCGGTGTACCGGCCGAGTTGCAGGAGCGAGGTCCCCCGCGTAAAAAGCGCCGGGACGTTGCCGGGATCGCGCCGGATGCATTCGCCGAATGCAAGGACGGCATCCGTGTGCTTCCCGAGCCGGACAAAACAGTCGCCCCGGAGGCAGTGGGGGCCGGGCAGGTCGGGCGAGAGGCCGGAGAGCGTAGCAAACGCGCCGATCGCTTCCTCGTAGCGTTCCAGCCTCATGAGTGCCTGCGCCTTTTCGGACACGATCTCCGCGGAGGAGGGCAGCAGCTCCAGTACCGCATCGAAGAGCCGGACCGCTTCGGCATCGCGGGAGAGGCGGGTCAGCGCCTCCCCGCCGGACCGGAGGGCCCCGGCATTCCCGGGGTCCAGCTGGTGCGTCTTTTCGAATGAGACGACAGCGTCCGCGTCCCTGCCGGTGCTGACTTCCATGAGCCCCTTGTGGTACCACGCATCGGCAAGTTCGGGATTGATCGCGATATACTGGTTCAGCGCCAGGAGAGATCCCGCATCGTTGCCCAGGTGTTCGAGGGCAAACGCCTTTTTGAGGTATGCATCGGCATTCGCGGGATCGAGTTCAAGCGTGCGGTCGAACGCCCTGACCGCGTCCTCGAACCGGTCCAGCGCAAAGTACGCGCTGCCGAGTTCGAACGAATCCCCGCTGTGATTGTCCTCGATCGCGATTGCCTGGCGGAGGCTTGCGACCGCCTCTTCATACCGTTCCAGCCGGGCGAGGGCCCGGCCCCGCTCCCGCAGGGCCGTGTACGAGTGCGGGTCCTGCCCGATGACGATGTCGAGGGAGGGGACTGCCTCTTCGTAGCGTCCCAGCGATGCCAGGGAGAGCCCGCGTTTCAGGTGCGCTTCCGTCAGCGACGGGTCGTGATCCGTTGCCTGTGCCAGCGCGAT
>JAAZNU010000028.1 GCA_012798135.1 Veillonellaceae bacterium | reverse complement strand
CGTTTGGCCAGTTCCATAGCGACAGGCCGCGCCAGTTTCCCGACGCCGCCCATGTGAAACGAAATACGATCGGCGCCCAGCCATTCGGCGGCTGTCAGCGATTTCAGAAAATGTTTCAACGTGTTGGCGGCCGTGAGGTCGTCCTGGGTCGCCAAGCTAATATAATATGGGGCATGCACGCTCATAGCGATGCCGAACCGGGCTGCGGCCACGCCGAGGGCCCGGGCGGTTTCCTCGCCAATATTCACGCCGCGGGTCAGCGAATACTCGTAGGCGTTCAGCCCCTGGCCGGCAAGCCATTCCGGCATTTCCAACGAGGATTTGTGGCCGGCGGCATAAAAACTTTCGGGGTTCCCGGAGGGTCCAAACAAAGCGGTTTTCATCATTTCAACCCCCCATAGCCGGTCTGGCGTAGCGCCTCATAGACGGCCACCGCCACCGCATTCGAAAGGTTCAGGGAACGGGCGCCTTTGATCATCGGCAGGCGGATGCACTGCTGTGGATACTGGTCCAGGATGGTTTGCGGCAATCCGGCCGTTTCTTTGCCGAACACCAGAAAATCGCCGTCCTGGAACTGGGCGTCGCTGTGAAAGCGGGTTGCTTTGGTGGTGTGGCAAAAAAAACGCCCTGTCGGATATAAAGCCTGCAGCTCGGCAAAACTGTCATGATAATAGATGTCCAACAGATGCCAATAGTCCAGCCCAGCCCGTTTTAGATGCTTGTCATCCGTTGAAAAGCCAAGCGGCCGGACCAAATGCAGCTTACAGCCGGTAGCGGCGCAAAGCCGAGAGATGTTCCCTGTATTTCCCGGAATTTCCGGTTCTACCAACACGACATGAAATCCTGTCCGACTATCTTTCATCACGACGCACTCCTACAACTGTTGTTTCGCCCGATAAACACGGCCGCGCAGAGCACGAGAGCGCTGGCTGCCAGCCCGGCGTACAAGGGATCGGTTCCCTGCGGATAGATGAACTTCCAGGCAATGGTCGCCGCTGTTCCCGACACTATGGACAGCAACGCCAATTGGGGGCTGATTCGGCCCGGACAAAAAATCGCCAGGCTGAATGGGAAAAAAATACCGGCCCCCCGCAATCCCATCGACAGAAAGTTCCACTCCAGAACCAACGAACGCAGATTGCCGAATGTAAAGGTCGCGGCGCCCAGCATCACCAGAAAAACGACAAGCCGGTTGGTAAGCAGCGCATGGGTCTCGCAAAAACGCCATTTCAGAGCCGGCAGCAAATCGCGGTTCAGCATCGTGCCCACGCCCAGCGCCAACCCGGCCGCCGACCCGATGGCCGCCAGCAGCAGCGCGGCGATGGCCAGTCCGCCCAACCAGGGGGGCAAATAGGTCAGTACAAACAATGGCAGAGCATCGATAGGGGCAATATTCGGATGATGCACGCGCATAAACAACCCGACCATAACGGCAGGAATTCCTGACGGCAAAGCGACCAGCGCGGCGGTGACGGCTCCGGCCTTCGCCGTTGATTCGTCGGACGCCGAAAACAGCGCCTGAATATAGGTTTGAGTGGTCAAAGTACCCACAAGCAACGACAAGCCGCTACCCAGGTCGATCCCCCACCCTCGGCCGACCAGGCTGAACCAGGGATATGACGGAAATGCCGAACAAAATCCGTGCCATCCACCCATGCGTGTGTACGTTGTATAAGTGACCGCCAGCAATGTGATATAAATGAAGACAGTCTTCCAGATGCCGACCCGGCCGGTCGCCCACACTCCGCCGAAAACAACGTAAAACACCGTCAAAGCCATCACAAAGGCTACAGCCCGGGCCGAATCGGTGTGAAACAGCGCGGATACCAACGGCGTCGCCGACAAAATGTTCGCCACGATGCTAAAAAAAATGCCGATGGAAGCTGCAATTGCCGCCAGTTTTCCGGCCCGCGGCCCATAATGCAACGTCAGAAACTGCGGGATCGTCTGCAACTTCGAAGCCCGCAACGGCGCGGCGTAGAAAGTCGCCATCACCAGCAGGGCGATCCCTGCCCCCAAAGTAAACCACCAAGCCGACAGTCCGACGGAAAAAGCCAGTTGCGCCGTTCCCACGGTGGATGCGCCGCCAATGATGGTGCCCACAATCGTTCCTGCAACCATCGGTACGCCCGACTTCCGGCCGCCAACGGCAAAATCCGCGGCATTTTTCACTTGCCGCGCGGCATCGACACCGACCCAGGAGATAAATGCCAAAACCGCGAAAAAAGCAATCAGATGCCCCTGCGACAAAGTCATTGTTTCATCCGTCCTCCAACACTGACATTTCGTATTATGATTTTGTTAACAATGCAAAATCCGGCCCAACCACCGGTAGGAAAATGTTTTGTGGCGGCGAATTATTTTAATTAGGATAATATGTCCGGGCCGACAAAGAGGGGGATTGTTTTGAGTAAAACCTATGTGCTCGACACGAATGTCCTGTTGCATTCGCCCCGCGCCCTGTTCACATTCAGCGAGCACACCATAGTTATTCCCGAAGTGGTATTGGAAGAGTTGGACCGGTTCAAATCGGAGGCCAACGACCGAGGCGCCAACAGTCGGGAAGTCAGCCGCATTATCGACCAGCTCCGGGCCCGGGGAAACTTGGTCGAAGGGGTTCCTCTCAACGATGACGGCGGCGTTCTCCGCATTGCCATCAATCACCTGGAGACTCCCCTGCCGGCGCATTGGGACCGATACAAGGCGGACAACCGGATTTTACAGGTTTGTCGCGGCCTGTCGCAAGAGGGGCGGGAAGTGGTTCTGGTCAGCCGGGACACCAACATGCGGGTCAAGGCGGATATTCTCGGCATCGCGGCCGAAGATTTCCGCAACGAAAAAGTCGCCAAAATTGAAGACCAGTATACCGGTCGCGCCGAAGTTTGGGCCGACGCCGAAACCATTCAACGGTTCTGCGGCGATAAAAACCAATCCCTGGCGGTGGACGACGTACAAATTCCCGATGAATCGTCGCGCGGAACGTTCACGCCGCTTCTTACCATCAATCAGTTTCTGCACATCCGTTCCCGGGATGACGGCCGCACCAGCGCACTGGGCCGATTTGACGGCGAAAAAATCGTGCCGCTGAAATTTCAGGAACATAGTCCGTTCGGTGTCACACCGCGCAACATCGGCCAGTTTTTCATGCAGGAGAGTCTCCTGCTGAGCGCGGAGGAAGCGCCGCTGGTCATCATCAAGGGTCCTGCCGGAACCGCCAAAACATTTTATTCCCTAGCGGTCGGCCTGCACCGGTTCATGGACTGCCGCCCCCGGGACTACCACCATCTGCTGATTTGTCGCCCCAATGTGCCGATGGACGAAGATCTCGGCTATTTACCGGGGTCGGAGCAAGAAAAAATCGATCCGTATATGCGGGCCATCCGGGACAATCTGTTCACGCTCATGTCGGGCCACAGCATGACTGAGTCCAAAGAAATCGAACAGGTGGAGGACACCGTTCAAATGTTGTTCGACAAACGGGTGATCCAGACGGAAGCCCTGGCCTATCAACGCGGTCGCTCATTGCAGCGTCACTGGATGATCTTGGACGAAATGCAGAATTCTACGCCGCGCCAAGCGAAAGGGGTCATTACTCGGCCAGGGATCGGCACCAAAATTATTTTGTTGGGCGACCCGGAGCAAATCGACCATCCATTTCTCGACAGCCGGACCAACGGTCTGGTTTACGCTTCGGAAAAGATGAAAGGCAGTCGTTTCTGTTTTCAGGTTTCCCTGACCTATGACGAGTGCGAACGTTCCCCGTTGGCAGCGGAAGCAGCCATCCGGCTCTGATGAATTTCGAGCTGCAGCCCGTTTATCCACATCTAACGAGCGGGATCTTACAGGCTGGACAAAGAAGAAATCTCTCTTATTGTATAACAATTGCCGTCCAGCGGCAAACCGCCGTCTGGTCGCCAACTCTTAAGGAAAGTAGGGAAAACAGTGAAAGGAACCGTAGTCGCCACCTGGGTGCAAACTGCCCGAACCATCTGGGGCAAGGATGTCGCCGACCAAGCCATGAAAAAGGTCGGCTGGGCGCCCGACCGCTTATTCACACCCACGGAAGACGTAGAAGACGCCAAACCAAGAGCGTTTGCCGCAGAGCTGGCCGCGTCCCTGGGCAAACAGGAAGATGAAATCTGGATGGCCATTGGCAAGGACAATATCGGCACCTTCTTCCGAACCTATCCGGCCTTCTTCCAAAAAGAAAACCTGTATTCCTTTTTGCGTTCCATGTTTGATGTTCATGTCATTGTCACCAAACGAATTCCCGGCGCGAATCCGCCGGAACTGCTGATCGAACCGATTTCGGACCGGGAGGCGGTCCTGTCCTATTGCTCCCGGCGCGGAATGTTAGGTTATCTGCAGGGACTGCTGGCCGGCGCCGCCGAGCATTTCCAGGAAAATATCCGGACGGAAATTCTTGAATCTACGGCCGACCGCATGAAAATCAAGATCCATTTTCCGCAAACGATCCGTAACACCGTTTCCCATACGTTGAACCGATTTCTGTCCTTTGGCCTGGTCCGCAGTGTGGCGGTCAAAATTGGGGTCTTGTCCACACTGCTGGCTCTGGCTGTTGCCGGCGCCCTGTCTCTGGCCGGGCTGTCATCGCCGCTGTGGGGAGCGGTCGCCGGCGGGTTCGGTTCATTATTCGCTGCCGCCCTGCTCATGCGGCCGGTCCAGACGATTCTGAACGAAATCCAAACGATGCAGGAACGGAAATATTTCCTGGAAACCCAGTTTTATTCCGGGGATGAATTTGAAAGCATCATGGCGGGACTGGCGGATTACAAAACCCGTTTAAAAAAAGAGTTTGTCGGCTTCAAAGGCATCGCGGACGAAATGAACAAATATGCTGATGACTTCAATGGATTGGCTGAAAAAATGAAAACAACCTCCAATGAAATCACCGGCGTTGTGCACGACGTCGCGGCCGCCGCCATGCATCAGGCGGAAAACACCACCGAGTCGGTCAGCATCCTGAACGGCAATCTGTCAACCCTCAAACTGGTTGTCGCCGAACAGGACAAAAATAAAGCCCGGCTGGAAGCTGCGGTCGCCGAAATCAGCCAAGGTTTCAAAGACGTGGAACACTCCAGTAAAAAGCTGGAACACAGTATGAGCCAATTCGCCGAAGTCAAGACTTCGGCCGAGCATCTCGAAACCCAGGCCACTCGCATTAACGAAATTACCGCCATGGTTTCCGCCATTGCCGCCCAAACCAATCTGTTGGCCCTAAACGCGGCGATCGAAGCCGCCCGGGCCGGCGAACAGGGCCGAGGGTTTGCGGTCGTGGCCGAAGAAGTCCGCAAACTGGCCGAGCAGTCGCAGCAACATTCCGAAAGCATTGCGACCGACCTGAAAGTCCTCATGGATATCATCAGCAATGTCGTCGGCATGATTGATACCGAGTACAACGTGCTGGCCGTCGAAGCCAAGCAATTGACGGATGTTGTGGCCGGCAACAATCAGCATGTGGAAAATGTCCACCTGGTTGCGGAAAACATCGTGTCTATGATCAACAAGCTGGAAAACGAGATGAAGGGAATGAACCAAGTCTACGGAAAAATCGAAAACCTGGCCGCCATTTCCGAGGAAAACTCCGCCGCCAGCCAGGAGGTCAGCGCTGCCGTGCAGGTCTACAATGAAAAGCTGCAGGACCTGATGACCCGCATTGTCGAATTCAAGGTAGTCATCGGCCACTTCAGCGAAGACGTCAACCAGTACCGCACCTGAGCCTGCATTTCCTGCCGCATAAAAGAAACAGGGCCGAACCCTTGCACTGGGTTCGGCCCTGTTTCTTTTATCTCAGGTTGTGCGCCTCAGCCCGGCTGTTGCCGAACAAAAAAGTTCGCCTGGATGCGGTCTGGGTTTCGTCCTGGTCACGGGCGACGATCCCGCCGGCTTCCGACGGTTTGGCCGCCATATAAACAGTGTTTGGCTGACGCAGTCCAAGCTCGTTCACGGCAATTTCACGGACTCGTTGGGGTGATTTCAGCTGCGCCAGTTCCAGCCGCAAGAGCTCATTTTCTTTTTCGACCCGGTTCAGACACGCCCGCGCCTGCACCAGTTCATAACCCGCATTGACGATCGCCGAGCTGCCCCAGGTCACGAACAGGGCCAGCAACCCGATCAGGATGGCCGACAGCAAACATTCCGTTCGCAGACAACACGGCTTCTTTCTCACAGCAAGCCGCTCGTTCTTTTCCGGCAATAAAGAATGCCGTCTTTGTCCGTTACGCCGCTTCAGCATTCAGGAAGCCCCCTACCCCACCAAAATTCGCCGCTGTCAGTTCATGAAATAATAATCGAACACCTGTCCAAAATCGATTCCGGCGATCACTTTGCCCCGATACTGATTGTGCAGTCGATGGCAGGCGTCTTCGAGGTGTTGCGATTTCACGCCGTGTTGAATGGATAATGTGGCTTCGATAAAAGCAGCCAAGTGATCGCAGGCTTTCAGAACCTTCCCATCTAGAGGCATGAACTCGGCCGAGTTGAATCGCGTAGAAATTTCTTCGTTCGTAAACTCTTTGTGAATCTTTCCGCCCAGGCGTACCTTATTGGCAAATTCATCTTCTATATAATAGAGGATCTCGTCGTGCCAAGACGCCGGCAACAAAGGCATCAGTTTTTCGTCCACTAACGTTTTTTCATAGTCCTTGATAATTTCCTCGATCCCTTCCACTGAACTCTTAATGGGCGACACGATGTCGCGGGTCAAGACTTCCGGCAGGTCGTGGAACAGCGAACCGAAATAGTTGTTGATGACCCGACGCGGGCAAGCCTGCATCTCCACTGAACACAGATAGGACAGCATCGCCACGATCAACATATGCCCCAGAACCGAAGTCTTGGGAATGCGCGGGGTTTGCGCCCATCGTTGCTGAAACCGGAGCTGCCCGCAAAAATCAATAAATCCAAACGATTTTTTGCCGAGCATCAACTTTTGAACGCCTAACAAATCGTAATGATCTTCGATCTGATTTTCCAACTCCGCTTTGGTGTCTTCGATGCCATAGATGAACGGCGTCAGGTTGTAAATAATCTTGAACTCCCATTGCGTGGCCAGATAATGCGCCGCCCGCAGAATCCGGCGTTCCAGCACCGAGTGCCCCTCATCCTCGAAATAGGCGACGAATCGGTCACGGAAACCACCGGGAACCGCACTGATGTCCGCATCCAGCTGCTGCAGCACCCATTGGTTCAATTCCTTGCTTTTGGTCTGCATCAGGCGATGGAATACCGGCGGCTTCAAATCGGTCAACAAAACCCGTTGCAAAAATTCGAACAGCCCGCCTTCGATCAGCCGCAACCAGTCCACCGTCTTGCCGCGCTCGGTTTCTTCGCACTTGGCCAGTACATAAGCGATAATCATCTTGTGCGCCTGCTTGTCAAGCTCCGTCAATTCAAAGGGGCGCACATGATCATTCCAACGTTGAATACTGGCGGCTTCATAAAATTTTTCAATCAAGCCCTTCCGCATCGAAGCATCCCCTCCTTACGCCTTCTTTTCCAATTCATCCAAACAATCTTCCGCCCATAAAATCAGCGCTTCGGCCACGATATTGGAACGCCGCATGGTCATTCGACGGTACATGGCCTGGTCCGTGTTTTTTTTGGCCATCGTTTCATAATTCTTCTCCAACAAGGTAAAGGTGGCAACTTCACTTTGTTTCTCCCGAATAAACCGTCGCAGTTGGAACTGCATTTCATCACGCGAGGATCGCGCGCCCAAAAAAACCCGCAGGGCAAATTCATCCCGGAAAGGACTTAACAACGATTTGGGGAATCGGTTCATCCATTCCTGGAAAATCTGCTTGCCGGTTGCAGTAATGGAATACACCTTGCGGTCCGGCCGGGATTCCTGAACCTCGATCCGGGAATCCACCCATTCTTTCGCTTCCAGGTTGCCTAATTCCCGATAAATCTGACTCATCTGGGCCGGCCAGAATGAATTCAGTTCCTTATCAAACAGCAATTTTAAATCATATCCCGTCATGGGGCGATCCAATAGCAATCCAAGTATCGCATGGGGCAATGACAAAGAGATCACCTCATTGTAGAATATATTTGGATATATTTTCTATTCATTATTATACTATTCATATATGAAATGTCAAATCATTAAATGCTTTTCCCCTTATGAATCTTCTATTTTTTTTATTTTTACTACAAATATTTTTTATATCGTCATTGGGATGTAAAAAAGGATTCTGCGGGTTGGTGGCGAATAGTGAATAATGGCGTTTAGTGAAAACGACATCATCTTAAAGGAGGATTATCCGGTGACCCACAAAAAAATTTCACTGACTTGTCTGGCGCTTTTACTGTCGGCAGCCACGGCCTTGCCAACGGCAGCGGCGGCCAAGGACGACACCCCTGCGGCTCAGAGCGTGAACGTAACAACCATTGGCAAAGTATCCTGCATTGCATCAAGCATCGAAAAGAACGCGGACGGCTCGCTGAAGAAGTGCGTCCTGGCGGAAAACAAGACGATCCCTGGCGCTGATATCACCTGCGCCGCAAAGGGAGCTATTACCTTGAATGCGGACGGTTCAGTTCAACAGTGTATCCTGGCTTTTGACCGCTCCTATCCGGAGCCGGTCGGCGTGGTTTGTGACGATGGCCATCCCATCGGCCTCTATCCCAATGGGACCTTAGCCAAATGCACCATCGCCGCCGACGGATTCGCCCGGGTTCTCGGCGGAACCTGCGCCGCCCATCAACCGGTAGAGGTATATCCCGACGGACAGCTGAAGAGCTGCGTGGCGAACGTGGAAAAGAAAGTAGCGGCTGCCCCCACCAAAGAAGTTTACGTCACCGAGTTTACCTGCGCAGCCAAACAGGAAACAGCCTTCTACGCCAACGGCAAGGTCAAACAATGCACTCCCACGGAGCCGATTTACATGCGGGGCAAAGGAACCTGCATGGCCGGTGAACCCATAGCATTGCAAGAGGACGGCAAGGTGGCACAATGCACCTACACTTATCCTCTATATCAAAACAAGAGCTGCAAAGTGGAAAGCAAAGTTTCCTTCCATGCCAACGGCTTTTTCAAGGATTGCACTTTGCCGGAAGACAAAGCTGTCGGAAAGGCCGTCTGCAAAGCCGATGCACCCGTTTCCTACCGCCCCGATGGCGCCGTTGCTTCCTGCACCCTTGCAGCGCCGACCGAACTGGCGCCCGGAAAAACCGTTCCCGCCAACACAATTGTCAATATTGACGAAAAACAAGTCATTACCGTGAAGGAAGCGGCTCCGCCGGTACCGGTCAAACCCGCCGCACCCGCTCAGCCGGCTGCTCAGCCAGCCCCGGCCAAAAAATAAAAAGTGCAGGCATAAAAAAATCTGCCGGGCAATTTTCCCGGCAGATTTTTTTATGCCTGCACTAAATGAACGCTGGTCAATTATACATAAATATCGACGTTATGGCCAAGATAGGGATGGGCAAACTTTTTGGCCCCTTTCACGCCGGCCGCTTCGCCGGCGGCCTGATTCTGGCGCGCCGCCTCAATGGAACGCTGGGCCACGATGATCCCGATCTTGTCGGTTCTAGTCTGGACGGTAGCTGTCTGGGCGCGTCCAACTCCCGCAACATTCATGGCGATTTCCTCCCCGTACCCGACAGACTTTGCATGTGAGCGATGTTCTGCTCTTTATTATATCACAACCGGTCCAATGCAAGCAGCAGGCCGTACAACAAAGCCTGCGGGCGTGGAGGGCATCCCGGCACGTAAATGTCGACCGGCACGATCGAGTTGACCGGCCCTTCTTCGGCGTAGGTGTCGCCGAAAACCTTCCCCGAGGAGGCGCAGGCTCCCACCGCCATTACCAGCCGCGGCAAAGGCGTTGCCTTGAAGGTCGCCTCCAGAGCCGGCCGCAGGGTGCGGGTCACCACGCCGGTAACCATCAGCAGGTCGGCATGCCGGGGCGAGGCCACAAAGTCGATCCCATATTGCGCCACATCATACACCGGGTTGAGCAATGCGCTCATTTCAAAATCACAAGCATTGCAGGAACCGACATCCACGTGCCGGATGTGCAGGGAACGGCCAAGAACCGAACGGATTTTACGACTAAGTTCATTGCCCATTTCCGCCTCCAGTTGTCCCGACAAATGGGCGCATTCAAAATTTAGAGTGTGCCGCAGCCCGCCTTTGGCGCAGGCATCGACGCAGCGCCCACAAAAAATGCAGGCATCATGATTGAACGACAACAGGTTCTTGTTCAGCGCGATGGCTCCGGTCGGACAAACATCGACACATTTCCGGCAGTCCCGGCATTTCTTGTCCTCCACTTCGATCCGGCCCCGGAAACGGGCCGGTACCGGCGACATGAAGTAGTCTTCGGTCGCGGTCCCCTGTTTCATGATTTTCTTCAACATCTTCAACATAGGTATCCCCTCACCGGTCCAAACATGCGTAACATAGTTCAAAGCTCTTGTTGATCAAAGGAAAGTCCGGAATGATGTTTCCGGGGGCTGCCACCGCCAGCGCCGGCCAGTTCGGATACGATGCCGACCGGATGAAGCAACGATAAATCTTTTGGTTGGCGTCCAGCATGACCCAGTGGAAATTGGCGCCCCGGGCCGATTCGCTCCAGCCGAAGGCGGTTCCGCCGCCCTGAGCCGGGGCCAGTTCAACCCGGACTGATCCCGGGATCTCCGGCAACTTCTGCAGCACTTGTTGAATCAGCAGGAATGATTCGCGCACTTCCGATGCCCGCAGATACAGGCGGTCTTCCACGTCGCCATGGGTGCGTACCGGAACTTTGAAGTTGAGTCGGTCATAGGCCGCATAGGGATGATCGCGTCGCAGGTCGATGTCCAGCCCGGATGCCCGGGCCGCCGGCCCGACCACCGCCAGATCCGCCGCCGCCTGCTGGGGCAGAATGCCGGTCCGGCGCAGCCGGTCCCTGACTCCGGGACTTTCCTGAATGATCTCCATCAGTTCCTGGAAATCCTGCGCCAGAGCATGAATCAGACTGCCAGCCTGCCGCAGCAGCTCGCCGGTAATGTCAAAAGCTACGCCGCCCGGCACCACCATGCCGCGCAGAAACCGATTCCCCGTCAATTCTTCGTTGAATCGCATTACCGATTCTTTTTGCCGCGCCCCCTGGCTTACGCCGACCGCAAAGCCGATTCCCGCGCAGAGGTTGCCGATATCGCCGATATGATTATAGAGGCGTTCCAGTTCGGCCGTCAGAACCCGCAGATACAGCGCCCGCTCCGGTACTGCCGTCGGGCCCAACGATTCCACCGCCTGGGAAAATGACAGCGCATGGGAAACGCTGCAGGCGCCGCAAGTACGCTCCACCCGGAAAATGGCCTGTTCCGGCGTCAATCCCTCCAAAGACTTTTCAACGCCCCGGTGTGTGAAAAACAGGGTCGGATCGAGGTAAATCACATTCTCACCCGCCTGACTGAAACGGAAGTTTCCCGGCTCAATAATCCCGGCATGAATCGGGCCGACCGGCACCTCGAACACTCCTTCGCCATGGACACGCGGTCGTTGGCTTTCCGACGGTTTCTGCTTCGTTTTGGAAATCTTGGTGAAATCTTTTCGCAAAGGATGACAGCCAGACGGCCAATGTTCATGCAGCACCAGCGGCCGTAAATCGGGATGTCCCAACGGCACAAGGCCAAACAAATCGTGAATCTCCCGCTCGTACCAGGCGGCAGCCGGCAGCAGCGGGGTCAACGAGGGAAACTCAGGCGGCTGATCGCTGGCGATGGTCGCCCGGATCAGCGAAAATTCCTGCGCCGCTTCACCCGCAAACAGAGCATAGATGCAAAAATTTCCGTTGATTGTTCGTTCGTCATTGGCAAACATAGCCTGAAGCGGCAGTCGGCCGCCTTGGGAAATCGCATTGGCGGCGGCGCGCAAACCGGCAACCGCCACCTCCTTTTGCTTGATCACTGTTGAATCCCTCCCATGACGATTGACGCCGCTGCCCGGAGCAGGGCATCCAGCCAGTCCGGCAGCCAGATTCCCGTGGCCGCCAATAGCAGTACCAACAGTAGAATCGATGGCAGCATCGCCGGTGAAATATCCCGTTTTTCCATCCCGGGCGCCGGCGCACCAAACGCCATACCCAACATATAGTAGATCACTCCGGCAAAGACACCGCCAAGCAGCAGCAGCGTCAGCAGCCCCGTCAACCAGCTGTCGGCGAACAACGCCTGTACGATCGTCAGTTTGCTCAAGAACAGGCTGAATGGCGGCATGCCCGCCACAGCCAGAACCGCCGTAATGAACAGGCCGCCCAGAACCGGCGCCGTTTCAATCATTCCACGAATCCGCAGGATCTGTTTGGTATGAAATTTTTGGATCAGAACGCCGGCGACGAAAAACAGGGCCGATTTTCCCACGGCGTGATTCAGCAGATGCAGCAGCGCCCCATATAGCCCGAGCGGACTGGCGGCGCCGAAGCCGAGCGCAATCAGGCCCATGTTCTCCACGCTGGAATAGGCCAACAGGCGTTTGATATCATGCTGCAAAATCAGGAACGGCACGGCAATGCCGATGGAAAACAGGCCGAACCCCGTCAACAGTTGGCCGGCGGTCCGCCCTGCGTCTGGCGCCAGGTTGACGGCCGCCAAATTGCGGGCAATCGCGTACATCGCACAACTCAGCAAAGCTCCTGACAGAAGGCCGCTCACCGGCGTCGGTGCCTGACTGTGGGCGTCCGGCAGCCAGGTGTGCATCGGCGCCAGGCCTGCTTTCGTGCCATAACCGATAATGATGAAAATGACGGCCAGCTTGACCAGCGCCGGGTTGAAACGCGGCATCTGCGCCCGCAGTTCCAGCCAGCTCAGTGGCTGTCCGTCGGCGTACCCCGCCTGCGCCTGTGCATAATACAGCAAGATGATGCCCAGCAGAGCCATGGCGATGCCGACCGAGCAGACCATGACATATTTCCAGGCCGCCTCCAACGAGGACCGGTGCAGATAAAACGCCACTAACAGGGCGGAAACCAGCGTTGTCGCCTCCACCGCTACCCAGAGCAGGCCGAGGTTTTCCACCACCAGCGTAAAAATCATCGTCAGGACAAAAAACTGAAACAGGGCGTAATAACGCGGAATCATCCGGACAGATACGTGTCCCTCCGCCAGTTCGTTCTGCATATAGGGCAGCGAGTATAGCGCGGCCATCAAGCCCAGCAACCCGACGATCAGCAGAAATATTCCGCTGAGCGGGTCCAGAAGAAAAATTCCCTGTTGGAACGCCGCTGTCTGGGCCAGAATTTCTTTGACCAGCCAAAACAGCCCCCCCGCCGTTACGGCTGATCCGCCCAGATTGAGCCAAGCCGCGGCGGCCGGACTTTTGAGCAGCAAGGCCAGTATTCCCGTGAGCAAAGGAACAATCAAAACGCCGACAATTACATCAAACATTGCTTCATCCCTTTAATTTTCGAAGTACCGTGGTATCCGTGGTCTGAAAGGACAGTTTGAGCCGCCAGGTCAAAATGCCGAGAACAATCACCGCGACCAGAATGTCGAAGAATACGCCGAATTCGATGATTAGCGGCAATCCCTTCGTCATCGACAGTCCCAGCAGGTACAATCCGTTTTCCATCATGATCAAGCCAATAATCTGAAGCACGGCCTGCCGCCGGGTGATCATGATCAACAGCCCGATGAGAAATAAGGCCAGCGCCCCGGATAGGATATCCCGACTCACGCCGGGGAGAGCCTGGTCCATGACGCCGTAAGTGACCGCCAAAACCAGGGCGGCAGCCAACGAAGTCTGGTTGGGGGAAAGAATCGGTTTGGTTTCCTGTTCGTCCCGCAGGCGTTTCACCACCCGGAACAGGGCATAAGGAATCAGCCAGGCCTTGATGACGACAGTCAGCAAAGCGGCAATCAAAGTATGAACCGTCTCCGCCTCGATCCCGCTCCAGACGCAGGCCACCGCCACCGCGATCGATTGGACCAGCAGAATCTGGATTCCCAGCCGCAGGCTGGATACCCGGGTAATCAGAAAGGCGGTAAATAAAAGCAATACCGTTAACAGATTCACGCGAACTCCTCCAACTCAGCGGGCAACAAGCGCCAGCAGGGATAACAGGCCGGAAGCGGCAAGAAAATCCGGCAGCCGAAACAATCGCATTTTCGCGGTGCTGGTTTCCGTAACCGCCAACAAAAAGGCGACGACAAAGACCTTGCCCACCAGCCAGATCGACTCGAACGGCAGCAGGTCCAGCCAGCTCCAGGGGAAAAACAGTTTCACAAACAGCAGGATCATGCCCAACTGCCGGACAAAGACGGACCAATGCAACAGTGCCAGTGCCCGGCCGGAAAACTCCAGCAACATTCCTTCCTGGAACATGGTCAGTTCCAGATGCGTATCCGGATTGTCGACCGGGATGCGGCCGCATTCCGCAACGGTCACGAGAAAGAACGCCACGGCCGCCAGCACGTAGGGCAGGGTAAACGGATGCTTCAGGGCATCCCCGGCCATTGCGCCCAGTTCCGTAGATCCCGCCCCGCCGGCGGCAGCCAGGATGGCCAGCAAAAAGGCCGGCTCAACCAGAATGGACAGGTACATCTCCCGGGAGCTGCCCATCCCGGCAAAGGAGCTGCCGGTATCCATACCGGCCAGCGCTAGCATGAAACGGCTAAGTCCGAACAGATACACCACCAGCAGCAAATCCGCCATGCCGCCGCCATCCGCCGAAAAAACCGGCGCCAGAGCGGCCACGGCGAACGCCGCGCCAAAACAGATGAACGGGGTGATGGTAGAAATCCAGGAGGCAGTTTGCGCCACCACCATATCTTTGCCCAACAATTTGAGCAAATTGTGGTAAGGCTGCCAAGGCGCCGGACCGCGCCGGTTCTGCAGGCGGGCCTTGGACCACTGTATTAAGCCCTGGACCAGCGGTGCGAGCGCCACGATCGCCAGCGCCTGCACCGCCATTTTCAACATCGGCATGATTTCACCTCAGTTTCTGCTGTTCCAGACCAGCACGACAACCGTAACGATCAGGACGTACCCGACGTAGAGCTGCACACTGCCGGCCTGCAACCGCTTGACATATTTGGCCCGCTGTAGGATCCAGCGTTGGGCCGGATTATAGAACAGGTCGTCGAAAACATATTGAATGGTCTGGTGGTAGGCCAGTTTTCGTCCCACATACCGGTTCTCGTTTTCATCCACAATCCGTTCGCGCTGGGACCGCAGCAGCCAGCGGAAAGCCCAGCGAACCGGCTTGGAAAAGCCCATGGACGTATATTGGTTGCGATAAGTCGGTACAATTCCGCAGGCCCAGGTCTCCTGCACGTCGATCCGCGGCTTGCCCCGCAAATAATACAGCACAAGCGCCAACAAACAACCCAGCGCCACCAGCGCCGCCACGGCATTGACGGACAGACCGCCAACGGCCGGACCGGCCTGAAACGCAAAACCTGTCCAATCGCTCTGCAAGAGGCCTTCCGTTTCCGGGCCGGCGAACGGCCGAAGCACCGTACGAATCCGCTCCAGCAAAAACTGCGGCCGCATCCCCAAGAACAAGCACAGCAAAACCAAAGCACCCATCGGCAGCAACGAAATCGCTGGCATCTCGGTCGCCGCCGCCGCTTTTTTGGAACGAGGACGCGCCAGAAAAGCGACCCCGACGGCTTTCACGAAGCAGCCGGCAACGATAGCCGCCGTCATGCCCAACAGGATAAACAGCAAGCCGCCCAGTACCCGTCCGGCAACTCCCGGCACAGCCTCCGGCAGGAAGAATAAAGCCTGCAGAGTCAGCCATTCACTGACGAACCCGTTGAGCGGCGGCAACGCCGAGATTGCGGCGGCGGCAACCAGGAAAATACCGGACGTATAGGGCATGCGGCGAATCAGTCCGCCCATGGCGTCCATCTCCCGCGAGCCGACTTGCCGCACCGCTGCGCCGGCGCTCATGAACAACAGGGATTTGAACACCGCATGGTTGAAGGAATGGTACAGGGCAGCGCTCCAGGCCAGGCCGGCCAACAAAACGTAATGTTTGGCGGCAAACAGCATGCCGGCGCCGACGCCGAGCAGAATGACCCCCATGTTTTCGAGACTGGAGTAGGCCAGCAGCCGTTTGATGTCGTTTTCCATCATGGCGTACATGATACCCAGAAACGCCGACAAAATTCCCAGCCCCATGATCAGCCCGCCCCACCAGGCCGGGCCGACACCCAGGAAGTCAAGGTAGAAGCGGCACAGGCCATAGATCGCCGTCTTCAGCATTACGCCCGACAGCAGGGCCGAAACATGGCTGGGCGCGGCCGGATGGGCTTTGGGCAGCCAGATGTGCAAGGGAATCATGCCGGCTTTTGTCCCAAACCCGACCAGGGCGAACAGAAACACCAGATTACGCGCCGACTCCGGCAGCAATTCTCCCCGGAGCAGCTGAAAGCTGAGACTGCCGGCCGCCCCCGCGAGAATAAAAAAGGCGCCGATGATGAACGCGGTGCCAACATGGGTCATGACGACGTAGACGAAACCGGCGCGCACACTCGTGGCGTGCTCATGCTCATATAAAATCAGCAATAGCGAAGTCAGCGACATGACCTCCCAGGCGATCAGGAATACGCCGACATGGCTGGCTGTCAGGACAAAAAACAACGAGAGCAAAAACAAATTGAACAGTAGCGGCAAAATAAAATAACGGGGCGTGTAATGCTCCGTTGTATATCCGATGGCGTAAATCGAGACGGCAACGCCAACCACTCCCAGCAGCAGCAGAAAGAAGGCCGCCAGAGCATCGATCCGGAACGTGACCGGCGCCGCGTGCAGCCAGCGTCCCGCCGGCAATACTACCGGCATTCCCTGCTCAAGAATGCTCCCGGCCAACCCGCTGACCGCCAGACAACCGGCAGCCGCCAGTCCATGGGAAAGCCAATTGGCAACGGCCGGCCGCCTGGCGGCGACAATGGCCGCCAGGCTTCCCGCCAGGAACAGGCCGATCACCAGTTGAAACAGAAACAAAGGTTCCACTCCGTTCACCATACCTCACCTGAAAATTTGCCGACCGCTGAACCGAGGCCGACGAGATCGAAAATCAGCGAACCAGCTGGGATACGAATACAAACCGGATTCCCCGCGCTTCCAGTTCCGGGATCATTTCGCGCAAGGCGGTCAACGTCGTCGGCCGGGCATGCCCGATTATGGTGACGCTGCCTGCCTTTATCGCCATCTCACCGGCGGCCCGCAACTGTTTCTTGACGTAGGCGACATCCGCCATCCCGTCGATGAACAAATCGTTTTCTGTGGTTTTCACATTTTGCCGCCGAGCCGTATCCATCGCCACCGACCGGCCATTGGTCCGGCTGTCAACGAAAAACAGCCCCTTTTGCCGCAAACCTCTCATGACGGCTTCCATCGTGTTTCGGTCCGCCGTCGCCTTGGATCCCTGATGGTTGTTGACACCGGTCACTCCTGGCAGGCTGGCTGTCGCCTTGTCCACCAGTTCCCGAATCTGCTCGGCATTCATGCCCACGCGCACCGTAATGGCGGTTTCGGCGGCGTCCACACCGGACATCGGTTCCATCGGCAAGTGCAGAAGGATCTGATGCCCACTGGCCAGTCCTTTGGCAGCCGCGTCCCGACTGTAGGGCTTGAACGGGATGACGGCAAAAGTAAAGGGCTGACGGATTGCAGAAAAACCAGCGATCATATCCTGCCGGTAGCCAAAATCGTCGATGATCAGGGCGATTTCTCCCTTATGCGCCGAATTTGTCTTCGGTCGGACGCCCGGCGTCACCGGTTTTTTGGCCGTCGCCACAATATACAGGCGGTCGCTGGAGATGGTCAGCGGACCGCCGCCCAGACGATCCTGAAAGCCGATGTCGATCCGGGTCACGGAATAGCCATGATACTGATCCGGTTCCATTTTTAGGACCAAACCGCCCGCCGGTTTGAGCGCCGCCTCGACAGAGCGGCGGATCGCTTCCGCGGAAACGCTTTCCGAGGCCTCGATCAGCAGATTTCTGGCGTTCCAGCGAATTTTCCCGTCTGTATTCTGCCGGGCCGCCTCTTTTGTTTCCTGATGCACATCCGACACAATCACGTTTTGCCGCGCCAAGGCGCCGTCCACCGCGGCATGCAAAGCATCGCAACGCTCGTTGTAATCCGCATCGTTTTTCGATCCGGCTGCTGAATTTGGTTTGCCGGCTGATCCGGAAGTCAGTTCCTGAAACGCGAAATAGGCTGCCCCGGACAAAATGATGAGGAGCGCAAGAAGAATCACTCCCGCGCCCCCGGATATTCCGGTGTTATTCCTGTTCTTGGGGTTATCGCCCTTTCGCGACTTCGACATTGATCTTCATTCCTTTGATCCGATTGCCGTGCATCGCGGAAACGACCCGTTCCGCCACATCCTCCGGCACTTCCACGAAGGAGAAATTGCTATAGATCTTGATCAGGCCGATCGAACTTCCCGGAATATCCGCTTCGCCGGCGAACGTCCGCACGATGTCTTCCGGCCGGATGTTGCTGTCACGGCCCGCATTGACGAACAGCCGGACCATTCCGGATTCCGCGCCGCTGCTGGTCGATAAGGACTGGGTTTCCAGCTCGGTGACTTCCTTGAATCCTTCCTGAAATAGCTTCAAGGCGGCCGCTGCGATATCTACCGGATCATAATCCACCGAGAGATCGGCGACAATCGGATGATAATTGGCAAAAGCATCCTGCTCCAGGGTCTTAATGAGCCGATGCTTGATTACTTCGCGCTGACGCTCAAGAATATCAGCGGCCGACGGCAATTGTCCCCGGACAATCCGTTGACGAATCTCCCGTTCCACCTGCTTCAGCTGGCGGAATTCACGCGGGTGGATAAAGGTAATGGCCGTACCTTTCTTGCCGGCGCGGCCCGTCCGTCCAATCCGGTGCACGTAGGATTCCGGATCTTGAGGAATATCGTAGTTGACAACGTGGGTGACATTCTCGACATCGAGTCCGCGGGCCGCTACATCAGTGGCAACCAGAATCTCAAGTTTTCCATCGCGAAATTTTTTCATGACCCGGTCCCGCTGGATCTGACTCAAATCCCCATGCAATGCCTCTGCCATATAACCACGGGCAACAAGAGAAGATGTCAGTTCATCTGCGCCCTTCTTCGTCCGGCAGAATACAATGGTTCGCTCCATGTCCCCCGCATCCAGAATACTGCTAAGCACTTCCAGTTTTTCGCGAGTTTCATAATAGTATTGATCGATTTGCGGAACCGTCAGCTGCTCCTTGCTCACGGTCACAAATACCGGTTTGTTCATGTAGCGGTCCGCCAACGAACGGATCTGCTGCGGCATCGTTGCCGAGAACAGCAAAGTCTGACGGCCTTCCCGTGGAATGTTCTCCATGATGGTTTCGATATCGTCGATGAAGCCCATGTCGAGCATTTCATCCGCTTCATCCAGTACCAGGATCTTCACCAGATCCAACTTGATGGTGCCGCGTCGAATATGGTCCAGCAAACGTCCTGGTGTACCAATGACGACCTGCACGCCAAACCTTAGTGCCCGGATCTGGCGATCAATCGACTGCCCGCCATAAACCGGCAAGGTTTTGACCCGTTTGAACTGACCGATCTTGGCGATCTCCTCAGAAACCTGCAATGCCAATTCACGGGTCGGTGTCATGATCAGCGCTTGGACGTGCCGCGTATCCTGAACCTTTTCAACAATCGGAATGCCGAAGGCAGCCGTTTTGCCGGTACCGGTCTGGGCCTGCCCAATGACATCGTTGCCCTCCATGATCGGCGGAATCGTCCGGGACTGGATTGGTGACGGCTCCTCGAAGCCCATGGCCTGAATGGCAGCCATGACTTTGTGACTTAAGGCAAGACTGCCAAAAAAATCCTGTTCTTTTTCTTTCGTTACCATTGGTAAATCTATCTCCTTTAATCGTATTTTGATTGACAATAGGTACTTAGTCCAGTTAACTGTATATTATATCACGATTTTTCCAGATTTTAAACCGTCCCATGTTTTCGTTTTTTTTGTTTCCGCCAAACGGCATTGGGACCCCGGCCCAGACATTGGATCCGACCGGCCCGTTTTTGTTCCTTGATGATTTTTCGGATTAGTTCGAGGCCACATTCCGGCAGCTGCCGCTGGATTTCCCGGATGGAAAAATCCTGCGACGCCGCCTTGATCCAGGCCAAAACCAGTTCCGTCTTGGCCCCCCGCCGGCCGCTCAACGCCGCTTCGCGCGCAGCCAGTTCCCGATACGCGTGCAGCAGCCATTGTCCCCAACAGGCCCAGCATTCCGCCAGTCGCTCATCGGTCAGTTCTCCCTGCGAGGGCCAGTCCGACAGCATAATCCGGGTCTTGCCCTGTTCGGCTTCGATGATCCGTTCGAGACTGACATGTCGCGCCACAGAATAGCCCGACCGGGAGAGTAGCCAAAAGGCCAGCAACATTGCCACCCGCAGATTCCCGATTGTAAACGGCCGCAGAGACACCAATCCGAAAAAAAAGGCGCCCGCCAACAACACCGGCTCCATTCGGGCTTCCTGTTGCCGATAGTTGGCGTAAAGCTGCTCCACCTCCATCGCCGTCTCAGCGGAACGGAAGCCGCCCGCAGCCTGTCCTGACCCCTGAAATAGGCCGGCTTGGAGCTCCAGGGCCAGTGCGGTCGTCAACGTCAGGGTCGCCGGCGCTTCTTGCAGCCACAGGGTCAACCGCTGATAATTGGCCTGTTCGATCGACGTATTACTCTTTTCCAGCCGTCCGGCGGCCACCGCCGAGTGTTCCGCCGTTACCAGGCGCAACGACTCCATGCCCTGCAATACGCGAACACCCACCCGCTCGGCCCGTCCCTTATACTCGCCGATCTCTCGCAAGGTCGCGGCCAGCGTTAAGTCGATCCGCTGCCGGTCCAGCCATGGCGTTGTCAAAAAAATCATCCGCAATACTCACTTTCACCGCATTGGGATTTCCGGACCGCCTCAGTTATTTAACGTCGACAACAGACTCTCTTGCATCACATCCCGGGGCGCCGTCGTTCCCGTCCACAGTTCAAAACCCGCCACTGCCTGCCATAGCAGCAGTTCGGTTCCCCGCAGGACCTGAAAGCCACACTGTCGAGCTTGCCGCAAAAACGATGTTTCCAGGGGATTATAAACAGTCTCGTAAATCACGGTTGTCTGATCCAGGCATTCCCAAGGCAACAATTCCGCCAAATTCCCCACGCCGCCCATGCCGATCGAAGTGGCATTCACCAGCAGTTTAGTTGTCGCCAGTGCCGCCGGCCATGCCGGCGACCGCCAGTCAAGCACCCGGATATCCGTCCGGCCCCGCGACCGCAAAATCTCCGCCAGCTCTTCCGCCTTATCCCGGCTCCGATTCGTGATGAACAAGGTCCGGCAACCCCATCGCACCAGTTCCGAAGCAATAGCCCGGGCGGCGCCGCCGGCCCCCATCAGAAATGCGGCAGTCGGCACCTGCGGAAAATCGTTCGCCAAGGACAACCGAAAGCCTGTACAATCAGTGTTATGGCCGATCAACACCCCGTCGCGGTTGATCACGCAGTTAGCGGCGCCCACCAGCTCCGCCGCCGGCGACAACTGATCCAGCCAGGGAATAATGGCCTGCTTCAATGGCATCGTGACGTTCACGCCGCCAAGGCCGAAAGTCCGTACCATGTCCATGGCGAGTCGGGCAGCCGTTTCTTTCACAGTCAGCGCCACATATACGGCATCGATTTGATTCGCCGCAAAGGCTCTGTTCATGAGCAACGGCGACAGCGAGTGCTTTACCGGATCGCCGATCACGGCATACAGGAGCGTATGCCCGGAAATTTGCCGTTCCGATTGCGTCAAGGCCTCTTCCTCCCAGCGATAACAATCTTGCTCCGTGTTTATTCTATTATAGAATGATTTGGCAATAAAAAAATAGCCCTTCACCAACGCGAAAAAGGCTATTTCAAGTGTGGCTCACCGTTAATTTTATTTCAGAGCCGGTTCCCGGATTTCCAGGTGCATGCCCGCATTCTCACGGCGAACGACGATATACTTCTCCCAGATCACTTCTTTGCGGTCCATCGGAATATTATCTTCATAGTGGGCGAACCGCAAATGCGGTCCCCTGCTCTCCTCCCGCAACAAAGCCGCCCGCAATACCGCTTCCGCCGTCAACAGCAGACTCCGGTTTTCGTAGTAATAGAACGGCGACTTTTCTCCCAGGATAAAGTTCCGGGATTTTAAGACTTCCAGCTTTTGCAAGGCTTCCCGAATCCCTGTCTCCGTACGGACGATACCAACCCCGGCTTCGGTCAGCTCCTGCAGGGCCTGACGAAACTCGGGCGCTGGCAATGCGTTCTCCGCCGACCGCTCCAAATCCTGCCGCATCGCGCCAGCCGCCGCCGTCAGCTGGGCAGTGGCATCGGACGGATCAAGCGGGTGTTGGTCATGTCCACGCAAAGCCCTGATCTGCGTCGCGGCGTCTTCCCCGGCAATTCGACCGAAGACTTGGCAATCCAGCAAAGCGTTGCCGCCCGGGCGATTCGCACCGTGCTGGCCACCGGCCGTTTCCCCGGCAGCCCAGACAAACGGAGCCGTGGTGCGGGCGCTGGCGTCGATTTTGACCCCGCCCTGGAAATGCTGCGCACAGGCGGCAACTTCTATCAAATCTCCTTTTTCCAGCTGAATTCCGTATTCGGCGAACCAGTCGATGGATGGCTGATTGATTTCACGCAGTCGTTCAAGCGGAGTCTGGTTGCGCAACGACCCGCCGAGATCCCGGGTCATCTCCCGGCGATACCGGGCCTGATTTTCTGCCGTCAGCCAATCGAAAGAAAACCCCTGCGGATTCCGGCCAAAATCGAGAAACGTCCGCCTGCCGGCCCGCCATTCCTTGTACAAGGCGATATCGATGATATGGGTTTTATGCTCATAGGAAACCGGCCAACTGGCGCCTTTCTTAAAGACGGTATTGGCGATTTCGGCCGGAGTCGTCCCCGGCGGGAAATATTTCGCCAAAAACTCTTCGCCTTCGGAATTGACGAGGCGCGGGACCGCCCGCATCATGCTGCCGGAACAGTTGAACTTCGTTTTGGTGGAGGCGATGCCAATCTGCACAAACTCCATGTTGACCAGTTCGGCACCGGCTTCATAGGCCATGGCAAAGCCGTCGCCCGTCATTCCGCCGGGAAATACATTGTGCCGGTAGATCATGCCGCCCCCGCCGGTCGCGAGAATCACCGCCGGTGTCCGGATGCAGAAAAAAGCTTTTTCCGGCTCTTTTTCCCGCGTATCGACCGCCACGACGCCGGCCAGTTTTCCATTGTCATGAACGAGCCGAACCGCCATCGCATACTCCAGCACCGGGATATTCAGGTTGTGAAAATGTTTGACCAAGGCCTGTTCGATGTGGACCGCGGTCCTGGGGCCGGTATAGCAGGCCCGGGCATATTCCGACCCGTCGGTCACGAACTGGTCGGGCAGTCCATTTTTTTTGACAAATGGCACACCAAGCCGGTCCAGATAGTCAAACGCCGTAGCCGCGTTTTTCGCCAAAACGTCGGCCAGATTTTTATCCGAGACCTTGCCGCCGATCCGATAGATATCATCGGCATGATACGTCCAGGCCGCCTCGCCGCCCGGTTCCGTGGATGGCAACGTGGCGTGGAAAGCCATCCGGTCGGAGCAAGAATTGGCCGTCACGCCGCTCAGTCCCGGCTTGCCTTTGGTCGCGACCAGCACCGACAACTCCGGTGCGGCCTCTTTCGCCGCAATGGCGGCCCTCAACGCGGCGCCGCCGCTGCCAACCACCAGAATGTCGCAATCAACTATTTTCATGCATTGTCGCCGCCTTTCAGTTCTTCCGCCCAGTGTTCCGCCACTTTTTTCGGCGCATAACAAAACATCATGATCAGATTTTCCGTCGTGGTGTTTTTCAGCATATGCGTCTTCTGCGGCCGGATATAAATGCAATCGCCGGTTCGGACTTTTTGGATTTCCTCATTGACGGTGATGCTACCCTCACCGGCGGCGATAAAATAGACTTCTTCCTGTTCGTGGGAATGCAGGGGAACCGATCCGCCCGGGTAAATCGTCACATGCCCCATCACGAACCGTTCTGCTTCCAGCGGGGCATCGGGCCCGACCAAAACACGGGTGCGCCGGCCAGCAGGGAACTCTGTGCCGCCCACGTCGGCGACGTTGATGATATCCATCCTCTCACGCTCCTCGCGACTCAAATGCTAACGGACTGGGATTCCCAACGGTCCGCTCAAGACGGCCCGCAACTCCTCCACATAGTCCCCAAAAATTACCAGATGATGACAACCCAACGATTCCGTCAGGCGTTTCTGCGTCGAATCGATCCGGAAGCGGAACTGCGTCCGGCAGGTATCCTCGTCCGGATTGCCGATCAGCTCGGCGGCGAACAACGTCGCTTCCGAAAATTCATTGCCGATCCGGAACACCGTCGCCGTCAGCGGCGTCGGCGCTTCGATCCGCTGCGCCACGCTTACGCCGGTTTCGTGATGCGACCGCACCGTATACGGCAGGTCAGCTTCGCCGGTCAGTTTGCGGGGCGCCGTGCAGTGCACGATATCCAACGTATTGTTCAGATGATATACCGGATTGCCCATAAACACAGGCCGGCCGGTCACCGCTTTGCCGACGGCCATCGACACGGCGGCGTCCAGGTCGCCTTCGCAGGCGGCGACGAACCGCGAATCATCGTTCAGCAGCGACAGCGCCAGACAGGAAGTGACGCCGAGTTGTTTGACCAAGGAGAAGCAGGAAATCGCCAGCGCATTCGCCGCATAGCGTTCCAGCAAAACTTTCAGGGCCAGATACAGGCGGTAGGCGTCGGCCACCTGTTGGTGCGACGGTTCTCGGCAGGCGGCGGCCGTCTGCAGATATTGCCCGACAAACGCCCTCACCGTTTCATCCTGTGGAATCTTCCCATACTCGGCGAATAATTCCTCCAGGCCGATATGCACACTTTGAATCCCCAGCCGGTCTTCCAGCTTTCGTTCGTCCACGCTGGCCGAAACGACCCATTGCTGGGTATAGCCAATGATCAACAAACGGGTGGCACGTATTTTCGCCTGGGCCGCCAGTCGCTGGAGCTGTTGCCGCAGGGAGTTTTCATCGAAAACTTTCTCCAGATCAACCTGCCGGTTGCGCAAATGTGCCCAGCAGTCCATCACCGCCGGCAGGGCGTTTTTCGCAGCGATTTTGCCAATAAGCTGCTCCGAAGCCGCAGCGAACAGTCCGTCTCCCGGAAAATACCACCACAGCAGCGACTGCTTCGCCGCCTTCGCCACACTGAGCACCCAGCGTTGGGTGGCTCCAGACATCACAACCAGCAATGGCGAGACCGCGCGATCAGACGCCAAATAGGCGTCGACTTCAGCCTGAGTGTAAAGAGTGATTGAGGGCTGACATTCCGCCCCCGTCGGCAGGCTTTCCCGAATGAGTGTTTCCATTGCCCCGGCATCGGCCATAAATTCGTCTTGCGCATAATAGACGGGATTGGCAAAAAATATAGGTTGAATCCTCATTGGCTTGTTCATCCTCCCGTCATTCCCGTTCGCCGAGATAAGCTTTTTTCACCGCGGGATCGCACAGCAATTCTTTTCCGTTCCCCTCCAGAGTTACCCGGCCGTTCTCCAGAACATAGGCATAATCGCACAGCGCCAGCGCCTTTTTGGCGTTTTGTTCCACCAGCAATACTGTGATCCCCTGTTCCCGAATTTGGGCGATCAGGTCGAAGATTCCCTTGACAATGATCGGCGCCAGGCCCAGCGACGGTTCGTCGAGCAAAATCATTTTCGGTTCGGACATTAGCCCCCGGCAGACGGCCAGCATCTGCTGCTCCCCGCCTGACAGCGTCCCGGCCTGCTGATTCCGGCGTTTCTCAAGAATTGGATACAGTTTCATCATTTTTTCCGCGTTCGCTTTCAACCGGGAAGAATCTTTCAGAATATAGCCGCCAGCCAGCAGATTTTCCTCCACGGTCAACCCGGCAAAAATCTTTCGCCCTTCCGGCACCTGAACGAGTCCCAGCTTCACAATCTCGTGCGGAATGCGGGTCAGTTCCTTGCCTTCAAAGCGGATGCTCCCCTGCTTTGGCTTGACAATTCCGGAAATGCTGTTGAGCAAAGTGGTCTTGCCGGCGCCGTTCGAGCCGATGATGCTGACAATACTGCCCCTCGGCACCTGGATCGATACGCCGGACAGGGCAGTGATGTGCCCATAGGAAACATGCAGATTGTCTATAGCAAGCATGCTTCGTCCTCCTCTCCGATATAGGCTTCCGTCACTTCCCGGTTGTTCTGGATTTCGGACGGTGTGCCCTGCGCCAGTAGTTTCCCGAAATTGAGCACATAAATATTGGAGCAGAGGGTCATGATGACTTCCATCCGATGCTCGATCACCAGCACGGACAGTGAAAACTGGTCGTGCAGCTTCTGGATGAGGCGGATGAAATCACGCACCTCGCTGGGGTTCAGGCCGGCCGCCGGTTCGTCCAGCAGCAGCACTTTCGGTTTGCAGGCGAGCGCCCGGGCCAGCTCCAGCTTGCGTTGCTGTCCGTAGGGAAGGTTCTCCGGCTTCTCCTGCTCGAATCCCGCCAAACCGACCAGGTCCAGACACTGCCGGCTCATCTCCCGGACTTCCGTTTCTCGTTTCCGTTTGCGGCCGCTATAGAAAAACACGTCAGCCAGGCCGTAGGAAGAATAAGGATCGGCGGCCGTCATGACATTCTCCAGCACACTTAGCCCCTTGAACAGGCGAATATTCTGGAACGTCCGGGCCAATCCCTTCCGGGTGATTTGATACTGCGGCAGGCCGCTGATCACCTCGTCATCCAGCAGCACTTCCCCCTTATCGAGGGCATATACGCCGGTCAGCAGATTAAACGCGGTCGTCTTGCCGGCCCCGTTGGGTCCGATGATACCGACGATCTGACGATCGCCGACGTTGAAGGAAACATCGTCGATAGCCTGGACGCCGCCGAAAGCAATCGACAGATTTTTTGCCTGCAAATGGCTCATGCCGTTTTGGCCCCCTTTCTCCCCAACTGACGCAACCATTGCAGCGTGAGTTCAAATTCACCGAACAGGCCGATCGGCCGGAAATTGATGATGAGCAGCACGATGATGCAATAAGCCGCGATTCGCCATTCCGACGCAAACCGCAGGACTTCCGGCAAACCGGTCAACAGCAGGGTGGCGAACACCGAGCCGGTCAACGAGTTGATGCCGCCAACAAACACAATGATGATCCATTCCGCCGACACGATCCAGCCGAAGGCCCCCGGTTCGACATAGGTCGTATAAAAGGCGTACAGCACGCCAGCGTAGCTTGTCATCGCCGCCGCGAACAAGAAGGTCACCAACTTCACCCGGTAAACATTGATTCCCATGGCTTTGGCCGCCAGTTCATCGGTCCGCAGCGCCAGACACTGCCGGCCGAATTTCGAATACTTGTAGCCGGCCACCAGGGCCAGGCAAATGGCAACGCTGCCCCAGACCACGGCAAAGTTCGTATAGCGGGGAATCCCGGACAGCCCCATGGCGCCGCCGGTCAGATTGGTGGAGTTGTTCAACAGGGCAATAATTGCCTCGCCGAAACCAAAGGTCACCAGGGAGATGTAGTCCCGGCGCAGGCGAACTGTCGGGTAACCGACGATCAATCCCGCCACGAGGCCTGCCGCCATCGCCGCCGGTACTGCCAGCAGGAATGGCACTTCCAGATTCTTGACCAATACAGCCGCCGTGTAAGCGCCGACGGAGAAAAACGCCGCTTGGCCGAACGAAAACAGCCCAGTCAGACCGGTTACCAGATACGAACCGAGAACACCGATCAATGTGATGCCGGTAAATGTGAGTATCGTAAAAATATATTCCATTGCAGCGCCTCCCTAAGCCTTTTCCTGCACGATGACGCCGGCAATGCCGCGAGGTCGGACCAGCAGAAATGTCAACATGATCACGAACACGAAGACCGGAGCGATCCCGGCGCCGACCAGACTGATCAGGGTGACCTCCAGGACACCAAGCAGCACCGCGCCGATCATGGCCCCGGTGATACTGCCGAGTCCGCCGATAACCGAGGCGATGAAGCCTTTGACGATCAGTTGCCCGAGTTGGGGGTACAACGTATAGTTGATCCCCAGGAATACTCCGGCGATTCCGCCCAAAACACCGGCGGCGATGAACGTCGCCATGACCACCCGGTTGGAATCCATCCCCATCAGATTAGCCGTATTGACGTCAAATGACAGGGCCCGGATCGCCAGGCCGATTTTGGTGCGGTACAAAACCCATAACAGAAGCATCAGTGCGGAAGAGGAGAAGACCAGCATCAATAGATCGGTGAGGGCGATATTAACATGGGCGAGATGCACGACCGTGAGCTCAAAAAACTTGGGATAGGAATAAAACGTGCTGCTGGCAAAAATGGTCACAATATTTTCCATCAGGATTCCCATCGTAATGGAGGAAATAAAATAATAGATGACCGGACTGTTGTTGTTGCGAATGCGGCGGAACGCCATTCGTTCGAGAATGACGCCGACCCCGGCTCCGGCCACGGCAGCGCTGATCAAGGTGGCTGCGAACAGTGATACCCCACTGAACCAGCGGCTGAAAAACATCGAGGCGGCCAGCCCGATATACGCCGTCATCGTCATGACGCCGCCATGGGCAAAATTCGAAAACTTGAGGATGTTGAACACAAGGGCAAACCCCACCGCAATCAGCGCATAGACCGATCCCAGCGATATTCCGTTCAACAGCTGCTGAATACTCACCCTGGAAACCCTCCAACTCATTTTTTCTTCCTGTATGAGTCAATGACATGCTGCCATCTTGATTTCAAGCTTTTGAAGTTTTGGGCATTCCCTGCGGTGATGTTAAAAACACAGAGATGGGTCGCCTCTACTGTGCCTTCAAAACTCCAGGGATGTTGCAGGTTCTGTTGCGAAAAACGATCGTTGCATTCATTTTGAGCCGTGTATTTCGTCGACGAAGCAACCCGTTGATGAAGCAAAATCGGCAGGATGTCGATTTTAGCCCCAAACGACCGGATGGAGTATTGGGGGCGGCAAAATCAACGGGGTGCAAGTCGCAACGAAATCAGGCAAGAAATTTGCAACGGGAGTTTTCCAACAGAACCCGACTATTCAGTATCTTTTTGAAATCGCGCCGGGTTGTCGCTACGGGCAACCCGGCCGCGGCTGACACTATTACTTTTTGTGTTTCTCCGGAACGTAGCGGCCCACTTCCACATATTTTCCTTTTTCGATCTTGGAAATCACCATGGACAGTCCGACGGGTTGATGGGTCTTGGGCGACAACGTAATGACGCCGGTTGTTCCTTGCAGATTTTTGACCTGTTCCAACCCTTTGATGATATCTTCCGGTTTGGTGCTGTTCATTTTCTTGATCGCATCAACAATGATCAGGATCTTGTCATAGCCGAGATATGCCTTGTTGATTGGCTCTTCATTGTTGTACTTCGCTTTGTAGGCATTGCGCACTTCAACGAGTTGCGGTTCCTTTTCCGAGAAGTTGTTGGCGAAGAACGCATTGTCGGCGGCTTCCGGATCATTGAGGTTCTGGGCGAACGGCGCCGCCAGATCCAGTCCGTCGACGATCGGCACGTTGACGCCGGCCTGTTTGCGTTGCTTGAAGAGAATAATCAGTTCCTGGGTATAGTTCGGCGCATACAGCACGTCGGCGCCGGCTTCCTTGATTTTGGCCAGTTGCGTCTTATAGTCCTTGTCGTCCTTGGTGTATTTTTCTTCGACGACCACTTTGGCGCCCAGGCTTTCCGCATAATCCTTGAACGGTTTAATCAGGGACACGGAATAAGCGTTGGACTGGTTATAGAAAATGCCCACTTTTTTCAGGCCCAGCTTTTCCACGGCATAGCCGGCCATGATTTCCGCATACTGCACACTGCTCGGCTGCATCAGGAACATCGCCGGTTGCGGCTTGCCATCCGCTCCCACGGTAACGCGGGGATCGATAAAGCTGCCGACCACCGGAACTTTTTTCGCATTGGCAATCGGCGCCAGCGCCAGACCGATATTGGAGATCGGCGGTCCCAGAACCGCTACGACTTTCTCCTGGTCAACCAGACGATTGTAGGCATTGATGGCTTCTTTGGGATCACCTTTGGTGTCCAGGGTAATGAGTTTCAATTTTTTGCCGTTGACGCCACCTTGGGCGTTGATTTTCTCGATGGCCAATTCCGCACCGCGGGTGATCGCATTCCCAAACACCGACGTCGTGCCGCTCATGTCCTGGATGCTGCCGATCTTAAGGACTTCTTCGGCTTTTGTTCCGCCGCCGCCACAACCGGTAAGGGCCAGGCCCAGCGTAAACAGCAACACCAATCCCAGCGCCAGCTGTTTTTTGCTCAGATTCACTATGCTTCCTCCTCCTTTTTTGTGCGTTGTACGCAACCATCGTCGGCTCCGACGACGGTCAGGGAACCAGCACGGCCTTCAGCGCATCGCGCTGCGCCATGACCTGCAGGGCTTCGTTGGCTTCGGCGAGAGCGAACCGATGGGTAATCATCTGATCAAACTGTTCGGGCCGTTCCAAAACCAGCCGCATCGCCTGCCAGGTATGACGGGTTGCCGATACCCATACCCCCTGGATCTTCAGATTTTTGCTGACCACCTCCTTAAAGAAATCAACCCGGCACTCGCCCGGCGGCTGCGAAAAACCGATCGACACATAAGCGCCGCCAGAACGCACCAGTTTAATACCTTCCTCTACCGCCGCCGGCTGCCCGACCGCTTCAATGGCGCAATCCACGCCACGTCCCCGGGTCTTTTCCATGATTGCCTCCCGGCGTTCCGCCAGGCTCAGCTTGTTCCGGTTCAATACGAGCGTGGCGCCGAAGTCGCGGCAAGTCTGCAGACGATTCTCCGAACCGCCGATCACGATGATCTCCTGCGCGCCAAATTTCTTGGCGAACGCCACCGCGTAAACCCCCAACGGGCCTGGTCCCTGGATCAGAACGGTATCACCGAAATTGGGTCGGTGCAGGTCAAATGCGTGGGCGACCGTAGCCCCCGAACAGGAAGCTGAGACCAGGATCGCCGGGTCCACCGCTGCATCGACCCGAAAAATATCGGTTTCGGTAGTCAGGATCATTTCCTGGGCATAGCAGCCGTTGACATAGGGCGTGATGGTGATGGGCCGGTTAATCCCGTAAATCTGCCGGTTTCTGCACAGGGACGGTTCCTGCAGCACCGTGCAGTGATAGCATTTATGGCAGCTGATTCCCCGGTTCCAGATAATCAAGTCGCCACTCTTCAGCACATCGCCGTCGACGGTCCGTTTCTCGCCGTTGACTTCCAATACCCGGCCGACCCCTTCATGGCCCAGAATAATCGGCAGCGGCGTCCGGGGATCTTCCCCTCGCAGCATATGGACATCCGAACCGCATACGCCGGCCGCTTCCATACGGATCAACACCTCGCCGGGCTGCAGCGCCGGCAGCTCAAATTCCCGCAGAGCCAGCGGCTGGTTGAACTTTTCCAGAACCATGGCCTTGGTTTTCATTGTTCATCATCTCCCCAGTACATTTTCCGCCAGCTGGACCGATTCCGCAGCCGGCTTGCCTTCCCGGCCCGCCCGGTAAAGCGGGGCGTACGTTGCGGAATCCCGCAACACGCAACCGGCTGTGCCGCCGTCCCGCATCATCACCGTGCATTTACTGCAGGCCAGACATACCTTTGCTGGATCAAGACGCCCCAGTTGCATGACATCACGGGCAAAATCGGGATAGGCGAATGACAGGCGGCCGAACCCCGCCAGGGCAAACCATCCCTGTTCGATGGCCGCCGCCGCCACATACGGACCCCACTGCCGCAGCCAGCTGAAACCGGTAGCCATCACCGCCGCACCCGTCGCAGCAGCCTGGATAGCGCGGGCAGCGCCGAGCAACGTCGCGACACCCTCCAGCGGATGGAAAGGCGGCCGGTAGGCTCCCGCATCGAACGGCCGATTGACGTGCGGATTGTAATAGGGATTGCCGCAGGTCACATTGAACAGAGACACTCCCAATCCCGTCAATATTTCCGCCAACCGCGCCGGCTCCCGATAATCCGGCCGATGAAAGTCTTCCCGGTCCACACCCCAGCCATACGGGTAAGGCACCGAATCATACGCATTCATCCGCACGGCGATGCCCAGTGAGCCGCCGGTACGTTCCCGTACTTTCCGGACCAAGTTGCAGATAAACCGGGTCCGGTTCTCGAACGATCCGCCATAACGGCCGGGCCGTTCGAACGCCGCCAGTAGCTCCGCTCCCAGGTAGCCATGGCAGACCTTGAGGTCCACCGCGTCGAATCCTTGCTCCGCAGCCAGCAACGCGGCTTGCACGTACTTCTCTTCCAGGTCCTCGATTTCATCATCGCTGATGATCCGGATCTTGTCCTGCGACTGCGTATCCAACCAGGGATTGTACGCCGCCACGATGGGGCGGGGCGTTCCATCTGGTTTGGCGTATCGGCCCGAATGCGTCAACTGCAGCACGGTGTACGGCTCGAAATCCGCGCCGTTTTTCGCCTGAGCCATTTGTTTGGCCCGTTTCAGCAAATCGCCGAATGCCGCCGCACTGTCGCCGTGCAACCACAGTTGTCGGGGATTGGCCCGTCCCTCCGGCGTCACTGCCGTCGCTTCAAACCATAACGTTCCGGCGCCGCCGGCGGCAAACCGGAGATATCGCCGTTCCGTCAACTCACCGGGCCTGCCATCGGCTTGTCCGTCGCAACCTTCCATCGGCAAAACCGCCAGCCGATTGGCGGCCCGGAAGTCGCCCACCTGCAACGGCAGCTTAAGCGAAGTCAGCGAATCGCCGAGCGGCACCGCCACATTCAGCCGTTCGATGTCCTGTCGCAGCCCGGTCAGATTGTCATAGTGAAACTTCTCATGTTCAGCCATATCTGCGTCCTCCCCAATAATCTTATCCAAGGGTTCAAATTACGGATTTTCGGACTACCAGCTGCGCCGGCAAAACCTCGACTTTGGTCCGACCACTCCGCCCGGTTTCAATCAACTGAATCAAGCGGCGGCAAGCCCGGACCCCCATTTCATAAAACGGCTGGGCCACCGTGGTAAGCGGCGGATCGATCTGATTGGAAAAATCTATATTGTCAAAGCCCATTACCGAAATATCTTGCGGCACCTGCAATCCGGCATCCCGAATCGCCCGAATGATCCCCATAGCCTTCGGATCGCTGGTGGCAAACACTGCATCCGGGCGAAGTCCTGCATCCAGGATTTCCTTCATGGTCTGATATCCGTCATCCCAGCCGCTGATCCCGTGAATCACCAGTTTATCCGGCTCATTCACCCCGGCTTCCCGCAACGCTCTTCGGTATCCCTCATAACGGTGCCGATAGAGGGGCAGATCCAGCCCGCCGTTGATAAGAGCAATGTTCCGGAGGCCGCGGCTCAACATATACCTTGTTGCCTCATACGCACCGCCTTCATTATCCAGCACAACTGTATTCACGGACTTTCCCAGTTGGCGTATCAGAAACACCACCGGTACCCCTTCATCAGGCAACGCCAACAAATATTCGTGCCCCGGCCGGGCGGTGGAAAACAGGAATCCGTCCACCAGGCGGCGTCGCAAACTTTCTATGTACAACCTTTCTTTGTCGATATCTTCATCCGTGTTGCACAAAACTACCGTATAGCCGTATGCACCGGCCGTATCTTCAATTCCCCGAATGGCCGCCGGAAAAACCAGACTGCGAATATTCGGAACCACTAGGCCGATCGTGTGCAGTCGACCTCCTTTGAGGCCCTGGGCGACAGCATTCGGTTGGTAGTTCATCTGTTCCACGGCCGCCAAAACACGGGCTTTAGCCTCCGCACTGACCGGAATCTTTCCCGTCAGAACCCTGGAGACGGTGCTGGCCGAAACTCCGGCGGCTTTTGCCACTTCCTTGATGTTAACCAATCCAGCTCCTCCTGCCTGCAAACGTTTCTGCAAACGTTTGCATAATAGTTATTCGTTTTCCACTTTTGAATTCCTGCTACATTGTGAAATTTTTTGCAATATTTTTTCTTCGCGTTGCGACCAGCCAACGTCAACGAAACAACCGCAGCGCATTGCCTATTAAATGACCTCCGGCGCCTGTCGTCGGGGAAGCTTTTCAATAGTGTCGTTTGATCGTTGCAAGCAGCAGCCGAAGTTTCGCTGGTCGCAGCAATCATTTTTTTCATTGACAGCTTTCCGTGTTTTCATATATTATAAAATCGTTAAGAGGGAGTAGTTTGCTTCGCAAGGTCAACAGTACGGATTGATCGATTCGCCTGGCTTTGCGACCAATGGCCCGTTGTCGTTGGTAACGAGACTTTTAACACGGTTCTGTTCGTATGGGCAGGTTCTGTGTTGAGAGTCTTTTTTTTTTGTACAAAGACTCATCCGAACAAAAATCCCGTCGGCAGGACCCCAAACCTAGAACGAATTGAGGGGAAGAGGTGTTTGGAATGTGGTTTGCCAAAAGCGCATCTGAAGTACTCCAGGAATGGAACGTCGACCCGACGGCCGGCCTGTCCGGGACGGAAGCCGCGGCCCGGCTCGCCCGTTCCGGCCAGAACCGGCTGAAGGGAAAACCAAAAAAAAGTCTGCTGGCACTGTTCTTCGCCCAGTTGCAGGACATGTTGATCTACGTCCTGCTTGGCGCCGCAGTCATTACGCTGTTCATCGGCGAATACGCCGACTCCGTGATCATCCTGTTGGTCGTGCTTCTGAACGCCGCTATCGGCGTGATCCAGGAGTACAAGGCGGAAAAGGCAATCGCCGCCCTTCAGCAGTTGACAACCCCGCGCTCACTGGTCCGACGCGACGGCGAAGTTCGGGAGATCAACTCGGAAGACCTGGTTCCCGGCGACATCGTCCTCATTGACGCCGGCCGCTATGTTCCTGCCGACCTCCGGTTACTCGAAAGCGCTAACCTGCAAATAGATGAATCGGCCCTGACCGGGGAATCCGTTCCTTCGGACAAAGATGCCCGGGCCTTGATCGATGACCCCAAAGTCCCGATCGGCGACAAAATCAACATGGCCTTCATGTCGACACTGGCCACCTATGGCCGCGGCGAGGGCATCGTCATCGCCACTGCGATGGACACTGAAATCGGCAAAATCGCCCGATTCCTTGATGAAAGCAATGAAGAACTGACTCCCTTGCAGCACCTTCTCGAAGAGCTGGGCAAGACGCTCGGTTTTCTGGCCATCGGCATCTGCGTGCTGATTTTTGGCATCGCCCTCTTCCAGGGGCGTAACATGTTCGAAATGTTCCTGACCGCGATCAGCCTGGCCGTCGCGGCCATACCGGAGGGTCTCGCCGCCATCGTAGCCATCGTGCTGGCCATCGGCGTGACCAAGATGTCCAAGATCAACGCCATTGTCAAAAAACTGCCGGCGGTCGAAACACTGGGCTCGGTCAACATCATCTGTTCGGACAAGACCGGTACACTGACGCAAAACAAAATGACGGTCGTCAAAACATACACCCACAGCATTCTTTCCGATATCCTCGTCGGCAACACTCTGCCCCCTCTCGGCACTGATGGCGGCGAGCTTCTGCGCTCGCTCGTTCTCTGCTCCGACGCCACCTATGACAACGGGCAAAGCACTGGCGACCCGACTGAAGTTGCCCTGGTCGTGGCCGGAGAAAGATATGGAATGACCAAAGCCGCCCTGAATAGTCAGCATCCCCGCATTGGCGAAAAGCCCTTCGACTCTGATCGCAAGCTGATGTCGACCATCAACCGTGAAGGTGAAACCTATCGGGTCCATACCAAAGGCGCCCTCGACAACCTCCTGAAAATCTCGACCCACGCCCTGGTCAACGAACAGGCGGTTCCGCTCACGACGGAAATGAAGGCCGAATATCTGCGCATGGCCGATGTTATGTCCGATTCCGCCCTGCGTGTCCTCGGCGCCGCCTATAAAGACACCGACCATCTGCTTTCTCCCGAAGAGATGGAGATGGATCTGACCCTGATCGGCCTGGTCGGCATGATCGACCCTCCCCGTCTGGAAGTCAAGGATTCCATCCACAAGGCAAAAATGGCCGGCATCACACCGGTCATGATCACCGGCGACCACAAAAATACCGCCGTAGCCATCGCCAGAGAACTTGGTATCGCCGATTCCCTGGAGCAAAGCCTAACCGGTGCGGAAATCGATTCACTCTCCGACGAAGAATTTGCTGACCGCATCTCCCGCTATCGTGTCTTCGCGAGGGTTTCGCCGGAACACAAGGTCAAGATTGTCCGGGCCTTCAAAGCCCAAGGCAACATTGTCTCCATGACCGGCGACGGAGTGAATGACGCGCCCTCGCTGAAATACGCCGACATCGGCGTAGCCATGGGCATTACCGGCACCGACGTCTCCAAAGGTGCCAGCGACATGATCCTGACCGACGACAATTTCACCACCATCGTCCGCGCCATCGAAGAGGGCCGAAACATTTATAACAATATCAAGAAAGCGGTCGTGTTTCTGTTATCGTGCAATCTCGGCGAAGTAGTGGCCATTTTCGCCTCCATCCTCTTCTTCTGGCCCGTGCCGTTGCTGCCAACGCAGATCCTCTGGATCAACCTGATCACCGACTCGCTCCCGGCCATCGCTCTCGGCGTCGACCCCGGCGACAGCGACGTCATGCGGCAGAAACCGCGTGACCCCAGAGAAAGCTTCTTTGCCGGCAGCACTGGGATCTGGGCCGTGATGGGCGGCACAGTGATCGGCATTCTGACCTTGGCGGCTTTTTATCTGGGTCTGGCCGAATTCGGTTACAGTCTGAGCTCTCGCGATATTCCCGAGGTGGTCTTGACCAATGCCCGCACCATGTCCTTTGTCGTGTTGGCTGCATCTCAGCTTTTCTACTCGCTGGCGATGCGCAACTCCATAAAATCCATCTTCCAGATCGGTTTGTTCTCCAACCGTTACCTAATCGGCGCGATCATTGCCGGGTTCGTTCTGCAATTGGCCGTGATCTCGATCCCATTTCTGGCCGACGCCTTCAACGTAATCAATTTGAGTCTGCATGACTGGGGGATCGTGTTTGCTCTGTCGCTGGTCCCGCTGCTCCTCAACGAGCTCGTGAAATTCTTTTCACGGATGAAGCAACAATAACCTCCCTCGCATAGCCTGAAAATAGAGGGGATTCGGTCGGCTGTTCTCCAGTCGACCGAATCCCCTCTATTGTTCCCGGCGAAAAATCATTCAGCCGTCACTTGACCTTACTCTCAACGCGCCAGCACATCCAAATCGAATTCTTTCAGGTTTCCCTGGATCCGCAGCGTCTGGGCACTGATTTCCGGTCCGCTGAACATCCCGGCCATCTCTTCGTTCAGTTCCAGGATCCGGCCCCTTGCGAACCGCAGTGGGCGATGCCGCTGACGGATTTTTTCCTGCGGCAGGGCGAAATAATGAGACAATCCGTTTTCCGTCACCGCAACCAGTTGTATATTGGTATTACCGGAGTCGGTATTGGAAATCCGCAGCGGATAGTAGAATTTGTCCGTTGCGAAACGATACTGGATTGCGTCATTGGTCTTCGTCTGGCGGCCGAGTTCGACGACATCGAATACAAACCAGTGATGCCCATCCAGCAGGTATTGCTCGATTGTCGCCAGCAGCACCGGCGAAATCTTTTGCGGCCCGGCGCCGTTCTTTTTCAAAAAATTGGCAATCCATTCGGCAAAGTATCCACTGTCCAGCACGTGGACCACGCTGATGTCGTGGGCGCCAATCTTCTCATGGAATGTCACTTCCGCCGCTGAAGTCGCCCCCTCGCGGGACCCGTCCGGCCCTTTGCCGGAATACCAGTTGGTGCGCAACTCGCTAAGGATCAAATTGTTGAATTTGGCGAACAGAGCCCCGTCCCCTTTTGTCACCACCGGCTCCGACGGCAACGGCAAGACCTCCAGGATTTTTGTCGGCCGCGATGCGCTCAAGTCGGTCGTCAGCACCAAGATCTCTTCCCGACCGTTCCACGCGATCACGGCGTTCTGGGCCGGTTCGTAGATTTCAGGTGGCAGGTTGTCCTCAAAGCCCCATGGCATCGACCCGCGATCCGCCTGCCCGATCCCCGGAATCGTCAGGATCGACAGTGTCACGAGCACTACCAGTCTCTCCCGGACTTTCCTGTTCATCCGTTTCGACCTCCTCGGTTTCCTGATATTTAAACATTCGCTGTTTGCCTGCGAATGCCCTTTTTGGTCAACTCTCCGACTTTTCTTGTTTGACACAGGCTTTATAATGTTCATGAGGAGTGAATCATATGAAGCCCGGAATCCGAATTTTTCTGTTGCTCACTGTGCTTGCCGGCCTGATGGTCCAACCAATCGCGGCGGCACCCCTGGGTGATCGCGCAACGGTCGGTCCGCAGCCGATCCTGACCTGGCCGGTCGTACCCAATGCCGTCTACTACGAAATCGAATTTCTGGACCGTTTGCCGGAAAATCCCAACGGAACAAGCCCCTCCGCCCATCGGCGGTTCGCTTCGCGGGCGGTGTTTACCAACGGCTACAATCCCGATCTGCGCGACCTGGACGGTGCAGTCGTTTATTGGCGGGTGCTCGGGCTGGATATCCGGGGAAATCCAATTGGGACCTTCTCCGACGCGCGCCGGCTCCGGATCAATGCCGAAAAAAAAGAGCCGCTCAAGCCGCTTATCACATCCCGCTTAAATGCCCGGGGTAGCGCCCCGTTGTTGTACCCGGTCTATACCTGGATTCCATTGTTGGAAACCACGACCTATGAACTGGAACTCACCCGGTTGCCACCGGAAAATCCGGGCGGCGCCGAACCGTCGCAATATCGAATCTGGAGCACGCAGGCCGAGGGGTTTGCCTGTTATGACGAACAACCCCGGCGAGAACCCGGCCGCTACTACTACCGGGTCCGCGGGATAACGCCTGATGGCGCTCCGGTCGGCGTCTGGTCCGACGCGGCCGTTTACGAAGTATTCCCTACTCCGTCCGTCTATGCCGCCACACTGGGCGACAGCATCACCCACGGTGGCGGCGCCATATCCTATTCACCGGCAGACTGGGCCTACGACTATCAAACCTATCTGAAATTTTCCACGCTGAATCTGGGCCGCAGCGGTGACACAGCCGAAACCACCGCCGCCCGCTTTGATGAGGATGTCTTGCCCTTCCAGCCACGCTATCTGCTAATTATGACCGGCATCAACAGCATCCGGGCCGGGGTGCCGGCAGAATCCGTGATCCGGGATCTGCGCATCATCCGCTACAAGTGTCTGCTGCAAGGAATCCGGCCTATTCTGCTGACGCTGCCGCCCATCAACCCCGCCGCCATTGCCCGCGCCTTTGGCCAGGAAACTTCGCCGGGCTGGCAGCGGGAACTCGCGATAGTTAACGATTTCATCCGCCGGCAGACCCATTATATCGACCTGTACCCGCATTTTGCCGATGAACGCGGCGAACTGCCGGAGCGACTCGCCATCGACGGTCTGCACTACGATATCGTCGGCAAGCAGTTGATGGCTGCGATCATCAACGCCGACTGGGACCGCGTTACCCACTGAACCGGTTCTATTTTGGCTCCCCCTGCTCCTGCAGCAGTAAGGAATTGCGCAAGTTTTTCGCCGCGCTGAAATAGGCATGAATCCCGTTGCGGTCGCCGGCGCGAACCAACCGGGCCGCCTCGTTCAGCACTCCCGCCAACTCATCCAGACTGGCGGCAATATTAGCGGCATTCGTCATGCAGATGTCCGCCCACATGTCGGCATCCGAGGAAGCAATCCGAGTCGTGTCACGAAAGCCACCACCGATGAACCGGGCCGTTTCGGCCGGGTTCTGTTCTTTTTTCAGCAAGTGTACCAGGGCCGCCGCCGCCAAATGCGGCACGTGGCTGATCACCGCCGTGATCCGGTCATGGTCGTTTTCGTCAAGCACCGTCGTCATCGCGCCGGTCAGTTCCACCAATCGCTGCAGCCGGGACACTTCCGCCGGCGGTGTATCCGGCGCCGGGGTTAGCAGATACCAACGGTCGCGAAACAAGTCCGGCGCCGCCGCTACCAGGCCGCTTTTTTCCCGTCCAGCCATCGGATGACCGCCAATATAGCGAATCCCTACCGGCAACAGGGGACGGATGGCCTCGGCAAACCAGCGTTTGGTGCTGCCCGCATCGGTCAGCACCGCCCCCGGTTTCATGTGCGGCAGGGCTCGCTGCGCCACCGGCAACATTTGCAGCACCGGCGTACACAGAAAAACAAAATCCGCTTCGGCGACAGCCTGTTCCGGCGTTGCCGCCACCACGTCGACCACGCCCAGGGTCAAGGCTAGCTCCAAGGTTTCCGGCCGGCGGGCGTACCCCGTCACGTGGATCCGTTCCGTTGTCGCAGCCCGGAAGGCCAGTCCCAGCGAGCCGCCGATCAGTCCCAGCCCCAGAATCGCAACCCTCGTCGTGCTCATGCCTGGTTACGCCCCATCACCTTGGCGATCCGGTCCACTTCATCCATCAGCAACGCAAAATTCTCTGGCGTCAGCGATTGCATTCCGTCCGACATCGCCTCGTCCGGCCGGGGATGCACTTCGATCATCAAGCCATCGGCCCCGGCCGCCACCGCCGCCCGCGCCATCGGCCGGACCAGTTTCCAGTGTCCGGTGCCATGGCTGGGATCGACAATGATGGGCAAATGGCAAGTATTCTTGATGACGGCAACCGCGCTGAGGTCCAGCGTATTGCGGGTGGCTGTCTCGAAAGTCCGGATTCCCCGTTCGCACAAGATCACCTGGTAGTTTCCCTCGTTCATGATGTATTCCGCCGCGTTCAGCCATTCGTCGATTGTCGCGGCGATCCCCCGTTTCAACAGGACCGGCTTGCCGGCCCTGCCGACCGTCTTCAGCAGTTGGAAGTTTTGCATGTTACGGGCGCCGATCTGCAACACGTCGGCATACTCGCAGACAACCGGCACGGAAATCGGATCGACCACTTCCGTCACGATTTTCAATCCGGTTGCTTCCCTGGCTTCGGCCAAAAACTTCAGGCCCTGTTCCTCCAACCCCTGGAACGAGTAAGGCGATGTCCGCGGCTTGTAGGCGCCGCCGCGCAAAAAGTCGGCCCCGGCCGCCTTGACGATTTGAGCCGATTCCAGCAGCTGTTCCCTGCTTTCCACCGCGCACGGCCCCGCCATCACCACCAGCCGGTTGCCGCCGATCAATGTGCCCCCCACATCGATCACTGTGTTTTCCGGTTTGAACTGGCGGCTGGCCAATTTGTAGCCGGAAGTGATCGCTACGATTTTATCCACGCACGGCATGGCCTCCAGCGGTACATCCTGCAACAACTTCTTGTCGCCGACCACACCGATGATGGTGACGAACCGGCCTTCCGACAGATGCACCTTCAGGCCGCGCTCCGTGACTTTGGCGACGACCCGGTCGATGTCGGACTGTTTGGCCCCCGCGTTCATTACAATAATCATGTTTTTTTCTCTCCTTCATGCTTCATTTCTACTTTGCTCCCGGTTCCCGGTCGAAACTGCCTGTTTCGTCTTTACTTTTCCTCTGCTTTTCTACGTTGTGCCCTTTCACCATCCTGTCTTGCTGCGGTCTTTCCCGCCGTCTACCCGCCGCGTCCGGCGGCCGGCGGGAAAATAATAGAAAATCCCGCCCCTGAATCAGGGGCGGGAATCAATCACCGCGGTACCACCCTGCTTGCCATGCAAGCCGCTCTCCTTCAAGTACGGGACACGGTCCGATACTCTAAGCCCTTGATAACGGAGGCATTCCGGCTCAGCCTACTCATCGCTTTTCGGCCTGCTGCTTGCAGGTGTATTTCGGCCGGTCCGTTCACCGGGTCACACCAACCCCCGGCTCTCTGAAGAACTTCTCCCGCGTACTTCTCCCGCGCATCGCATTTGAGATGATGAAGTTATCCTAAATCTATCAGAACTCCAGAGGTTTGTCAACACTAATGCCGTGCGCACTCCGCAGCTTCGCCCTTCATGATCGCCAGGCCATGTTCCAACGCCGGCAGGATCACTTCCAGGCACTCCCTGACGCCCTTGGGGCTGCCGGGAAGATTGATGATCAGCGTCTTGCCCCGCATGCCGGCCACCGCCCGCGACAGCATCGCCCGGGAGGTGATCTCCATGGATTTGGCGCGCATGGCTTCGGCAATCCCCGGCACCTGCCGGTCCACCACCGCCAGCGTCGCTTCCGGTGTGACATCCCGCGGCCCCAGCCCCGTCCCGCCGGTCGTCAGCACCAGGTCCAGCCCCAGTTCGTCCGCCATGCGGATCATTTCACGCCTAATCAGGTCGATATCGTCGGCCAAAACCTTATAGCTCTTTATTTCGCCTAATTCCTGCAGCATCGTGGCAATCAAACGGCCGCTGGTGTCCTCGCGTTCGCCGCGCGAACCCTTGTCGCTGGCGGTAATGATCCCGATGCTAAACATGGGCAATAATCTCGATCGCATCGCCGTTGGACACCCGGCCGCCCTTTTCCACCGTGGCGAAAATACCTTCCCGTGGCATCACGCAATCGCCAACCGCTTGCATGACCGCACAACCCTGGTGGCACTCCTTGCCGATCTGGCTAACCTTCAGGACAACCTCCCCCACCCGCAAAACGGTTCCCACCGGCAACGCCGGCAGGTCCAGCCCTGACACCGTCAGGTTTTCGGCAAAATCTCCCGGTGCCAGTTCGCCGCACTTCTGTTTCATCTTTTCAATGCTAGTCACCGACAGCAGACTGATCTGGCGGTGGGCGAACCCCGCGTGGGCATCACCTGCCATGCCCAGCCCTTCAATGAGCAGCGCAGTCCCGACATCCACCTTGCGCTCGCCTTTACTCTTGCTCGTGCAGACCGCCACAATCCTTCCCTGCATGTCCTGCTTCCTCCCGTTCAAACACGCCGCTTCGTCCGCCGGATTTCCGGATCAGCCGGATGTTATCGACAACCATCCCCCGATCGATTGCCTTGCACATGTCGTAAATCGTCAACGCGGCGCCGGCCACCGCCGACAGCGCTTCCATCTCCACGCCCGTCCGACCGGTCGTTTTGACGTTGGCCCGAATTTCCACTGCAACGGCCTCGCGGTCGATTGCAAAAGAAATGTCGATGCCGCTGAGCAGCAATGGATGGCACATCGGGATCAGTTCCCAGGTCTTTTTGGCGGCCATGATGCCGGCCACCTGGGCCACCGCCAGCACATCGCCCTTGCCGATGGTTCCAGCCTCGATGCGTGCCAAAGTTGCCGGCGACATCAGAATCCGGCCGCCGCCTGTCGCAATCCGTTCCGATTCCGCCTTGTCCGTGACGTCCACCATCCGGGCCCGACCGTCGACGTTGAAATGGGTCAGTTCATCCGCCATCAACGCACACCATTGTCTGGGAACAGTTCCAGGCGGTCGCCATCCGCCAAATGGTCATCCAGTCTGCTTCCTTTGCCGTTCCGCAAAATACCCTTCACGTGGACCGGATCGACTTCCAGTTGCTGAAGCAACTCCTCCACGGTGAGAACATCCGGCACATCCACGGAAATGATCCCGCTGGGATCAGCCGGGGTATATCGCCGCAGCGAGGCAAAAAAACGAACTTCAACGACCATTACTGCAAATATCTCCTGTCATACGCCTAATGGCGTTTTTATCGTGATTGCTACTAATTCGCTGCGCTGACAGGAATTCCTGCCGGCCGGGCCAATTCTTTTCAGCCGCCGATCTGGGACATGCCCCGGTTCACGAATGCCCCGGTTCCGGAATCGGCCAGATGGTGCGACGACGGTTTGCTGCGGACCGCCTGCCGATACAGTCCGACAATCTCCTCCTCGCTGGTCTGCGAACGCAACGCCGACTGCAAATCGATCTCGGCGTCCGACAACAGACACGGTCGCAACCGTCCGTCCGCCGTCAGTCGTAATCGGTTGCAGCGATCGCAGAAACAATTCGAAATCGGTTCGATGAACCCGTACGAGCCCCGATCGGTTTCTCCCTGCAGATAGTGGGCGGGGCCACAACCGTAAGGACCCTGGGGAAGCGGCGCCAGTTTCCCGGCAGCCAGCCTGGCGAGATATTCCGTCACGGAAGTCATGGTCATACCCGCTTCCACCCGACAACGCCGGGAAGGCATATATTCGATGAACCGCACCGCAACCGGCTGTTCGCGCACCAACTTCTGAAAAAAGGACAGATCCGCTTCATCGACCGCCGCCGTCAAAACCACATTGATCTTGACCGGCGATAAGCCTACCCGGATGGCCGCCTCGATTCCGGCCAACACATCCCGGACATCGCCGCCGCTGGTCAGCGTGCGAAAGCGTTCCGGGTCGACGGTATCCAGACTGATGTTCACGCGGTTCAGCCCAGCTGTCTTCAACTCCCCGGCGTAGCGGGCCAGCAGGCTGCCATTGGTGGTCATTGACAAATCCTCAATCGAATCCAACCCTCGGATTTTTCGCACCAGTTCCACAAAACCCGGTCGAATTAATGGTTCGCCGCCGGTCAGGCGAACTTTGGACACACCCTCGCGGCCCAGAACGGACAAAACGCGAATGATTTCTTCGTCCGTAAGGATCGCCGACGGTTCCAACCAATTCACGCCCTCCGGCGGCATGCAATAGGCGCAGCGGTAATTGCAGCGATCCGTGACGGAAAGCCGCAAATAACGGATTTCGCGATAATAGGCGTCAAGCACGGCACCAAACTCCTTAACCTGTCTCGTTCCGCATTATCATCATATCGCATATCTCCCACGAAGGCAAAACTCCGCCCTGTCGCAATAGGCGGAGTTTAACCGGACTACTCCTTGACCACCAAAACCGGAATCCGGGACAAGCTGACCAAGTTGCGCGTCACGCTGCCCATTAGCAATTGCTCCAGAGCACCATGCCCCTTAGTTCCGGCCACAATGAGGTCATACTTATAATCCTTGGCGTATTTGAGGATCTGCTCGGCGATATTCCCCTGCAGAATATCGCACTTTACATCCACGCCCCGCTGTTTGCCGGATTTGGCAACCTCATCCATGAGTCGCTGGTCTTCTTGGCGGATTTCATCCAACAACCTCGCCAATTCCCGGCCGCCGGTTTCCGTAACCGCCGGATACAGCCGGCTGCCTTCAAACACTTTTACCGCTGCAACCTGCGCACCGGACAGGAGGCTTAAATCAATGGCCCAATTCAACGCTTGTTTACTCTGTTGAGACCCATCATACGCCACGAGTATTTTTTTCAGTTGTGACATTTCCAAGCCCTCCTTTCAAATTAACGGAATCTTCCGCATTTAATTATAGCATGCTCCTTGCATAGGTGTCACATTTTCAGCGTTAAGTCCGCATTGGCTGATGAAAAACGCCGGCGCCAAGAGGGGATTGAAATAAAAAATCGAATTAGTACATCAATAACATTTTAAGGAGGTCTTCCAAAATGCCGGAACTGAAATTTTTAGGTCATGCCTGTTTCATGCTGAAAGAAGGAAACAATGCGCTGATTATCGATCCTTTTCTGACCGGCAACCCACTGGCAGCCGCGAAGGCCGAACAAATCGACTGCCGGTATGTGCTGGTATCGCATGCTCATGAAGACCATATCGGCGATGCCGTCAGCATTGCCAAGCGCAATAACGCCACCGTCATATCCACCGCCGAAGTGGCCCGGTTCTGCGCCGAGAAAGGAGTTCAGGCCCACGGCATGCATTTGGGCGGCAAGCACAACTTCGATTTTGGCTTTGTCCGGATTACGCCCGCCTTTCACGGGGCAGGGTTGCCTGGGGGACATGCCTGCGGTTTTATTATCCAGTTTCATGGCAAAACCCTCTATCATGCCGGTGATACCGCCTTGTTCAGTGACATGGCCCTATTAGGGCGTCTGGAGGCCATCGACGTCGCCTTGGTGCCAATCGGCGACAACTATACCATGGGCCCATCGGATGCCGCGGAAGCCGTCCAATTGCTCCACCCCAAACTGGTCGTGCCCATGCACTACAATACCTGGCCGGTCATCGCCCAATCACCGGACGCCTTTAAGCAGGATGTCGAGCACCGCTTCAAGATTCCAGTCCATATCATGAACCCCGGTGACACTTTATCCCTGTAACCGTCATTCTTTCAGACAGATCGTCTGGAACGGACATACCGGACAGTGGGAGAGCCGGCAGCCGTAATCGGCTTCTTCCGTGTGGTTGCGAAGAAATTCGGCCAACTCGCGCAACTCATGTTCCGCCGTCGCCAACTCCGGCGTAGCGGTATCGATTGACGCAGTATGTCCGAGCCGGACAAAATACAGCCGGGCATCCCGAACCGGTAGGCCAAACACCGCCCGAGCCGCCAGCGCATACCCCGCAAGCTGGAGACGATAATGGGCGGTTTTTTGCTGCAAGCTTGCCGTTGTCAATTGATCGGTTTTGTAATCGATAATCCCCAGCGTTCCATCCGGGTAAAACAAAACCCGGTCTGCCTGCCCTGAAAGCCATACCGCCGGCAGCGCTCCGGCCGCAGTCAGCAGCCGAAAGTTGAACGGCCATTCCCGCAGATCCGCACTCACTGAGGCACTTTCCGCATACAGGGCGCTATCGGCATAATGACCTGCCCATTGCTGCATCAGAGCGCCAGCCTCTTGTCGGAGCTGCGGCGGCAGCGAATCCCGCAATGCTTGTTGCAAGGCCTCCGACCAGTCCCGAAAGCTCGGCAGTAATTCCATGAAGCGGTGAAAAGCGGTTCCCAGGTCGCGCGGCGCGATTGACACCGATGCCGTCGCTTCACTGGCTTCCCGGTGCTGATCGGTCGACGCCGCCAAATCCGGTGGAACCGGCAAGTGGTAAACATGAGCGTAAAAATAACGGCGAGGACATTCGGCGAACTCGCCCAACGACGAGGGCGACAACAACAGGGGGCGGGTTTGCCGCACCGAAATCGCCGCCAGGTTGCGCCGGATATCCGTCGACAGTTCCACCGCGGCCGCTAAATCCGTCAGGTTTTTAAAAGGTTTGGCCGCAGCCGCCGATCCTGTGGCCGGTTCCTCGTCCAGGCAGACATGTAGACAAGTGTTGCCCAGACAGGTTTCCGCCGGCCATTGCCGGGGTGAGCCGCTCAAGCCGAACAGATGCCGGGCCCAGTCCAGCCAGCCGGATGCATTGCGCAGAGTTTTCTCGGTTTTGGTCGTCTTGGCAACGGCGGAAAGAATGATCCGTTGTTCCGCCCTAGTCAGGGCGACATACAGCAACCGCTTCAATTCCGCCCGTTCCAGGGCGGTGTCGGTGCGGGCAATCCGCTGAAACCGCGCCGATTCCCGGAGGTTTCCCTGGCGATCCGGCAGCTTCAGGCCCACGCCGATTCCACGAACAAACACCGACAGCTGCGACCACGAATTAAATTTTCGCTGCAGGTCCGGCACAATCACCACCGGAAATTCCAGTCCTTTGGACTTGTGAATCGTCATAATCCGGACCGTATTGCCCATTTCACTGTCAATTTCGGCTTCACCTTCGTCAGCGGCCCGCAATTCCACATAGGACAAAAAATCGGCAATACCGCCCGGCTCGTCCCGCATAAACGTTTCTGCCATCTCCAGCAGCTTCTGCAGATTGGCATAACGGCGCGTTCCCATAAATTGCGTCAACTGCAAAATGTCAAAACCGGTGGCAGCGAAAGATTCCCGCAGTAGTTGCGCCGGCGTCAGGAAGCCCCGTCGGGCCAACCACCGTTCAAGCAATGGACGAGCCCGCAGCGCGGCGGTCCGGTCCGCCGCCGACAAACCGGGCACCGTTGCCGCCAGGCCGAGACCCGCCCAAAGCCCCTCGGCAGCACCGGCTCGACGCAGAAGCAACAACCCTTCATCGGAGACCAGGAAAAACGGCGAGCGCAGGAGCCCGAACAACGCCGACTCATTCCGGGGATTATCCAAAAACTGCAACAGACCCAAAGCATCGGAAATCTCCTGACGTCCGGCAAAGCCGCGGCCGCCGGCCACATAGTAAGGAACGCCCGTCCTGGCAAAGGCTTGTTCGTAGGCTACGACGTCGGTAAACGCCCGTAGCAGGACGGCGATTTCCCGATATTGCACCGGCCGCTCCGTTGACTCCGCCATTTCCCGAACCCGACGGGCGATCATGGCCGCTTCCCGTTCCCGGGGATCACCGCCGGCGCCTTCGGCCCCATCCAGCACCCACAAATCAATCCGTGCGTGCCCGTCCAGTTGCTTTCTTCCTTGCAGCTGCCGGTATTCCACGGCATCCGCGCCATCAGTGTCGTCCTCGCACACGGTCGCCGGCATCAGTTCGCCGAAAAAGTCATTGAAAGCCGATACCAACTCCGGCTGCGAGCGAAAATTATCCAGCAGTTCGATGACCTGCCCGCCGCTGGCCCGCACATCCGATTCAACCCTGCCGAAAACCCGAGCATCGGCCCCCCGGAACCGATAGATCGACTGCTTGACATCACCGACCGCGAACAGGCCCGTCCCTGTTAATTGCTGCGGATCGCCGCCGGCCAGCAGATAAATGATGCTACGCTGCCGCTCGTTGATATCCTGGCATTCATCCACCAACCAAAACCGAATGCGCCGATTATATCGGTCGCAAATTTCCGGATGGGTGAGCAGCAACCGTTCCGTCTCCGCTTCCAGGTCATCATAGGTCAACATCCGCCCGACCCGTTTCAAGCGGTTCCATTCGGCGCCGGCCAAGCGGAACAGCTCACACAAATCCGGCAATAACTGAAGCGCCGTCCGGTCCAGGATCGCCCCCCGGAGGGCTTCGGCGGCCCGTTTCCGTTCCCGCAGCGCTTCGCCCAGATCTGCGCCGCCGCGTAAATTGCGAAACGCCGTTTCCAACTCGTCCAGCTGATCCGGGTCTCCATCCGCGCCATCAATAATCCGCTCAATCGTCGGCCATTGCTCGCGCAGAGACTGCAGGCGATCCTGCGACGCGGTTTTCTTTTTGGCTGTCGCCGCGAGATCGAACAGTTCACGATATGCCAGTTTCAGGCGGCTTGCCGCCGCCCGTCGCCCATCCGCCCGCTCGCCGACCGGCCAGAGCGACTGCTCCAGATCCGGCCCCACCAGTCCTTCTGACAGAACCTTGTCAAATAACGGTCGCATTTCTTCCCGCACCTGGACCGGCGAATACACCGCCAGCAACCGCGTCAGCCAGGACGCCGCCTGGCTTGCCGCCTGCGTCAGCGTTTCCTGCCAAACCTCGTCCAGGAGCTCTTTAGCCCGCGCATCCTCCAGCAGCCCGAACTCCGGATCCACTCCGGCTTCGGCGGGATGTTCCCGCAAAATGCGGCTGCATAAAGAATGGATCGTGGAAATGGCCACTGTATCGAGCCGATTGGCTACCTCGCGCCAACGCTTCCACTCTTCGGAATCCGCCGTAGTCAGCATGTCATCGACTTTCGCCCGGATTCGCTCTTTCATCTCCCGGGCCGCCTTCCGGGTGAAAGTGATAGCGACGATGCCGTCGGTAGACGCGGCGCCAGTCGCCAGGATACGAATATAGCGTTCCACCAGCACCCGGGTTTTACCGGCTCCTGCGCCAGCTTTGACCAGCAGATTGCAATGCAGCGTTTCAATGGCGGCCAGTTGTTCGGCCGTGAAATTACTCATCCGTTGCGTCCTCCGTCTCTGCCGCCGAATCCGCCGACCGACGGCAAAATCGCCGGGCCGGGCACCAGTCTGGACAAGAAGTCGCCGGCTGCGCCGGAAAGTTGCCGGCGTGAATACCGGCGACGTAACGCAGGGTCGCTTCCCGGGTCAGCGCCAGCAATTCCGGCTGCGGCAGCTTCCCGCCGGGAATTCCCAGTTCGGTAGCGGCCTTGCCCACCTGCCGATACAATCCCTCGACCGCCGTTTCGTCTTGTCCGGCCAGAAGTTGCGCCACCGCCAGCATATACAGCGGAACCTGCAACCGCAGCCCCTGTTCCAGTTGTTTACGCGCGGGCGGCTTGCCCGTCTTGTAGTCAATCACGCGCAGTCGGCCGCCGTCCAGATCGATCCGGTCGATTTTCCCCTGAATTTCGACCTTCTCGCCGCTCTCCGTCGTCAGCAGCAACGGTTGTTCGGTCGAAGCCGGATCGCTGCCGGGTCGGGCTGCCGAGCCGAACGCCCACTCGAAATAGCTAGCCCGCCACTGTGGCTGCTGCTCCTGCCGCGTCAGTTCATCCGCCAGCCAATCGCGCAGGGCCTGCTCCCAGCGCGGCTGTTCAAACTGCCACCATGCATCGGTAGTCAGACGCCCCTGGCGCTCCAGTCTGGCCACCGCCGCCGACAATAGCGTCGACAGTTCCGCCTCATAATGCTGCCGGTCGGCCCCCCGCAAGAGACGACCGCGATACCTGCCCAAAAAGCCGGCCAACACCTCGTGCCACACCGAGCCGGCCGACAATACGTCAAACCCTTCCACCGCCGGTTGCCACTCACCGAGTTCCATGACCGTCATGGCAAAATAGACGAATGGGCAGGCGGCGTACTGTTCCAGCGCCGAAGGGCTGAACCGGCTGATATCCAGCAAATTCCGGTCGATCGTTCCGGCATAGGCGCCAGTGCGTTCCGACTCCACGCGGGCCCGCTCCGTCAGGCCTGCCGGCATCAGTTTCGACAAAGCGACGTAACTGTCCATCCACTCCGCCGCCTCCGCCGACCCGGTCCAGACATGATGCAGGCTCGCCTTAAGCAACTCGGGCAGACTCCAGACCCGCGAAGGCCGCGTCGCCACCACCTCGGCAAGGGCAAAGGAATGCTGGGGAACGGCGTCGGCGACAAACAGCCGGGTCACTTCGGCCACAAACCGGGAAGGCAATGTTTCGTTGTCCACGAGGGCGCTTAGCCAAAGCTGTTCCGTGGCCATGGCCACTGCCAGCGCGAAGGAAAAATCGGCAGCCGCCGCCCGGTCATTGGCGGTTCGCAACAGCACACCGGCTTCGCCCAGTGTTTGTCGCTCCCGGTCGCCATACAGCCAGCTTTCCCGGGGCGGCGCCGGAAAATCTCCTTCCGCCAGCCCCAGGATAAATACCGTCTTAAAACTCATGCCACTGCCGGTTTCCGGCGTCACTACCTGAACGCCGGCCGCCTGCCGATCCACCAGGGCGACCGTAGCTTCCCCCAACAGTTGCCGCAACATGTCGCCGAGATCGGCAATGACCGGCAGGTTGTCGCCCGTCGGGGAAACTCCCGCCAGATTTTCCAGAGCCGTTGCTGCCGTCAGTACCTCCTCCAGGCACTGCAATTCGGCGCGAACTTCCGGTAGGGACAAAATGTCGGCCCGGCGCAGCCGTTGCAGTTGCCCCGGCAAATCCAGCCAGGACAACAAATCGCGCAGACGGCTCGCCCATTCAGCCCAGGCAACCGGCCGCTCCCACTCCTGCGCCCGCAGTCGCAGTTCTTGCCACTTGCCGCGCCATTCTTCCTGCGTCGTCGCGTCCGGTGCCTGACGTTCCAGAGCGGTCGGCCATTCCGCCCAGTTCCGGATCACTTCCTCCAGCAATCTGCCTTCGAAGAAATCCACATCCAGTTCCAGACGCCCGGCCACATATGGCGATTTCACAAAGGCCAGCAGACTGTCCCGGTTGCCCCGTTCCCGGATCAGTCGCAGCCAGGCAAAAACCAGCCGGGGCAACGCCTTTTCCTGAATTGGCGCCGCATCCGCCGTGTCCACGGGAATCCCCCGTTCCGCGAAGACGGCGCGCAGATGCGGATAAGCCGCTGGGTCCTGGACAACAACCACCACCTCCCGTGGCTCGACTTCCCGTTGGATCAGCAATTCCTTGATCCGATCGGCAACCACAGTTAATTCCTTGGCCCGGTTGGGACTGTACAAAACGCCGATCCCGGCGGCCTCCCCGCCAAGAGCCGGCCGTTCCGCGAACAGTTCCCGGCGCAGCCGCTGCAAAGCCGTTGCCGCAAGCGGACGCGGCGAATAAAACTCCGGTCGGAATCCCATGCCCACCAGCGCCTGATAGACCGGCTCGACCGACCGGAATACGCCCGGCCGGTTCTTCTCGAAACAAATGCCGATTTCCATGTCCATCCGCCGTTGCAAACGATCCACCAGTTGCAGTCGCAGAGGGGACAGGACCGAAAATTCCGCCATGAAAATCCGTTCGAACGGCAGCTGCCGCTCCGATTGCGTTAATTTGTTCACTGCCGCTGCGTACATGCCGCCCAAATCCACCAGAGATAGCTCGGTCAACCGCGCCTGGTACGCTTGGAACAAGGCAACAATCGCCTCATCCCGCGCCAAATTTCGCTCCACTTCCCCCGCCAGCGCATCGATCGCCGCCGCCAGTTCCGCCGGAGTAACCGCCGCCATTTTAAGCTCGTCGAACAGGCGGGACAAAGCGGTAATGAATCCAGGATAATCCGCAATGTCCGCAAAATATGAAAATTCTCCGGCTGCCGCTGTTTCCCGGACAATGCCGTCGATCAGCAGCTCCTGTTCAAGACGGCTGATTTTTCGCAGCCCGGCCAGATGCGCCGCCAATTCATCCAGTGACAGAATCCGGGGAAATTGCCAGGCGACGACATCCGTCAATCGCAGCTGATTCCGGGCCTGCTCCAGCAGGTACGGACTGGGCAGTATCAGTGCGGTCCGCCCGGCAGCAGCGCCTTTACCCGCTTCCTGCAGCCGCCGGATAAACGTGGGCAGCATCGACTCGCCCAAGGCTGTACAATGCAAAATGTTCACAGAACGCTCCTTCGTTTTCCGCCGTTCTTGTTTTTGCGACGAAGCATGATTCTCTCTCGTGTAAAATTTGCGATCCGTCGTCAAAATCCTGCCGTACGACATCAGGCCAAGCTGACCCGCTCTCCATTCCGGGCAAAAAAAAAAAAGACGGTTAAACCACCTCTACACGGAGAGTTAACCGCCTCGTCCATTATTCATCCGTTGCCAGCCCATTTTATATCATGGTCGCGGCCCCCGATTATTCGAGTTTCAGGCTAATGTCGACCGCTTTCACCGAATGCGTCAGTGCGCCACTCGAAATGATGTCGACGCCTAAACCCGCCAACGTCTCGATCTGTTCACAGGTTACGTTGCCGGACACCTCCACCAACGCCTGACCACTGATCACCCGGACGGCCTCCGCAATCATCTCCGTCGTCATGTTGTCCAGCATAATCACCTCCACGCCGGCGGCCAGCGCTTCCCGCACCTGCGAAAGCTCCTCGGCTTCCACTTCGATTTTCAGAAACGGCGACGATTTGGCGCGCACCAGCCGCACTGCCGGCTCAATCCCGCCGGCCGCCCGAATGTGGTTATCCTTGATCAAAATCATGGAATTCAGCCCAAACCGGTGATTTTTGCCGCCGCCGACCGTTACCGCATATTTTTCAAGCATCCGCAGTCCCGGGGTCGTCTTGCGGGTATCAACAACCATTGCGCCTGAATTGCCACAGGCTTTCACATAGCTTTGGGTTTCCGTGGCGATCCCGCTCAGGTGCTGCAAAAAATTCAGTGCAATCCGTTCACCGGACAAAATGGCCAGAGTCGGGCCCTCGATACATGCAAAACGTTCACCTTGGTTGATCGCTTCGCCATCGTTTCGAAAAAAAGTCACGTCGACCCTTGCATCCAGCAACCCAAAGACCCGGGCAAACACCCCTCTTCCCGCCAACACAAAATCTTGTTTGGCCAACAGAAATCCGTGCGATGTATGATCGGCGGAAAAAATCGATTCACTGGTCGCATCCCCTTGTCCGAGGTCTTCATTCAAAGCGCGATACAACAACTCATCCAATGCCAAAAGGTTCATCGCATTTCAGCCTCCTTCCCTTTTTTGTTCCCCGGTTCATTAGCCAGCCATTTCCAGCATCCGGGAAATAGCACGTTTTGCTGGTTCTCGGAGTGATTCCGGAACCTGAATCCGATGGCGGTTGTATTGCAATGCGTCATACACGTGCTGCAAGCGGGTTTTTTTCATGTTGGCGCAAACCAATCCAGGCTGCAAAATGAACGCGGGACGCTCCGCCCGGTCCCGCTTCAAAGAATGCAAAACGCCAACTTCCGTGCCAATCACCAGCGTCTGCGCGGCGGAACGCTCCGCCTGCCTCAGGATGTCGGCGGTACTCCCGACAAAATCCGCCAAAGCCAAGACTTCCGGCCGACATTCCGGATGAACCATGAACTCCGCTGACGGATACTTTTTTCGCATAATCCTCACGTCGTCCTGACTGACCCCAGCGTGCACCGGACAATGCCCCGGCCACAACACGATTTCTTTGCCCGGAAGTTGTCGGGCCACATACTGCCCCAAATTCTCGTCCGGCACAAAAATCACTTTCTGATCCGGCAGAGCGGCCACGATTCGGACGGCATTGGCGGAAGTGCAGCAGATATCGCTTTCGGCCTTGACCTCCGCCGTCGAATTGATATAGCAAACAACCGGCGCGCCTGGATGACGGCTTTTCAGGGCCCGAACGTCGGATGCCGAAATCATGTCGGCCAGCGGACAGTCGGCAGTCGGTTCCGGTAACAGCACTTCGCGCTCCGGCGACAGAATCGCCGCGGTTTCCGCCATAAACCGGACCCCGCAGAACACGATCACATCGCAGACTTGCTCTGCCGCCACCTTGCTCAAATAATAGGAATCCCCTACATAGTCCGCCACATCCTGCACTTCGTTCAATTGATAATTATGGGCCAGAATCAGCGCATTTCGTTCTTTCTTTAAAGTCTGCAATTTTGCATGCAAGTCTTTCAGGCTTTCTTCCGCCGGGGACAGTCCCTTTGCGTTCATCAGTCATGCTCCTTTTTCCATGAAATACACTGTGCCACCTTGTATTTTATTTGTCATTACATGTGTCTTGTCACAAATGATAAAAATATTATACGGCCGCCGCATCCTTTTGGCAAGCCGTATCGGTAGAACCGCGCCGCGCCTTATTTAAACAGAATCCCCCGGTTGTCGAGTTCAGCTTCGATCCGCTGCAAAACCGCCAGTGACGGCACCTCGATCGTATGCAGATGCACACCGCCGGTGACTGCAGACAGGGGAGCTGCGCCGCTATTCTGCAGTTTATCCATGAACTCCTCGATTTCACGGCGTGAACACAGCATCAACGTCCCCCGCAGTTCGCCATAAACCGGATGCTCGACAATTACATCCCGAATCTTTCCGCCATTGTCGACAATCACATACAGTTCTTCCGCCAACTTGTCCCACCCGTGTTGGCACGCGACCGTCGCCGTCCGGGTCTGGGTTTTCAACAATTGCGACGGAATCAGATACCCTTGGGGAGTGGCAAGGATATCCACACCGGCCGCCCGAAGAATTGCAATGTCTCCCACCACGACCTGCCGACTGACTCCGAATGCTTGCGCCAACGCAGCGCCGGTGACCGGCGTTGCGTTGGCTTTCAGTTTTTCCATCAACAGCTCGCGCCGCTCTTTGGACTCCACCGTTCATCCCCCATTGGCAGTGCGCCAAAAATGCTCAAGATAGCAACCAATTCATGATTTCCTGGTCTTTCAGGACTTTGACAATATATCGGCTCGGCATCTTTTCCAGTTCGATGCTTTCCCTGTCCTTGCGCCGGTTGCCCCAGGCATCCGTCAAAAGTTGCAGACGCGGCCGATCGGGCTGCTTCGCGCCGACCGACTCCACTTCACAAATTTCCTGTGTATCCAGTTGCACCAAACTGCCCTGCGGATAAAGCGCCACGCAAAACGCAAACCGCGTTACGACTTCCGGATCAAGCAGGCGGCCGGCCAACGCATGCAGGATGCTCGCGGCTTCATGCGGCAAATAATAGTGCCGGAACGGCCGATCGGACAGCAATGCGTCAAACATGTCCACCACACTGGCGATACGCGCGAATTCATGAATTTCCGAGCCGGCGACTCCCCTCGGATAGCCTTTGCCGTCGAAGCTTTCGTGATGTTGATAGGCCACATGCAGAGACGGCGTCGGCAAACCCCGCATTTTTTTACGCAGTCCCTCGAAGCCGGCTTCCGGATGTTTTTTGACTTCCAGCATTTCCTCCGGTTCCAGTTTCCCTTTTTTACGCAGAATCGCCGGTGGCAGCAACATCTCGCCGATATCCATGACCAACGCGCCAAGCGCCAGTTCATGCAGTTTGACCGGTGAATACTCCATTTTCAGGGCTGTCAGCACGGATAAAACCGCCACGTTGAGCACATGCGCCGGCAGGTAGGTTTCCGGGGTTCGCAGGTCCACCAGTTGGAACAATTGATTCCGGTTGATGATGACTTCGTTCACCAGTTTGGACGCCAAATCCCGCAAGGGATTGACGTCCACTTCTTTTTTTACGCGAAATTCATCATAAACGCAGCGGATAATTTTCATCGCTTCCGTCCGGAAATCAGGGCGCACCAAATTGTCCGGCGGACGGGTCTGCCCCAGATAGGGCAAATTCACATAAACCGATCCAAATCCCAAGCTTTGGAGCATTTCAATATGATTTTCCTGCAATGCGCCCCCGGCCCGGATCATACTCCTTCCGCCGGGGTCGAAAATATCGACGGCAGAAATCATCTCCGGCCGCACACTTTCCATTGCCAGCCTCTGCATTCGTTTCCCCCTGCTGTTACAATAAATCAGCTCTCATTGTAGCACATTTTGGTTTTACCAGCCCTATCGCAGGCATCCCTGCAAGAACTTCTCCATCGCTTCGTAGAATTCGAACCGGTTCTCCTCGTTGCGGAAACCGTGTCCCTCGTTGTCCTTCACCATGTACTCCACCTTGACGCCGCGCGCCGCCAACGCCGCCACCATCTGGTCGGATTCGGCCTTGTTCACGCGGGGATCGCGCGCCCCCTGGGCAATGAACAGCGGCGCCTTGATCTTGTCCGCATGGAACACCGGCGACACGGACCGCAGCAGTTCCTCGTCCTTCTCCGGATGGCCCACTTTCTCATAAAACTCCGCCATCAGCGGTTTCCAATATGGCGGAATCGTCTTCATCAAGGTGAAGATGTTGGACACACCGACGTAATCGATGCCGCAGGCGTAAACCTCGGGCGTGAAGGCCAGTCCGGCCAGCACCGCATATCCGCCGTAACTGCCGCCATAAATCGCTACCCGTTTCGGGTCGGCAATCCCCTGTTTTATCAGCCATTCCACGCCGTCGGTAATATCATCCTGCATTTTCCGGCCCCACTGCTTGAAGCCGGCTTCCCAGAAGGCCCGGCCGTAACCGGTCGACCCACGGTAGTTCATCTGAAGAACGGCAAAGCCCCGGTTGGCCAGCAGCTGGACTTCCGAGTTGAAACCCCAGGTGTCCCGGACCCACGGCCCGCCGTGCGGGTTCACGACGACCGGCAGATTTCTGGCTTCTTTCCCCTTCGGCAAGGTCAAATAGCCGTGGATCGTCAGCCCGTCACGGCTCTTGAAGGAAATCGGCCGCATGTCCGCCATGTCCTGTTCGTTCAGCCATGGCGATAAATCCCGCCATTTCTTCAGCGCGCCGGTTTTTACATTGAACAGGTAATAAGCGCCGCGAGACTTATCGCTGTAGGTACGGACGACAAACTGTTCCTCCGCCTTGTCGATGGATGTCAGCGCCACTTCGTAGCCGGGCAGCAGTTTTTCCAGCGTGACGTAAATCTTGCGGATCTTGTCATCGAAAAAATGTCGATGGCTCTTGTCCGTTGTATAGCCGACGCTGGTCAGGACCTTGCGCAGGCGCGACCAGCCGGCGCCGCCCACATCCACTTCGGGATGGGCAAACAGTGTCTGGATTTCCTTGCCGGTCGCCGGATCGATCAGCACCAGCGCTTTGCGGTCCCGGCCGATATTCGATGTTGCATACAGATGCCGGTTGTCCGCCGAAAAGAAGTACGGCGACACCTGATCCTTGAAGCCGGTCGTGATAATCGGCCGAAACTCCTGCTGTTCGGTGTCCCGGTACAGGAGAATATTCTGGTTTTGCTCAGCGTCCTTGGCCAGCGCCACCCGGACCTTGCCCGCGTGATCCGTCAAATAGCCGATGTAGTTGCCGGGATTTTCCGCCACCAGGGTCATTGCGCCCGTCTTCACATTCAGCCGGTATACGTCGAATACATCCAGCCGCCGCTGGTTCATGTCGATCAGGACTTCGTCCTCAATATCCTCCAGATCGTCGACAATGCCGGCCCGTACTCCGGGAAACGGCGTCAGGTCGCGGGTCTGCCCTGAAATGATGTCCACCGCGTACAGGTGGTAGTTTTCGTCGCCGCCGTCATCTTTCAGATAGATCAGGGTATTGGCGTTCTTCCAGAAGTACCCGCCGATGTCGCGGTCCCGGATATCCGTCACCTGCCGGGGTTTTTCCCCGTTCACGTCCTGCACGAACAGATTCAGTCGCCGTTCCACCGGTGCCAAGAATGCCACCTGTTTGCCGTCAGGCGACAGTTCCAACGACGACAGTTCCGGATTTCGGAAAAAATCCCGTAGCGGAATCTGCGGCGCCGCCTCGCCGGTCGCCAGTCCGCCCATCGAAATGCTCATTACCAAAATGAAAACCCACCTTCGCCAGTTCATTTTCAGTTCCTCCATTAAGTTATCGGCCATTGGCGGCCGCCAGTCAATGCGTCTTGCCGTCCCCGGCCGCAATATCGGTTTCATGGGCCATAGCGGCGTTCAATGCCACTTCCAGCCCTTTCACGATCGTCTCCACGGCCATGCTCGGTTGTCCGCCCAGCCGGGCCGCTTGCTCCGGCAGATACGGAATATGGACGAATCCGCCTCTGATCTTATCGCCACTCTTCGCAAGATGGTGCATCAGGCCGTAGAAAAGATGATTGCATACGAACGTGCCGGCCGAATTCGAGACTGAGGCGGGAATTCCGGACCCCCGCATCGCCATGACCATCGCCTTGATCGGCAACGTACTCCAGTATGCGACCGGCGCCCCCGCCACGATCGGTTCGTCAACCGGCTGGAAGCCGCCGTTGTCGGGAATACGGAAATCGTCCACATTGATCGCCACCCGCTCCGGCGTAATCTCGAGCCGGCCGCCGGCCTGACCCACGGCCAATATCAACACCGGATCGGTTTCCGCAATGAAGTTCTCGATCGCGCGGATTGCCTCGAAACGGGTCACCGGCAGCTCCCTCGTCGCGATACTGCATCCTTCCACAATTCGTCCATCCAGCAGCCTGATCGCTTCCAACGCCGGATTCACCGGCTCGCCGCCGAACGGTCCAAAACCGGCCACCAAAATATTTCGCACGCTTCATCTCCCCTTCAAACCTTATTTCCCCGGAAACGCCAAAAAGTACATCAAACAGATATTGACGATCAGCAAGGGAACCGCTGTCATCACCTGGGCCCGGATGACCCCGTTCTTGTCCGACATCTCCAGCAATGCCGCCGGAACCACGTTAAAGTTAGCTGCCATTGGCGTCATCAACGTGCCGCAATAGCCGGACAGCATGGCGATGACGCCGGCAATGGCGGGATCCGCCCCGTGCAGCTTGACCACCAGCGGAATGCCAATGCCGGTCGTAATAACGGCAAAAGCCGCAAACGCATTGCCCATGACCATCGTAAACAAGGCCATGCCGACGCAATAGGCGATAACCGTGGCCAGACGCACATCCACCGGCACGACAGCCGACACCATCTCGGCTACGACCTTGCCCACTCCGGCCTTGTCAAACAGAAAGCCCAGCGCCGCCAAAAACTGTGAGAGAATGATGGCCCAGCCGACCGCATCTAGCATTCGTCGTCCCTCTTGAAAGGCCTGTACCGGCATGACGCGCGTCAACAGGAACGCCAGCACCAGGCCGACAACGGAGCCAATGCCCAGTCCGATCAGGGCGCCTAGTTTCGGCGCCAACCAGGCGACCAGAAAAGTCACCAAAGGTACCGCGAGAGCCGGCCCAAACAGCCACATGCCATACTTGTGAGCCATTTTTCGTCGAAATTCGACAGTTGCGCTCAGATAGTCCCCCGTTCCCATCCATTTGGCCCCGGCAATCAGCGCCATAACCACTACCATTCCGCCAACCACGGCCGGTGGAATTTCTTTCCCCCAGATGAAGGATATGCCATAAAGCCCCCAAAAGGCCGCAGTCCCCCATTTGCCGGACTGTTTTTTATCGGTCAGCGTCAGGACGGTAAAAATCAGCAGGAATATGCCTGTCACCGCATAGATTTGATCCAGCGTAACATTCACCCCTGATCGCCTCCCTTGTTTTTTCCGGCAGACCGGATCGCCCGGTCCAACAGCAAGAATCGCGCCAAGGCAATAGCCGAAGCCGCAATCGCCGAAGGAATTGCATACTGTGACATCACCAGCAAATCAACTTTGTAGCCGGCGTTCTCCATGACCCCTTTGATCAACAACAATCCACCCGCCGCCGGAAATAGCAATTGGCCAAAAAAGTTGCCGTAATTCTCCGCCGAAGCCGACATTCCCCGGATCCGGTCCAACCAGCCTGCGCTGCTCACGCCTTCCCGAGCCGCCGCGGCCTCGGTCATCGGCGCAATGATCGGCCGAATGAAGCTGGGGTGTCCGCCCAACTGCAGACCCAATCCCACCGTGACCTGACGGAACAACTGGTAAACAAACATCACCCGTCCCGCCGTCAACGTCTTCATGCTGCGAATGATATCCTCCGCCTTTTCCCGCAGGCCAAACCGTTCCAGAACCCCGATCACCGGCAAAACCAGCACCAGCAGGGACATGTATCGGTTCGTCACGAACGCCTGGCCAATGGCGGACAAAATCGCCAACGGAGACATTCCCGCCACCAGTCCGGTGGCAAAGCCCGCCGTCAGGACCACCAACAAAGGATTAAAGCGAAGCAACAGTCCGGAGATAACAATGACTACGCCAATCAGTTTGATCAAAATCCTGCCCTCCTTCGCTGTCGTTCAGATTTCTGCCGCAACCACATCCTTGGTGGGTTCGCACTATTTCATGTTCCACACTCTTTCGCCGACTCCTGCCTAAAATCAGTCAAGCGCCCAAAAAATCCAAAGTTTGACCCGTGCCCGGCAAAGTTCTTCTGTGGTAAAATAATAAATAGACCAAATCATTCTGACACAGGAGGAACTCAACCATGACAGAACAACCAATTGGCAAACAAACCCGTGAATTTCAGACCGAAACCAAGCAACTGCTCGATCTGATGATCCACTCCATCTACACCAACAGGGAGATTTTCCTGCGGGAACTGATCTCCAACGCTTCGGACGCCATCGACAAAATCCGCGTCCAGTCCCTGACCAACCATGATCTGCTGGAAGGTGACCCTGGTTTTGCAATCACACTGGTTGCCGATGAGAAAGCGAACACCCTGACCATCACCGACAACGGCATCGGCATGACCTATGACGAAGTAGTGGAAAATATCGGCACCATCGCCAAATCCGGTACCAAATCCTTTCTCGAAAAACTGAAGGAAGCCGGCGGCGCCGCCGACAGCGAACTCATCGGCCAATTCGGCGTGGGCTTTTATTCCGCCTTCATGGTCGCCGATAAAGTCACCCTGATCACTCGCGCACCCGGTCAGACGAAGGGAATCTGCTGGGAGTCAACTGGCGACGGTACATACACCATTGAAGAATGCGATCGCGAAAAACGCGGCACCAGCCTGATCCTGTCACTACATCCGGAATTCCGGTCCAACGAAAACCCGGAGGAAAACTTTCTCAACCAGTATACGCTGCAGCGCCTAGTCAAGAAATACTCCGACTACATCCGCTACCCCATCAAAATGACCTTTACCGTCAAAGGCAAGGATGGCGAGGCCGACACTCAGGAAGTCCGCACCCTGAACTCCATGACCCCGCTGTGGGTCAAGTCCAAGAATGAAATTAAGCCGGAAGAATACAACCAGTTTTACAAGGACGTCTTCCATGCCTGGGACGACCCGCTGGAAGTCATGCACACCAAGGCGGAAGGCGCGGTGGAATACACCACGCTGCTGTTCATTCCAGCCCACGCTCCGTTTGATTTTTACCAACGGGAAACGGACACCGGCATCCGTCTATACTCGAAAAACGTGTTCGTTATGGACAACTATCGAGATTTGCTGCCGGAATATCTGCGGTTCGTCCGTGGTCTGGTCGATTCGCCCGACTTCTCGCTCAACATCTCCCGCGAATTGCTCCAACACAGCAGTCAGCTGAAAAAAATCGGCAAAAACCTGGAAAAGACCATCTTCAAGACCCTCGAGAAGATGCTGGAGAAAGACCGGGACAAATACAAAAAGTTCTGGCAGGAATACGGAAAAGCCGTCAAGAATGGCGTTTATGCCGATTTCGCGAACCGTGACAAGCTCCAGTCCCTGCTGATGTTCCCCTCTTCCCATTCCGCGGACGAACTGACGACGCTCGACGAATATATCGCCCGCATGCCGGCAGGCCAGACTGTCATCTACTACGCCACCGGCAAAGACCGTTCCTCGGCCGAGCGACTGCCGCAAATGGAAATTCTGAAGGAAAAAGGTCTTGAAGTACTGTACCTGTTCGATCGGGTCGATGAATTCGCCATCGACTCGCTGCGGGAATATAAGGAGAAAAAATTCCAGTCCATCAGCCGCGGCGACTTGAAACTACAGGAACTTGACTCTCCGAAGGACAAGAAGGACGACGAGCCCGCCGACAAGGAAAACGAGTCTTTGATCGCCGCCGTGAAGGAGCAACTGAAAGGCAAGGTGACCGACGTCAAGATCAGCCAGCGCCTGAAAACCAGTCCGGTCTGCCTGGTCAGCGGTGATGAAGGCATCAGCCTGTCGATGGAACAGATCCTGTCCGAAATGGACAATCCTATGTACAAGGCCAGCCGCATCCTCGAATTAAATCCCGACCATGAGCTGTTCGGCGTTTTGAAAGAACTGCACGACGCCGCGCCGGACTCCGACAACTTCAAGGACTATTGCGAACTGCTCTATGGCCAGGCCCTGCTGATGGAAGGTCTCACGCCGGAGGACCCGATCGGGTTCGCCGCCAAGGTCGCCCGCCTGATGACCAACCCGGGAAAATAATCGCCGTCTTTGCCGGCGAATAAACAAACGCAAAAGGCTGTCCCGCACCGGCAAAAAGCCAGGCTGGACAGCCTTTATCAATGTTCCGAACCGTTTTTATGCCCTGTAAATCCTGCCGTTTGGCGACTGGATGGCGTCCTGAATCTCAATAAACTTTTCCACCAGCGCCGGATCGAACTGCGTTCCGGCATTTCGCAACAACTCCGCAAGTGCGTCCTGGTGGAGCATCGCCTTGCGGTACGGACGGTCGCTCGTCATGGCGTCGTAGGCATCCGCAATCGCCAGAATCCGGCACTGAATTGGAATGTCTTCGCCGGCGACTCCCCATGGATACCCCTTGCCATCCCAGCGTTCATGATGCTTCAAAATCCAGTCCGCGATGCCGGACAAATCATCCGCCGACGAAGCGATCCGGTGGCCGATCTCCGAATGTTGCTGCATCTCATGCCGCTCAACTTCCGTCAGAGGGCCGCATTTGTTCAGAATTCGGTCGGAAACCCCCACTTTGCCGATATCGTGAAAATAGGCAAACAACTCCAGATCCGGAAGCTGCGCCGAAGGCAAGCCGACTGCCTTGGCCAGGGCGATGGTGATGTCCGTCACCCGCGATACATGCCCTTCCGTGATGTAATCCCGGGCCACCAGCATCTCTTTCAGCGTATTCGTGAACTGGCTGCGGTGCGTCCGGGCCTGTCGCAGCTTCTCCCTGTACATCCACTTGTCGGCCGTCGCCATCAGCTCGGCCAGCGACAGCTCTTTGCCGTCGGCGAGGGCAAAACCCAGGGACAGCTGCAGTGGCAAATCATGACTGCCATTGTATCGGGCGATTTCCTGTCGCAGTGTCTGGATTGTTTTTTCAGTTGCTTCCCGGGTCGTCGCCGGCAAATACACAGCAAATTCATCGCCGCCGATGCGGGCCGGAATCGAATCCGGCGAAATGCACCGTACCAGAATCCCCGCCGTGTCAACCAACGCCTGGTCGCCGATCTTATGACCAAAAGTATCATTGATGATCTTCAGTCCGTCCATATCTGCCATGATGACGCCTGCTTGCGATCCGGCTTCGCGGACCTTGTCATAAAAATACGCCCGGTTGTAGATCCCGGTCAATGCATCGTGATAGCTGGAAAACGTCAATTCCCGTTCCCGGTCCAGCAACATCCGTTCGATCCGGTACTGCCGACGTAACTGCAGCCAAATCAGCAGCCCGGACACCAGCACAAAGAAAGAAAAGCCGGCTGCCGTATTCCCGTAAAGGTTACGCCGTTCTAACGCGCGAGACAGCGCCGCCTCTTTCTTTGTCGTCGCCAGGGCCACGACCGGATACACATTCAGTTTGCGAAAGGAGCCCAGACGGGGAATGCCGTCCGCGCCGGGCACTTCATATTCGCCGGCCAGTTCCCCCGCTTTCACGCGCGCCAAGGATGGGTGGTTCCGAAATACGGCGGCAAAGGCTTGCCGGTCGTATTCGCCGGGAAGCCGGGCCAGAATTTTTCCGTTTGTATGCAAAAGGCCCAGAGAATTTTCATTTCCCAGCTCTAGCTCGCGAAATGCCCGCAACAGATACTCTTGCCGGATTCCCACGGATACTACGCCGCCGAACGAGCCGTCCCGCCGATTCAGCCGGCGACTGACCACCAGTAAGGGGGGCCCCTGGTCATCCATAAGTCGGGCGGCATCGAGAAGCACTGCGTCGCCGTCTTCCGTCCGGTGCTGCTGGAAATAGCTTCGGGAAGCAATATTCGGCGCATCGGCCAAATCCATCGCATTAAAGGTGACCCTGCCTGCATCATCCGTGATGCAGATCCGGGCAACCATGCCCGCGTTGATGATTTCCGGCAGCTTGGCCTTCAGTGTCTCCGTCAACGCGCCGTTGCTTTCCCAGTCCCGCTTGAAAATCCGCAACAGAATGTCAGCGTTTCGGATTGCGCCGCTGACGCTTTCCGTCAGGATCATCGACAAGTTGCGATTGGCAGCGTCGGTGCGGATTTTTTGATCGACAAATTCCCGGTCTGACAGATAGCCCGCCATGTGAAAAGCCCCGGTCATGCACATCGCTACAAATCCGACAATCAGCAGGGAAGTTCTTCGATAACTGTCCAGGCCGGTTGAGTTCCCAAGACGCAATCTTACCCCATCCCCCAACAGAGCGATTTCGCGGTCGTTGTTTCATAATTTAGATTATTATTTCGCTTCCAGGATGTCCTTTTCCTGCCTTCCAATAATCTGCACAAGAAAACGGCAAGCGCGGCTGTGCACGCTTGCCTGACTGCGCTTCTTATTTTTTCAATTGCTTTTACCGTTTCAACACCCGCCCGTTATAAGCATCCCGATGCATGCCGTCTTTCAGTATCACTTTGCCATTGACGATGACCGTGTCAAAACCGACGGAATATTGTTTGGGCTCGGCGAAAGTCGCTTTTCCCCGGACGGTTTCCGGATCGAATATGGTCACGTCCGCAAAACAACCATCCTTGATCAGGCCGCGTTGTTTTAATCCGAGTCGTTCCGCCGGCATCGCCGACATTTTCCGCACGGCCTCTTCCAGAGTCAGAATTTTATCTTCCCGGACGTATTTCTCCAGAACGCGCGCATGCGTGCCGAACGCCCGGGGATGCGGCCGGCCGAAAGACATCACTCCTTCCGTGGATACGCTCATGCCGTCGGTTCCGATCATCGCCAGCGGGTGACGGATAATTGCCGCCACATCCTCTTCGGCCATCATGTGGGTCACAATCAACACTCGGCCTTTTTCGGCGATCAACAGGTCAAAGATCGTTGTGTAAGGATCCTTACCCTGCAAATCGGCGATTTCTTGTACGCTTTTCCCTTCCATATGCTTGTTTTCTTCATTCATAACGGTGGTGATTACGATCCGGTCCCACGATCCGGCCGCTTTGGCCATGTTCTGCCAACCGGGGATGCCGGTTTCGATGCAGGCCCGGATCCGCAAACGCATTTCCTTGTCCTGCAAGCGAAGGAGAAGCTGGCCGACCCCGCCTGCGAACGCCCAGGACGGCATACAGGCCGCCAACCCGGTCATTCCGGCCGTGTACGGATACAAGTCGAACGTTGTATCGATCCCGGCTGCGTTGGCGTCGTCGATTTTTTCCAACAATTCTCCAGACCGGCCCCATACGGATTTTCCACCCAATTTCAAATGGGAAATGTGGACCGGTACCCCGGCACCGCGCCCGATGGTCAACGCTTCATCCAGTGCTGCAAACACGCCGTCGCTTTCGTTGCGGATGTGCGTAATATAAACACCGTTCCACGATTTTATCTGTCGGGCCACCGCGGTCAGTTCCGCCGTATCGGAAAACTCGCCCGGCATGTAAATCAAGCCGGTGCTTAACCCGACGGCGCCTTCGCTCATCCCGGCGCGAACCAGCCCCTGCATCTCAGCGAGTTGTGCCAGGGTCGGCGTATTGCTGTCGAAACCCATCGCTGCAATGCGGACCGCGCCCTGCGCCAGCAGGGCCGCTACATTGACCGCCGGAGGATGGGCGTCCACATAGTCTAGGTACTCAGCTACCGTCGACCACTTCAGATCGATTTTGACCGGCAGATTACCAATCATGCGCGTTCCCAGATAATCAATCAGTAATTGTCGATTAGCTTCGGATACCGGTGCCACGCCGATCCCGCAATTGCCGACGACCTCGGTGGTTACGCCGTCGTAGATCTTGCTGTTCGCATGCGGATCATACAGTACCGACAAATCCGAATGGGTATGCATATCGACGAATCCCGGCGCCACGATTTTTCCAGCTGCGTCCACCGTCTCGCATGCCGGCGCCGCCGCCAGGTTTCCCACGGCTGTAATCCGGTCGCCGCTGATTCCAACATCGGCCAAATAGCTGGACCGTCCCGAGCCATCGGCAACTTTTCCATTCACAAGCTTCAGATCAAACATACCCTAACCTCTCTTTGCTTTTTTGAAAACATCCCCAAAGTACAAGCCCGCAATAAAGCAATGCCTTACTGCGGGCCTCTCTGCCCTTTTTATGTGTTTTTTATCCGGAGTATTAGTTTGCGGCGATCAGTTTTTGATATTCCTCATTCAAACGAGCGAATATCTGTCCCGGCCCCTTACCGATCTTAACATCGCCGATCCAGCCAACCGGCACAATCCCGCTGGCAGCCGATAAAAATACTTCATCAGCTTCCAAGAAAAACTCCGGCGTGCAATACTCCTCGACTACCGGGATTCCCAGTTCGCCGGCGATCCGCAGGGCGACTCCACGGGTAATTCCAGGCAAGATCAAATTCCCCAAGGGAGCAGTATGGATTACGCCATCCTTCACCGCGTAACAATTGCTATGAGCGCTTTCGGTAACAAATTTTTCCCCGCCGTCCTCCCGGACAAAAATGACTTCGTAACAACCGGCCTTGGCCGCCGCATTGATGGCGCGAATGCTGCCGAGCAGATTCAGAGTTTTGATATTGCAGAAATGTTGCCGCTCATCCGGAGCAAACATTGTCTTGCTGCCCTGTGTCCAAAAATCTGCCGGCTTTGGCGTCCAGGGGGAGATGAAACCGCTCAGTATCGGTTTCACTCCATCGGCGATAATATGGGAACGCGGCGACTGCCAACCCCGTGTCCATTGAAAATACATCATCCCCTGCGCAATGCCGGACTCGTGCAGCATCCTGTCACTGAATCCTTCGATTTCCTCCCGGCTATAGCCGGGCTCGATGTCCAGCAGTCGACAGCTACGTTCGAACCGGTCCAAATGTTCCTTCCGCAAAAAATGTTTACCATTAATCACCATCCAGGCGTCATAGACTCCATCGCCGAATTGATATCCACGGTCTTCAATGCAGATGACCGGTTCGTCCCGCTCGATGATCCTGCCATTATAGAATCCTAAAGCTTTCATTCAGACTCGCTCCTTTTCTTCAGATATTCCAATCATGCACTTTGTGACAGGCCACTTTGTGCCGGGCATCTACTTCCCGTAGGTCCGGTACGGTGTCACGGCAAGCGCCGATCGCATACGGGCAGCGGGTATGAAACACGCAACCCGTCGGTAAATTCAGTGGTGACGGCACGTCACCGGACAGAATGACTCGCTCCCGTTTACGCCGTGGGTTCGGATGCGGCACCGCCGAAAGCAGCGCCTGCGTATAAGGATGCATGGGACGTTCAAACAGGCTGTCGGTTTCAGCCTCCTCCATCAAATGCCCCAGGTACATGACGCCGATCCGGTCGGAAATGTGCCGAACCACGCTCAGATTATGGGCAATGAACAAATAGGTAAGTTTCATCTCGTGCTGCAATTTTTCCAGCAGATTGATGATCTGGGACTGGGTGGACACATCCAGCGCCGATACGGGTTCATCGCAAACCACAAACCTGGGACCAACGGCTAACGCCCGGGCCAATACGATGCGCTGCCGTTGACCGCCGGAAAACTCATGAGGATAGCGGTCATAATGATCGCGCTGCAGCCCGACTTTTTCCAAAATGTCGTATACTCGAACTTTGCGGTCCTTGGCGTCGCCGATTTCGAAAATGTCCATTGTTTCCTGAATAGCGGAACCGATTCGGATTCGCGGATTCAACGCGGAAAACGGGTCCTGAAACACCATCTGCATATCCTTGCGAACCTTGCGCAGCTCTTCCGTTGAAAAGTTCAGGACATCCCGGCCTTGAAACTTCACGTCTCCTTCTGTCGGTTCGATTAGTCTCAGGATCAGACGTCCGGTCGTACTCTTGCCGCAACCGGACTCGCCTACCAGGCCATAAGTTTCACCTTCCCGGATCGTCAGGGAAACACTGTTGACCGCCTTGACGACTCGCGGTGGTTCAAAATAACCGCTATTCACCGGGAAGTATTTCACTAGCCGGTTGATCTCCAACAAAGGCGCTGTTGCTGCCATCACGCCGACCTCCTTTTTGCCACCGTCATCACACCCGGATGCCAGCAGCGAACTTTGTGCGTTTCGTCAACTGCCAGCAGTTCCGGTGGTTTTTGACATTGCGCATCAGCATAGGGGCAACGTGGTGCAAAATGGCAACCGGCCGGTACATGGAAAAGAGAAGGAACCGTTCCTTCAATCACATGCAGCGGTTCCCGGCGATTCGTCTCCATCGAAGGAATGGACTGGATCAATCCGCAGGTATAAGGATGCAGCGGGTTATCGAACAGAATCTCCACCGGACATTCCTCCACGATTTGCCCCAAATACATCACCATTACCCGACTGCACACCTCCGCGACCACACCAAGATCATGCGTGATGAGAATAACGCCCATGTTTAATTCAGTTTGCAATTTCTGCATTAACTCCAGGATCTGAGCCTGGATCGTCACGTCCAGCGCCGTGGTCGGTTCGTCGGCAATCAAAAGTTTGGGCTGGCAGGCTAGCCCCATGGCAATCATCACCCGTTGCCGCATGCCGCCGGACAGTTGATGCGGATAATCTTTCACCCGTCGTTCCGGCGAAGGAATTCCTACCAGTTCCAGCATATGGATTGCTTTGTCCAGCGCTTGCTGCCGGTCCAACTTCTGATGCAGTATAATGGACTCCGCAATCTGATCGCCAACTGTATATACCGGATTCAATGATGTCATGGGGTCTTGGAAAATCATTGAGATCTTGTTGCCGCGGATGGTTTGGATTTCATCAAGCGAGGCGGTCAGCAAATCCTGTTCCTCAAACAGTATCTTACCCTCCAGCTTGGTTCCGCTGCTCATGCCGAACAGGCGAAGAATCGACAGCGACGTTACGCTTTTGCCGCAACCGGACTCTCCAACCAAACCCACGGTTTCTCCTTCATATATTTGGAAGCTGACTCCGTCCACCGCGGTAACCATCCCGGATTCGGTGGCAAACCGGGTCCGAAGGTCCTGTACTTCCAGCAACGGTTGATTATTCATTCGCTCACCTTCTTCGCTTGATATTCCGAAGCAACCGGCTTCTCCGGTTGGATCGCATCAACTTTTTGCTTTATTGGTGTGTGGATCCAACAGATCCCGCAACCCGTCGCCGATCAAGTTCAGGCCGAGTACGGTCATAACGATGGCAACACCAGGAAACACCATGATCCACCACGCCTGACGGATCAAAGTCCGGCCATCGCTGAGAATATTGCCCCAACTGGGCTGTGGCGGCGGCGTACCGGCGCCGAGAAAACTGAGCGACGCTTCGATGATGACGGCGTAAGCAAAAATAAACGTTGCCTGAACTATCAGCGGCGACAGGCAGTTGGGGGCGATATGCCGCCAGATAATCCGCCACGGCTTGCCACCCAGTGCCCGGATAGCTTCGATATACGTCTGCTCACGAACCACCAGCGCCGCCGAGCGAACCGTACGGGCCACGGTCGGAATATACACCACACTGATCGAAATAATGACATTCTCGACTTTGGGCCCCAACGCCGCCATGATCGCGATGGCTAGCAGCACCGCCGGAAATGCCATCAATCCGTCGACCACCCGCATGATCAGGTTATCCAATTGACGGTAATACGCCGAATACAGACCCAAAATCAATCCAAATACCGAGGAAATCAGCACCACGGACAAGCCGACCGAGATGGAGATTCGACTGCCATAAACCACCCGGCTGTACACGTCACGACCAAATTCATCCGTACCAAACCAATGGGCCGCACTAGGCGCTTTTAAACGGTCCGTGACCTTCATCGCCAGTGGTGGCTGGGTCGCCAGTAATGGTGCAAACAGCGCCAACAGAAATATGATCGACAGCAGTGCACAACCGGTCACCGCCATACGGTTGGACAAGAATCGCCGTACTATAATATTCCGACGGAAGTTTTCCCAAGCATTCGTCTTGTTTTTTAGAGCAGCAGTCGAGGCGACCTCCACGGCAATCCTCTCCTTTCATTCCGAATCCCGGCTACTTCGACAGCCGGACCCGGGGATCTATCAATGCATACATCAGATCAATCACCAAATTGATCAACACATAGGAAGTCGCGGTCATTAAGATCGCTCCCTGGATGACGGCATAATCACGCCGCAAAACCGACGTCACGATCAGTTTGCCGATACCGGGGATGTTGAACACCGTTTCGGTCACGACGGCACCGCCGATCAACACGGCAAAGGTCAGCCCGATCACGGTCAGAATCGGAATAAACGCGTTGCGCAGGGCATGTTTAAAAATAATGACCCATCGCTTCAAGCCCTTAGCTTCCGCCGTCCGGATATAGTTTTCGTTCAACACTTCCAACAGTGACGACCGGGTCATCCGGGCGATCAGTGCCCCCTGCATGATACCCAATGAAATAGCCGGCATGATCAGGTATTTCAGATGGTTGATCAAGCCGTTGGCCAACGGTTGATAACCGGCCGCCGGCAACCAGTTCAGCTGCACGGCAAATAGCATAATGAAATTGAGGCCGATCCAAAAACTAGGAATCGAAATTCCCAGCAACGCTAGAGTCATAAACGACTGATCCAGCCAGGTTCCCCGATTGGCCGCCGCCATGACGCCGAGCGGCAATGCCACCAGAATGGCAATGGTTTCCGCCAAAAACGTCAAGGACACCGTCGGCCACAAATGTTGCCAGATCGCCGTGGAAACCGGCATATCCATGAAGAGCGACCAGCCCAGATTGCCATGAACCACTCCCCACAACCACCGTCCAAATTGAATATATATGGGGAGGTTGAGGCCAAGCTGCTCCCGCAGCTTGGCCAGATCGACATCCGTAGCGTCGGCGCCCAGGATTACCGACGCCGGATCGCCCGGTGTCAAATGGATGATCACGAAGTCAACGACCGCGACCACGGCCAGGACCGGCAACAAATACAGGATCCGTTTGATGATATATTTGACCATAGAGCAGTCACCTCCCCGCATTCAGATTTTGCTCGGCTTATTCAACGGACGTATTCCAGAACTGTTTGTCGCAGAAGAACTTGGCGCCTTTTACATTTTTCCGGGTTGCGAAGACCTGATGCACATTGCCGAACTTAATGGTCGGCACTTCTTCCCAATACAGAGATTGAACCTTTTCGAAAACTTTTTTGGCCTGATCCAGATTGGGCGACTCGCGCATTTCGTCCAGCAAGGCATCCATCTTGGGATTGTTGTACCAGCCGGCCCACTTGAACCGGGAGTCCAAGTACAGCGTTTGCGACGGCTCGACCGTGATCAGGAAACCGGTAACGAAAATGTTCCACAGTTTATCGTTGCCACGCTTGCTGAGAACAGTCGGCCAATCGTACACTTCCAGCTTGACCGGCATACCGATTTTTTCCAAAGTGTCTTTCAGCACCACCGCACTTTTGTACATATAATCATAATCACGAGATGTGATGATGGTCACCGGTTCGCCCTTATAACCGGACTCGGCGAGTAACTTTTTGCCTAGTTCAGGATTGTTCTGGTTGTATTTTTCCTTACCGCTGTCGACATACCAGATCTGTTCCTTGAACACCAAGCCATGATTCAATTCATAAAATTGCGGCGACCCGGCAATGGCTTTCAGCACGGTTTCCGAATTGAGAGCGGCGTTGACAGCCTGGCGTTTCTTCACATCGGCAAACAGGCCGCTCTTAGTGTTGAAAACCATCGCAACGTAACTGGAAGGACGGTTGACCCGCACATCAAGATTGGGGTCTTTCTTCAAAATCTCATAACTATCGGTCGGCACTTGTTCCACCGTATCATATTCGCCGGACTGAATCCCGGCCACCCGAGTCGCCGGATCCGGCACCAGATAGAAATAAATGTTGTCGACTAGGGCTTCCTTTTTACCGGATAGGCCGCTGGACGGACCCGGTGCCGATTTATAGCCGGCGTATTTCTTCACATGAATGAATTGATTCTGTTTCCACTCGACAAATTCGAACGGGCCGGTGCCAATATATTTTTTGACGTTGCCTTCACCCGCCTCTGCGATAATCTCTTTCGGCATGATCACCGCGCCCTGAGAAGGGTAAGCCAGCGCCGGCAACAAGGCGCTCGACGGTTTGGGCAATGTAATCACGACGGTGTTCTTGTCCTTGGCGGTAATGGTCGCCGGGGCCACGACCGCCCGGCCGATAGTGGAATATTTACGCCAGCGTAATAGCGACGCCACAACGTCGTCCGCAGTCAACTCTTTTCCATTATGGAATTTGATTCCCTTGCGCAACGGAAAGGTAAAAGTCTTACCGTCCGGGCTGACTTCGATCTTTTCCGCCAATGATGGTACCACATTGTACTTCTCGTCCAAAGTCACCAGATATTCAAAGATATGCCAGCCCACCTGCTGGGTCAAAGTGGCTGTGGTCCTATGCATGTCGATGTGCGGCGGCGCCGCTGTAAGGCCGACCTTCAGGTCTTTCTTTTTCCCCTTATCACCGGCCGCCGGCGATGAGCCACCGCAACCGAGCGTGAACAACATGACCAATACGATGAATAATGCCGCCAGCTTGTTGGTTCTTGTCATGGGAACCCCTCCTTGAATGATTTGTTTTGGTCTTAACGTCCCCGCCGCAGAGTCCTGCCGCTGAGGCTGCCTGTATATTGACTATGCCGTACGGCCGTGACCCCATTGACCAGCACATGATCAATTCCTAACGGGTATTGGGCCGGTTCGGCAAAGGTTGCTTTATCCTGGATGGTTTCCGGATCAAACACGACAATGTCCGCCCAAGCGCCTTCCCGGAGAACGCCCCGGTCGCGCAGACCCAATTTTTGAGCCGGCAGGGACGTCATTTTGCGAACCCCTTCCTGTAGGGTAATGGTCTTTTCATCTCGGACATATTTGGCCAACACCCGGGGAAATGTCCCGTAAAAACGCGGATGTGGTTTGCCGGTGCTGGGAATGGCGTCCGACCCAATCATCGACAACGGATGGCGCAGGATCGTTTTCACATCGTCTTCCGTCATCAGAAAAATATTCATCAGAGCAAGGCCATCTTCGTCCAGCACAATCCGGAACAGCACATCCGCCGGATCCTGCCCCTCGGCGTCGGCGATCTGTTGGATCGTCTTTCCTTCATAGACCGTATTTTTTTGGCAGTAAGCAATCATAACACCGTTCCAGCCGGTGTTTTTGGCGCTATTTTCCCAGCCGGGCAACCCTTCATCCAGTTCCCGGCGAACCTGATCCTGCACTTCCGGCCGGCGCAATCGTTCCAGCAGGGCGGCGATCCCGCCGTCATGCATCCATGGCGGCAACAATGTTTTGAGTGAAGTGCTGGCAGCGACGTAGGGATATAAATCGCAGGTTGCATCGAAGCCCCGTGTACGTGACTCCTCCAGCAACGCCAGCGTCGTTTGGCATTTCCCCCAATTCTGACGGCCGGCCGCCTTATGATGCGATATTTCCAGTGCAATCCCGGCGCGCTCGGCCACCCGAATCGCCTCCTCGACCGACGGGATCAAATTGTCGGCTTCGTTGCGGATATGCGTGGCGTAAAATCCGCCCTTGGCGGCCACCGTCCTGCACACTTCGATCATTTCTGTTTCCTGGCTGAATATGCCCGGCGGATAAATCAGGCCGCTCGACACACCAAAAGCCCCATCCTCCAACGCTTCCGCCGCCAACTCTTTCATCCGGTGCAATTCCTGCGGCGTAGGCTGACGGTCATCAAAGCCCATGGCGTTGAGTCGAAGCATGCCGTGACCGACAAGAGTCGCTACATTGCCAATGGTCTGATGTTCATCGATTCGATCCAGATACTCGCCAACACTTCGCCAATTCCACATTACCGACTTGTCCCGGAAGGTCGGCGATGCCTGCTTCAGGAACAGTGGCAGCAGTTCTTCGCTGACCGGCGCCACCGAATTGCCGCAGTTGCCAACCACCTCCGTAGTCACACCCTGCAAGACCTTGCCTGATTCGCGCGGTTCCTTCAGCGACAGCACATCGGAATGGCAGTGGATATCGATAAATCCCGGCGCAACCACCCGGTCGGCAACATCGACAAATTCCGCCGCTTCGGCTTCCTGCAGGTCGCCGATCCGAACCACTCGGCCGTCTTTGATTCCCACATCCGCCTTGTACCAAGGATTGCCGCACCCATCGACAATACGGCCGTTTTTTAGCAAAACATCGTACATAAAGTTCTCCTTTCCGCGTTCCCGTTAATACAAAAGGCGCCTGCGCAAAACAAGTCTGTTCTGCGGCAAGCGCCTTTGCTTACACTCATTGATTTGTTCTTTTAAATTTCGCGCAAACCGTTTTTCAACTGCGCAACACTCGACCCGCCAATTCACCGGTATAGCGGCCTTGCCGCACTGCCAGCCGCCCGTTGACCAGTACCGTGTCCATGCCGGTCGCATAATGGCAAGGATCATGATATTCGGCCTGATCCGCCACTATCGCCGCGTCAAAGATCGCGATATCGGCCGCCATGCCGACCTGGATCAATCCCCTATCCGTCAAACCGAGTTTTTTCGCCGGTAATGCGCTCATCTTCCGAACGGCCTCCGGCAACGTCAACACCTTATCCTCCCGCACATATTTACGCAAGATCCGGGGGAATGTACCATAGAACCGGGGATGAGGTTTCCCGGCGCTAGGAATTGCATCCGATCCCACCATCGACAAAGGATGACGCAGGATCGTCGCGACATCTTCCTCACACATCATAAACGCCATCATCAAAATATCACCATGTTCTTCCAGCATGACATCAAACAGTGTCTCCGCCGGTTCCTGACCGTGTTCCTTCGCCAAACCCGCCAGCGATTTCCCCTCCCACTCGTGATGGACACCGCAGGAAGCGATCACGATTCGGTCCCAGTTGTCGCCGGTCGCGAAACGATCCCAGCCCGGTAACCCGGCTGCAAACTCCGTCTTGATCCGGCAGCGGCAGCCTGGATCCGCCAACCGTTGCAGCAACATTTCCACACCGCCCTCCTGGGCCCACGGCGGCAGTACCGCGCCCAGCACGGTACTCGAAGCGATATAGGGATATACGTCACAATGAATATTCAAGCCTTGGGCGCTGGCTGATAACATCCGATCCAAGCTGCGGTTGACTTTTCCCCAGTTGGACTGTCCCGCCGCCTTGTGGTGAGAAATTTCGACAGACACGCCGGTTTCCAATCCCACTCTGATTGTTTCTTCCACGGACTCGATGAGCCAGGTTCCCTCATTTCGCATGTGGGTGGCATACAGACCGCCTGCTGCAGCGACTGGTTGGCATAGTCCAATCATTTCATCGGTCTGGCTGAATACGCCGGGCGGATAAATCAACCCGCTCGACAAGCCGAACGCGCCTTCCGCCAAAGCCTCCTTTACCAATTGTTGCATCCGCGCCAATTCCGCCGGACTCGGCTCCCGATTTTCAAACCCCATCACCGCGATCCGGACTGTGCCATGGCCCACCAATGCCGCCACATTGCCGATAGTTTTCCTTTTTTCGATACAATCCAGAAACTCGCCGGTTGTCCGCCAATTCCAATCCAACTTGCCGCCGGCGAAAATCGCCGCCGTATACTTCTGTAGTAACTCCCGCGTGTCCGGGTTCACCGGCGCCGCCGACAGCCCGCAATTGCCGATGGTTTCGGTGGTGACTCCCTGCAAAATCTTGCTTTGTTCCCTTGGCATCTTGAATAGTACCGAATCCGAATGGCAGTGAATATCCACGAATCCCGGCGCTACCGTGAGCCCGGCGGCCTCCACCCGCTCAGCGGCTGCCTGTCCTTTCAAGCTCCCAATCGCCACAATTTTCCCATCCTTGATTCCGACATCGGCGCAAAAGCCATCCTGGCCGCTGCCATCGACGATCTCGCCGTTTTCTATCAACACATCGAACATGGTCCGCTATCTCCTTTCGCTTCCTCGGGAAATCGCAACGAGTACAACTGACGCGGCCTTCCTTTGTTGATCGGTTGTTCCTCTCCGACCACGGCGGCCAGATTGCTCTGGATCAGTTGGCTGAGCAACCGCCGAGAACTTCGCAATGTAATGCCAAACCAGTTTGCCAGTTCAGCGGCGCTGAGCGCAGTCTGGGCGAATTGCCCCCGAAGAGCCATTAATTTGTTGATCGTACCGATACTCACGCCGGCCTGCCTGGCCAACGCCAACCGCTGCGGATCACGGCTGCGGGAAGAATAAACCAGTTGAGTCGTCTTACCGAGCGGCCCCAGAATAGTCCGTTCTTCCAAAACGGCATAACAACCGCCGCCAACTTGTCTTTCCGCCTTTGCCAACGCCTCTTTCGCATTCACTTCAGCATCATTGGCTGTCCAACCTATGCCTATGCCCTGACTCAAAGTCCAACCTGGTGCAAGCTTGATACCCGCCAGCAGCGGGCTGATGGTAAAATTCCGGGTCAATTCTTCAATGACGCCTCTGGTAGTAATAAATGTCATCTTGTTACGATCCGACCAATACATCAGCGTCTGTGTTCTTTCGCCAAAGTTCGCCATCATTTTGCGCAAATCCAGCGTCCCGATGCCCTGATGGCTGATCGCGGCAACATCGCCGTCGATGCTTTCTCGCAGACTAACCATATACACCGCCAATTGCGTGCTGCCGATCTCTCTTTTTTTTCTTTCCAATTGTACCATTTTCAGGGCATCGGCAATGACCGGCCGTGTCGGCAGAATCCGGTAAGATTTGACGCCTAGCTCCTTCAGTCGGTTATAAACAGAAGTCACACAGGTCAGGGCATGGTCGATCTGATTGGTTTTCCACAAATTATAGTGAAACTGTACCATTTCCTCGGCGCTCTGTCCCACCAAGTATTCCCGAATAAACAACCGTTCCGCCCGCAAGCCGATTTCTTCCAGCCCGGCCCGAACTTCTTCCGGCTGCAAAACATCCACGCTCAGTCGTAGCGGAAGCGGGGACAGCTTTTCGGCTGACTCCCGAAGAATCTGGAACAGTACCCGGTATAACCCTGAACCGGTATGATGGATATATACCATAGGAATATCACGGATCTGTCGGCTGGCAACGTCATAGGGAATCCGCCCGGCAAACAGAAATGCATCCACTTGCGATTGATAATGCAAGGTCAGTTCCAAAGCGTCCGCTTCGCTGCGGTATACTACCGGCAAGAGGTCAAGCCCTGGATACTGTTGTCCCGTTTCCATGATTCGTTGCACCAGCGTCGCCGGTCCAACCACTGCCACTTTTAAAATCATCGCCCGCCTCCTCCTTTCCGCAACGCCAAAAACGTCCGTATATCGTCCGCAATTACGCAACAAAAAGGGGCCAATCGATCACTCGAAAGGCCCCTTTGCCAGCAATATACTATTTTTTCCGAACCACTGTTTTTTCTCGTTGTGTTATACTTTACAACTCCAACGATATTTTGTCAACAGAACATTTTTTGTTCCTTATTTTATCAGCAATTGCTATCAATCAATTTCTGATATTCCGTATTCAATCGGGCAAAAATCTCACCAATACCGCTACCAACAGGCTTGTCATCAATAAAGCCGACCGGCACGACGCCGCTGGCGGCCGACACGAACACCTCGTCCGCTTTCGCGAAAAATTCCGGCGTACAGAATTCATCCACGACCGGAATCCCCAGCCGCTGAGCGATCTTCAGAATCACGCCACGGGTGATACCCGGCAGAATCAGCTTGCCGAGCGGCGCCGTATGGATCACGCCGTCTTTCACCGCGTAACAGTTGCTGTGGGCGCTTTCAGTGACAAACTTTTTACCACCGTCTTCCCGAATGAAAATCACTTCATAGCAACCAGCCTTGGCCGCTGCATTGCTGGCCATCACGCTGCCCAGCAGGTTGAGCGTCTTGATGTGGCAAAAATGCTGCCGTTCATCTGGGTAAAAAATTGTTTTGCTGCCCTTGGTATAAAAATCGGCCGGTTTAGGTGACACCGGAATAATCGAACCCGACAAAATCGGCCGCAGGTTCGGCGTATATACGTGATTGCGGGGCGATTGCCAGCCACGGGTCCACTGGAAATAAAACATCCCGCGCTCGATGCCGGACTCTTTCAACAGCAAGTCGCTGAAACCTTCTATTTCCGAGCGGGTATAGCAGGGAACGATATCCAGTAGGCTGCAACTGCGCTCGAAGCGGTCCAGATGCTCCTTCCGCAGAAAATGCTTGCCATTGAACACCATCCATGCGTCATAGACACCGTCCCCGAACTGATAGCCCCGGTCTTCCATGCAGACAACCGGTTGGTCCCGATCCACGATTTTTCCGTCATAAAACGCCAATGATTTCATAGTATCCCGCCTTTCTGTTTTGAAAAACAAAAAAAGCCACGACGGCACGAAAAATTCATGCTGTCGTGGCTTCATCGCCACAAACCCGGAGTCAATAATCTACTCTAAAATACACCCTCGGCCTGCTTATGTCAAGCCGCCATGGATCAGGGGTTGATCTTTTCCTTGAAGGTCTGTTTGCCGTCCTTCATCTCGATGACCACTGCGCTCTTGATCGGATTGTGGTTGCTGTCCATCGTGACGATGCCGGTGCTGACCTGCAGGTTCTTCGTCTGCTCCAATGCTTCCTTCACTTTTGCCGCATCGGTAGTATTCGCCCGCTTGATCGCATCGATGACGATCATCGCTGCGTCATAACCAAGCGCCGCCATGGAGCTGGGTTCTTCCTTGTATTCCGCTTTGTAGGCCTCAATGAACTTGCGCACGTTGGGGTCGCTATCCTGTGAGGAATAATGGTTGCTGAAGAAGGTATTGTTCAGGGCAGCCGCGCCGGCGATTTCCACGACCTTGGGGTTATCCCAACCGTCGGTGCCGAGCAGGGGCTGTGTGATACCGAGCTCGCGCGCCTGTTTGACGATCTTGCCGACTTCCTCATAATAGGCGGGGATGAATACGATATCGGCGTTCATGGCCTTAATCTTGGTCAGCGTCGCCTTGAAGTCCTGGTCTTTTTGCAGGAATGCTTCTTTACCGACAATCTTGCCGCCGTTCTTCACAAAGGTTTCTTCGAAAGCCGCCGCCACGCCCTTGGAGTAATCGGAACTGCTGTCAATGTAAATGACCGCGGTTTTCGATTTCAGTGACTTGGTGGCATAGTTGGCCATGACCCGGCCCTGGAAGGGATCGATGAAGCAGGCCCGGAAGGCGAATGGCCGGACCTTGCCGTTATCCACTGTGATTTTCTCGTTTGTACCGGTCGGCGTCATCACTACGACTTTATTATCTTCGGCAATTTTCACCGTGGCCAGCACATTGGAGCTGACGATCGGCCCCATGACCAGCGTCACTTTGTCCTGCGTAATCAATTTAGTGGTCGCATTGGCGGCTTCCGCCGGTTCCGATTTGTTATCCGCCAGAATCAGATTGATTTTCTTGCCGAGCACCCCGCCGGCTGCGTTGACCTGCTTGAACGCCAGCTTCATGCCGCTCAGCGCCTGGTTGCCATAGTTGGCGACACCGCCTGTCATTTCGACATTGCCGCCGATCCTGATCTCATTGGGTTGTGCGGCCGGCTTGGCTTTTTCGCCGCCGCAGCCCGTGAGCGCAATGCCCATGGCGATGGCCAACCCCCCCAGAATGGTCCACCGTTTTTTCATCGTGTCTTCCCCCTCAAATGTTATGCATTTAGTATACATTTTACATCCGTACTAAATTTTCGTCAATTATTGTTTCATGTTTACATTTTTCCATCATGAACGGACTTTTCTCGGTTTTTCGTCTTTTGAAAGGCACTCCGGTTTACACAAGGACTTTTCCCGCTCCCATCGAACTTCTTTAGTGAATAGAGCGACGATTTCATTCTTTGTATTAGCATTATAGGCATTGCCCGATCACAAATGCAATATGGAAATGACGGAAGGGAGTCACCTGAATGAGTCAAACGTTACAAGTACAATTTTGCGGTATTTTGTTGGAAAATCCCTGTCTTTTGTCGTCCGCATCGCCGACGCAAAGTTACGAAGGGATTGCTAATGCCTTAAAGCTGGGCTGGGCCGGCGTGGTGACCAAAACCTGCGCCCCCGACCACTTGATCACCGCCGATGTCACCAACCGGTTCGCCACCCTGCGCGACAGCGCCGGCAACATCACCGGGTTTGAAAACATTGAGGGACTTACGCAGAAGCCTGTAGCCTACTGGGAAATCACGATCCGGGATCTGAAACGGGAGTTTCCCGACAAATGCATCATCGCCAGCATCATGGCGGATGAAGATCGCGAGTCCTGGCAGGATCTGGCCCGCAGAATGGAAAAAGCCGGCGCCGATGCACTCGAGTTGAACCTCTCGTGCCCGCATTTCCGGCTGGAAAACAATATGGGAGCGACCATCGGCAAAGACGAAACCATGGCGGCGGCCATCACTGCCTGCGTGAAGGCCGCAGTCCGCATCCCGGTCGTGGTCAAACTGACGCCGAACGCCAGCAACATTCAAGATATCGCCCAGGCTGTCGTCGCGGCCGGCGCCGACGCAATCGCGGCGATCAACACCGTGCAGATACTGATGGGCGTGGACATCGACACCTTCGAACCGTTGCCGGCAGTGAACGGCCACACCTCGTTCGGCGGTTATTCTGGGGTGGCGATCAAACCGATCGGTTTGCGTTGCGTGGCCCAGATTGCCTTGGCGACCGACGTGCCGGTTTCGGGAATCGGCGGCATCGCCCATTGGCAGGATATCGTGGAATATTTTGCAGTCGGCGCCAGCTGCGTCCAGATCTGCACCGCCGTCATGTTGAACGGCTACCAAATCATCACGCCGCTGCTCGCCGGGCTGGAAGAGTATATGAATCGCAAGGGACTGAGGAACTTGGGAGAAATCATCGGCGCGACATTGCCCAAAATCGAAGCTCGGGAGCGGCTGAGCATGGACTGGCGGCGGCGGTCCACCGTCATTGCCCCTGAGAAATGCGTTCGTTGCGCTAAATGCTATGTTTCCTGTCACGAAAGCGGCAAAGGCGCCATCCGATTCGTGGATCGGCGAGTGACCGTCGATCCGACCCTTTGCGACGGCTGCTCCCTCTGCACCCATGTCTGCCCGCAAGGAGTGCTGGCGCTGCATTAAGGAAAAACAACTACCGAACCGATTTCCAGTACATGCGCGGAAACTTTGGTGTAAGCGGTTTCGAATGCAACAGAACCGATTGGGATTGCGCCGGATATTACCGCTGCAGGATTCCGGCCAGAATAAACCGTCTTGTGTACCAAAACCAGTCCCGTCAAAAAAATGTGTGTCGGATCATGCGGCATCGGCAATGAATCATAATTGGCAAACACCATGGGTCGCCGCGGCAAGCGAAGAATTGTCAATGCACCTGTTGTATCGGCTGAACCCAGGCTATAGTCAATCCGGCCAAAGTAGCGGTACTTGTCCCCGGCTACGCCTTGGATTTCAGTATAATTCACCAGATACAAACGCTCCAGTTCCCGATGAAACTTGATTAGCCCCTTAGTGCTCCATGCTGCCTGTTGATCCCGATTCAGGTCCGACGGAGCCGGTTCCGCCGGTTTCACATATAGAGAACTGAAAGGAATTGCCTGATCGAACTTCTCCTGCGCAGACACGGCGGTATTTTCGTTGCGTGGTACTCGCAATGGCGGAAATATCGTTGTTGGCGAAAAGCGGAATGAATCCGCTGCAATATATCCTTTTTTTATCCAGAGATTCTCTCGTTTTCCTACATAGGAGTAAACATCTTCGCCGCCGCTCATTTTGTAGAGCAAGAAATCATTCAAGAGCCGATGCATGGTCACTTGTGGATCGATCGACTCGGGAAATCGGTAAAATTTCAAATAAAACCTGAACCGCTCCGCCCCATCTTTCTGAGGTACCGGGAACTCCAAATCAATCAGCCCACGCAACGAGATATTGGTGATGTCCGGCTCATGCAAAGGAAAAAAGCCGGCGGAAGCCGGAGCTTCACCAAGGTTCTGATCGCTGGATTCCTGCGGATCGAAAAATGCATAGTGAAACCGGAGATTGCGATCAATGCGCCAGTCAGCGGATGCGCCAAACGCCACCGAGGAAAGCGCCATCAGAAACAATACTATCAGGAACACTTTTGCCGAACCTTTTTCCATGCCGATCCCCTCCTCTGTTTCTTCCCTACGCTAATTGACCGATCCAATCCGCCGTCGTCATCACTTTTGAAAAGCGCATGGCCTGGGTGATCAGGATCGCCTGGTGCAAGTCCGCCGCCTTGATTTTTCCGGCGTAGTTGGCAATATCCAGCGTGCCGGTGGCGTCTGACAGAAACTCCACTGCAAAGCCCAGATGCAGCGCCTGCCGCGCCGTCGTGTCACAGCACATCTGCGTCATGTAGCCGCTGATGACCACCGTGTCGACGCCGAGCGACCGCAGGCATTCCTCCAGGTCGGTCCCGGTGAAACTCCCCGGCAGAGTCTTGTCGATAAGCCGCAGATGCGGCCGACACAGCACCCCGCCATGAATTTCCCACTCCCGGCTGCCTTTGACAAATGCGGCCGCATCCGGCTGCGGCGAGCCATGTCGGATCAGGATCACCGGAATGTCCGCCCGATTGGCGGCATCCATCGCCCGCAAAATATTGGAGAAACTGCCTGTCGGATAGGTCACCGGCAATTTTCCCGTGAAATACTCGTTTTGTACGTCAATGACCAGTAGTGCCCGTTTCATCATGCATTCCTCCATTTATTCCAACTCGAACGTCTCACCGTCCGCCGCGCATTCCCAGCCCATCTCGCCGGATTTTTGCAGAATCTCCCGGCTCATGTGCGTCAATACCAGTCGCTTGCCCGCCATGGCCGGCCAATGTTCGAAGAAAATCCGCAGGTTCATGTGATTCTTGATCGACCGCTCCTCGGAATAGCCTTCGACAATGACCAAATCGGCCTGCCGGCACAGCGGGATCAAATCGTCCGTCCACTCCCCGTCCCCGGTATAAGCGACGGTCTTGCCGTCAAGCTCCACCCGCAGGGCCAACGCGTCGCCAACGGGAATATGCGGAACCCGGCAGGCTGTGACCATCAAACTGCCCAACTGTTGCGGCCGGCCTGGCACCAACTCGACAAAATCTACCGCGAATTTTCGCTGCACCGTCGAAGAGCCGGGGAACATGACCTCCATCAGCGTCAGAACCCGCTCCTGCGTCCCGACTGGGCCGACGATGGTCAGCGGCTGGGTCCGCTTGCTGATCAGTTGAGCGTCCAGGATGAAAAACGGAATGCCGCCGAAATGATCGCCGTGCAGATGGGACAACAGTATCCGCTCCACCGAATTGGGATCGGTGCCGTAGCGGCGCAGGGAGGTCATAACGGTCGCGCCACAGTCCATCAAAAAGGATTCTGTCGGCGCCTTCACCAGAATACAGGCCTGCAGGCGGCCGCCGGTGCCGAAGGCATCGCCGCTGCCCAGAAAAGTCACGGCTAGTTTTCCCAACCCCTCTCCCCCTTAAAAAAAATTTTGTCGAATCGCAGCTGCGACAGCTAATCAGCCGGGGCTTTGGACAAGACCCGGCTTGCTCATTTTTTCCTCAGCTTTTCAGTCTGCCTTGAACGCGGTTCCGATGGCGTCCGCCGCGACGATGGCCGCGACCACCGCCTCTTGGGAAACCGGGAACGGCTCGTTATGGATCGATTCGCCGGTAGCGCAAGCCGCCTCGGCCACCTGCCGGAGTTTCGCATCCGTCACCTCGACCACGCCGATATCGGCCAACGTGGTCGGCAACCCGACTTCCCCGCAGAAAGCCAGTACTTCTTCCAGCTCGTTGCGTGGGCGGTTTTCCAGCACCAGCTGCACCAGCGTACCGAAAGCCACTTTTTCCCCATGGTAGCAACGATGGGTTTCCGGCAGGGCCGTAAATCCGTTGTGGATCGCATGAGCCGCGGCCAGCCCTGCGCTTTCGAAACCGAGCCCGCTGAGCAGCGTGTTCGCCTCGACGATCCGTTCGACCGCCTCAGTCACTACCCCTTTTTCTACGGCCAGTTTCGCCAAAGACCCGTATTCGAGCAACGTATCGTAGCAAAGCCGGGCCAGCGTGAGCGAAGCCGCCGTCGCTGCGCCGCCGGGAACATTGGCGGCAAACGCCCGAGTGCAGGCATCCGCTTCGAACCATGTCGCCAATGCGTCGCCCATCCCAGACACCAGCAAACGAACCGGCGCTTTGGCAACGATCGCGGTATCCACCAGCACCAGGTCCGGATTCTTTGGCAGTATCAGCACGGATTCAAATACGCTGTCCGGGGTATAAATTATGGCCACGGCGCTGCATGGCGCATCGGTCGCAGCGATCGTCGGCACGATCACCACCGGCAGCTTGGCCTCATACGCGACGGTTTTGGCCGTATCCAGTGTTTTGCCGCCACCCACGCCGACCATCACATCAATGCCTTTCGCCCGGACAATAGCACCGATCCGGTCGATCTCGCTCCGGCAGCACTCGCCGCCAAACCCTTCAAAACAGGCTGTCAGCCCCGCCGCGGTAAAGCCAGCCTCGATTTCCGCACGCACGCCGCCCAGGCCATGCCTGCCACCAATCACCAGCGGCTTCGCGCCCAGTCCTTTCACATAGCCACCGAGATCCTGAATGGCGCCGGCTCCCTGCACATACCGGCTCGGCGAAATCATCACTTTTTTCATGTTGACACCTTCTATCCGCATTTTTTTATGGAACCTCTCCTACAAATTGAATTATAGTCACAATCTGGATAAAGGGAAAGGCATTCCATCTCGATTAAAAATCAATTTTCCTACAAGAAGGAATGTTTCTCCGTTTGCCGAAAGAGAATAAGCAGGAAACAAAGGAGGATATTGCCATGCTCGAACAACTGTCCTGGAAAATTGGCGGTCAACAGGGAGACGGCATCGAGAGCGCCGGTGCAATCTTCGCCACGACCCTCAACCGCCTGGGGTACTATCTGTACGGATATCGGCAGTTTTCATCCCGAATTCGCG
>JAAZNU010000129.1 GCA_012798135.1 Veillonellaceae bacterium | reverse complement strand
TGTCAATGGCGGTCTAAAAGTGTCCAATAGTGGCGGGATAAAATTGTCCACCTGCCAATCCCTGGCATTAGAATCCAGGGGTAATGTGGATGTTGGATGTGGAGGAGTTCCTCACGTTGCGAGATTTATTCAACCAAGGATCGAGCATCAGCGAGATCGCCAGACAGACAGGACACAGCCGAGTAACGGTGCGCAAGTATCTGAGTTCACAGATTCCCCCTTTGCCCCAGAAGAGAACCAGGAGACCAAGCAAACTGGATGGCCACAAGGAATACATAATCAACAGGCTCAAAGAATGTCCTCTTTCAGCCAGCCGCATTTATCGTGAGATCCAGGATAGGGGATTCACAGGAAAATATACAATTGTGAAAGATTTTGTTCATGAAGTCCGGCCAAAGATTGGAGTTCCAGCAATATACCGCTACGAGACCAAGCCGGGAATTCAAGGTCAGGTTGATTGGGCTGAATGCGGCCCCATCGAGATCGATGGGGAAAGAAGGAAGCTCTACTGTTTCACCATGGTTCTCGGCTATTCGCGAATGAGATATGCCGAATTCACTCTGCGAATAGATGTCTACACACTTATCCAGTGTCACATAAATGCATTTGAGTATTTTGCAGGCTATCCTCAAGAACTTCTGTACGATAACATAACCCAGATCGTGAAGAAGCGAGCTGCAAAATCATCGGATTCTGCCTGGAATTCTCATTACCAGGACTTCTTCGAGCACTACGGATTCATACCCCGGCTATGTCGTCCATATCGACCCCAGACCAAAGGCAAGATAGAACGGACTGTGGGATTTGTGAAGAAGGATTTCTTCATGGGAGGCAAGTTCACCTCCTTCACAGATCTCAACTACCAGCTTCAGAGATGGTTGTCGAGAGTAAATTCGATACCAAACGGCACTACCCATGAGATACCAATTGAACGCTTGAAGCAGGAAAACCTCCAGCAGCTCGGGAATATCACCCCTTACCATAATCGCAGAGAAGAGAGCCGAAAAGTTGCCAGGGATTCGTTCATCTCCTATCTGGGGAACCTCTATTCAGTTCCCTATAAATATGCCGGGATGACTGCCAGGTTGCGCATTTCGGACTCGACCTTCAAGGTGATAATCGGATCGGAAGAGATCTGTGCCCACGAGATTCAGCCAGGTCATGGAAAGGTAGTGCGAGTCAAAGAACACTTTAAAGGGCTTCTGAGTGAGATCTTAAAACAGAACTGCTCATCGAGAGATAGAAGTCCGGACGTTCTCAGATTTGTCGAGACTGGCGTTGAACACAGACCGCTCTCTGTTTATGATCTCTTCAGTGAGGGGAATGGCAGATGACCAATTTCGAATACGAAAGACTTCATCATAATCTGAAGCTCCTGAAACTGGGGACATTCGAGTCGATCCTGGACAACTATCTGGAGATTGCTGCCAAGGAGATGAAATCAACTATCGAGATCCTTGATTATCTGGTGGACCAGGAATTGAGAAGCAAGGAAGGTCGGTCATTGGCTCTGCGAATGCGCAAAGCCGGCTTTCCTATGGAGAAGAGGTTAGATGATTTTGATTTCGGATTTCAGCCGTCTCTGGATAAGGGTGCTATTAAAGAGATCGCATCATTGAGGTTTATCCACAATGCTGAGAATGTCGTCTTTCTCGGACCGCCTGGTGTGGGAAAAACTCATCTTGCCATTGCTTTAGGAATTGATGCTGTCAGGGCAGGATTCAGAGTTCAATTTGCAAATGCCTCCGTTTTGATCGAGCAGCTCGCTAAAGCTGACCGGGAGAGAAGGCTTGAGGAGAAGATCAGGGAGCTGTCGAGGTTTCAGCTGATCATTATCGATGAGATGGGATACCTGCCATTTGACGACTTTGGAGCTCATTGCTTTTTTCAGCTCGTTTCAAGGCGATATGAAAGAGCTTCGATTATCTTCACCTCGAATAAGTCCTATGGCGAATGGGGAGACATTTTCAAGGATCATGTTATTGCTGCGGCTATTCTTGATAGGATTTTACACCACTGCACGACGGTCAATATAAAAGGTGATAGCTACAGGCTCAAGGATCGCAAGAGGCAGGGGATAATGCCCCAGAGCTTTTCGGGATGATGTGGATCAAGACGTGACTGGG
>JAAZNU010000107.1 GCA_012798135.1 Veillonellaceae bacterium | reverse complement strand
GCTTCAACATGCTGATATTGGGATTCTTGTGAACTATGACGCACATAACTGCCCTCCTTAGGCTACTTCACGATAATCTGTAGATATGGCTCGGCCATATTTCAAAACGATGTTCTGCACATAAGCCTCAACGAGGGGCAGCACATCCGCCGGAATATAATCTCGGAGTAACTCAAGTAACCGCATTGAGTGTTCGGGAATATACTCTGGAATCGGCATTTCTGCGACTCGTAAGGTTGTTTCTACAAACTCTGGCAACTCTAATTTGTCGGTAGCAGCCTTGCGCCACATCTCAGTTCCGTCTTCTGAACACATCAGATTACCAAGCTGTTGCCACCGAAATAGGATACTTGCACGCTTCTCGTCAAGGAAGTTCCGCAGTTCCGTAACAAACCTGTCAACTGCTCCACTATCCACATCCGCATCGACTGTCATGTTAGTGAGTTTCTCACGGAGTATGTCGGAGACATGCATGAGTTCTCGAACTTTTTCATGATTCGCTTTGAACAGCGCATGATTGGTTAACACAGCTTCCTCAAGAGCTTTAACTAATCCGATTGTAGCAACAATCGTTTCGGCCTTCAAGGTGGACCTAAACATACGGTACTCAACAGTCGTACCTGCACTACCCATACAAACAGCTCCGCGAGTATCAAAGTCCATAGTTGCAGCGTCTCGTACTATCTGGTCAGCAATGTTTGGTATGCTCGACCAGCGTTGCACGCTATCCAGTGCTCGTCGAGATACCCATAACCAATCTCTCAGTGTTGCAAGTATAATTAGGTAGGTTTGCACGATACCAAGATAGATAGCAGGACGTTCCTCAGCTGTAATGTAAGCATTAGGTCTACTCCAATCAATACTACCCAATACATGTTTGTAATATGAGCTATGGATGTGTAACCCAGCGTTTGAGCTGTCATGCCCAACAAAACGATAGTTGGTCAGAATATCGCAGAACTGTTTGAGCTTTGGCAATGCTTCGACCCAGGCTTTCACTGAACGTGGTTGGAACACAAACTCAATACCGTCTGTCAGCGAGCCGTCCGATTCGGCCGATATACCAAGCTCTCCAACGAGCTGAGATACTGCGTTGATAGCTGCAGTACGATACACGTTAAAGTTTGTATTAGGGGCCAGTTCATGTTGATTCAATTCCACTTCCAGCTCGATACCGTAGCAAGGCTCCGTTTCAGGCTCCCCTTCTGCTCGAATATATCGTGGGTTTGTGCGAGCTGTTGAGGTATGACGCCCACCGAGATTAGAGCGTTGACTGCAGGCCTTGCAAATAAACTGCGTGGTCCCGTCCTTCAAGGTCAACGTCTTGACACTATCACTTGCATTCCGTATGACCGCCCCACCACAAACAACACATTCATAGGTATTGGCAGCCATGAACGCTGAGGTAACCAACACCGGCACAGTATCGCCTCGAGGTGTATTTTCATAGACTCGGTGAGCCGAGCTCGAAACCGCAATATCTGGTATTTCATTCAACATAGCTTCCCCCATATTATCTAATAAAACATTTCCTCCTCTTGCTGACGGTGTTCCAATACCGGTAATATGGTCTGGTAACGGTCCGGACCATACACATTCATAGTGAGCCGGAATAACTCGGTGCGGTGTGCTTTCAGTTGATAAGACGAGCGCCAGCTTCGTGTCACTCATCATTGGTCCTAATGGATTATGACAGATAGGGCACATCCCTTCAGGGAAAGCGGCCTCTATCTCTGCAGGGTTGCGAGAAGCAAGAGCTTTGATTCGGGTGAAGCGTTCTTCCGCCAGCGCATTTGCGAACGCTAGAATAATCTTGTCGGCAGCCTCACTCTCCATCGCATGAGGAGTGTATAAGTCGTAGATGCGCTTACTGTGAATCAAAGACCACATCTCACTATAGTTGAAATAGAAGAGACTCAGACCAGCTATTGTCAAGGTTGGCGAAGTAGCATACATAAGGTCGCTCATTCCTACGACATGGTCTCTCTGGCTGAGCGGTTGTAAGAACTGCGAATACACTTCTTGCGCCCAGGCCTCTGGGTTGACCGGTCCGTAAAAGAATGCTGCTAGAATTAACAAGAGGCTGTTATTAATCCGGTCTTTACTGACCGCATCACGTTGCCGTGTGGCCCACTGTGATAATAACTGCACCGCTCTGTTGTAAAAGCTATACACAGTCATGTTCGGCGTGATGGCCTGGGTCAGCTGTTCAATAACACCCTCCAAGGTTCGTCCGAAAACCCCAGACACATAGTTGGGATTGCGTTGAATCTGGAATCCAGGTATGCCGTCAGGGATAGGATTGCACCAGTAGTCCCGAGCATTTGATACCCCTATGAGGTTGAGTGGGACACCGTAGCCGGCCTGCCCAAAACCTTCGGCTGTATAGCTCCACAGTGGAGGAACGATTACGGTAAGTATCTTTTCCCAACCAAAGGTCGAGGTCTTTTTGATGGTGAATGAGGGACTCCATTCAGGTTCTGCTTCATAGCGCCACTCGCCTCGTTCATTCTGTTGCCACCCCCAACGATTCCCATACCAATACGTCCAGCCGAACCACTTCCAACCTTGGAAAACGGAAATGGTTACGAACTGGCCTTTTAGCTCGATAATCTTTACGAACTGTGTAGATTGCGAGATTTTAACATTATGATTGGATGCTGACTGGCACGCTGCTTTGGTAGGCACAATCGCATAGACTTTACCAGCCTCCAATGCGTCCCTTGACACATCGTCAAGGAGGTATGCAAGCGAATGGTCTCTTGTCTGCATTGTTTTGATACGCATCTTGGTCTCCATAAAGCCCCCACCATACGTGGGGGCCTTGATTAGTTATTCTTCAATCACATCGTTTGAGGTGATTGAACCGGTCATCATAGCATGAGTCGCAGTGGCAAGTACCTTCTTGGGTGAGGTGCCACCAACAACAGCGACATACCGCAAAGCCCGCTTGACACCATCTTCGATGGTTACATACGGATGGTCCACGTTCGACCCACGAGCCTCACTATCGACACCGACAGAGCAAACTGGCTTTACCATTGCAGTATTGTGGTCATCAATGTAGGCAATCAACTTATCGAGATAGTCTGAACGGTAAGCATCGTAGGTGTTACCATCCATCGAGAAGTAACTAGCGAATGCGAGCTGGTCAGTAGGACCAAAAATCTTAACACTGTAATTTAACATACAAAACCCCCTAGGTTTAGATTAGGCTTCAGCGCGAAGCCTGATTGAGACCCCTTCCTCTGGGTCAACGAGCCATCGTTCGAGCTCATACGTCTCGAACAGGAGGCTGAATGGTGTCGTCTGGACGATACGCCACCCAGCCTCTTTGAGAGCCTCAGCTCTCTTGTAGTCGGCCTCCGAGCGAAGCTCGACCTTAACATACCTTTTCCGCTTTCGTATCACCTCCCTGGGGCTACTCATACTGCCCCCCAACATTATTTGACTGCCCCTTGTCGAGGACTTCGACAATGGGCAGACTCATTGCTTCTTCGAGCAAAGCGTATGCCTTGTTGTACCACATGCGCTTCATCTCGAGGCTTGCTGCAGCCTCGCAAGCCTCTTGGCACAAGTGCATTTTCCGAATGAGTTCCTCGTATCTATTCATAACGAACCTCCTGTCGTAAGGGCCTATCTCGACCTACCACATACAAGGTCTGCCCCTTTGGAGCAACCTTAACCACGTCCAGTCGCCCCTTTGTGGCGTCTAAAGCCTTTTTGAAGCGGGCAAGCGCCTGTTCAAGGCGCTCGATGTCGTATTGGTCACCCATGTCGTCCTCCTTGGGAGCCCTTATGCCCCCCAAAATTATCTGGTGCCTGTTTACTAGGCACCTCTTTGTAAAACTGGTTTGTCCAGAAGCCTACGCTTCCCACAGTCCATCCTTCCCTGTGCAGGCGTTCGGCCTGCTTTAGCCCTTCGACTGTCCTGGTGTCAAT
>JAAZNU010000278.1 GCA_012798135.1 Veillonellaceae bacterium | reverse complement strand
GGGCGCGGAAGTCGGTGGCCGATGAGACCGTTGATGATGGTTCCCGCCAGGGGCAGCGCCGGTATCAGAAACAGGATGTCGTTCACCAAGCCTGCGGCCTCCCCTAACCCCTCATCTCGTTCATCACGTCCACGTCAATGGTGGCCCTGTTGCGGAAGATGGTTACGATGATCCCCAGCCCGACGGCCACCTCAGCCGCCGCCACCGCCATCACGAAGAACACGTACACCTGTCCGTCCATGATGCCCAGATACCGCGACGCCGCGATGAACAGCAGGTTGCCCGCGTTCAGCATCAGCTCGATGCACATGAACATGATGATGGGATCCCGGCGGATGAGCACACCCACCGCGCCGATTGTGAAAAGGATCGCCGACAGCGTCACCCATCCTGCGAACGGGACCGGAGCGTTCCAGGGCATCTCAGGCAAGCCTCCTCTTAGCAAGCACAACCGCGCCCATCATCGCCGCAAGCAGAATGAACGCCGCAATCTCGAACGGGACCAGATAGCTGCTGAACAGCATCTCGCCGATGGCCTTCGGTACGCCGAACTCATCTCCGACGGGCGCCGCCTGCTGGCTGCTGAGTCCCGCGGCCCGGGGGGCCAGCAAGGCCACCTCCGCGAGAAGCAGCGCGCCCAGAACAACGGCCGTCACCATCTGAAATCGCGGCTGCTCCTCCGGTCCGGCCTCCCGCCCCTGTATGTTCAGAAGCATAAGCACGAACAGGAAAAGCACCATAATAGCGCCCGCATACACTGCCACCTGCACCACTGCTATGAACTCCGCCGAAAGCAGCAGAAAGAACACCGCCAGCACGGCGAAGTTCAGCACCAGGCAGAGCGCTCCGTGGACGGCGTTGCGGTTCAGGACCATCAGCAGCGCAAACACGATAGCGGCCACGGAAAGCACAAGAAACGGCAGAACGGTCATAGCGTCAGCTCCCTGCCTCCACCTGCTGCGCCAGGCGCGGGGCCTTGCCTGCGACTCGCGACGCAGTGATCTTCATCGCGATGCCGATGGCGACAGCAAGCGGGATGTTGATCATGGTCAGGATCCTGATTGCGTCCCCCGGATACAGCGCCATCACCACGGCCGTTACCGCGAAGTTCAGGAACCCGGCCGGGATCAGGACCTTCCAACCGAAACCCATCAGCAGGTCGTAGCGTATGCGCGGGAACGTCGCGCGGACCCACATGAAGAACAGGATGAATGCGAAGACCTTGATCACGAACCAGAGCAGGGGGACCTCCGGCAGCCCGAACGGTGCCTGCCAGCCTCCGAGGAACATCACCGTCGCGAGCGCGCTCACCGTCACGATGTTCACGTATTCGCCCATGTAGAACATCGCGAACCGGAAACCAGAGTATTCCGTGTGGAATCCCGCGACCAGCTCCGACTCCGCCTCGGCCATGTCAAACGGCGCGCGGTTCATCTCCGCGATGCTGGCGATGAGGAAAATCACCATGCTCACGAACTGAGGGAATGCAAACCACACCCCGCCGGACGACTGAGCATCCACCATGTCGTTCAGGCTCAATGACCCGGCCATGAGCACCAGAGTCACCACGGCCAGCCCCATGGGGATCTCGTAGGAGATCATCTGGG
>JAAZNU010000130.1 GCA_012798135.1 Veillonellaceae bacterium | reverse complement strand
TCTTCGGATTCATCGATCAGCGCGAAAGTGACGGGGCATAGTTTTACTTTGGCGTGAAGCTCGTCGAGCGCCTTTGCGAGACGTTTTGCTCTTTTCGGATCACGCTTCAACACAGCATACGCGTACCGCTCAGCAGTACGCGCACCTACGCCTGGCATGGCACCAAACTCATCAATAAGCTCCAGGAGCGCTGATGGCAAAATCCGTTTCATCGCGAACTAAAGCGGAAGATTTCCCAGTCCGCCCATGAGCGGTTTCATCGTTTCAGCAGCAACCTCTTGAGCTTTTGCCATGCCATCGCGCACGGCAATTTGAACCCAATGTTCAAGCTGTTCGATATTTTCCAAATCAACCATCTCAGGATTAATCTTAACGGACTTAATCTTTAGCTCGCCGGTAATTTGCACGACGACCGCGCCGTCGCCCGCTTCGACTTCAATAATTTCTTTGCCAAGTTGCTTTTGTGCTTTTCGTAATTGCTGCAACATCTTCATTTGATCTAACGCCATATTCCTCCTTAATTACTCTCCTTATTGTACCTTATGGGTAGGTGCTTTGTACAGATATAGCCGGTCGCCATCCTCATAACGATCGTTTGTAATAATACCCTGGAGCTCCCAGCCTTGAAGCGGCACTTGTTCGCGAGCGGCACGGGTTACAATTACATTACCGATAGCGTCATTCATAGTATCGGTGGCGACCGCTAACTCAATTCCAGGATAATTATAGTGCGCAATTGCCGTGTATAGTGGTAGTTCATCGTCAGAAACAAGCAGCAAAGTGCGCACAGGACGTTCTTTGACTTGAGCGTTGACCAATGTGACATCGGCCTGAAATTCGCGAGCGGCGGCAGGCATGAATCGGTAGCCGTTCATGAACTGGTCAATGCCGCTCAGTACCATTATGCCAATGAGAGCCGAGGTAAAAATAAGCCCAACGCCGCGAGCGTACGGGTTTTTTGGAAACAACTTATACCATTCTCGAAGGAGCGCTTCAAAGCCGACACTCAGGATAATAATGAGGGGTACGGTGATAATAGCAGTGAGTTTGGGATCAATAATGAGCAGTGGCAGGGTTAAGATTGTCCAGGCGACTATCATGTAGGTTCGGGCGGAGTGCCGCTGCTGGAAAAGCACGATGAGGCCGAGTATGGCGATGGCGAGGGCGGCGAAGTCCAGAATAGGGATAATTTGGCTGTTTGCGACAATCGGCGTAATCCAGAAATAGGTAAATAGGAGAGTTTTGACGCCTGAGATGATATCGATATGGGCGAGGTTGTTTAGTCCGAGGAGGTCGCCGAGGAGGTCAGGGCTTACGCTGCAAAGATAGACAAGTGGTATGAGGAAAAGTGCAAATATACTTGCGGCGATAAGCCAATGCAAACGTGCGGAACGTCGTAGGATGTGGTAACGGGTGTGAGGGTGGATACATGCTACGATGAGCAGTCCGAGGTTAATATAGACAAGATATGGAGTATATAGACTGAGGGCAAGGCTAAGGGCGAGCCCAATTTTCCATAGTAGCGCGTGTTTGGCTTTTTGTAGAATAAGACTCGCAAAGAGCAGAATAAGCGCGCTATAGAGCACGTAGAGAATGTTTGCGGTGGCGCTCTGCGCAGTAAAAAGGTATTGCCCTGTCGTGACCATAATGAGCATTGCCGGAATGGCGACATTTGGCTTGAACCAACGGCGAAGAAGGAAAAATATGGCGAGTGAAGTCACGATTGCGAGGATAATGGATGGGAGTTTAATCGTGAGAATAGATACGCCAAACAGCGAGAAAATGCCTGTTTGTAGTATTTTCAGGGGAAGATTTGGTATGGCGAGCGCTTCAGCCGACCAGTTATATATTGGGGCGATAGATTTGATTTCTGCCAACGATAACCCTCCGGGCGCGTAGAGACCGGCAATGAGAATGGCAACGATGAGCATTAGAATGAGTGCGCCATATCCAAGCACATATCGCCATCGGTACGTAAAGAGGTCAATAAAGTGTTTTTTCACTACATATGCTATTGTACCATAAATATGCCTATTCGTGGCGCTTGTCGAGAGACATAAATCGTAGGCGTTCCGGATGGAAGTAAAGCTGAACCTTGCCTACTGGACCATTACGGTGCTTGGCGATAATAAGATCGGTAATATTTTGCACCTCGGGATTATCCGGCTCGTAATAAGCGGGACGATAGATAAAGCTTACGATATCGGCATCCTGCTCAATGGATCCGGACTCGCGAAGGTCGGATAGTTGCGGGATTGGAGGCGTGCGGCTTTCGACGGTACGACTCAGCTGGCTTAGGGCGATGAGAGGCACGTTGAGCTCGCGGGCGATTAACTTGAGGCCTCGCGAGATTTCCGACACCTCTTGAACGCGGTTGCCATCATGTCTGCCCGAACCTTGCATGAGCTGCAAATAGTCGACGATAATCAATCCGAGCGGAGACTCGTGATTTTTGCGGCGGGCTTTCGTGCGCATTTCGAGCACTGTCAAGCCAGGAGTGTCATCGATAAAGATAGGCGCATCTGCCAATTCGCCGGATGCTTCGCTTAGTTTCAAGAAGTCCTCGTCGGTCAATTTGCCGGTACGAATATTCCATGAGTCAACATTGGCGGCATCGGCGAGCATACGATCGACCAGCTGTTCTTTGCTCATCTCTAGGCTGAAGAATAGCACAGGCTGCTTTTCAATCGTGGCCACGTTGTAGGCGAGATTAGTCACCAAGGTCGTTTTACCCATTGCCGGTCGAGCCGCCAGGACGATAAGGTCGGAGCGTTGCAGCCCGGCCGTCATGTTATCGAGGTCGCGGTAGCCCGTGCGCACGCCACGCAGCTCGCCTTTGTTTTTATGAAGCTCTTCAATGCGGTCAAAGCTGTCCATGAGGATTTGCTCAATACTTACCAGGTCTTGTTTGAGCGACTGATCGGACACGCTGAACAGTTCCGCTTCGGCCTTTTCGAGTAGTTCTTGCGTCGTGGTCGACTCGTCGTATCCCAGTTCGGTAATATCACCACTTGCGCGAATGAGCCGGCGGCGAACAGCCTTTTGGGCGACCATTTCGGCATAGGCGGCGGCGTGGGCAGCAGTCGGCACGTAGTTGGTTAACTCGGTTAGGAATGCCGAACCGCCAATCACCTCAAGTTCGTCTTTGCGCTTGAGTTCGTCGGTGAGTGTGAGAAGGTCAACCGGACGATGCTTTTCGAACAATCTTACCATCGCTCCAAAGATTAGAGCATGATTTTTGTCATAGAAATCCTGTGGTTTTACGTGTTCAGTAGCATCCGCCAACACCTCCTCATCAATAAGCACTGCGCCAAGCAGGCTTTTTTCGGCATCGATATTTTGCGGTGGCAGTTTTCCTACAGTTTTGTCGCTCATGCGAGTTCCTCTAAATTTACTTCTTCTCCCCCACCCATCATTGCAGCGACCGCCGCGATATTCTCATCGGACGGAGGCTTATGATCCGCGGTAATCGTCACCGGTATGTCTCCTCCTTGACTGGATTCCAGTACTTGACTAATGAGCGGTCGATTTTTGGCGTCGTCAAGCATCTTTTTGGCAAAGTGTGTGCCGGCATATAGTGTCAACTCGCCATTATTGTAAACATATTCACATTTTGATAGCAGGCTAAATAAACCCATTGAAACTTCTTTGGCGCTACTAACGAATGTCTGCCAATTGAGCTCCACAGGCATCTCTGTCTTGACGGGCTTTTTCTTTGGGGTCGGTTCCGGTTTTTCGAGAGATTTGTCGCGCTCGGCCTCTTGGGGTAATTCTTTGGTCAGCTCTTTGGGTTTCTGGGGGGTCGAACGTGCTTTAGCTGTGGCATACGTGACTTTTGGTTCCTCGACCTGCGAAGCAAGTCGCGGGGTTGGTTTAGTGGCTTTTGATTGGGAAAGCAATGCGGTCAATAGTTTAAGGTCCGGGTGAGGATGTTTCGTCACTTCAATGAGCTGAGATATGAGAGAGACGTCTGACGGATGCGTTACCAATCGTTGCCTTAGTAAACCAAGCAGCTGATTCGCCGTCGTGTGCGGGTCGGCGCCTTGTTCCTCTAGTTCGCGCAATATGTCCAAAACCGTCTTTCTATCCGTCTCATCGTACGCTTTAAGTAGGCGCTGTATCAAGGACTGGTCGCTGAGCCCTAAACTTGCGCCAACCTGGGTTTCAGTCAAAGGCTCCTTTTTGCTTGCAAGACTTGAAAGTTGATCAAGCAGGCTGATACTATCCCGAAAACCACCGCGTGACTGTTCGGCGATTAACCGAGCGGCCGATTCTTCAATGGCGAAACCTTCTTTCTTCGCGATGTCCATGAGATGCTTGGTGATGATGTTTGTGCTGATAGGTCGGAAATAATATTGCTGGACCCGGCTTAAAATAGTATCTGGTAGTTTGTCGGCATCGGTCGTCGCCAAGATAAAAATAACATGTGCTGGCGGCTCCTCGAGTGTTTTAAGCAGCGCATTAAATGCTGGTTTTGAGAGCATATGCACCTCGTCAATGATGTAGATTTTATACTTCGCGGATGCTGGTGCAACACGCGCCTTCTCGCGTAGGCTCCTGATATCGTCGACGCCGTTGTTACTAGCCGCGTCAATTTCAATGATATCAAGATGCGAGTCGTCTCCGTCATAGGGTAGCTTATTAATTTCATGTGCCAAAATGCGCGCGACGCTCGTCTTGCCCGTACCGCGTGG
>JAAZNU010000087.1 GCA_012798135.1 Veillonellaceae bacterium | reverse complement strand
CGATTATTAAAAACGAAAAGAAACAACTGGGATTTGATTATTGGAGTTGATCCTAAGTATTAAATAAAACAATTCAAATATTCGAATGGTAGAAATTATTTTCTAGCAATATTATCTCATAATTTTTGCAAAATGGAACATTTCAACATGGAAATAAATAATAAAAATTAACCCGAATTTGATCGGCCGACTTTTGAAGCAAAGGATAATTATTGTTCGATCCAATAGTAAAGCTCAAATATGTCACGTCGAACCAGTTCAACCTAAAAATGTATTCTAGTTGCTGGGCTTTAATAGAGTAGCCCCACAATGCTTACAAGTATACATAATTTGACTCATGTAAAGAACTTCAACCATCGAACCTGTAGTAGAAACTTCACTAACGTTCATTTTTGTAGCCGTACCTCCCGTATAAGAATAGCCATTACCCATATCATTCCCGCAATTTGGGCATGTTGTTTTATTATTTGTAATCCTTGGCGACTTGCCCATTTGTTTTCTCCTTTATCTAGTGTTTTTCATAATACTGCGCGCAAGAATCAAATTCGACCTTAACTGCAGATTGAAAACCACAAGGGACTTGAATTAATAAACCGAATTCATCTCCTAATGTCGACACCTCTTTAAAGTGGGTAAGTAAATAATATGCCGCGCCACTAGTCCCAGCCGGGCCAATACCGGCAATAATAAAAATAATCTTTTTTTCAACTTGAAACTGATTACGTAATTTTAGAATAATTCCATAATCTGTTGGCTCGGTGTCAAAATGAGGTGTAATATATACACCTTTCTTGATTTCTTTTCCTTGGCGTATGCTGGCTGGTGGTAAATCTGGTTTAGTTATGACGGTGTAATTGTTATCAAAAATAAAAAAAGGATTGTTAAATTTTGTTAGTATTTCACGAGTTAATGGATTATGCGCCCCGATACAAAAGCTATTAACAACCCATTGCTTGCTAGCCAAATCACCTCGTTCAACAGAAATTTTATTCGGTTTTACAGAAGCTATAGATAATAGACTCATAATTAAAGCGAGGGTTAGTGCGTCTGATTCTCCAAGGAGAAAATCAGGCCCTATTACTTCTATATCTGGACCTGTCTTTTTTAAGTTGGGCCGTAGTAGTTTAAACTCATCAGGCTTTTCTAAATCCCGAAAAAAAGACGAGAAAAACAAATAACACTCCTCCCCATTTGCAATTGGGCCTAACAACTTTTTAATAGGGTGTGTTTTTTGCCATTCTTTAATTGCTATCACAGACCATTTTAAAAATTCTTCTATTACAACAGTTAATATCACGCCAAGAAAAAAGGCATTCCAACCTAACATCATCATAGATAAAATAATCCCAACCAATACCCCAATAATTAGACTCACAGGAAAAGAAATTAATACCCGTTTTATGCGGTCGAAGAACCCTTGAAGTTTTTTTCTCAAAAATCCCTCCTAATTTTATTTACAAAGTTCAATATCCCTAAAAAACCAAATGCTAGGAAGAAATTATGGAATCAATAGTTCAAAAGGATAATAAATAAAGGTAAGCTATTTTATTATATGGTAAAAACAAAACAAGCTGTAGTGTTATTCTGTTTTTTCACCAAGTACCCCTGTTAAATCTTTGTGGAAACTAGGGCTATATCCTCTTCAATCACAAGCAAGGAACCAAAATATTATCTAGATCGCCCGATCTCATGTGCATATTTAACCGCTTGGTCATCACATGGTTGTTCCAGGCTGCGCTTTAATCCCTCACGCGGTAGCGCAGGAAGACCACGCCGCTGCCAAAGCGTCGCTGCTCCAGCAGTTCGAGTTCCAGGCGCACATCGGCAGGGAGGGCGGGTTTGCCGCCGCCGACGATGACCGGCGCCAGGAAGAGCTGGATCTCGTCCACCAGCCCTGCGCGGAAGGCATGCGCCGCCAGCCCCGGTCCACCGATGAGGATATCGCACCCGGCAGAGTCTTTCAGGTTGCGGATGGCTTTCGCGTCAAAGGTGCGCTCCAGCCGCGTTCTGCGGGTGGGGACGGCTTTCAAGGTGGTGGAATAGACGATCTTATCGGCTGCCTGCCATATTTCCGCGTAGTCGCGCAGGATGGGGGAGTCGGCGGTAAAACTCGGATCAGTCTCCCAGACCTTCATGGTTTCGTACATGCGCCGTCCGAACAAAAAGGTGCCGGCGCTCCGTTCGAGGTCGTTGATAAAGCCGTGTACTTCCTCGTCTGGCGCTGCCCAGTCAAAACTGCCGTCTTTATCCTCGATGTAACCATCTAGTGACGTGATCACCGAGTAGATCAATTGAGCCATGGTGACCCTCCTCCTGCCAATGCGGGACCCCTTAATGGTTGAATTATAACCATCGAATATGCGCCCTTACGCTATAATCTTCACTATCACAAACAAGGAGCCCAAATATGATCTGGATTACCCGTTCTCATGTGCATGTTGACCGCGTAGCCTGCCCGTGGCTGATCACGCGCTTTATCGATAGCGACGCCGAATTCCTGTTCGTGCCCAATAGTGAGGTGGCGCGCATTGCCGCGGAAACGGGGGCGATCCCGTTCGACGTGGAGGGGGTGGAGCTGGGACATCACGAGGGGCGCTGCTCGTTCGAGTCCATCATCCTCAAATACGGGCTGAAGGAACCCGGGCTGCTGCGCCTGGCCAAGATCGTCCACGGCGCGGATGTAGATGAGGACATCGACAGCGACCCCATCGCGCGCGGGCTGGAAGCCATCGCAACCGGTTTCAGTCTGCGCTTCCCGGAAGACATGGAAAACCTGGAGCATCAATTCGACGTGTACGACGCGCTCTACGCCTGGTGTCGGCTGGACGCGGCGAAAGGGAAGTGAACTACAAGAGTTTTAATATAAGAAAACGGGGATCGCCACGCTTCGCTCGCGATGACAAGAT
>JAAZNU010000325.1 GCA_012798135.1 Veillonellaceae bacterium | reverse complement strand
GTGAACTGACATATCATCAGCAGGCAATGACGGATCCGCTCACAGGTTTATATAATCGCAGGTATATTATGGAAGAGGGATTAAGCATTTTCCAAGATGCACAAAGAAAAAACACGCAATTTTCAGTATTAATGATTGATATTGACCATTTTAAAAAAGTAAATGACGATTATGGACACGGATTCGGTGATCAGGTTTTAAAATCCCTGGCAGATATTTGCCTGAACACTGTGCGTGGTTCTGATATTGTGGGTCGTCTCGGGGGAGAAGAATTTACAATTATCCTTCCGAAAACTTCCTTATCTGGTGCAATTGAACTGGCAGAACGGCTTAAACAGGAAGTCGAGATTTATCCGCTTAAGGTAGATGATCATGAATTTAATGTCACAGTAAGCATCGGGGCGACAAGTTATTCAGACAGGTATGAACGGTTTGAAGAAGTACTTCATACGGCAGATATGGAAATGTACAAAGCAAAAAAACTGGGACGCAATCGCATTGTAGCTTCCAGTTAGATGAAAATATTAACACCATTATTTGCCAAAACGGTAGGCGGTTAGATACCCATTTTCACAAATTGTCATCAAGTTGCCATCACTGGATACGGCAATACTGACAGGGAATGAAAATGTACCTTGCTCAGTCGGGCTGCCATCATAAGAAAGATCTCCAAACCGCTTCACCATCTCTCCATTCCCATCCAATATATAAACAGCGATGTTTTCAGGACTGTTGGAAAGTAAAATATAGTAGTTCCCCACACCATCAATCGCTAAGTCCATAATTCCTACATTATGCAGATACTTTTGTGCTATTTCTGAAACAACCATCTTTTCATCCACATTTATCTTAATAATGCTGCCTTTTCGGCTATCCAGAGTGTATAAAAATCCATCTGAATCAAAAACCAGACCTTTGTAGCTAGGGTATTCCGCCGGTTCCAGTTCAATTTCATGCAAGTATTCACCAGTATCACTAGTGTAAACCTGAATTCTATTTACAATGTCACCCACGTCGAGCAGATATACATTTCCATTGAATGGACTGACAGCTACCGCCCTGGGGCTATATATAGAAAAATCCATTCCACCAGATGTATTCAGGGTGCCATTTTTACTTAATGCTATGAATTCTTTTGTAAGAACATCAGTTACTAAGATATTGCTGAACTGATCGATAAAAACATCGGAATAAATATGAGTTTCGTTGCTTAAGTAGGTAGATATCAATTCACCATCCTGATTTAATTTCAGTAATCCGTTTTGCCCGTTTGCCAGGTAGATATTATGATCCCCGTCTATTGTCATTCCACCCGGAAAATGGCTATCTGAAGCTGTAAGATCATCGGCTGGAATAGCGATACGCCATGCAGGTTGGATTTCCTCAGCATAAGGTAGTATTCCGACCAATTCGATTGAACTGATCTGTACGGGATTCTCAGGATCTGAAAGCCTCAAAGTAATATGGTCAACAGGGTATGCCGTTGTAAGTGGAAGGGTAAATATGGATGGGCAATCCCCATTGAATGGAATCTCTCCAGAATAGACCTGTTCACTCAGTTTATCCAATTTATTTGCTACTGAAATAGAAAAATTATCTGATGATGGATGGGTCAAATATATGTTTATTTCAAGAGGGATGACCGCATATGGATATTCAAAAAAAAGGTTGTATTCATCAGTCTGACCTTCTTGTTGCGAAAACCACGGATACGGATC
>JAAZNU010000247.1 GCA_012798135.1 Veillonellaceae bacterium | reverse complement strand
TAGACCTTGCTGTCGTCCAGCGATTCCACCCTTCCAGTGCAGAGAATGGTCTCTTCCGCCGTTTCCGGCGTCAGGCGGACGGCGGAAACCTTTACAATGGAATTTTTTACAAGCCGGCCCGAAAGCAGGACCGCCCCGACTGCAAATACTGTGGAAACTGCAAGCACTGTGTACCGGTTCATCTCAATTCTCATCCCCCCGACTATGGTTATTGTGTGATGAGAAGGAGAAATTATTAGCCGAAAAGCGGCGGCCGCATGAATAATTTTGGCCGCGGCTTTACAAAATATTTTTGAGGTGACAGCGATTATGAGCATGATTCAGTGCGATATAGACTGCGTCTATCAGAAAGACGGGTACTGCTCGCTCGAAATGCCCTCGGCGATTACAAACTACACCGGCGACGGCTGCGTACACTGCATCAAGGTGAGTCCGCGCGAACCGGACGTTACGTCTCCGCAGCAGCCGCAAAAGCCTCCCGCACGTCTTTGACCCCAATCAGCCGGATGGTGTCCGGCCTGCCGCCGGCCTGCTGCAGACATTGGCGCGGGAGGATGCATCTTCCGAATCCCAGCCGCTCCGCTTCGTTGATGCGCGCTTTCACATGCGTTACGGAGCGCAGCTCTCCCGCAAGGCCGATTTCTCCGAATACCACCGCGTCGTCGCGGATCGGCCTGTCCTTCAGGCTTGAAACAAGAGAAAGCGCGACCGCAAGGTCGCTCGCAGGCTCGTCGAGGCGAAATCCGCCTACGACGTTTACATAGGCGTCAAGATTGGAAAAATAAAATCCGGCGCGCTTTTCCAGAACGGCCAGCAAAAGAGACATGCGGTTGTAGTCGAAACCGGTGGCCATCCTGCGGGGAGTGCCAAAGCCCGAGGTGGTGGCAAGCCCCTGGATTTCCGCCAGGATCGGCCTGGAGCCCTCGATGGCGCACGTGACGCAGGTGCCGGAAACATTCGTCGGCCTGCCGGAAAGCAGCGCCAGCGACGGATTTTCCACCTGCCGAAGCCCGTCCTCCTCCATGTCGAACACGCCGATTTCGTTCGTCGACCCGTAGCGGTTTTTCACGGCGCGAAGGATGCGGTACGACAGCCGGCGGTCGCCCTCGAAATACAGCACCGTGTCGACGATATGCTCCAGCACCTTCGGCCCGGCGATTGCGCCGTCTTTATTGACATGGCCTACGACGATGACCGGGATCTCAAGCGTTTTTGCCGTACGCATGACGGCGGACGTGCATTCCCTGACCTGCGTCACGCTGCCGGGCGAAGAACTGAGGTCCGTCAGATTCATGGTCTGGATGGAATCGATCATGACCAGGTCCGGTCTGGCCTCGCGGATCTGCTCGATCACCGCCTGGATGTCCGTCTCGGTCAGGAGGAACAGATTCCCGCTGCTGACGCCGAGCCTTTCCGCCCGAAGCTTAATCTGCCTGGAGGATTCCTCCCCCGACACCTACAGGACCTTCGCGTCCTGGCACAGGCTGCCGCATATCTGCAGCAGGATGGTGGATTTCCCGATGCCCGGCTCTCCGCTGATGAGGATCAGGGAGCCTTTCACGATTCCGCCGCCCAAGACGCGGTCCAGCTCGCTTAAGCCGGTATGGTACCGCTCTTCCTTTTCGGTGCTGACGTCCGTGATGGAGACCATCCGCGCAGCACCGCGCGCGGCCGCATGGGAAAAAGACCTCTGCGCGGCCGGCTCGCGGATTTCTTCCTGCATGGTATTCCACTGGCCGCACCCGGGGCACTTGCCGAACCATTTCGGGGACTCGAACCCGCACTGGGAACATATGTAAACGCTTTTTGCTTTACCTGCCATGCCAACCCTTCATTTCTGCCGTTTTTTCCATTATATGAGTTCAGCGGCAAAAATACAAGCGGCGGCGGGATGTGCCCGCTCCCCATCCCCGGGAGCTATTTCTTAGACTGTGCGGGCAAGGTCCGCCTGACGATAACATGGGCCGTGCATGCGGGCTCAGCCCGCCGATACGCCGTTGCAGTAATCGAGAACGCCGCAGCAGATTGCGAACGCCATCTGTTTCTGGTAGGTACCGTCGTTGAGGCGTTG
>JAAZNU010000318.1 GCA_012798135.1 Veillonellaceae bacterium | reverse complement strand
GCACCACACGTTCTGCACGGCATCCACGCGGCCCGATAGGCGGTTGCAGAACGGGCACATTGTCCAAGTGTCCGGATCGCGGGAACGCCCGAGCCTGAAGGCTAGCCAGCAGAGTTTCCCGTCACACGGCCAGGTGCGGCCACAGGGAGGCTTAGGAACAGCTAGCACTAGTCGTACCCGATCAGGTCGCTGATTGCATCATTCATTTCCCGCAGCAGACGCTCAAAGTCGCTGCTGCAGACTCCGCGCACAGCCGCAGCCAGTGCCTGCGACAGCCGCCTCGAAGAAGCGGCTATCTCCGAGGCTGCAGGCCCTCTGGGCGCCTGGACAAGCAAGGCGGCCATCTTCAGTAGCATCTCCTGAGGGACCGGTTCGTCGATATCCAGTCCTTCCTTGGAACACACTCTCCGCAGTGAACTATGCACTACCATCAGGCATTCCTCTATCAAGCCCCAGTCAGACGTGACCTCCTGCGCGGGGTAGTCCTGCCCTATTTCGCAGTGCAAGCTGGCGACCACTGCATCAAACAAGTCAAGGGCTGCGAAGCGGTCGTGCGGAACGCCTTGGATCTGAAGCCACAGTCTGGCACGAAGCAGTCTAGAGGCTAGCTCCTTCACGGTGGGAGATGTGACCCACAACTGCACAAGCGGCGGCAGGAGCGGCAGAACGTCCCCGTAGTAGTCGTCGTCTCCCCAGCTTCGAAGCTTGTCTAGTTCCACCAGTTCACATCCCCAGTCGCTTCGATGATCTGAGCCACGGTGCGAATGGCCTGCTGGCTGAGCATCGCCTCGCCGTAGGAGACCAGATGCGCGCGGCTTGTACCCATATGAGAGGCATACTCATCGATAAAGGCACCCCGCAACGCAAAGTTGCTTGTGCCCATGGCCAGTTTCCCGTGCTTCGGGGCTTCTTTTCGCCCCGAAGGCTATCCTGCTCTCGCGTCATAGCATCTCCTCCGTCGAGTCGAGCCGCAGTGGGCCGCTGCCGCAATCATACCAGGAGGCGCTGGAGAAGGGCCAATCCTCCGGAGTCTGGCACAGCCCCCGCCGCACGGGCCGTCATTGCCGTGATATCGCACGAGAAGGTGCGCAGGCTCTGCTCCAGGAACTTCCGAACGCTGTCTGCCGACGGCCCCCACAGCAGGATGTGGAAGTGCTCAGGCATCACTACGTAGCCCAGAATTCGGACGCTAAAGCGCTCGCGACGGCTGTCCCAGATGGAGAGCAGCAGCGCGGCAGCGCGAGGGCTCCTCAGCACAGGAGTCCACTCGACGATGGTGCTGGTCCAGAACCAGCCCGCGCCGTCCTGCCACAGATTGTGATGGCGCGACATGACGCAATCTTACCAGCCGGCCGTGCCCAGCGCAAGCACTCGGCACGGTCCGGCTGGTCTGGCTTCGGGGCGAGTAGAAGCCCCGAAGCACGATAAGCGCGACAGCCACTTGTGACTGTCCCTCATCTCAGGTCTCCCGAATTGATCCCTCCCCGGGTTCCGCCGCATTTGACCAGTGCTTGTGTGTCATATCACCCGGCATCCTG